>JBHGBC010000064.1:0-29409 GCA_041946805.1 bacterium
GGATTCCTGGCTGACCATCAACGCGAACTCCAACACTGACAACCAATGGAATGTCCGCCAGAACCTCGGTCCCTACGGCCCGATTCTTGAAGCCTATCCCAGCGGACCCGAGGACGCGCCCACCCTGAGAACCAAGGTGATTTTCTACCGGGGGGGAACCTACGACGTGTTCCTGAACATCGGCGACACGGCCGCCGCCGATCCCCAGCAAAACCTGGACGAGCCCATCCCCCTGAAATTCGGTTACGAAGGCGCGGAGTTGAAGACCTATCATCCGAACGACGGCGAGTTCAAGGGAACTCCCGGCTATAACAACTACGAAATGGCCATCGGACAAATCACGGTCCAGGCCGGCGAGCAGCGCAATTTCATCATCGACGACGCGATCGATTACGAGGGCGCGGTCCGGTCGGTGTATCTGGGCATGCGGTTTGTCTTCAACGAAACGGCCGGGGTGAACGATTGGTCTCTGTTTTGAGTCTCCAATCCCCTAGATCCACCGCCGGCCGCCGGGCGTGAAGGGGGAGAGGGGAGTCTTCCCTTCCCCCCCTTTGAAAGAAGGCTTCCATGAACGGCCGAAACGCATTCACGCTCATCGAGTTGTTGATCGTGGTCGCCATCATCGGGATTCTGGCCGCCATCGCCGTCCCGAATTTTCTCAACGCGCAAATCCGCGCGAAGGTGGCGCGGGGATTGGCGGACATGAAGAATCTGGGAACGGCGATCGAGTCGTTCCGTCTCGATAAAAACATGCTGCTGGTGGATTTCTGGGATGATGACACGGAGTTGGGCGTCGAACGGATGAAACTGCTGGGAATCCTCCCCTTCAACAACGGGCCGGACCGGACCATGTTGCAAATTCTCGCGCCGCTGACGACACCCGTATCGTACATGACGGCGATTCCCCATGATCCGTTCGACGATCCCAAGTCCGCCAAGGACAGCGAGCAATACATCAAATACGCCAACGGCACGTATATTTACGGGGACAACGAGCCGGCCTTCAGTTTCATCGGCGAGAACCACGGCCTCAGCGGATTGACCGCCGCGGGCAGCCAGGAATCCGGGCAACGGCCATTGCAGCCCAACGAGTGGGCGCTGATCGGGATCGGCCCGGACGGCTTATGGCAAAACACGCTGCGGGGTTTGCCCTATCAGACCTCCAATGGGTTGACGAGTCTGGGGGACATTGTCATCCGCTCGGGCGGGGGCGGAGGCGAGTGACGGCAGGCGAGATCGATCCAAACAGAGAGGAGTGCCACCATCATGAATCCACATCACTCTCACCCAACCGGATGCGGTTGTGACCGGCGCGGCTTTCTGGCCACGATGGGCGCGGGCATGGGGACCCTGATCTTTCAACCCGCGTTCGCTCAATCCGCGAGCAGCAAACCGCGTGCAAAGGAACCGGCCCGGATCTGGGTGGCGTTCCTATACACGCCCTCCGCAACGCTGCGCCAGCCCGGCCAGTGGTGGAGTTGGCCGGGGAACGATTTCGACGCGGAAGGCCGCCAGAAGCAATACACGAACGCCCTCCGCGGCATGGCGGAAAGAGCGCCCATCACCCTGGAATTTTTCGATCCGCCGATTCAGGACGAATCGGGCGCGGATCAATTCATCCAACGGGTGAAACAGGCCCAGCCGGACGGGGTTATGTTGTTCCCCCTCTTCAATGGAAGTTTCGATTGGCTCGACCGGATCCTGGCGGCCACCAGTCCGGAAGCGGAGCCTTCCATACCCGCCATTGTGTTTTGTTGCCTGGGGGTCCATCACGGCTCGATCGTGAAATATCAACGGAAGGGTGTGCATTACATCCAATCCCTGGACAACCTGGAGGCGATGGAATATGGATTGAAGATGATCCAGGCCCGGAAGTCCATGGCCGCCGCCCGGATCATCAGCGTCGCCGGCCTGGAGGATGGGAAGGAAGCGGTCGTTCCGTTTTGGGGAACCACGGTGAGGACCGTCTCCTTGCGGCGTTTCGAGGAGGAGGTGCGCAAAACCGGAATCACCCCGGAGGTGGAGCAGCTGGCGCGGGCGTTCAAGATCAACGCCCATAGAATCCTCGAGCCCGCCGATCCGGAGATTTTGCAGGCGGCCCGGGTGCATTTCGCCAACCGGCGCATACTCGAAGCGGAACAAGGCGACGCGATGATGATGGATTGCCTGCGGCGCGGAGAGTTGATGCCCTGCATGAGTTTCATGACGCTGCGCGACGCGGGGACCGCCGCCGGCTGCGAGAACGATCTCGGCCCGACGCTGACCTTGATGCTGGTTCAACAGCTCTTCAACCGGCCGGGATTTCAGCACAATCCCTGCTACGAAACCGAGTTGAACCATTATTTCGCCTCGCATTGCACGTCCGCGACACGGCTGTTCGGCATCGATCAACCCCAGGAGAAATACCTGCTGCGCAATTACGGTCACACCAACGATCCGACCTGCTGCCCCCAGGTGCTATGGCGTCCGGGAGAGGAGGTGACCATGGCGCGCTGCATTCCCGAAGCGGAGCCCCAGATGCTGCTGTATTCGGGGAAGGTGGTCCAATCCCACGACATGCCGCCCGCCGGCGGATGCCGCACGAATGTGGAGATCACCATCAACGAATGGGACGACGCGTGCCAGGTGAAGGGCCATCACAATGTTTTGTTCTATGGCAATCATGTGCAGCGGTTGAAGCAATTCTGCCGGTTTTATGGAATCCAGATCGTGGTATGAAGATCCCGCTTGAGGTCAAGCCTCCCGCTCATCGCGCGTGGCCACGCCCATCGATACCCTCCTGGACAACCGTCCAGCCATGATTCCAGTGGAGCGGGATGCCTCTTGATTTGACATCCCGCGACCGGGAAATATAATGATTCCCACTGCCATGGAGGAATGAGCGTTTCGCGAAATGAACGGATTGCGGCGGTGCTTGATCCGGGTGTTGATCCTCTACCTGCTCGTGCTGATGCCCGGCGGGGGCCTCGTGTTGTGCCGGGGCGCGGACGGGCACATGGCCATCGAATGGGCCGAGGAGGAGGGAAGTTGCTGCATTCAAAGCGGCTTGGTCCGATCGAAGGATCAGCCCGCGCGCTGGTCCAATCCTTTCGGCCCATGTGTTTGCCAGCCGTGCCGGGATGTTCCCCTCACCCTGGCCGCGGGAGTCGAAGCCTCCCGGCCGAACCTGGGCCGATTCCATTTCCCGAATGGTGACACAGGGGGATTCGGCGCCGTTCCAGCTAAACAAATCCTTTCCTTGATTATTCACGAGAACCCAAACCGCATTTCCTCATCAAGCCCATTCCATACTCCGTTTTTATCCCACCTGCAAACGGCCAGCCTGCGGAATTGATGCCGTTCTGATGTAATCCAATTTCGAAATCCAAACAAAGACCAAAGCCACGCGCTGGATGTGATTGATTTACTCCCGCGGATGGAACGTCATCCGGCGCGAACCGCAACCAGGAGAGAAGGACTTCCCTCACCTGGGGCAACCGGATGAGAACGTGATGGTTCCATTCAAGTTACTAGGAGCGCATTTACAGAATGAATCCAAGGACAATCCAGTGATGAAATTGAAAAAAATTTATCAGTCCGTGATCGCTGGCTGTGGTTTGTTCTTCATTTTCGAGGGAAGCGGCCAGGAAGCCAAGAATTCACCCTTTCAGGAATCCAGGGGGGATATCACCCTCGCGCAATGCCTGGACTGGGCGGCGCGGGAGAATCCCGGATTGAAGGCGCCGCGGATTGAAATCCAGGCGCGGGAGGGATGGGTGGAACAAGCGGGATTGTATCCCAATCCCGAGTTGGGTTTCGAGGCGGAGAATTTTTTGGGGACTGGTGATTTTCAGGGTGTGGAGGGATTGGAGGCAACAATTCAAGTAAGCCAGCTGATCGAACTGGGGGGCAAGCGGATTCGCCGGATCCAAGTGGCCGAGGCGGAGCGGGAGCAAGCGCGGGTGGCGTACGAACAAGCCCGTTTGGATGTGCTGTACGAAACCGGCGGGGCGTTTCTCGGCGTGTTGGCGGCGCAGGAGCGGCTGCGGGTGTTCGAGGAGTTCCACGAGCTCAGCCGCCGGGTGTATGAAACCATCCAGGCCACGGTGGAAGCCGGCCGCGATTCCCCGGTGGAAGAGACCCGGGCGCGGGTGACGATGGTTTCTTCCCAGATCGACTTGGAGCGGGCGCGGCGGGAATTGAACAAATCCCGATTGGCGTTGGCGAAGAACTGGGGAAGCCATGCGCCGGTGTTCAGCCGGGCGGTGGGCGATATTCAACAATTGCCGGAAGCGCCGGGGCTGAATGAACTCCTGGCGAAACTGCAAATCACGCCGGAGTGGGCGGCGGCAGCGGCCGAGATCGCACGCCGGCAAGCGAACGCGGCCCTTGAGGAAGCCCAAACCGTACCCGATCTTGAGGTGGGCGTGGGGACGCGGTACCTGCCGGAATCGGACGACGGCGCGCTGGTCATGGGCTTCACCATTCCCTTGCCGGTGTGGAACCGCAACCAGGGGGCGGCGCGCGCGGCCCGGGATCTGGTAGGAAAAGCCGAAGCGGAACAGCTAGCCATGGAGAGCCACTGGCATTCAGACTTGGCCGCCGTTTATGAAACCTGGCGTCAGGCCCACGGTGAAGCAGTCCGCCTGCGGGATGACGTACTGCCGGGGGCGGAAGAGGCGTTCGAAGCCACGCAAGAAGGTTTCCGGCTGGGGAAATTTCCCTACTTGAGCGTGCTGGACGCGCAGCGGTCGCTGATCGAATCGCGGGAACAATTCATCGAGGCAGCCCTGGAAGCGCACCAGGCCTTCAACCGCCTCAGCCGATTGACCGCGGACCACGCGTTTCTCGATAGCGATCCCAGCGGCTCCAAACAGAATTTCCCTCTCCCTCTGGTAGAGGGTCAGGGTGAGGGTAGCCCTGAATAGGTGGAACTCCGCTTCCTCTTCATAGGAGAGGGGCCGGGCGTAAGAGCAAATCGGCGCACCGCTTCATCGGTGGAGCATGTGACCATAGATCTCGGCGGCGCAATTAAACTAGCCCAGGGCTTCAGCCCTGGGGCACACAGGAAAGGAACTCTCCATCATGAAAACCATACTTCGCTTCACCGGCAACCTGCTCGGTTTTTTGATCATCACCCTGGGCTTGGTGTACGCCTATTTCGCCATCCAGCCGGAAGGAGCGGAACCCCGGCCGGGGACGGCGCCGGTTCAAGCGGCCATCCCTCCGCAAGAAAGGGATCCCAACCGCTTATGGTGCCAGGAACATGGCATCTATGAGGATGAGTGCGTCCTTTGCCATCCGGAACGGGCGGCGCAAGGGATGAAAGAACCGGCCGCGTCCGGCGATATCCCGGCGGATGCCCACGAACACGCTCATGAGGACGCACCCGGGCACGATCATGGACATATCCAAACGTCAGAAGGAACGTACTGCGCGGAGCACAATCTGCCCGGGGAGGAATGCGGAATCTGCCAGCCTCAGCAGGCGGAGATCCTGAAACCGGGGGAGAGTTTGAAAATCCGGCTGGGATCCCTGGAATCGGCAAGCAAGGCGGAAATCCAAACTACCAAACCACAAACCGGCGTGTTATCCGACGAGCGGACCTTCCTATGCGAGACGGCCTTCAATCAAAACCGTTTCGCGCGGATTTCACCCCTGGCCGACGGGGTGATTCAAAACGTACGGGTGGATGTGGGAGAAGAGGTCAAGGAAGGCCAGGTCCTGGTAGAGATCGCTTCCCCCGAAATCGCCAAGGCCTGGAGCGAGTATTTGAAGGCCATCGATCAGGAGAAGCTGAAAGAGCACGCCCATCAACGGGAAAAAGACCTAGCCGCCAAGAACATTTCCGCCAAGCAGGATCTGCAGCAAGCGGAAGCCGAATATCAAATCGCGCGGACCGAAACCCAGACCGCCCGGCAGCAGTTGATCAACCTGGGGCTGACCGCGGACGATGTGACGAAGATGGGTAACGCGCGGTCGTCATCGTCGCGGATTACCTTGCGCGCGCCCTTCGTGGGGACGATCGTGGAACGCAACGCGGTGATGGGTGAAGCGGTGAAGGCGGGCGAACCGCTGTTCCAACTCGCCGATCTCTCCACCCTGTGGCTGGAATTATCGATTCCCGAAGATCAGGCCGCTTCCGCGCGGAAAGGCAGCCGGATCGTGGCGGAATTCGACGCGCTGCCCGGCCTCGAGGGGGAAGGGAAAATCGACTGGATCTCGCCCCAGGTGGATCGGGACACCCGGATGATCAAGGCCCGCGCGGTGATCCCCAATGAAGAGGGGAAATTGAAAGCCGGCTTGTTCGGCCAGGTTCAATTGGTACAGGAGACCCGGGCCGAACGGATCATCGTCCCCCACGGGGCGGTCCAACGGGTGGATGGCAAGCCGTTCGTGTTCGTGCGGCAAGGCGATGATCTGTTCGATCTGCGCCATGTCCGCCTGGGAAGGCAATCCGGAGGCCGGGTGGAAATCCTCGCGGGGGTGTCGCCGGCGGATGAGGTAGTCACCGCGGGGAGTTTCACGTTGAAATCGGAATTCCTGAAATCCCGTTTTGGCGCGGGCTGCGCGCATGATTGAGCGGGGGGATCATGCTGGATCATCTCATTGAATTGACCCTGAAATACCGGCTGCTGGTGCTGATGCTGTTTGGGGCGGTGACCGGGGCGGGCCTCTGGGCCTTGCTCCGGCTGCCGGTCGACGCGTTCCCCGACACCACGCCCGTGCAAGTGCAGATCAACACCGTCGCGCCCGCGTTGAATCCCCTGGAAATCGAGCAGCAGGTGACGTTGAAAGTCGAACTGGCGGTCTCGGGCATCCCCGGCCTGGAAGAGGTGCGCTCCTTGTCCAAGTTCGGCCTGTCGCAGGTGGTGGCGACTTTCACGGACGCCACTTCCGTGTACGACGCCCGGCAGTTCATCCTGGAACGGTCGGCCACGGTCGATCTGCCCGAGGGCATCGGCCGGCCGGAACTCGGGCCGATCTCCACCGGCCTGGGGGAGGTGTTCCATTACCTGGTCCGCTCGGACAATCCGGAACGGAGCCTGGATGAAGTCCGCGCCATCCAGGATTGGATCATCAAGCCCGAGCTGCTCAAAACGCCCGGAGTGGCGGAAATCAACTCCTGGGGCGGGCTGGAGCGGCAGTACCATGTGATCGTCTCGCCCGAGTGGTTGGTGAAGTACCGGTTGACCTTTGACGACGTCTTCGAAGCCTTGCGGGCCAACAACCAGAACGTGGGCGGCGGCCAGGTGACCGCCGGGGGCGAGGCGGTGCTGGTGCATGGGCTGGGGCGGGTGAGCACGCTGGAAGAGATCGGCGATATCGTCATCCAATCGTTCAACGGAACCCCGGTGCGGGTTCGCGACGTGGCCGAAGTGGCCATCGGGCATGACATCCGCCGCGGGGCGGTCACGGCGGGGGGACAGGGCGAGGCCGTGCTGGGGCTAGGCTTCATGCTGCTGGGCGAGAACAGCGGCGATGTGGCCCGGGGATTGCGCGAGCGGCTGGAAAGTGTGCAAAGCGCGTTGCCGGACGACGTGAAGACCGAGGCCGTTTACGACCGTACCAACCTGGTGCATGAGGTCATCCACACGGTGCAGGACAACCTGACGGCCGGAGCGGTGCTGGTGATTCTGGTGCTGTTCGCGCTGCTGGGGAATTTCCGCGCGGGATTGCTGGTGGCCGCCGCCATTCCGCTGGCGATGATCTTCGCGGTGTTGGGCATGTACCAGATGTCGATCGCGGCCAGCCTGTTGAGCCTGGGGGCGATGGATTTCGGCCTCCTGGTGGACGGCTCGGTGGTGATAACCGAACGCAACCTGCGCCGGCTGGAGCAGCGGCGGAAAGAACTGGGCATGCCCCTCGATCCCGCGGAACGGCTGGTATGCATCGCGCAATCGACCCGGGAAGTGGCCCGGCCCATCCTGTTCGGCATGAGCATCATCCTCCTGGTCTTTCTGCCCATCCTGGCGCTGCAGGGCATCGAGGGGAAAATGTTCAAGCCCATGGCCTGGACCTTCATTTTCGCGTTGGGGGGCGGGCTGCTCATCGCCTTGTTCCTGTCGCCGATCCTCTCGTATTACCTGCTGCCGCGTTCTTTCCCGGAGAAACCCGGCCTGTTGGATCTCGCCCTGCACGGGCTGTACGGGATGGTCTTGCGCGCCGCGTTACGGACCAAGGCGCTGCTGCTGTATGGCGTGGCGGCCTTGTTGATCCTGGCGGGAATCATGGCCTCCCAGCTGGGCGGCGAATTCATTCCCCGCTTGAGCGAGGGTACCCTGGTGATCAACGCCATCCGCCTGTCCGGAATCAGCCTGGATGAAGCGATCGCCGCCAACACGCGCATCGAAAAGCATCTGCTGGAGAAATTTCCCCATGAAATCCGCGCGGTCTGGAGCCGGACGGGCACCGCGGAAGTGGCCACCGATCCCATGGGGATCGAACTCACGGATATCTATTTCGACCTCTATCCCCGAGAGCAATGGACGCGCGCGGCCAATCAGGCGGAGCTGGCCGCGGAGATTGAAAAAGAACTCAGTGATTTCCCGGGGATGAACCTGGCCTTCACGCAGCCCATCGAGTTGCGCTTCAACGAATTGATCACCGGCATCCGGGCGGACATCGGGATCAAGGTCTTTGGCGACGATCTCGACGAGCTGGTGCGCATCGGCAACGACCTCCAGCAAGTGCTGTCGGGCATTGAAGGCGCGGCCGATGTCTCCAGCGAGCAGATCACCGGGCAGCCGACCCTGCGGATTCAGGCCGATACTCAGGCGCTCGCCCGGCATGGCCTCCCCGCACGGGAGGTGCTGGAGGCGGTGGAGGCGGCCGGATACCGGGAAGCGGGAGAGATCTTCGAGGGCCAGCGATCGTTTCCCCTGGTCATGCGCCTGCCGGACCGCCAGCGCGAAGAAGTCCATGCCTTGGCCGATACGCTGATCCCCACCCGCACCGGGGCGGTGCTGCCGCTGCGGGCCGTGGCGAGGATCGAGGAAACCGCGGGGCCTTCGCAAGTCAATCACGAGTGGGGCCGCCGCCTGGCGCGCGTGCAATGCAACGTGCGGGGCCGGGACGTGGCCTCGTTCGTGGAGGAAGCCCGGCGGAAAATACAGGAAAATGTGAAACTGCCGGAAGGGTATGTGATCAACTGGGGCGGGCAGTTCGAGAACCTGGAGCGTTCCAAGCAACGGTTCATGGTGGTCGTACCGTTGACCTTGCTGCTGATCTTCATCCTGCTGTACGTGAGCCTGAACCGGCTGCGCGACGTGTTGATCATCTACACCGGAATTCCCTTCGCGGCGATCGGCGGGATCTTCGCGCTCTGGGCGCGGGAGATTCCCTTCAGCGTCAGCGCGGCGGTGGGATTCATTGCGTTGAGCGGCATCGCGGTGCTCAACGGGCAGGTGATGGCCGCGGCGGTGCAGTCCCGGTTGAAGGAGGGCCTGAATGTGAAGGAGGCCGTCATCGCCGCCGCCCAACAACGCTTGCGCCCGGTGCTGGCCACGGCCATCACCGACGCCGCCGGATTCATCCCCATGGCCCTGTCCACCGGCGTGGGGGCGGAAGTGCAGCGCCCGCTGGCCACCGTGGTGGTGGGCGGAGTGATCACCTCCACCCTGCTGACGCTGATCGTCCTGCCGGTGCTCTACGCGATTTTCGGCCGGGAGTCTGCGGGGAGGGAAGGAAGTGCGGAGAGGGACATGAATTAGGGAAGGAAGGACGGAGCGGCAAAAAGTCTCCTGATGGTGGTGCAGACATCTTGTCGGCACAAAACATGGTTGCAGGCAGGATGCCTGCACCACAATATATGGAACATCATAGAATTAGTTTCATTATTTGCCGCTGCGTCAGGAAGGGATCACATCCTATCGGATGGTTCGGATTCGAACGGGCAGCCCCAGGGGCGTTGCCTCTGGCTAACCGATTTCGCCCTAACAAGGCTTTTCTCATTCTGATCCTCTGCCGGAGGGGGCGGGGGAGCAAATACTTTTGCCGCGATCATCCCGGGGCTGTTGTCCAGGTCCATGGCTAGTTTAAATGCGCCGTTGGCGCAAAAAAAACAGCACTGCATTTCAGCAAAGCCTTCGTTACGAAATCTCAACAGAACTTCGATGGCGGCGGAAATAACACGGGAGAGACCGGTACAGAGAGTCTATCCGGCAACCGCGTTGACTTCACACTAGGGGAAAGTCCTGCAGGCGGCGCAGGCATTCACGGCCCGGCCTGGAAGCCTATTAGAAACATCCATCATTCAGAAGGCTGTCCAAATCATCCTGGGTGGTCTAGATTATCCCAGAGTCAGACCGGCTGGGTATGCCGGGGAACCGAGGAAAGAAAATCAAGTTCGATCCCTATTCCGACATCATGACGGGAGCGTTCAACATGATTCCATCAAGAAAACAGGGGATGCGTCACTTTTCGTTGATCATGAATCCGTTCGTCGCGCGTTGCTCGAAAACAGGAAAAATAACCGGGATACAAAGAGATGGGAATATCAGCCGTTTGTTGTTTCCCCTGATCGGTGTGTTAGCCATTGTCTGGTTTCTCGTCCGCGTGGTGCCCAAACCCAGCCGGATGTTGTACCCATGCCAGCGGGCGGCCCTGGGAATCGGCAGCGGTTTGCTCGCGTATACAATGATGCTTTTCAGTTCATTGGCCTTGGTCCAAAACCTGCGGCGGAATCTCCCGGGATCCCTCGTGACCGCTCTGGTCCTCATCGCCTGCTTAGGGGGAGGGGCAGCCGTCATCATCAGCGATTCCCTTTACGCGGATCCAGCGGCGGCGATAGGGGGACCTCCCGAGGGGAGTAATCACCCCCTGGGAACCGCCCGAGGGATACACCCGGGCCGGGTGGTGTGGGTTCAGGATTTCGACGCCACCCGCTGGGACGGGAAAAACGGGCTGTGGTGGGATGACAACAACACGGATCAACAGCGGGTCGAGATCCTGTTTTCCCGGGCGTTGCAACACCTGACCGGCGAAAGCACGAATGCCGAGGCGTGGGACGCCCTGTTCCGCCATCACAATCAAACCAACGGCCGGGGCGGCCGGGGATATCAAAAGAACGAGACCATTACCATCAAACTCAATTGCAACACGGACGGCACGCCGGGAGAGCGGGGAGAGAAAAAAGGGCACGCCAGCACGCAGGTGGTTTACGCGTTAGTCAAACAGCTCATCGAAGAAGCCGGCGTGCCGGGCGGTTGTATCATCTTGACGGATCCTTCGCGGCATATCGGCAATCCGATTTATGATAAAATCCGGTCGAATCCCAATCCGGAATACCAGGAAGTCGTATTCGCGGGGAAAGCGGAGCGGGACGAGCCGCAATGCCTCTACGCCGAGCCGGATATGAATTGCCCCATTTATTTCGACATGCCGGATGGAACGGTGCGGAAATTCTATTTCCCCAAGGTGTTCAGCCAAGCCACATACATGATCAATGCCGGCCAGTTGCGTCCGCATAGTATTTTCGGCATAACCCTGGCGGGGAAAAATCATTTCGGTTCGATTTACGACGGCCAGGCGTACCAACCCAGTCCCTTGCATGCGTTTGCCATCACCGATCCGCATCATCCCAATCAACACGGCGACCCGCACTGCCATCCTTCCCTGCTCGGCCATCAAGTCACGAATGGGAAGACGTTCTTATATATGCTCGACGGCCTGTATACTTCCTATACGCAGACCGGCGACGTGGTCCGCTGGTCCACCATGGGGAATGATTGGTTTTCCAGTCTCTTGCTGTCGGAAGATCCGATTGCCCTCGATTCCGTGGGATTTGATTTCGTCCAAAGCGAACCCAACTTGACCGACGGCAATGCCTGCTTTAACGGCCATGCCGACAATTATTTACATGAGGCGGCCCTGGCTGACCAACCGCCCTCCGGCGCGTTCTATGATCCCGAGAAAGACGGAACGAAACTCAAGAGTCTGGGCGTCCATGAACATTGGAATAATCCCGTGGATAGAAAATACTCCCGGAATCTATCCCGAGGCGGGGGCATCGAACTAATCGCCGTAACCGGCCCGTGAAGGGGCTTCAAGGGGAAGAATCGGAGTAGCGCCGGGCTAGGCCCTTGCGGCGTTGCCCCGGGTGGCGCGTTCCCGCCAGGCTTTCGTTAAGGAATCCCAATCGAAACGGAGTTTTTTCCATATAAGCCGTGATCGCCAACGCGGATTGTTCCGGGGGAGGGGTGAAAATGAGGAAAAATCCAGTCACGCGCCGAGAGTTCGTGAAATGGGCCGCGGCGGGGGCGGCCCTTTCCGGTTCCCCGCCGTCCAGCGGGGGACTGCCGGAGCGGCCGAACATTTTGTGGATCACCAGCGAAGACAACAGCCCGCTGCTCGGCTGTTATGGGGATCCCTTCGCCACGACTCCCCACTTGGACCGATTGGCTTCCGAGGGCATCGTGTACGACAACGCCTTCGCCAACGCGCCCGTCTGCGCTCCGGCCCGCTTCACGATCCTCACCGGGATGTACGCGAGCACGATGGGAACGCATCCCATGCGGAGCCGGTACGCCATCCCCGATTTCGTCAAACCCTATCCTTCCTATTTGCGGCGGGCCGGCTATTACTGCACCAATCCCGGCAAGACCGATTACAACTACCTCACCGACGATAAATCCCACTGGGACAAGGGGACGTACCACGACCGAAAACCGGGACAACCGTTTTTCCATGTAGTGAACATTGGTGTCTCCCATGAAAGTTCCCTTCACAAGGAAAAACCGTCCACGCGGCACGATCCAGCGAAAGTAATCTTGCCGCCGTATCATCCGGACACGCCCGAAATCCGCCAGAATTGGGCGCAATATTACGATCAGGTCGAGGAGATGGACCAGGAAGTGGGCAAAATCCTCGATCAGTTGGAAAAGGACGGATTGGCCGAAGACACCATCGTTTTCTATTACGCGGACAATGGAGGGGTTCTGTGCCGGAGCAAGCGGTTCTTGTACGACACCGGGACGCGGATTCCCATGATCATCCGTTTTCCGGAAAAATACCGGCATCTGGCGCCGGGGAAACCCGGGAGCCGGACGGACCGCCTGGTCAGCTTTGTGGACCTGGCACCCACGCTGCTGAGCCTGGCGGGCATCGAGATTCCCGCGTACATGGAGGGGCAAGCCTTCCTGGGCAGCCGGCAGCCGCCGCCCCGGCGATATGTCTATCTCTTCCGCGGCCGGATGGATGAGCGGATTGACATGATGCGCGCGGTCCGTGACAAGCAATACAAGTATATTCGCAATTATCTGCCGCAGCGGATTTATGGACAGCATCTGGAGTATCTCTGGCGGGCGGCCGCCACCCGTTCGTGGGAGCGGGAATACCGGGAAGGCCGGTGCAACGCGATCCAAAGCGCTTTTTGGCGAAAGAAACCGCCGGAAGAACTGTATGACGTCACGGGGGATCCCTGGGAGGTCCATAATTTGGCGGGCGATCCCCGATATCAAGAGATTCTCGAGCGCCTGCGCCGGGAGACCACGCGGTGGGCGCGGGACAGCCGGGACACGGGATTTCTGCCCGAGGGGGAAATGATCGAACAGAGCCGGGGATCCACGCTGTACGAGCGGGTCCGCCAAAAGGATTTCCCCATGGAGCGCATCCTCGAGACGGCCGAAGGGGCCAGCCTGGGGAATGTCCAATTTCTGCCGGAGTTGATCAAGCGTTTGAATGATAAAGATCCCAGCGTGCGGTACTGGGCGGCCACGGGATGCGCGGTGCTCGGGCCGCGAGCGGAACCGGCCGCCACCACCCTGAAGGAGAGGTTGGATGATGAATCGGGGGATGTCCGGATCGTGGCGGCGGAAGCGTTGTGCGGCCTCGGCGAATATGAACAGGCGGTTCCCGCGCTGGTCCGGCAGTTCAATCATCCCAATGCCATGACCGCGCTGCATGCCGCCAACGTGCTGGAGGCGCTGGGGCCGGAGGCCGTCCGGGCGCTGCCGGCCATGGAATCCCGGCTGCAAGCCAGCCAGGACGAGTACCTGCAACGGGCGCTGGGTTGGACGGTCCAACGCCTCCGGGAAAACGGCTAGCGGGTTTGATGCATCACCTACCGGGTTTCGCCGATGGCCGAGCGGACGATCCATCCATGCGCGGCGGGGATTGCAGCACCGCATCAAAAATGGCACATATCCAAGAAGGATTTTAATTTTTTGACGCTGTCCAGCAATTTGTTCAACATCACGCGGGCGGTGTGGAAGTCTTGCTTTTCGATGATGGAATCCACGGTGCTGTCCAAGGATTTCATGTGGTTAATGACATCGCTTTGATATTTTTTTTCGATGTTCTTTTTGAAGTAAATCTTGTTGATGAGTTTCATCAGCCGGTCGTTGTCCAGGGGTTTGACAAGGATATCGTAAAAGCCGATCTGTTTGGCCTGGGCGACCACGTCCCGGTCGGGGCTGGCGGTGAGCAGGATGAAAACCGCCGAGTGCGTGTGTTCATATTCCATGGCGCGGGAGTAGAGGTCGAGGCCGTTCATCCCCGGCATCAGGTAATCGGTGATCACGATGTCGATATCCTCCTCGCATTCCAGCAGCCCCAGCGCCTCCAGACCGTTGTTGGCCAGCCAGACGCGGTGTTCGAGGTTTTCCAGCATCTGTTTGACCACCATGCGGGTGTAGCCGGCGTCATCAACCACAAGAATGTTCATGCTGCAGCTCCTTGTAGATCATCTCGCTCACTCTCCCAAATTCCTCCCGCAGACCATCCAGCAGTTCCCGGCTGTCCGCCAGGTCGTTGTTCTTGCCCATTTGTTCCAGCCGGGCGGCGTATTCGCGCATGCGCGGGGCCCCGATTTCCGCGCAGCCGCCCTTGAGTTTATGGGCCTGCATCCGGATTTGTTCGGCGTCTTGGGCGGCGACCACATTCCCCAAGGTTTTCATATCGTCCCGCATGGTTTCCAAGAAGGTTTTCCAGATTTTCCGGCAGAGTTCGAGATTGCCGCCCACCCGGTCCAGTAGCACGTGACGGCCGAAAGTTCCCTCGCCATTCGTGGGCTTTTGGATTTCCAGTTTGATTTCCCCTGCGCCGGGGGCGGCTTGACCGTCCCGCCGGTGTTTCTCGATCACCGGGGCCCGTTGTTTGATCTGGATGGGCTTGGTGGTGTAGTCATTCATGCCGGCGTCCAGGCATTTGTCCTGGTCCCCCTTCAGGGCGTGGGCGGTCATGGCGAGGATCGGGATATCCGGATTCAGCGCGCCGGCATCGGGATTCCGGATCCGCCGGGCGGCTTCGAAGCCATCCCTTTCCGGCATGTGCACATCCATCAGCACGAGGTCGTAGGGCCGGGTCCGCAAGGTCTCGACGGCTTCCCGCCCATTGGAAACCACGTCGACCTTGCAGCCCATCTGCTGCAGGATGATCACGGCGACCTGCCGGTTGGTGGGATTGTCCTCGGCCGGAGGGGATGCCGATGCCGGTGTCGTTCACCGAAAAGAGGAGGAGCGCCCGATCCCCGGATTCCTGAATTCGCCGCGCTTCGATGTTCACGCTGCCCTGCGGGGTGAACTGGATCGCGTTGCCGATCCGGTTGGTGAGAATCTGCCGCCGGCGGAAGGGATCGCCCCGCGGGTTCGGGGGGACATCGTGGCGGATCACGCAGGCGTATTCCAATCCCTTGGCGAACGCCTTGATGGCCAGCATGTCGTTGCGGTCCTCCATCACTTCCCGCAGGTTGAAATCGACTTCCTCGAGGAAAAGCTTGTTGGCCTCGATTTTGGTGTAATCCAGGATTTCGTTGATGATGTGCAGCAGCGAATCCGCGCTGCTCTTGATGGTTTCCGCGTAATTGCGCTGGGCGAGGGTCAAATCGGTGTTGAGCAGGATTTCGGTCATTCCGACAATGCCGTTCATCGGCGTGCGGATTTCGTGGCTCATGTTGGCCAGGAATTCGGTTTTGGCCCCATTGGCGGCCTCGGCGGCCTCCTTAGCCTGGTTGAGTTCCCGGGTGCGTGGCCGGATTTTCTCTTCCAGGCGGGATTGCGCCTCGCGGATCTCGCGGTCCATGCGCCATTTTTCGGACAAAGCGGTGGCGAACTGGCGGATTTCTTCCGGGTGGAAGGGTTTTTTCAGGTAGAGGAGTTTGTGGGCGGGCGGCACCCGCCGGCGGATCTCCTCGGGCGCGATATCGGAGCAGGCCGAGACGATGACGATTTCGATGTGCGGATCCAGGGAGCGGATGGTTTCCGCGGTCCAGATGCCATCCGGTCCGGGCGGCATGCGGACATCAATGAAGGCGATCGCGAAGGGCTGGTGTTCCTGCACGGCGCGGCGGACCAACTCGACGGCTTCATCCCCTTGCCGCGCCAACGGCAGGTCAAATTCCGGCGCCGGCGGCGCCTGGCCGGAGGGGGTGGCGAACAGTCTGGCTTCCAACTCGGATAATTCCTGGTCGGCGCCGCCGTCCTCCCGGGAGGGAGACAGGATGGCCTCGATGGTGCTCAAGATGGACGCTTCATCATCGACCAGCAAGATCCGGGATAACTCGCTCATGGTGTAATCCTCGTCGCGCCGTGGGCGGCGGCCGCTCACCGGGTCCGCGGCATCAGCACGTTGATCCGGGCGCCCGTCCCGGGACCCTCGCTTTCCGCGTAGAGATTGCCTTTCATCGCCTGAACGACGTTGGCGCACCAATGCAGCCCGATTCCCGAATGCTCTTTTCCCTTCGTGGAATAATCCCGCTCGAAGATTTTGCGCAAATTTTCCTTGGAAATCCCTTCGCCATTATCCTGGATGCATACGTGAATCATGTCCGCTCCGGCGGGAGGGCCGTTGCCGGCGAAGATCCGGATGGCCCCCGGCGAACGTTTCGACTTGTGGATGGATTCGATGGCGTTGCGAATCAGGTTGGAAAAGACCTGGAGCATCGAGAGCCGGTGGATTTTGACGGAGCCGATATTCCCGACGCCGGGATCGACCTGGATCGAGATGTCCTGCCGCGCCGTGTCCGGAATAAATTCGATGGATTCGTTCAGCAATGAATCCAAGGGCCATTCCTCCTCGGTGTGCTCCCGCCGCTTGAATTGATCGTGGGCGCACATGATTTCCTCGATCTGGGTGGCCCGGCGGGCCAGACCGGCCAGTTTTTCCCCGGTGTGGACCAACAAGGCCTGGATTTTCCCCTCGGCCATCCCGGTGTATTTTTTCAGGTCGGCGCGGCGGGCGGGGGAGGTGGAGTCCAGGGCCAATTCCTTTTTGGCGAGCCGGATCTTCTCGAGGGGCGCCTGGCGCAACTCCTGGAGGAGCAATCCGATCTCGACGAGCATGGGGCTCAACGTGTTCCGGATGTTGGGCAGGATGCCGGAGGCCATGTCGGCCATGCCGGAATAGTACGTCTGCTCGAGCAGGTTTTTCCGGGCCGCGGTCAATTGTTTCGCCATGTTCGCGAAGGCTGCGGACAAGATGCCGATCTCGTCCTTGCGCGGCTCGTCCCGGAAATGTTCGAGATTGCCGGACTTGCCGATGGCGATGATCTGGCGGGTGAGGCGGAACAAGGGGCCGGTGATGACGACCCGGACGGTGACGAGGATCACCAGCAAGAGGAGGAGGCCGGCCCCCAGGACGGACAGGAGGGCGAAATGCATGGCCGCGGCGCCCCGCTTGGCGATGTCCCGCGGGACGTTGGCGCGCAGCAGCAGGATGGGATTTTTGTCCACGTCTTGATAAATGGAATACACCAGCAGGGTGTCGTTCATTGCCTCGAACACCTGATGCCGGTTGTGCCGGCCGAAATGATTGACAATTTCCAGTTCATGCCGGGAAATTTCCTTCGATTCCACCGGCCAGATATTGACATCGACCCGGGTTTGTTCCGCGCTGGTATCCTTCAATTCGTCGTTGAGCAGGCGGCCGAAGATCAGGGAGCCCCTGATCGGCTTCTCGCAGTTGCTGGTGATGATGGGGCGGGACGCGATCAGCAGGGGTCCTTTGGGGGCGCGGTAGATTCCCGAAAACGATTCGTCCACTTCCGTGAAATTCGTCCGTTGGGGATTCCGCATCAATTGATCATTCGCGATATCCTCCAATCCGCCAAACGCTTGATCATTGGTTTTGGGATCGTACCCTTTTCCCCAGATCAATTTCCCCCCGGGTTGGATGATCATGACCAGGCTCAGGGTGTAATTTTTGAAGGTTTCCGGGGTGAAATTGGCCTCTTCGAACTCCTTATATTGTTCGCCGACATATTTACACATGTCATCCCAAGCGGACCAGTCATACAAGAACGCGTTGCGGTGTTCGATTTCCCGGTCGAGGGACTGGACGCAGCGTTCCATGTCCTTGACCGCTGCCTCGCGCTCCAGTTCGAGAAAATTGGGGTAAACGATCCGGTATTGAATGCCGTAATTCAGCACCACAAAAACCGCCATGAAGAGGGTGGAGAAAACGATGATTTTGTAGCGAAGCTTCATGGGACGCTCCCGCCGGTTTTACCGCCGATGGCCCCCGGGGCCAGGGTGTTGGTCCGGCCGCCTCTTCCGGGCCGGTTTTTCCAGGAATGCATGTCCCCGGACATCGTCCCGAGGGCCGTTTCGACCGCATTGCACGCATGGGCAGACGCCACCTCAAACCGGGATGGGATTGTTTTTCCCGAAGCGATGGACAAATTCGTTTTCCGGCATGGGACGCCCCAGGAAATACCCTTGGGCCATGTCGCAATCCAGTTCCTTCAGGAGGTCAAGTTGGGTCTGGACTTCCACTCCTTCCGCCGTGACCTGCAAACCGAGTCCATGGGCCATGACAATAATGGAGCGGGTCAAGTTATAGTTTTGAGGATTCGTGGACAGGTCCTTGATGAAGCAGCAGTCGATTTTCAATCCATCGAAGGGCAAGCTATGGATATAGCTCAAGGAAGAATATCCTGTGCCGAAGTCATCGATCGACAAGCGGATGCCCATTTCCTTGAGCCGGGTCAACGTGGCGATCACCGTGCCGGATTTGTTCAACAGCAGGCTTTCGGTCAATTCGAACTCCAGGAAGTGGGGATCGGCCCCGGTCTTTTTCAGGATTTTATTCACCAGGGAGAGAAACTTGTCCTGCATGAAGTGAATGGCGGAAATATTGACAGCGTACCGCACCGGGGGCAATTGCCGGTTCCGGTTTTCCATCATGTGGGCGCAAACCGAATGGAGGACGAATTCCGTAATCGGGCCGATGAACCGGGTTTCCTCGGCCAAGGGGATGAAGAGAGAAGGGGGAATGGGGCCGTCGGCGGGATGCTCCCACCGCGCCAGCGCTTCCGCTCCCACCAGGCCGCCGGTCTGGATCAGGAATTGGGGCTGGTAATGGACCGCCAGTTGGTTGTTTTCCAGGGCGCGCCGCAAATCCGCCTCGAGTTTCACCCGGTTGACGATCGAGTCATGCAATTCCCGTTTATAGAATTCGTATCCGCTTTTGTTTTCCTTGGCCCGGTACATGGCCGTATGGGCGTTTTTCAGGAGAGTGGCGGCATCCAGGCCGTCGTCGGGATAAATGCTGATTCCCAAGCTGGCGTCCAGGTAGATTTCATGCTCGTTGTAGTGGAAGGGAGTGACGAACTCGCGCAGCAGACGCCGCACGGCCATGGCCACATCGTGCGGGCGGTGGATTCCCTGAAGCAGCAGCAAAAGGAACTCATCGCCGCCCATCCGGGCCACCGTGTCGCCGGCGCGCACGGAGGCATTGAGGCGGTCGGCCAGTTTTTTCAACAAATAATCACCCACGTCATGGCCGAGGGTCTCGTTGATGGTTTTGAACCGGTCCAGGTCCAACAGCAAGACCGCGACCCGCTGTTGATTGCGTCCGGCCTGGGCCAGGGCGGTGGACAAGCGTTCGTTGAAGAGATCCCGGTTGGGCAGATTGGTCAACGGATCGATTTGGGTCAGATGGCGCAGCCGGCTTTCGATCCGTTTCCGTTCGGTGATATCCACCTCGGTAGCCACGAAATGCGAGAGAGCGCCATTCATGTGGCGGATGGGTGAGATCGAAGCGCTGACCCAGTACGATTCGCCGTTCTTTTTTTTGTTGCACAACTCCCCGCACCATTCCTCGCCCCGGGTGATGGTTTCCCAAAGGGTTTTGTAAAGAAGGGGCGGTTGGTTATCTCCCTTGAAGATGCGGGGATTCCGCCCAAGGACTTCCTCGGCGGTATAGCCCGTGATTTCCGTGAATTTGGGATTGACGTACTCGATGCGCCCATCCAGGCCGGTGATCAGGATCATGCCGGGGCTTTGTTCGACGATCCGCGAGAGGGTGCGCAGCCTTTCAAAGGAGCGCGAGGCGCGGAGGATGTAGCGGATCCGTTGGTTCAGGATCATCCAATTCACCGGCTTGACCGCGAAATCCGTCGCTTCGGTCTCGAACGCCTTGTTGATGGATTCGATGTCGTTCAACCCGGTCATGACCACCACGGGTATCTCCTTGCCCTGGGGCAGCCGGCGGATTTCCCGCAAGGCGGCGAAGCCATCCATGACGGGCATCATGACATCCAACAACATCAGGTCCGGCGCGCACTCGCGGACCATCGCCACCGCCTGGGCGCCATGTTCCGCTTCCTGCACGCGGAATCCCATACTTTCCATGGCATCACGGGCCAACAGGCGGATGACCTTGTCGTCATCCACAATCAATACATAAGGCACACACGGATGCATTTCCGGCAAGTCAGGCATATCCTCAATTCCTTCTAAAACAATAATCGGTGTGGGGCGTCATCGCGCGAAATCACAAACCAAGCAATTCTTGATGATTAACCGGTCCGTGCGCGCCTGACGGTGAAAAGAGTGTCCCTCCGTTTGATGGTATGGACGGATCCCAAGGTCCGCCTCGACAAAAATTGACTGATTCTCCCCCTCTTCCCGAGAGAGAGGGAAATTGGGATTGCTCATTCCGATCCGGCGGGTAGAAGAGCGGCCGGGCCGTCTGGAAAATAGGCACGTACTTACCGGATGAATCCCGGTTAGTTGTCGAATCCATCCTTACCCTGCCATGCTGAATCCATGCCAAGGTCCTTAAGCCAATTCAGTTTAATTATCGGCGGGACAAGGCCAGGCACTGAAGCTGGAAGTAGAGGAAAAATGACAAATTGCAGAGGATGATCTAGTTCCGTAAAAATTCAAGTGTTTATTTATGGATCAAATGAAATATATTGTGGTTCATTCGATAAGTGCGTACCGGTGGAGGTAAAATGGATCCCCTTCGCCCCAGGAGGAGGACGGACACCCAGGTCCGCTCCCGCCAAAATTCCCTCACCCAGACACTCTCCCAGAGGAGGAGGGGATGGAGAGCAGTTCTCATGCATCCAGCCGGTTCGTTTCCGGCCGCGCCCCAAGGATCGAAGGCACTCCCGCGCCGGAAGAATCCATTCCGCCACGGTTTAATTCAGCAACGATTTCAGAGACCGGAAGATTCTATTACTCCAACCGCCAGCCAGACGCGCCGGCGGTCAGCGTGGTATGTCCCTTATAACGGTCGTAAACCGCGTGCATTTCTTCGATCGTGTCGAAATAGCCCACGATATGGGCCGCGCTGAACGAGTCACCCGCCTTCACCGGCCGGCCGTGAATTTCCTCGATCATGACGATGATGTCACCGGGCCGCTGGCTGCACCACGCTTCATAGACCACGGAAGGCTCGAGGGTCAATCCGGCCAACCACGGTCCGTCTTTGCCCGTTTCCGGATCCCGCAAGTGACAGGCGCGGATGAAATGCTCCGGCGTTTTATTGAGATCGCGGCGGTAGCCGAATTTCAGGTCCGGCGGGAACGGGGTGAAGAACTCGCTGGAGGGGATGCGCACGCCATGGGAGCCGCTGAGATAGCTGAGGTAAATCTCGCTGAACGTGTCGCCCTTCACATGGCGGACACATCCCGGCGTGTCGTTGCGCAAGAACATTTCCGGCGAATCGTTGACACTATCGATCCGGTCCATCAAGAGAAAGTACCGCTCGCCGCGGGGAAAGACGATCCGCTGCGTCCAGCGCGAACCGGCCTGGCGGTCGGGGGCGGCATATTCGTACTGATAGGTGGTCGTGACCGCGATGAAGTCCCGGCCGCGGATGACCTCCGGCTGGACGGGTTTCATGCGGTGGCAGAGTTGGGGCCCCTCGACCATGCGCTTGCGGTGGCTGCTGCCGTGGGCCATCAGAGCGTAGGCGCGGCGGTTCGGATCGGTTTCGTTCTCATACCAAGTGTACCGGCCGACGCCAAGCCCGTCCGGGGCAATCACCTGGCCGCCGTATTCTTCATCGCTGCCCGCCTCCATGAGCCAATCGACGACCATCAAGCCGTCGCCGATATCCCGGAAGCCGGTGGTTTTGTCGAGAAACGAGCCTTTTTCGATTCCGGTCATCCAATGCTTGGGGTCCTTCTTGGGAATGGCGGCTTCCAGCAGGCTGGTTTCGATTCGGATGGCGCGATCGTCCTCGAGCACACGCGCCCAGCCATTATCGGGCGCCGTTTCGGCCCCCCAAACGGCCAAGTTGGCGATGGCCAGCATCAGAATACTCAATCCGCATTGGGGAAGACACCGCATGCCGATTCTCCTGAATGGTTTCGTTCGGATTATGATACCCGCGGATCATACACCCTAGATCCCTTGCCGGGGGCATTATAGATAAAAAATAGACCGTAGGATATATGCGCACCTTTTTCACGAGGATACGCATCTTTTTTATCCCGGATAGATAGTTGAGGCACATTGCATCGTGCCCCTATAACACCATCGGACAGAATCATCCCAGGGCTGGGCCAATTCGTAATTATTTACCTAATTGCTTAGAAATCATGGATTCCGCCCTTTCAGGGCTTCCCTCACCCCAATCCTCTCCCAGAGGGAGAGGGGATTTTGGAGGTGGTTTTCATGGGTCCCTTCAACGAGCCGCGAGTTGGCCATTTGATGAAAAGTACGCACTGGCCGGATGATCCAAAAATAGTATCCACCATCGAATACAGCGAATCCATTTCAAAAAGCCAACCGCCCATTTCATCGTCACGCGATTCTCCTATACAATGCACATCGTCTTTCATCCGCACGAAGGAGATCAATCATGACTCATCCGTCATTCACCCGCCGGGGATTCATCCGGGGCGGGATGATCACCGGGGCGGTCCTTTCCATGTCCTTGGGCACGGCCCGGGCGGAGGGACAATCCAAACGCATTCGCGTTGGCGTTATCGGGTGCGGCAGCGTTTCCCATTCCTATCTGCCGCACTTATCGGAGTGCCCTTACGCCGAGCTGGTCAGCGCGTGCGACATCAAACCCGAACGGGCGGCGGCCCAGGCGGCGAAATTCCAGATCCCCAACCAGTATCCGCACATCGACAAAATGCTGGCCGGGACCGAGTTTGACCTGCTGGTGAACCTGACCAACATGCAGGAGCACGAACACCTCAACCGCCAGGCGTTGGAAGCGGGCAAGCACGTCTGGAGCGAAAAGCCGCTGGCCAACTCGCTGGCGGCCGGCCAGGCCTTGCTCGAATTGGCGCGGAAAAAAGGCGTGCGGTTGTGGGGAGCGCCCTGCATGGTGGAAAGCCCGCAGTTCGCCTTCATGGCGAAGACGCTCGCGTCCGGGGCGCTGGGGCAGTTGGCGGCGGCGCATGCCGATTACGGGCACACCGGCCCGGATTGGTCGGCCTTCTTCTATGAAAAAGGCGGCGGCGACCTGCCCGACCTAGCCGTGTACAACTTGACAACCCTGACCGGACTCCTCGGCCCGGCGAAATCGGTCACCGCCATGACCAGCATCATCACCCCGGTCCGCAAGGTTCAGGACAAGGGGGAGATCCAAGTGGAAGCCGAAGACAACTCCATGCTGCTCCTGGAGCACGCGGACGGTCTGATTTCCCATGTCCAAAGCGGATTCAACTATTTCAATCCCCATGGTCATGACGGGAGCCAGGAAACCCGGCACACGGTTTCGATCGTGGGCAACCGGGGCTGCATGGGCCTGGTGGGATACGACTGGGATCCGCGGGGCGTGGACGTGGCGACCGAGGAACACCCGGCTTACGAGCGGCACGTGACCGACAAGGGCGATTTCGTCTGGCAGATGGGCGCGTCCCTGGCGGCCAAAAGTCTGGTCACCGGCCAGGAGCTGCTCATCACGCCCGAGCACGCCCTGCACGTGTTGGAGATCATCGAGGCCACGCGGGAATCGCAGGCCACCGGCCGCCGGATTCCTCTGACATCCACGTTCCGGTGGCCAGTCGCGCGCTGACCGGATTCACCCGGCGTAGATGAAAGATGAAACGAGCCGGGGGGGGCTAGACCGCTTCGAGGATCAAACCCCAATCGCCTTCGCCGGTCTCGTTCTTCGCGGGAGGGGTGAAATCGCGCTTTCCGTTTTTGGGAATGGAAGCCGGCTCCAGCGGTTGCGTTCGTCCGCGGGTGGGATCGAACCAGCGGGCCGCCACCGGGCCTTGCAGCCGGTCCAGATCGACGGTGATCGTCCGCGGGCTGGGAAGGTAAACGAGCGCGAAGCGGCCGTCATCGCTCCGCGCGGCGGTGACGTAATCGGCTTGCTTCCAGGTTCCGAATCCGGCGGTGACCAGTTGATGATCCAGATCTGGAACCAGCCGCCACCAGGGTCCTGATTCCATGAACCGGGCGAGCAGCGGCGCTTGCCGGGTGGATTCGGCTTTCAGCACGTCGCGCCAGTTGGGTTCGAAACGCCACAAGCGGGTTCCGGCGCAATAGCCACAGGCCCCCGAAAGCGCCGCCCAGTAGGCGTTGCGCCGAATGCGGTAGGGATTCCAGAGATCACCTTGGCGGGCGTCCGGGAGCCGTTCGATGGCGTTGGGTTCGTCCTGGTAGCCGGTTTCGCCCAGCAGAACCGGCCGGATGGGATCTGTGCGCTGGTATTCCGGGATTACGTGCAAATAAGACGCGCCGTAGGTGTAAGCCATGTTCACGTCCAGCCAATCGTCCGGGGCGAAGAAGGCCGCGCTGGCGAATTCAGGGGACAGGTGGGCGGTTTGCAAGTGATGGGGCGCCGCATTCCGGGCAGCCCGAGCGAGCCGCCGCGCGCATTCGGCCAGGCGTTCATCCGGATTGCGGTCGCCGCAGTGCATCCACATGAGATTCTTGAACCGGGCATAGCGGCCGGCCAGGAAACGGCCATAGACCGAAGCGCTTTCGGGGGTGACGTGATGCATCCACAGCCCTCCACCGGCCCCATACCAGAGGTTGGACATGATGACGAAGAAATCCCGCCGGGCGGCCTCTTCCATGACTGTGTCCGCGTACCGCCAGTAGGCCTCGACGGGCTGGGTGATATCCAGTTCGGGCTTGAAGGCGACATTCCCGTACGCGTCGACCGAGGGGAGGTGGCTGTCATCCAGGATTTCGAGAAACAGTGTGTTGAATCCCTTCGCCTGGCGGTCATCCATGATGAGGCGGACATCCTCCAGTGGAAGTTTCTGGAGAAACCAGGGCGTGTCGCCGATCACGAAAAAGGGCCGTTGGTTCGCGTCAACCAGATAGCGCCGGTTTTCACTGACCATCAAAGGGAAGTGACTCCCTTCCCCGCTTTCGGCCGAATCTTTGGAGAGAGAGATTGAAGTGGAACTCAAAAAAGCCCCCGTGGAGGCGATGAGGAACTCCCGCCGCTTCCAATCCATGGCGCCCGCTCCCTTCTGTGATGAAATGAACAGCATCTTGTCGTGGATTCATCCGGCAAGTGAGTACAAAGTATCAGGCATGTTCGGCCATTCTTCAATCGGACCGGCCGGGATTTTGAACCTTCAATTCCCTCTCCTCTTGTGGGAAAGGGGTAGAGTGAGGGGATTTTTCAGCGTTAATTATGTCATCCCCGTGAAACCGGGGATCCAGAGAAAATTGACAAATTTATCATCGTCCCAGGATCTGGTTCAGGTGATGCCGCATGTGGCGCAGGTAGTCCTGTGCCAAGAATTCCAGCGTCACCGGATCATCCTTGCCGATGTTGCAGGGCGAAGACAAGGCGTCGTCAGGAATGCGCTCGATGAGATCGCTCAAATGCCGGTTGTACGCGGACCACAGGATGATCAGATTCCCCCAATCCGATTCCTGATAACGCTGGACACGAATCCAATCTCGTTGGTTGTACGCGGGGAACGCGTTCGCCGCGTGACAGGCAGCCCGTACAAACCGCTGATGGTTGTTACAGGCCGAGTCGATCAGATGGCCCAGGATCTCCTTCTTGGACCATGACTCGGGACTTTCTTTCGCGGAAATGTCTTCCGTGGTCAGGCCTTCCAGAAGAGCCGTAATTTCGTCGACCAGACCACGGATCTCACGGGCAATGGATAGCATCATCGGTGCATCGCCACTCTATACAGGGTAAGTAGCCAATCCTCGGGATTTCATTCCTGGCTTCTCAAGCAGGCCCATTCGAGGAGTTCAGGGTCCCGGGCGGTCTCCGGGCACAACCAATCCGCTCTCGGAAGGATACCGACCCTACCCAAGTCCAGGCGGTCGGCGTCCCAGCAAGTAAGCAGAGTCATGTCGCCTTCCCTCAAGCCTTCACTGTGGTGGCGGCAAGCCTCCACGAGCAGTACGATGTCCGGCGCGTCCAGTTCGAACGCGGTCCCCGCCAACGACCGCGCGAACCGCCCGGCCCGCGCCCCATGCCCGGGATCTCTTCCATCGTTCAGCCGCCGGGAATCATGCAACCACGCGAAGAGTTCGACTACCCGCGGCCGGGCCCCGGTCCGCTCCGCCAAACGCAGCCCGCTTTCCCGCACGCGGTTCCCATGCGGCCAACCATGGATCCCGCACCAATCCAGCGCGAACTGTTGACGGATGATTTGGATGAGTTGCGGATCTTTCATTCGGCGCGGAAGAGAATCTTCCCGAGGCAAGCCTCCCGTTCGACGTGCGTGCAAAATACCCCAGATTCTGCCGGTTTTTTCCTGACCGATATGAAACAAATACGGTTTTTACTTTCATTCCGGCGGCCGGGACGGTATGACATCCTTTCCGAACAACCCTCACCCTGCCCTTCTCCCAAGGGGAGAGGGAATTATTGTTTTTTAAGGGATTGACACTTCTTCGACAACGGGGATCCCGTCTGAAATGGAGGAGGGGCACGTTGCTACGTGCCCCTGCCGCCCCCGGGGTGATCGTTTATCACCCTCTCTTCGGCTCGTTGCTTACCGCCGGGTACACAATACCCGCCGCCACCGCGCCCACAATGGGCGCCGCCCAGAACAGCCACAATTGCGCCAGCGCCCAACCGCCCACGAACACCGCCGGCCCCGTGCTGCGCGCCGGGTTGACGGAGAGATTGGTCACGGGAATGCCGATCAGGTGGATCAGCGTCAGGCCCAGGCCGATGGCGATGGGAGCGAAGCCCTGGGGCGCGCGGGCATCGGTCGCCCCCAGGATAATCATGAGGAAGAAGAAGGTCAGGACGCCCTCGGCCACCGCGCAGGCCATGAGGGAGTATTGCCCGGGCGAATGTTCGGCATACCCGTTCGACGCGAATCCCCCGCTGAGGTCGAAGCCCGCCTTGCCGCTGGCAATCACATACAGGACCGCCGCGGCGGCGATGGCGCCTAAGACCTGGGCGATAATGTAAGGGATCAGGTCCGAGGCGGGGAAACGCCCCCCGGCGCATAATCCAAACGAGACCGCCGGATTGAGATGGCAGCCCGAAACATGCCCGATGGCGTAGGCCATGGTCAAGACAGTCAATCCGAAGGCGAGCGCGACACCGACAAACCCGATTCCCAACGTGGGAAATCCGGCGGCCAGCACGGCGCTCCCGCACCCTCCGAAAACCAA
Source organism: bacterium (assembly GCA_041946805.1). Classification (GTDB taxonomy): domain Bacteria; phylum Hinthialibacterota; class Hinthialibacteria; order Hinthialibacterales; family Hinthialibacteraceae; genus JABLXU01. The sequence continues at coordinate 27,732 of JBHGBC010000064.1, forward strand.
CCAAAACGTTCCGAAAAATTCCGCGGTGACACGATTGGACAATGGCATGATCATTTCTCCTTCATCGATGAGATGGGTTCCAACTGGGTGATAAGAATCGACCCGTAAAAAGATCAATTTTCCGGCATTTTTCCGGATGGATTCGCGCGCCGCGCGTTGTCCATCCCATCCAGCTGTGTCATCCTTGCCGACCAGTCCAGAGAATGGTCAGTGAAGCGGCCACTCTTCAATATGCGATATGACCTCATCCGTGGGTTGAACGATCACCAGGTCATACGTTATGGTGTGCGCGCCCTGGCCGCCGGTATTGAAGAAGACGCCATATTGCTCCCCGCTGCCGGAAGGCCACTTCACCAAGAACGACAAGGATTGCCATTTGTCTTTTTCGGTGATGGTTTGCCTGGTGGGGGAAAGGGAACGGGTACCCGCCGTTCGATCCAGGACGCCGGCCTGCACGTCCAAGGGCGCCACATGGCTTCGGGCTTGGACGCTGATCCGGTAATTCCCCATGGCGGGCCGCGGATGGGGATCGGGATACGGAGTCCACCACGCCGTCAGGCTCGCGGCGTCCCGGGAGCTTCCGCCATCGGTCACGGCGAGTTTCGCGGAATACACCCCCTCCTTGGGATCGCTCGTTTCCAATTCGAGAGCGCCGCCGGCCGCTTCCGCCACCGCCGCGGGATCCGCGTCTTCAAACGTCAGTATCGCCACCGCGTCCATGGGATAGACATATATATCATCCAAAATCACTTCCGTATCCATGGTCCCGATGATTCCAAGCAGGAAAAGAATATTGGGAGTGGTGAGAAAGGGGGAAACCGGGATCAGAAAATCGAAGAAAAAGAAGCGGTTTTCACGGCCCGCGGGAATTTCCAGAGTGGGCATGACTTCTTCGGTGCTCGTGTAAGGATCTTCCGACATGGCCATGCGGGCCGAGACCGCCGTGGGCGCGGTATCGGCCTTGACCGCGAACTGAACCCGCCACGCGGTCTCGAAAGAATTATCCGGCGCCGCCAACGTGGTCTGCCAGCGGGCCGCCCAAAATCCTTCCGAATCCGCGTTCAAGTAAACACCCCAGGCGAAGCTGCCATTGACGCCTTCGCCGGCCACGAGTCCCAGATCCGTGGCGGCCCGGTCCGCCGTCCACGTGATCCGGTCTTCCTCGAAATCATCCCACAAGACGGCGCCTTGTTGGCGGTCCGCATCTTGGGCGGCAACAACCAACGCGGCCTGGGCGCAGATCAGGGTGAGGAGGAGCCACTCGACTTTTTTCATAACCATTCGACTCGTTTCATAAATGATTAGAGTTTGAGAGAGAACATTGTCATTACCACCGCTTTCAGAAAAAATAATCCGGTGTATGGATGCACTTGAACATAGGAGATCCCAAAACAGGAGTCAAGTGAACTTCTCCCGGGCGAACCGGATCCCGTTTTCTCATCACGGCCTGTTTTGGCAAGAAAATTGTGTGAGAAAAAAGGTTCATCCGAGAAGTGCGTACCGGATGAGTTGAAATGGATTCCATCCGCTTCGGGTGAGGGCGGGCGTAAAGGTCCGACCGGTTAAAAAATTCCCTTCAAAAATTCCCTCACCCTAGCCCTCTCCCAGAGGGAGAGGGAGGTTTTCATCGATCATTTCGAAGAGATGCGAACCGGCGATCGGAAAAAAAGTACGCACT
>JBHGBC010000065.1:0-29211 GCA_041946805.1 bacterium
TCATTATTAATCAAGGTGTTGTATGAATTTATGCACAATTTCGGTTCACGGAAACAGGAAATAATCAGGAAGAGGAAAAGAATCTTTTTCATAAGTGCGTCCTGTGATCGATATTCTTGATTACCATATTTTATGCGCCAACGGCGCGCGTGATGATAGCCCCAGGCAACGCCCGGGGTAAGTCACCGGAACAGCGGTCAGAAAAAGCCGCCGATCCCCTCTCCCTCTGGGAGAGGGCCAGGGTGAGGGAATTTTTTAGGGAACGGATGTGGGTGTCCTCCCTCATCCCGGGGGGAATAGAATCAATGTTGCTTCATCAGGTACGCGCTTCCCGGATGAACCTTATAGGTTGTGGACTCCATTCCGGCGCGCAGGGCCTGGAGCGGAAGCATGGTTGACAGAAAAATCTTCCTTATTATTCTGGGCATGATCGTGTCCCTACTATCATGTCAAGAGAGACAGGAGATATCCATGGAACGCACTGGAGTGATTACCTTCAAGGGAAATCCCATGACCCTGCTTGGCCCGGACATCGCCGTGGGCAGCGCTGCTCCCGATTTCACCGCCGCCAACACCGCGTTGCAGCCGGTCCAATTGTCCGGTTTCAAAGGCCAAGTCGTGATCCTGTCCGCCGTGCCGTCCCTCGACACGCCGGTGTGCGAAATGCAGACCAAGCGGTTCAACGAAGAAGCGTCGAAGCTCAACGCCAAGGTCCTGACCATCAGCCTCGATCTGCCCTTCGCGCAAAAACGCTTTTGTGGATCGTTCAACATCGACAACGTGATCACCTTGTCCGATTACAAGGACCGGTCGTTCGCCCAGGCCTACGGCTTGCTTATCAAGGAACTGGGCCTCATCACCCGCGCGGTGTTCGTCGTGGACAAGAACGGCCGGATCGTTCACAAAGAGATCGTCAAGGAAGTCACCGAACATCCGGACTATGACAAGGCGCTCGCGGCCGCCAAAACCGCCGGCGCGTGAATAAGCCGTAAACCGGAGTATTGGGCTTTTCCGGGATTGAAAAAACGGACCATCCAGGAGCCCGCGCTTCTGGATGGTCCCTTTTATTGATTTATTGAGATGCAAATATCAATAAAGGAAGGTTCATCCGGAAAGTGCGTACTTTTAATCAAGCATGTCCGGCCGCTCTTCAATCGGGCTGGACGTGAGATCAATCCCCTAATCCCCTCTCCCTCTGGGAGAGGGCTGGGGTGAGGGGATTTTTGCAGTGGCGGACCTTGATGTCCGCCCGGGTCATCGAGTGGATGGAATGCCTTTTTCACCAGCCGGCGCGCACTGGCCGGATGAACCTGAAGGAAGGTCTTTCTTCCCAGGGGCATGTGGCAACAAACCCTTTCAAGGCGCTGGGATTAAATCCGGATTGTCATGAAGCGGTTTCAGTAGGCCAATCCGTAGGGTTCTGTACCTCCTTCAGGTCCAGTTCGTCTTTTGGAACTATTTCCATCCCCTCCTGGACAGCCTGTTCGATCCGGCTTTGGGCATCCTCGAGGCAGGGGAGGAAATCCTGCAGGCAGCGGATCACCGACTGGAAGTATTGGGCGTATTGGTTCACCCGGTCGAGTTCGGTGGCGTCTTTCTCATGGCGCAAGAACAGAAAAAGGCTCGCGAACAAGGCTTGCTCCAAGGCGGTCTTCACCGCGTCGTTCCGGTACAAGCTCCAGAAGGACGCCTCCATTTTTTCCCATTCCGGCGCGCGTGGCAAATCGGCGGGATCCGCCGCGCCGGCGAGTTTTTGGAGATAATGAGCGGCGGCCAGACCGTCCTCGGCTTCTGGTTTCGCGGACCGCAGGGCTTTGATCAGATCCTTTATCGCTTCCCCCCAGGGGGCGTCCTGGGATTCACGGAGTTCCTCCAGGGACGGAGCGATGGCGGGTTTGGGCGTGGGGGAGGCGAACTGGGGGAGGATGTCCGCCAGCCGGCGGACAATCGTGCCTTCGATCAACGCCCCGCCTTCGGTCGCGTCGTACACCAGGGAGGGCGATTGTTTGATCCGTTCGGAGAGTTTGTGCAGAAAGACGGCCATGGCCTTGGAAGTGGGAACCGGCTGGCCGTCGCTGCCCATGACCCAAAGGATCTCTTCCCGCGTCACGGCGTCGTGGTGTGGACCGGGCAGGATGGTGGCTTGCGCGGCTCCCGCCGGGACCGGGGCCACTTCCCGGTTCAGAGCGGTACCCGAGGCATGAGTGGTTCCTCCTTCCCGGGGATAAGCCAGATCGAAGCCGGCGAGGAAGATGGGATCGCATCCCAGCCACTCCGCCGCGTTATAAAGAGTATGGGCCACCGAGAGGCCCTGGTCGAACAAGCCGAAGGGCCCGGCGGTTTCCTCGATCCAGCGGTTGATTTGCGCCTTGGCGGAGTTCAGGAACAGCCGGAGACCGTTCCAGCGGCGGGGAATTTCGGGATTCACGTCCGACTCGAAGATGAGTACCGGCGGCGTTGGATTTTCGATTCCCTCGAAATGTTTGAGGTTGAGACCGGTGGGATCGGTGGCGGCCACGAAATCGGGCCGGATGCCATGCGCCAGAGCCACCCGGTAAGCCGTATCCACACAGAAAATGAACAATCCATCCTGATAGGCCGCGATCTGGCCGATGTTCTTCTCCAGCGAGGGGCCGGCCGCGATCAGTACCGCGGGCTGGTTTCGATAATAATTGCGCAAGGGCCCCAGACCTAGGCTGGCGCCGATGGCGGGGAGGTTTAAAATCGCGTTTCGTTGGATGAGGGCGCCCTGATGGATCAGGAATTCGCTCTCCGCCGCCGCTCGTTGCAGGAATTGTTTCAGCTGTTCGATCGCCGCCGTATAAAAATCGCCGTACATTTCAAACGACGGGGGATGGTCCACCAACCGCACTCCGCTGCCCATGATGTGGGGCAGAAATGACTGGGCCGCCGCAGTCAATTCGCCCTGGGTTTCGGGAATCACCACCCGGGTGCGGGAATTGGCCAGCAGCCGGCTCCAATCCCGGCGGTGCAGAAAGTAATAAAATACGCCGGGATCGTGTTCCACCAGCAACAGGGCGGAGATGAACTGGGGGTAGTTTTCCCAAAGGTGCTCGATCGTGTATCCCAACCCGATTCCCAGGAAGACAAAGACTGAGGGGGAATCCAGTTGCAACGCCTCGATCTGCCGCTGGGCTTCGCGGCGGGGATCGTGCCGGCTGTGATAGAGCACGATTTTTTCAGGGCGCGTGAGTTCCAACGTGGGAGCTAATGTGTCAGAATGGAACCAATGGATGATAGGCGAGGGGGGCGTGGACGCGATTTTCTCGGCCAAACAGGGATCCGATTCCCGTAAAACGGCAAGATTCTTTTGAAAAAGCTTATCACCTGGTTGTTGCGCGATCATGAAGGCACCCGGAAACCAGTAGTGAAATAAAAGCCGATTGTAGCATACGAGACCTTGAAAATAACGGTGGATTAAGGAAGTTTGGATAACCGGGCCGCCTGGGCGGACGCCGCGGCGGATTTGGGGATCCCGGGGACAAGGATCGCTGAATATCCACCAGAAAGGAATACAGGATGCTGGAGAGGTTGCTGCGACGTTACCAGGATTTCGGCTTGATGATACTCCGTTTGACGGTGGGGATCATATTCGCCATCCATGGCTTCACCAAAATCTTCCATGGGGGCGGGATGACCGCCACCATACTCACCTTTACGGAACTCGGCGTTTATTTCCCCGCCATCACGGCCTGGCTGGTGGCCTTGGGAGAATTGTTCGGCGGAGGGTGCATGATCCTCGGCCTGTTCACGCGGGAAGCCGCCCTGTACCTGACCGTCATCATGGCGGGCGCCATTCTGACCATCCATGGGCAGCACGGCTTTTTCAATATCAACCAAGGTTACGAATACAACCTGATGCTTATCGGCGCGTGCCTTTGCCTGTTGTTTTCCGGGGGAGGCAGCGGCGCGATGGACAAGGTTTTATTCCCGCAGGAACGCTGGACGTTCATTTCCGACCGGTCCAAGATCAAGTTGGAACCGCCCCAGAATATACTCGACTGATTGAGGATGGGGCCGCCGTGAAGGAAGAGGATTATTCAAGCAACCGGATGATTTCCTGTAAGTCGCGCTTGAGGGCGGCGAGGTCATATTTTTCAGGGACGGGCGGCGTGGCGGTTTCGGCGGGAGAAGCAGAGGCGGGGGAGAATGTTTCGTCCCTTTCAGTGTTGCGCTCGGCCCGCAAGGCTTGCAGACCGCCCCGCAGTTTCCGTTCCGCTCCATCCAGTGTATACCCTTCATTGTAAAGCAAGTTGACGATTTCGAGCAGCAGTTCCAGATCGCCGCGTGTGTATTTGCGCTGGTTTCCTCCTACCCGCTTGGGATTCAGTTTGCTGAATTTGGTCTCCCAATAGCGCAGTACGTGGGGTTCCACTCCCGTGTAATCACTGGCTTCACTGATGGAGTAATAGATCTTCTTCGGGATCGCATCCAATCCTAAGGTTCGGGGACGGGTTCTATTCGCCATGGCATTAACGCACTGATTCGTACGAGGATAGACCGTTTCGGGTCAAAACGATTTGGAACCGCCTGACAACATCTTTCCCTCAACGGCGTAGGTTTTCTGGAAACCCACAAGCAAACGGTTCAGTGACACTTGGCCCAGCGAATGCCTATCACATCATCAACCCAAGAAGAACATCCCTCATCTCATTATAAATCGATCGCTGGAACAATTCCATAGTTTAATCTGATTTTTTATTTCATCTACTCTAAGCTGTTCGATCTTAATCCTTTAAACCAGGGTTTTAAAGAGACCTTGCCAGAAACGCACGGTGGAAATATCCAATACCCTATCCGCTTGATTCCATTTGGATTCAAGAGACAGGATTCAAATACCGGTATAATCCGTAACCGCTGGCGGCTGATGGCTATGACGTCCGGCCCGAGGAAACGATGGTGAGAACTCCAAGATCGCGGCCGGGCCGCTCCTGTTTGCTTTCGGATATTTCAGTTAGGCCGCTCATTTTTCGGTTGAAGGCGAATCGGAGGAGACCGAATTATTCGAAGGAGGTGGATCCTTGGGGTAACCGGCTTTCAACAGATCCGAACGTTTGGCGTATTTATCGAAGTAGGTTTGGGGAGGAGCGGATTTCTGGAGTTTTTTGATTCGCAACTTTGGTCTTTTCAGCCGGCGGATTCCGAAACAGCCAGCGATCCCCAATAGAAACACGGCCGTGACAGTGGAGAGCGCGGTGATCGTCGCCATTACTATTTCTCTTGACTGGAGGGGATGGTTTCGTTCCCGGACGTCGCACAAGGGAACTCAAGCAAGAGTAGTCATTAAAATGGATTTCCGCACTGGTTCAAGAGGAGTCCCAGGCTGGCGGTTTGTCCAGCGAACATGTGACCGTGTCTTGGACAAAAGGGGATCTTCCAGAATTGCGCCTGAGATTAATCCGGAATATTCCGTTTTTTAGGTTCATCCGGCCAGTGCGTACTTTTTTCAGATCGCCGGATCGCGTCTCTTCGAAAGGATCATTGAAAACCACTCCCACTACTCCCTTTCCCTCTGGGAGAAGGCCACCCCCACTACCCTCCCTCTGGGACCCTCTCCCTCTGGGAGAGGGCCGGGGTGAGGGTATTTTTCATTGAGTCTGGACCTTGGCGTCCGCCCTCATCCCGGCATGAAGGGAATCGATTTTTCTTCATGATGTACGCACTTCCCGGATGAACCGCTTTTTATCCATTGGAAAATAGGCATGGCCCTTATGAATAAGGGATACATCGGATTTACTATAGTGGATGGCGTCGAGGTTTTATTTTCTGGATACCACGCACATTCGCGTTTATGAGGAAAGGATCAGGGACCATGCATGACGATCATTTTTGTTCCATGGAGGATGGACCTATCTGTATAACGCCGCAGATCAACGCGCCCGCCCCCGATTTTGAAGCCAAGACCACGCAGGGGATCAAAAAGCTGAGCGATTATCAGGGACGGTGGTTGATATTGTTCTCGCATCCCGCTGATTTCACGCCGGTTTGCACGACCGAGTTTATCGCGTTTGCCAAGGCGTATCCGCAGTTTCAAAACCTGAATTGCGACCTGTTGGGCCTTTCGATCGACAGCAACTTCGCGCATCTCGCCTGGATCCGCAACATCCAACAGAATTTCGGCGTGGAGGTTCCGTTTCCTGTCATCGAAGACCTCTCCATGGAGGTGGCCTGCAAGTACGGCATGATTCAGCCCGGCGCCAGCGAGACCTCAGCGGTGCGGGCGGTTTTCTTCATCGATCCGCATTCGGTCTTGCGCGCCATGGTGTATTACCCGATGACCAACGGCCGCTCGGTAAGTGAATTCCTGCGCCTGCTCCAGGCCTTGCAGACCAGCGACAAGTACAAGGTCGCCACTCCGGAAGGCTGGCAGCCGGGAGATCAGGTGATTGTGCCGCCTCCCGCCACCGCCGCCGACGCGGAAAAGCGCAAGGATGAAGGATACGAGTATGTTGATTGGTATTTCTGCAAGAAATCCCTCTGATTTTCAATTAGATATCGATTGGATTCTGAGATGATTTCGATAGACCCGGGGCGGTGGCTTTTTGCCGCCCCGCCGTATTTTGTGGATACTTCGCTTGACACGGGTGATCCCTTTCTCCGATGATCAAAACCGTTTCGGAGATCGATCGGTATCAACAATCCGGTTATTGGAGAAAAAACCATGGACCATACCAACGAGAAGCGCCGGACCGTTACCCGCCGCGGATTTCTGCAAACCACCGCCACCGCGTCCGCCCTGGCGTTTGGAGCCGTTCCTTCGGTTGTAGGAGCCAACGAGGAAGTGGTGTTGGGCATGATCGGCACCGGGGGACGCGGACAACGCCTGCTGAAGGCCATCACTAACATCAAGGGCTACCGCGTCGCCGCCGTGTGCGATCTGGTGCCGGAACGCGCCGCCGCCGCCGCGGAAATCTGCGCCCAGTACAAGCCCAAGGTTCGGGAATACACGGATTTCAAGCAGATGCTGGCTGAGGAGAAACTGGACGCCTGTTTCGTTGTCACCGAGGAAGCCAACCACGCCAAGTGCGTGATTCCCGTGCTCGAGGCGGGACTGCACTGCTTCAGCGAGAAGCCCATCGATGTCACCGTGGAGAAGGTCGACCGGGTGGTGCAGGCCGCCCGGAAAGCCAAGGGCATCCTGCAGATCGGTTACCAGCGGCGTTACCTCCCCGTGTTTCAAAAGGCGATGTCGGAAATCCATTCCGGCAACATGGGTAACGTGACGTACCTTCAGGCGCAATGGCATTGGCCGTATGGTGTGGGCGGGCGGTATCTGGACATGGATTTCGCCGGCTGCTGGTTCCTGGCGCAGGCCTGTCATCACGCCGACGCCATGGCCTGGGTGATGAAGGATCAGCCCCCGATTTGTTGCGCCGCCATGGGCGAGATCACGCAGAAAAACGAGAATCCCCCTCTGCACTGCGCCGAGGACCACTCCGGAGTGCTTTTTAAATTCCCCGGCCATGTCGTTTTCTCCTACACCCATGTCATGAATTGCTGCGACGCCTTCTGCGGGGAAAAACTGTGGGTTTACCTGGAGAAGGGAGGAATCGACCTGCCGGGCGGGATGAAATATCCCCTTGCCGGCCAGGGCGATCCCGTGCGTTTGGCCGAAGCCAGCAGCGATTGGGACAACGGGACGTACGAGGAATTGGAAGCCTTCGGCCGCCATATCCGCAACGGCGAAACTCCCTTGAGCAACGCCGAGACCGCGCGGATCGGCACGCTGATGGGCATCCTGGGCGGCAAGGCGATGTACAAGCGGCAGGAGCGGACTTTCACGCCGTCCATCGAGTACTGGAAGGACCTGGGTACGACCACCTGATCCCCCCTGGCCGGCCGGTCAATGGCTTGACTTGGGAATCCAGGGACCGGATGATCGAAAGGGTGCTCAGAGAGGAATGTAGTGGGGGGCATGTATGAAAGGAGGGGCACGAGGCCACGCGCCCCGGATGAAGAATGGCTCATCCGGCCAGTGCGCATTTTTTCAGTTGGCCGGTTTGCGTCTCTTTGATGTGATCGACGAAAATCACCCCAAAAATCCCACTCCCGCTGGGAGAGGGTTAGGGTGAGGGAATTTTTGCCGGGGCGGACCTAGGTGGCCGCCTGAATAGCAGGTCTCCCGGATGATGCTGGAATACCAATCAATTCATTTCTTAATCATGGCAAGGCGAACCAGGAGGAAACAATGTCTGAGAAAAAAGAGGTTTCACGCAGATCATTTATTCAGGCCACGGCGGCCGGCGCTTCCACGCTGGCCCTGGGAGTATCCAACCGGGTGTTGGGTGCGAACGATGAGGTCGTCCTAGGAATGATCGGCACCGGGGGGCGGGGCCAAAGCTTGCTGAAGCGGCTGACCTGCGTTCCCAATGTCCGGATCGCGGCCCTTTGCGACCTGCGGGAAGAGCGGGTCAACCAGGCCGGCCAGATCTTCGAAAACGCCAAGAAGTACATCAAATTCGAAGAACTGTTGGAGAAGGAGAAGCTGGACGGCTGCATCGTGGCCACCGAAGTGGGCAATCATGCCAAGTGCGTCATCCCGGTGCTCGAGGCCGGCCTGCACTGCTTCAGCGAAAAACCCATGGACTGCACGGTGGAGAAAGTGGACGCCATCGTCAAGGCGGCCCGCCAGGCCAAGGGGATCTACCAGGTCGGATTCCAGCGCCGCTACGCCCCCGCGTTCGTGGACGGCGTCGGGAAGATCCACGAAGGCATTATCGGCGACGTGATCTTCATGCAGGGCCATTGGCATTGGCCGTGGCAGGTCGGCGGCTGGGTCGCGGATGTGGACATGTCCGGCGGTGAGATCGTCGAACAGGCGTGCCATCACATGGACGTCATGAGCTGGGTCAAGAAAGGCAAGACGCCGGTGAAATGCGTGGCCGTGGGCCATATCACCCGCCCCAATCCCGGATCGAACCAACACAACTCCGAGGATCAGTCCGCCGTGACCTTCCTGTGGGATGACGGGGCCATCCTCTCGTACACGCACATGTTCTATCTGGCCGATCATTTCCAAAGCGAGCAGCTGGTTGTCCATGGCAAGAACGGTGGCGTCGATCTGCGCGAAGGCATGGTCTATCCCCGCCAGGGCCAGGGCGAAGCCAAGCGTATCGCCGAGCAGGTTCCCGATTGGGAGTATGGGACCCTGGAAGAACTGATCGCCTTTGCCGATCACATCCGCAAGGGAGAGAAATCCCGGAGCAACCAGGAAACCGGCCGCGTTTCCACCCTGATGTCGCTGATGGCCCGCAAGGCCATGTACGAGCGCAATACCAAAACCTTCGATCCGAAGGTGGTCACCTGGCAGGACCTGGGCTCGGCCACGTGAGGGATGGGACCGTTTCAGTATTTTAGTAATGAATCAGTATCTTTGTAAAAAGATTTCCGATTGGGGGGCACATGATTTTGTGCCCCTTTTTCATCTGTCTTTCATTTCCTTTGAATTTCACCCTCGGACTCCCACCCGGAGTGAGTGAGTTTTGATCTCTCCCGCCGGCCTGAAGGGAGGCCGCTCGCTCCAATCCCAAAAGATTCATTTGGTGTGCTCACCCGATGATCCTGTCTATTCCCCTCAAAAAATCTTGAATCTTGGCGGAGGGCGATTCGGACGGGATTGTCAATGCCAAGTGGATTGAGCACCTCGTAATTCACGAATACCACTTCCTTGGCAAAAAAATGCAACAGGGGCTTGACTGTCAATCAAAAAACAATAATAATAATGATTATCGTTATGAATATGAAACCATCAATACCTCGCAAACATAGCATCCGCCGGGAGCGGATTTTGGAACTGCTCAGCGGGACCAAGCAGCACCCCACGGCCGAGTGGGTGTACGAACAGCTCAAGCGCGAGTATCCCGGCCTGAGCCTGGGGACTGTGTACCGCAACTTGCGCATCCTGGTCGAGGAAGGTCTGGCGCAGTCGATCCCCGGCGGGAAATCGACCGATCATTTCGACGCGGACATCGCTCCGCATCACCATGTCACGTGTGACCGGTGCGGCAGAGTGTCGGACGCGCCGGTGAAAGTGGCGGAGGAATTATTCCGGAAAATGGAACAGGTGACCGGTTACCGGATCGATTATCCCCAGATCTCGGTCTCCGGACTCTGTCCCGACTGCCAGATTGAGAAATGATAAAAAAATAAGCGGAAACAAGGGATACTCTTTTTCGCTCCTGCACTGGCGAAAAAGAAAAACCGTAGCCATACCCAACCATTTTCTAAAAAAGGAGAGAAAGCACAATGTCGATTCGCATTGGATTGCCGGCGCCGGATTTCACCGTGGAAGCGCTGGAGAAGAAGGATTTCAAAAAGATTTCGCTGAGTGGATTGAAAGGCAAGTGGATTTGCCTCTTCTTCTATCCCCTCGATTTCACGTTCGTCTGCCCGACGGAAATCGTCGAGTTTAGTCATCGCAGCAAGGAATTCGCGGACCGCGGCTGCGTGGTGATCGGCGGGAGTACGGACAGCAAGTTCTCGCACCTCGGCTGGTGCAATTCCCATCCCGAGTTGAAAAATCTCCAGATCCCCTTGATCGCCGATTACACCAAGAGCGTCGCCCGTGATTACGGGATTTTGAAAGACGATGAAGGCATGGCCTACCGCGGGACGTTCCTGATCGATCCCGAGGGCATCCTGCGTTTCATTTACATCACCGATCTGCCCGTCGGGCGCAATGTGGATGAAGTCCTGCGCGTGCTGGACGCCCTGCAAACCGGCGGCTTGACACCCTGCCAGTGGAAAAAAGGCGAGGCCACATTGAAAGTGTAAGGTGGAAGGAAAAGGAAACAACCGGACTGATTTGCCATGAGCGTCCCCTGCGTGAATGGCCAGAAAGGGTGGGAGTGATCTCACCCTTTTCTGTTTTCCGGCTCATCCGGCCAGTGCGTACGGTTTCAGATCGACGGATCGCATTTCTTTGAAATGATCAATGAAAACCACCCCCGTAATCCCCTCTCCCTCGGGGAGAGGGCCAGGGTGAGGGTATTGTTATAGGGGCGGACCTTGATGTCCGGCCTCATCCCGGAATGAAGGGCATCGATTTTTACCTCATGATGTACGCACTTCCCAGATGAACCTGTTTTCAAGAAGGATGCGGCTGATCTCCACCCTCGGCCATAATCCCCCTCTCCCCTATGGGAGAGGAGCCGGGTAAAAAAAGCCCTGCAGGGGCGCTTTCAGCCAGGGGTACAACCCCTGGCGTGATCTTCAGGCGTGGTCTCCTTTACTCCCCCCTCCGCCCCGGATCGTACAGGCTCCATTCGCGGTGGCGCGGATCGAAGGCCACGCCCCAGCGGTGTTCGGCCGGCATCCGGGGTGTGTGGGATTGCCGTTGCGCCAGAAAGGCGTCGAGAATGAGCAAGGCGGGTACGGGCGGCCGGTTCTTGTCCAGCAAAAACGCGTAGAGGCCGAATTGTTCCTCGAAACGCGCGCGGGGGATGGCGTAGCCATTGAGCAAGGTCCATACGCGGTCGAACTGGCGCATGATTTCGTCATCGATGGGAATCACCGGCGAATTGTTGTCCTGCCATGCGTGCGGATCGAGGCGCAAACGTTTCTCGAAAGCGCCGGTGAGCCGCTGAACCAACTCGACTACAAAACGGTTTTCGGCGAACGGGTGTCCCCGGAGACGTTCGTAGGCCATGCGGTTCAGCAGGCCGCCGGGCTTCTCGCGGTATGCGAAAGCGGGGCCGTATTGTTCCAGGGAAAAACCGGGCATGGTTTCCGGCGGCGCGTAGTCCCAGGTTCCGTTTTTGAAACGAGGCCAGCGCCAATGGACGATGCCGCTGTGTTGGGTAGGGATTTCAGGGCCGTAGATTTGCACGTTGGTCATGGGGGAGAGCGTGATGAAATTCTGCCCCGGGCGGAACGCCTCATAGTAGGTGATGGGCAGCAGGGTCTGATCGCCGATCCGGCCGAGCACCACGGCGTGAGAGGCGATCCGGTCTTCGTAAATGATCAAGCCTGGGCGGACGTTTTCGGGATTCAAGGCCACGGGGTACGTGTCGTGATGCAAGGTTCGTGTGCTCACCCAGCCAAACAAATCGTGCAGAAAGGTCACGAAACGCGGATCCTGGCGCCATTCGGGCCGGGTGGGATGACTGTCCCATTCCCGGCTGAAGTGGCCGGTCCGCCGTCCCGTGGCATCGGTGGCGAGAAAGGGCAACTGATGTTCGCGGGCGAACACGGCCCGGAGGGTATAGACCAGGTCGGCACAATCAGGACGCAATCCGGTGGGCTTGAGGAAATTCTCATCGACCGCATGCGCGATCCAGACGGAGAACGTCTGTTCCCACGTGGCGTTCCAGACCTGGCCGGCGGCCCAGACCTCCGCCCCGGCGGCCCGGGGGAACAGCGCCCCCCCGCATAACAAGAGGACGCAACCGAGAAGTCCGAGGAGGCGCTCAGTCCGGTTGCGGGTATTGGGCGCGCATGGCGGCATCGAACACGTCTCCTTTGTCCTGGGCGGAACGGTACCACTCGAGGACTTCCGCGGAAGGAAAACGGCCGTTGAAGATCCAATCCTGCCGCATGGCGTCCCACCGCAGCCCCCAGCGTTTTTCGGCGGACACGTACGCGTCGGGGGAGATCCAGCGCTGGTCCACGGCGATGAAGACGTAGAACAGATTGACCGGCGGCCAATGGGGCGAGAGGACGAGGGGAATCCGCTCCAGCGCCGCGAAAAACCGGTTCCGGGGAATATCGTAATCATACAATCCAGCCCATATCTGCTGCATCAGATTAAACAAACGGTTGTCACGCGAGTCGGTATTGTAGGTGTAATCGAAGGTGGCCGAGCGGAAGCCGGGGCCTTTTTGCCGCAAAAGCGCCGCGGCCTTCTGGACCACCTGCGCCCGGAATTGAATCTCTTGCTGGAAGAAAGTGACCAGCTTAGGAATGATTTCATCGTGGTTCACTTCGGTGGTATGGGCGGAACCCTTGACCACACGGTTGAGGGCCTTGGCCAATTGGGTGCGGAACGCGAAGGAGGGATCGTAAATCTCATCGGAATACAAGGGCATCTGCTCATCCGGAATCAACCGCCAGCGGCCGTTCTTTTCGACCGGCCAGTTCCATCGCACGATCCCGCTGTGATGGCGGGGGACCTCGGGCGTGTAGATATAGACGTCCAGGGTGGTGGAGCGTTTGAAACGGACGCTGGGGGGGACCGATGCTTCGAAGAAGACCACGGGAATGATCTGGGCGGGATCGCTCCGGCCGATATAACTGGCATGGCTGGCGATCAGATTTTCATAAACCACCAGGCCGGGCTTCACGGTCCGCTGGTTGAGGCCCACGGGATAGGTGTCGTGGGGGAAGGACCGCGTGGTGACGTGGCGGACCAATTCGCTCAGAAACGAGCGAAAGCGGCGGTCGTTTTGCCACTCGCGGGCGGCGCCTTCGCTGTCCCAGTTGTTCAGATAGTGGCCGATCTTAATCCCGTTGAGGTCGCTGGCCAGGAAGGGAAGTCCGGAATTCCGGCAAAAGATGGCGCGCACGACGTAGCAGAGATCGGCGCAGTCCACCGCCAGATGGACGGGCTGCAGAAGATCCACATCCACGGACGTGTTGATCCATTGGGCGTAGCGCTCTTCCCACGTTTCATTCCAATCATGGATGGCGGCCCAAACCGCCGCGGGGGAGGGAAGCGGCGCGAGCCAGGACATCATGAGAAATAAGCCCAGAAGGAGACCAATCATCCAACCACGCAAAGACCCGTTCTTAGCCTGACCATTCCTGACCATGAGGCATCAACCATCATAGCATATTTCTTGGAGGTTCTTCCGGTAAGTGCGTCCAGTCTCCCTAGCCCCCCGTAATCCCCGCCGGATGGATTAGCGCGCCGCGCGTCGCTCATCAAAACCATCTTCCTCTTCTGTCCCCCCTATCCCCATATGCGAGAGGACCAGGCTGACGGAAAACAGCCCGGGAGGAGCGCTTTCAACTTCAGCCAGGTGTAAAATCCCTGGCATACATCCCCTGGCATACACCCCCTGGCGTTCACCCCGAAGGGGCATCCCGAGCTCAGCCAGGGGACAACGCCCCTGGATTCTTTCCCCCTCCCAATCTTCTATTTAACCGCATGACTTGGTTGACCTCTCGTGTCCCGGTGGTTTATGATGAGCCAAGCCTGTGAACCAGACGTCAGGCAGACGCCTCGCGCCGCGAAATGGCTTCGGCAAGAGATGGGGGGAGTCTCGATCCGAAAAACGCAGAACCGGTTGCACCACTTTTGCACCATATATTTCATCGAGAAAGGATTCAAAAAAATGAGACGGCACGGACTGGCGGTGGTTTTCGTATGTATCGGCCTCTGGCTGATACCGGGTTTCCTGACAGCGGCTTTTTCACAAGAATTCGGCCCGGAGGCGCGAAATTCGTACGTAGTGAAATTTTTGGATCCAACCGGACCTTTGCCCACGATCGGGGGTGTCTTTGATTCCGGCTGGAAAGCCACGTTCAATGAAAGCACGAAATGGTTGATTTATACCGATCCGGAAACCGATCAAGATCCGGTGAATGGCCCCCGGTCCGACGATTTTCATTTTTACGCGGGGATTCTCGATGGCACGCCTCCCCGCTTGTTCGTGGGAATCAACGGAGTGGGATTCACGCCCAATGTCGGGGCGGACGCGCCCACGGAGAACGACGCGGCGACCTGGTGGGGCAGTTCGTTGTATGAAATGCAGATCGTGCAAAATTTTGATACAGATCCCCGGAACAAAATCTCCATCGGCTATGACGGCCATTGGTCCGATTTCCAACGGAGTCCGGAAGTCGGCCCGGCGGACTTCACTCTGACCAACCTGGAAGTGGCCGTGATCGATACGGGGGACGGATTCGCGGCTGAACTCGCCTTCGATCTGGACGAGAACGCGTTTCTGACCCTGGATAGTCCGGATCCGGCGACCGGCATAACCTGGCTGCGGGTGATCATCAGCCATCAAGGAAGCGGCGTGCCCTTGGTGGTGTGGCCCGACGGGGATTTCAACGGCAATGTCGGATATGCCACGCACGGTTCCACGGGGTGGGATCATTTCGGATGGTGGGATGTCACCAGCGCCCGGAGCCAAAAGGTGAAATACCAGGCGGGAGTGGACGTCTCCCAGTGGGAAATTCATTGAATTTGGAGATCGGTTTGGAATCGAATCCCGTACACCAACCTGCCACTCCCCTGCTTTTAGCGATCCTTTCTCCCCTCAATTATTTCCTTACCCGGTTCTCATTCTTCTGATACACTACCTATCCAATTCATGAAATCAATCGAGAGGTGAACAAGGCATGGTCCGGAAATCGGGATGGTTCGTGGGGCTGATGATGGGATGTGCCATAGCGCTCCATCTGTCCGCGGGGGCGGCCGAAGAAGCCGCCGGGGCAATGGATCCCAAGGTGGATGAGGTGGTGAAGCAGTTATCGAGTTTCCTCGCTGGATTGAAAAATTATAGCGTGAATGTGGACATCACCGTCCTGGTGGAGGCCCAAGGCATGAAGCAGGAGATGGTCACCAAGCAGTCGCTGGCGTTGCAGCGGCCGGACAAGATGGCCATGGTTCTGAAGGACGGCATGATGGGCGGCACGGTGGTGTCGGATGGGAAGAACCTGTACCGCTACATTCCCATGCTGCAAGCCTACACCGTGGAGGACGCGCCGGAGTCGATCGACGCGCTGTCCTCGGTGGAGCCCGGCGGGGGGATGGGGATGGCGATGGGGGCGTTCAACACGGCCTTCATCGAGTTCTTGGTCAAGAACGATCCCTACGAATCGTTTTTCAAGGAAATGAAGGGCGGGCAATACGTGGGAGAGGAAGATCTCGAGGGAACCGCCACTCACCGCGTGCGCCTGAACCAGGAGGAAATGAGCGTCGATTTGTGGATCGACAAGGGAGACAAACCCCTGGTGCGGAAACTGGTTCCGGACATGTCCAAGATTTTTGAGCGCCTGGGCGGAGCGGCCGCGGGCATGATGAAGGACATGAAGATGAGCATGGGCATCACCTTGGCGGATTGGAAAACGAACACGGAATTGCCCGCGGACACGTTTGTGTTCACACCTCCCGAGGGCGCGAAGAAAGTTGATTCGTTTGAGGCGGCTATGGGGGGGGAAGCCATGAGGGGCGATGCATCCCCCAAATCGGAAACGGATCTCTTGGGCCAGCCCGCGCCCGGGTTTCAATTGGAATTGCTCAATGGTGAAAATTTTTCCCTGGCGGGCCAGAAAGGCCAGGTAGTGATTTTGGATTTCTGGGCCACGTGGTGCGGCCCCTGCCGCCAAGCCATGCCCGTCATGGAAAAAGTCACGTCTTCGTTCAAGGACCAGGGTGTGAAACTGATCGCTGTGAACTTGCAGGAAGATGCGGCCATAATTCAAAAGTTCTTGAAACAGATGAATCTGCATCCCACCGTGGCCCTGGACCGGGAGGGGAAAGTGGCGGAGCAGTACGGCGTGCAGGTCATCCCCACAACGGTGTTGATCGGCAAGGACGGCACGGTGCAAGCGGTGCACTTGGGCAATCTGCCCAACCTGAAGGATACCTTGGAATCGGAACTGAAGGCACTGATCAATGGAAAGGCGCTGGTGGCTGAAAAACAGAGCGTGAAAGCCATACCCCGCAAGGGCATGAGTCAGGTGGCGAGAGCCAAGGCCGACATGCGCGCCTTGCGGAACGCGCTGGAGATGTTTTTCATCGATAACGATAAATACCCGGTCCCACTCGAAGGAAGAACGCTGGACCAGGCGGGCCTGAAAGTGGGAGAAGAATCCCAAGCCCGGATCCTCCGCTTGACCGGGCCGGTGCAATACGTGGACAGCCTTCCGGCCGATCCCTTCGATCCCGAGGACAAACCGTACCGGTATTTCAGTGACGGCAAGTTCTATATCCTGGTGTCCAACGGTCCGGATGGGGACGTTGACTTCGACGAGCGGACCTTCAAGGGCGGGAAAATCGACACCCTGCGGGAATTCATCTTCGATCCCGAGGATGGAGAAACCAGCTCGGGCGATATTATCGTCGTAGGGCCTTGAGCGTCGTTTGCCGGTTCACTGCCCAAATCGCCAAAGACAAATCTCTCCAATACAAATCGCTCAGTAACTGTTTAGCCGGATGCAGAACTTTTCAGCGCTGTATTCGGGGTATGAGCATGGACGGGAATGCGAAACGATTCCCTCTCCCTCTGGGAGAGGGTTAGGGTGAGGGAAGACCTGAAAGGGCGGAATTCAACCTTTCTCTGCAATCGAGTAAACAGGTACATCTCTCAAAATGAACACCCCCTGGAGCGGTCTCCAGGGGGTGTTTGGTTGCTTTGGCTGCCTGATCTCCTGATGCTTATACGCCCAGGATTTTCTGGGCGGCCTGGCGGGAGGCTTCAATCCCTTCATATTCCCCTTGCTCCAGTTTTTCCTTGGCTTGAGCGACCACGGCCGGCCGCATATCGGATTCGGCTTGAGCGAGTTGGACCAGGTTGCTGATGGTTTGCGCTTCCTTGGCCCCGGCGGAAATCTCGATGCGGTCCGTGGGGGATGGCGTGGCGGCCGGCTCATTCGCTTTCGCGCCGGTCCCTTTGGAGACCGCGCGCTCCGTAACGCGATTGGCCTGATTGGCTTGCGTGTTGATTCCGGTTAAGTCGACCATCGTTCTATGCTCCCGAAATGCCTCGCATTCTTTTTCATCGGCCCTCAGTCCCATTAAATCCATTGTATCACCATCGACGATAGGGGTCGATGGCCGATTTCGTCGTATTGAATTATCGTCGCGATGAGACGCATACTTGAGCCTCCCCTGACGCGCGCAGGCGTATATCCGCAGTCTGAATGCGGTTTGTTCGAGGCGGTAAGTTAATTTATATCAACATATTGTTGCAATTCTGTCCCTTGAATGTTTTAAAGTGTTCCTGTTTTTGGCATTGGAGGCCGATGAAAAAAAGTTGGTCCAGAGAGTGCTCTCGGAGTAGTTTTAGCGAGATTCAATCCACTTTGGGTTTTGACGTTTTTTCTCCGGATTTATGCCATCATCAATCACGAACCCAATACCAGCCGCAGTCCCACGTAGGAATAATACCCTTCGGGATTTCCCGGTTCCCGGTTTGCGGATCGGCAATCCGTCGGTTCCAGTCCCCAGCAACCGCCCCGCCCGACACGATTGGTAGCGGTTTGGGGGCCGGAGGGATCAACTACCGCGTTAGATGGATACGGCCCGTATGAGTCCTGGCACCACTCGAATACGTTCCCGGCGATGTCATACAATCCCCAGGGATTCGGCAGTTTCAAACCAACTCTATGGGTTATGGATTGGGAGTTCGTTAAGCACCAGGCGTATCCGTTAAATTCATTGTTATTTGGATCATCTCCCCAAAAATAGCGGGTCGTGGTGCCCGCCCGGCAGGCATATTCCCATTCCGCCTCCGTGGGCAAGCGGAATGTCCCTAGGCCGAGGATATTCAAATTTTGGATGAATGCGTCACAATTTTTCCAGGAGACGCTGTCCATCGGATGATTGCCGTACTTGAAGGTGGATGGATTGATGCCCATGACCGCTACCCATTGCTCCTGGGTCACCTCGTATTTTCCCATGTAAAACGGTTGGCTGATGGTCACTTGATGCTGCGGAATCTCGTCATCGACACGATCCGGATCGCTTTCAGGAGATCCCATCATGAATGTCCCGGCTGGGATCAGCACCATTTCCAAAGGCACGGCGTCCGGGGGCAGGTTGGGGAGCGGGATGGTGATGGTCTGGGGCAATTCAGGGGTCGGCGTGGGCGTAATAGTGGGAGTCAATGTCGGCGTGGGGGTTGCGGCCGGGAGGGGCGAGGGGGTTGGCGTGGGATTCGGTGATGAGGACACCGCCGCGCCGAATTCCCCGGCGTCCAATTTCAAGACTTCCAACTTGTCCACGAACACCACCACGCTGCCCGTTTGCCCCGCCGCGGCCACCTGGATCAAAGGCGTAATCAGATCACCGCTGTCCGGTTCATAAACCAGGACGATCCGCCGTTCCTGGCCCACGAAACTGGCGGCGCTGGCCGGGATATGGGTGGCGATGGAGCCGTCAACCCCGTTGCCGTCATTCAGGTTGCCCCGCAGCGCCGCCAGGGCGATGGAGGCCCCCGGCGCGTTGGCCCGGACCGTCATGCGCAGCAGAAGGGGGCTGCCTTCGGTTTGGAGCGGGAAAAATGTTTGCAGAAAAGCCACTTCGCCTGGTTTGACGGTGATCGCCAAGCCCCGCTGATCTTGGGAGGATTTGAAAGTCCCGGGAGGAAAGGCGATGGGCGCCGCGGATCCCGGGGCCTGGCCGGAAAAACCGCTGGTCGCTTCCGTCCAGCCGTTTTCCAGCATGGTGGTTTTGTCGAATTCATATACCAGCAGGGGAGTGGCAGCCTGGGAAAAAGCCGAAAGAGCCAGGCTGAATGACAGGAACGGCAGAAGAACGAGACAGCGCGCATACAACGCTTTCATGGGGACTGCATTCATACTTTTCATCCTCGATGAATTGGGGTGTGAAATGATTATGGTTCATCCGACAAGTGAGTACCTACGACGCTCTTGGCCCAGGGTTGAAACCCTGGGCGGCTGCAAAGCCGTCCCCAGAAGGGGACTCCGTAAGGGCAAGACATCAACCAATTCCAGAGAGACACAGTGGGACGAAAGGGCTTTCATCATAATCCAATCCACTCACCCAGAGAGAGACTTGGGGGTAGTTCTCTCCAGACGGTTTGATGGGATGGCATAGCAAACTACTGAGAAAAAGTATGCACTTACCGGATGAGCCATAATTATGAGAGACAAGGGAGGAAAATAGGTTCGAACAGGAGGCGCTAAATGGTTATCCATACAATCGAACCAATGTAATTTTCCCTCGAAACCAAGAAATTACAAGTAATTCCGGTTCCTCGAGGAAGAGTTTTTTTTAGAAAGCGCCGCTGATCCTCCGTCGTCAACAAGGGGTGGGTTCAAAGCGATGCCGGGTGACCTGAAAGCGCGGCGTAGCCCGCCAATATAACTGCCTTGGTTCTGTTGAGTTTTCGTAATGAATGATTCACCGAAATGCGGAACCGCCTTCTCAGCGCCAACGGCGCGGCATGAGTATGGCCCTGGGCGCAAGCCCCGGGACGATAGGGATCAAAACCATGCATTCCCTCTCCCTCCGGGAGAGGATCCGGGTGAAGGAATTTTTGTAAGGCCGGACCTTGATGTCCGTCCTCATCCAGGGGTGAACGGAATTAATTTTGATCAATCAGGTACGCAATTCCCGCAGGAACCGTATTTGACTATGTTTGAAAAACTCAACCCAACTTGATCCCCGTAGGGGATTTATATTTGAGTAGCCGTAGGTTTTAACCTACGGCATTGGAGTTTGGCTATTCGGAAGCAAGCCGCAGGTTTTAACCTGCGGCATTTTAACCTACGGCAAAAATTCTCTGTCCGGTTCCCTGCATAGGAAAAACGCGGATCCAAATAAGCAGAGCAATCCAAAAAAATCCTTGTCGATGAACAGTTGGGTGATACCGGGTGGGATATGGTTCGGGGGCCAGTTCAATTGGATGAGCACTAATCCGATCAGCGCCAGAAGCAGGGAACCGGTCCGGGATTCCCGGTACGCGGCCCAGAGGATCTGGACAAGAGGGAAGAAGGTCCAGGCCAGGGTGTATCCGGCCAGGCGCGGGGGAATGAGCAAAGTTCCCAGCAGGAGGAGGGCGAGGATCCGGCCGTCGCAGGGATCGAATTCTGCGCGCTTTTGCCGGTTGTGGATGGCGTAGGCCATGGCGGCGAACACCCACAGGGGAAAGAGCGGGACTAAGATGTTAGTCAAAAGAGGAGAGCGCAAGAGAGGTTCGGCGAAATACGTATCGGAAAAGGTGCGCAGGATCACGGTGGTGGAGGAACAATTGTAAAAGCTTTGGACCTGCTCATCCCACAGCGCTTGCCACTGAGGGCCGCGATAAAAATGTATCATTTCCCCAGTGGCCTTGTAATCCAAGAGGAAAACCAGGCTCAGTCCAAGAAAAGCGGCGGCCAGGGCGCGGAGAAAGGTTTTGTCGCGCAGATGGAGGGGGTACAAGGCCAGCAGCAGGGATGAGCCTTTGAGGGTCCCCCCCAGCGCGAACAGCAGGGAGGCGGTTCCTGTCCGCGCGCGGCGCCAGGCGGCCAGCGCGCCGAGGATCAACGCCGATTCGAGGATGGCGATGTTCCCAGCGTTGAAATCAAGGGCGATGGGACGGTAATAAATGGCGGCGAAATGGCACACGGCCAGGGATACGGGATGGATCCGGATCCGGGCCAGGAAGAGGGCCAGGAAGATTGTGGCCTCCAACGCGGCGCACTTGATGGCCAGCCAGGCAAACGCGGCGGGGAAGAAGGGCAGCAACGCCAGAGGAGTCAAGATCCGAGCCAAATAGGGGGGGTAGAGATATGGTAGACCTCCGTATCCCGCGCCTTCCACGGTTTGGGCGAGGGCCGAAAGGCGCGCGGGTTCGTACGGATTGTCTCCGTTCCACAAGGCGCGGGTGGCGAGGTAGTAGACAGGGAAATCCCATTGGCGCTTGATGCAATCGCCGAACGCCAGGAACAAGACGCCGAAACCGATCCCAAAGGCCAGCAAACGGCCATAGGCATCGAGGGGCTTGAGCGCGAAGGCTGCGAAGGCCGGTCGGACCATGATCCGAATTCCCCGGGATGAATTGGAAAACGGATCCATAATCCACTCCACGGGGGGGAATTCAAGGCAGGAAGGTTGTAGATTGGGGAGGTTTTTTTCCCCTCGCGATTATCGTTGGAATCCAGCGTCAGGAGCTTCCATCCGCTTTCCAGACCCCAGGGGATTTGATAGGATGGATTGATTTCTCATCCATCACGACGAGTTTGCAAAGGAAGATCGATCATGAAATCCCTCCTCATTCCTGGACTGGCGTTCTCGTTCCTTTTATGGGTGAATTGTCCTGTTCGGCCGGGAGAGAATCCAACCGCGGCTGGAGAAAACGCGGCCGCCGTGAAAATCGGGGATAAAGTCACCTTGAGTCCACCCCCGGCGAAAGGCCATCTTTCGTTGGAAGAAAGCCTATGGCTGCGGCGGTCCATCCGCTCCTTCACGGATCAGCCCCTGACCTGGGACCAGATCGGCCGGCTGCTGTGGGCCGCGCAGGGCGTGAACCGTCCCGGAACGGGCGGCCGCACCAGTCCCTCGGCGGGCGCCACCTATCCGCTGGAAACCTACGTGGTCCTTCCCGATGGCGTCTACAAATACCTTCCCCCCGAACACGCCGCCCAGAAAGTGGTGTCGGGGGAGATGCGTCAAATATTAAGAGAAGCCGGGCTTGGGTCGGACTCGGCGCAGCCATCCCCCTGCGTTTTGATCTTCACCGCGGTCTTCGAACGCACCGTGGCGAAATTCGGGAAAGACGCGTATCCCTATGTCTATTTGGAGGCCGGGCACGCCGCCCAGAACGTGCTGCTCGAGGCGGCCGCCCTGGGACTGGGCGCGGTCCCCAACGGCTCGATACTGGGATACGGGAGCAAAAAGCCGTTGGGCCTGCCCCGCGGCGAGGATGTGGTTTACATCCTGATCATCGGATATCCCAAGGCCGAAAACTAAGGTTTTGGGGGTAAGCGTTCTCTAAAGGCAAAAGTTTTTTTGTAACTATTTACCCGAATGCAGAACTTTCGCTGTGCTTGATTCGCAGTATGAGCAGGGATGGTAGCGTTAACTCATTCCCTCTCCCCGAGGGATAGGGAATGGGGGGTGGATCTCTCCGCCCGGCGTGATTGGATACGGCATGTGCTTATGGGAAAAAGGTGAATCGTGTGCGAATGAATGATCAATGGACTTAACGAAATAAGGAGAATTCAATGGACAAGCAAACGTCCCTCTTACATCAATCCCCATCGGTGGTTTCACGACGAAGGTTTCTCGGTGGCACGTTGGCCGCCTCGGCGTTGGGCGGATTCATGTTCGTGCCCCGGCGGGTGCTGGGTGGCGGGGGATCGATTCCACCCAGTGATAAACTCAACACCGCCTTCATCGGAACCGGATCCCAGGGGCTGCGGGTCATGCTGGAGTTTCTGAAACAGCCGGAAATCCAGGCGGTGGCGGTCTGCGATCCCAACCTGCGCAGCGCCGATTATCCGCAGTGGGGGAAGACAGAGTTCCGCGACGCGGTGCGTGAACTGCTCGAGACCAATTCCGGCTGGGATTGGCTGAGTACTGATCAGGAGATCCGGCTGACCCATTCCATGACCTGCACCGCCGGCGTGTCCGGACGCGATCCCTGTAAACAGATCGTGGAGGCTTACTATGGCAAGTTGAAACCCTCCGGCGAATACCGGGGCTGCGCGGCTTACAGCGATTTCCGCGATCTGTTGGAGCAGGAAGCGAAGGTGGACGCGGTGGTGGTGGGGACGCCCGATCATCTGCACGCCGCGGTATCCGTGGCCGCGATGAAAAAGGGGAAGCATGTATTCTGCCAGAAGCCGATGACCCGCAGTGTGGCGGAAGCGCGCCGCATGGCCGAGGTCGCCAAGGAAGCCGGAGTGGCCACCCAGGTGGCGGTGGGCAACCAGGCGTCGGAAGACACGCGCCGGCTGCGCGAATGGATCGCGGCGGGGACGATCGGGCCGGTGCGGGAAGTGATCAACTGGTCCAGCCGTCCCTTCTGGCCCCAGGCCGTCGAGCGCCCCGCCGAAGCGCAACAGATTCCCGAGGGTCTGGATTGGGATTTGTGGCTTGGCCCCGCCCCCGAGCGGCCCTTTCATTTCATCTATTTGCCGTTCGTCTGGCGCGGCTGGCATGATTTCGGCTGCGGCGCGCTGGGGGACATGGGCTGCTACAGTTTCGACACGATATTCCGCGTGTTGAATCTGGACGCGCCGGTCAGCGTGGAAGCCAGTTCCACGGAGATGTACGCCGAAACGTATCCCCAGGCTTCCATCATTCATTTTCAATTCCCGGCCCGGGGAGACCAACCTCCCGTGAAAGTGACCTGGTACGACGGCGGATTGAAACCGCCCCGTCCCGCGGAATTGGAGGAAGACCGCCTGCTGGACAAGGAAGGCCTGATGTTCATCGGCGACGGCGGCGTGATTCTCTGCGAATTCAGCGGCGGCGAACCGAAATTGATTCCCGAGGCGAAGATGAAAGCGTTCCAACAGCCGCCGAAAACGCTCCCCCGCTCTCCCGGCAATGACCGGGAATGGATCGAAGCCTGCCGGGGAGGGAAGAACAAGCCCGGCGCGGACTTCGAGTTCTCCAGCCGGGTGACCGAAACCATCCTGTTGGGCAACGTCGCGCTCCGGGCCGGCCAACGCTTGGCCTGGAACCCGGACACGATGTCGGCGGGCGAGGCCGCCCGGCCGTTCATCGCTCCCGAACGCCGGCAAGGATGGCCGTTGTGAACTACCAGGACAATGTAAAAGATCAACCTATGAAATCCACATCCCCGCCCCGCGCGTTTACCTTGATTGAACTCCTGATCGTGGTCGCGATCATCGGCATTTTGGCGGCCATCGCCGTTCCCAATTTCCTGAACGCCCAGGTCCGGGCCAAAATCGGCCGCGTCCGGTCGGATCTCTACGCCTTCGCGGCCGCCATGGAAGCCTATCACATCGACTGCAATGAATACCCGTGGGGCAGCTACCCCAACAACCAGGGAGGCTACACCACGGGCAGTTTGTTTGGCCTGACCACCCCCATCGCGTACATGTCGTCGGTGGGACAATTGGACCCCTTCGGAGAAGGGGAATGGGTGGCCCACGGCGTGACCAACGAGCAGTATTACGTGTACGTGAATTACAACGGCTTCTGGGCGCGCAATGACAGTTCGGCCCAGGGCTATTTCAACAGCCATTCCTTGTTCAAGGGCTACGGCATGACCAGCTTCGGCCCCGACCGGCTCGACACCGGCGGGGTGTGGACTCCCTTGCGGTATAAAATCGGCAGTATCGCGGTGGGAAATCTGTCTTTATACGCGTCGTCCAATGGCCTCATCAGTTACGGGGACATCTGCCGCTATGGCGGGGAAGCGCAGGCCAACACCGCCGGGGGGGAATAACATCATGCGGACAGGATTTGCGTATCCCGAAATCCTCTACAACCAAAAAAGGCATCTCCATGAACTACACCTACGATGATATCGCCAAGATGATCGATCATTCCCTGCTCAATCCCGCGTTGACGGAACGGGATCTGGAGGAGGGCTGCCGGCTGGCCCTGCGGTACAACACCGCCAGTGTCTGCATCCTGCCCTACTACCTGAAGCGCTGCGCCGGAATCCTGGCGGGCAGCACGGTCAAGGCCAGCACTACCATTGGTTTCCCTCACGGGGGACACACCACCGCGGTCAAACGTGCTGAAGCGGAACAGGCGCTCGATGACGGAGGCGAGGAACTGGATATGGTCATCAACATCAGCAAGGCCCTCAGCGGCGA
The DNA here is from genome assembly GCA_041946805.1 of bacterium. GTDB lineage: Bacteria > Hinthialibacterota > Hinthialibacteria > Hinthialibacterales > Hinthialibacteraceae > JABLXU01. The sequence continues at coordinate 25,438 of JBHGBC010000065.1, forward strand.
TTGGAATTATGTCGGCAACGAAATCGAGGAACTAACCAGCCTGATCCATGCCCGGGGACAGAAAATCAAGGTCATCTTCGAAAACTGCTATCTGAATGACAGCCAGAAGATCAAACTGTGTGAAATTTGCGGCGCGATCGGCGTGGATTGGGTGAAGACCAGCACCGGCTACGGCGGCGGCGGGGCCACGTTCGAGGATTTGAAACTCATGCGCTTGCATTCGCCGGACCCCGTGCAGGTGAAGGCCGCGGGCGGCGTGCGCGATCTCGACAAACTGCTGGAAGTGCGCGCCCTGGGCGTATCCCGCGTCGGCGCGAGCCGCACCCAAGACATCCTGGACGAATGCCAACGAAGGTTGGGGATGGGACTCGGAGGTTGAGTTATCGCGAAGCGCGTAATCAACCAATACGAGAACTTCTCCTTTCCCTTCCTCATGGATACACTTCCCACCCCGCCGCGCGGGAGGGCAGATGGCTGTCGAAGACGTAGATTTTCCGGTCGATCCCCGCGATGTACAGTTTTTGATCATCGGGCGAAAAGCAGGCGGCCGTCATGATGTTCTTTGCGCCGATATCGTACCGCTGCAGATCGGCCCCCGTCTCGGCGTCCACCAGGGTGGGCATCCCGTCCCGCCCGGTCGCCAGCCAGCGCTCGTCCGAGGTGAAGGTGACATCGCCATGCGCCGGCCAGAGCTCGAGGGTAGTTGTGTTAAGAAGATAGCAGAGATGTTCGTAATGCCAATCAGGAATCCGGTCCGTGGCTTCATGATACTCCGCATAGCGCGCGATCAAGAAACGGTCGGATGGGGAAAAGCGGATTTCTATTTCTTCCGGGGCTTCTATAATATAATTGATTGGCAGATTTATTGATATTATTTTTCCCCCATTATTTGTTTCCCAAATTCCAAAGGATTTTTGTATAGCTACATTTCCAACATCCCATAGTGCACAGGCAATCATTTTTTCATTGAACGAAAGCACTGGCAATTTTAATTCCAATCCGGAGTTAGATACATTTTCTAATTGGATATTTTTCAAAGCGTTTCGAGCAAGATCAATTTGTCTTATATCACCGGAACTATAACTCGATAACTCGTATTTATCTTCCTGAATTAGAAGAAGAAATATTTTTGTTTTTGAATCGAATTTCCATAGACTATGACTTTCAAGTGTTGTGGTCCATGCGGTTGGTATAACACCTTGACTGCCGAGAGAGACTACATTATAACCTAGATATGATACAAATATCTTATATTCTTCCGCCGTTAGTTTAAAGATAGACGGATTGCCTGGTATCTGTATCGAAGGAGTCCATTGAGGCTTGGGAGCTTCGATAACACTGGTTTCATTATAAACATTGATAGGAAGTCCAGTTAGACAAATAAAATATAAAATGAATATCAGAATATTTACACTATTCATTGTAGTGAATCCTTTCGTAGAGGCAATTATTTACGAATATCACATATTCATATTATGGGGAAACAACAAACCGCAATGATTGGCGATAAATATCATGATCAATTAGTTGGGCTGTTGTTGAACTTGTAGGATGCCATTTAACACGCTGATAATATAATTTATTGTATTCGCAAGTTTGACCACTGTATCCGCCATAATCAGGAGGAATCCCATCGGTGACCCATCCCACTTATGTAAGATTTTCATAGGTATAAGAATCATGGACTCCATCATTGATTGTGCCAGCTTCAATTTTCCTCATGGATACACCTCCCACCCCGCCGCGCGGGAGGGCAGATGGCTGTCGAAGACGTAGAGTTGGTTATCTTCACAACCGATATACAGTTTCTGATTATCGGGAGAAAACGCGGCGGATATCATCCTCTTTCCAGTATCGTACCGCCTCAGAATGATCCCTGTATGAGCTTCCACCAAAGCAGGGAAACCATCTAATTCGGTCACATAATATTGGCTATCCGATGTAAACGCTACGTCCTTGTCGGCATCCCTCACAAAATGAGTTACGGTATCAAGAAGAAAGACGCGTAAAAACAATCTATATTCTTGGGGGGGCACATCATACGAATCGTCATATTTACCGATGTCTTGTGGCCAGATATAACGTTCACCCCGTACCCAAAAAAATTGTTCATCAGGGGAAAATCGAATATCAAACGCATATGAAAACCATCCCCATCTTATATCCAACGGTGTATATTTGTCTTCCGGTAATCCCATGGAAGATGCAGTCAGAATCAATGTTCCATCCTTCACGTCCCATAAGGAAGGTATCTCCCAGAAGGAGGTGATATAATCCGGAGGCGCTGCATTTTCCAGATGGCGAATCCCTCCGATGAATCGGCCCGAAGGCGATAACAACACTTTGTTATGATTATTCCCTCCGTCCAAAGTAATATTCGAGTCACCGATTTGAATTATTTTTTGAACCGTTTGAATTTTGAGATAATCAGAAAAAAAAGTGCTGTCCTTATGTAGAAAGTTCGTCTCGGAGGTAAGTAGATTCAATTCGACGGAATCACAATGATCAATAAAATGACCATTTGAATCCCTGTAATAGTATGGAATATATATTTTGAGCAGGTCTTTCGTATAGAGTCTAAGAAAAAATATTTGACGTGAATATCCCGGATTCCCGGGCCAGTAATCGTCTTCATTGGGTATATCAAGATTAAGAGTGTATGATGGCAATGAAACCGGGACCACAAGATGTAAAGAGATGTATATCAAATAAATAATGCCTGATTTCATGAAAAACATGATAAATCGCTCCTACGGAATTGTCGTTTTAAAATACATATCCTTCATCGACCTGGTATGTTTATTGCGTTGCAAAACGAATGGGCACACGAAAAATGTCTGCATCCAATAAACTATTATTGATATTCCGTTTGTCTTTTTGATAATACAACACGTTATTCTCAGTAGTATGTCCGCTATATCCTCCTTCAAGAGGATCCAAACCTATTATGGTTGGATATTCATACGTATAATGATATCCCCCACCCGCATCATCGCCATCCATTTTTACGACAATAAAATCACTCCACTCTAGTAGATTGGCACTGGTATGGATGACAATCGCTGCAGGCTTTTCAAAATTAGGATCAATCCCTCCTTTGCATACCAATACAACTTGATGAGGATAACTTTTATCTAAAAAAGAATTATAACTTATTTTTGGAAAAGCCCGCCATAATCGTGCGCGGTCGACTTCCGTCCCCATGAATCCATTATTATCACATTTGTAATTCCATAGTATCGACTCATCGCCTCCCAATCCCGGTTGACTCCAATTTTGAATATCTGTAGTGGCTGCAACAATTTGCCTGTATTTAACCCAGGGATTATTATTTGCCGAATAATATTGGCTGTCAACAATTGAACGTGTAGCGCGAGCGATCGAAATGCCCGCCCTTGTGTGATAATATCCATCAGGAGCGGTATATGTTGCGCTATAGATTATTAAGGCTTGTGTATGATATAGCATGTAATAATAATCATCTGTAGCAATGATAGATGGTCCACCAACCCCATATTGGCCAGTTGACATTAATATTTCATCCTCCGCAACTGAATAGGTGATTATTGGATTTCCAGAGGTATGATTTAACTTTTGAAAGGAACGGCCAAAATCCGAAGTCCCGGATGTTGAACGTGCATATCCTATGCGTAGATATACACTATCATAAATATTTGGTGTAATATCATTTTGTGATTTATCTTCAGTATGAACAAATGCATTCAAAATGGGTGTATTAGGCCATCCACTATACGCGCTTGTATAAACCGAAGC
>JBHGBC010000066.1:0-39813 GCA_041946805.1 bacterium
CACCTGGAAAATCCCACCTATGAAGATGTGTGCACCGGACGCACCGGCCACGCCGAGGTCTGCCAGGTGATGTTCGATCCCGCCCGGATCTCGTACGAGGACCTGCTGAATGTGTTTTGGGAATGCCACGATCCCACCACGCTGAACCGCCAGGGCCCGGACATCGGGACCCAATACCGTTCGGTGATCTTTTATCACACCCCGGAACAGGAAGCGGCGGCGCGCGCCGCAAAGGAACGCCTGGAAAAAGCCGGCCGCTTCCGGAGACCCATCGTCACCCAAATCCTGCCCGCGGGACCCTTCTACCGGGCGGAAGAATACCACCAACGCTATTTCGAGAAGACCGGCCGCGGCGCCTGCCACCGGTAAGGAAGCTGTGCCCTTCCTTGGCTTATTCCGGCAGATGAATTCCAGGAACCAGGAGGTAGATTTCAATCCGGTCGATCCATACCGTCACCATCCCGTTCTCGTTGCCGGAGATTTGCAGGAAGGGATTAATCACCAAGCCCTCATCGGCTTGGAACAACGCGTCGATTTTCGCTTCCGAACCGGTCAACGCAGTGGAAGTCTTGTAGAGAGTCATCCCGATGGAGCCGTCCACGTTATCCCCGCTGGTGACATTCCCCTTCAACGCGCCCACAACCACCTGGGCCGAATCGCTGTCCCCGCGCATCACCGCGCGGACCAAGGCCGGCCGGCCTTGCGTGGCCACGGCCTGCCGAGTCAACAAAAATACGACCTGGCCAGGCTGCACACTGACCGCAATCCCCTTTTCGTCCTGTGAGGAGAGAAACAGGCCGGGCGGGAATATGATATTTTCATACACCACGCCGGCCGGCCGGGAATCGAATCCTCCCGGAATCACCCACCAGCCGCATTCTTCCAGGGTGGATCGGTCCAATTCATAGACGCCGGCGGCCCGGGGAGGAACATCGGCATCCGAGGGGGTTGGGGTAGGCAGGACCAACACCGGAGTCGGCGTCGGGGAGACATCCAGAAAGGCGATGCTCACCGCATACTCCCCCTGATTATCCCCATCCAGCGAAACATAATAGATCCGCCCGGCTTCCAACACCGGGTCCAGGCGATTCACATTCATGGCCACGGGCGCGAGATCCTCCAACGATTCCCAGAGATTGACGAACAGGTACGTTAGCGGCTGCCCCGGCTCCACGTAGGTCTCGATCCGGTAAACCCCCGTTTGCGGAATCTGGATCCAATACCAATTCTCATCGAAAAAGTCGGCGAGTCGTCCGGACCGCGGCGGGCCGTTCACGATGAGCTCCGCTATCTCCTCCGGGGGCGTCTCCGGTGTGGGAGTCGCGTCCCCCAGCCCGGGCGTTGCCGTCGGGGTGGGGTAAACGGCCGGTTCCGTCGGAGTGGGAGTGAAAGCCAAGGGAGCCGTCGGGGTTGGCAGGATCTCGCTGGGCAGGATCTGGACTTCGACATTGTCCAAGGCCCAACCTTCATCGTTCTGGACGGTCCATCCCCCCGTGTCGCCTTGCAGCAATCCCGAAGCCGAAAACAGGACCGTCAACGTGGAATCCGTATGAGCGAAACGGTAACTCAGATGGTAGGTGGTGTCCCCCATGAAGCTGAATCCCAGGGTGTTGCTTGCGGCCGCCCCGGTCCGCGCGGGATTGTTACCTCCCGGATACGATCCAGGATACGCCTGGGCGTCGCTGACATTGGAAAACGTGGTCTTCAAGAGAGCGGGGCCGCCGGCGATGTTGAGTTCCCAAATATCCGGCCCGTAATAAGTGTTGTTGCCGTCCCAACTCTGGTTGATATACAGATCGAAGGTTACTTCGATTTCCGTATGCGGTTGTAAATTCGCTAAACCGAGAGATACGTTTTGGTTTCCAAACTGCCCCAGGCAGGTGATGCTTCCCTGCGCGAGCGTTTCCGTCTGGGTGTGGGACCACTCGGCCCCCGCGCCGGTTTCAAAGCTGGTGCTGTATATTTTTTGGAACTGGTCTGAGGCTTGGGATGGGGAAAGGGAAGCAGCTTGAGATCCATCATGAAAATTGATCCAACCCAGCAGAGTGAACGAAACAAGGATCCGCGGCATCGTTATAACCATCATGGCCCTCCGGCTTCCAGGGGGGACACGTGATCCCCCAGAATAGTATGGCTCGATACCCATGCAACGAATACGGTCTGATAGGAATCCGCTCCACGCGGCCGCCCCGGCCGCAAGCACCTCCTTTCCGCCGGCGCCGTGTATTGGCAAATCCTTCCGGCAGTCCAATATCATGTCAGCGAATGATGACATGACTATTATTATATAACTGTTTATCGATGCGCCGTGCGGTTTTTTCAGCGCATGGCGACAAAGCAGTCAGCCCAGGGCAACCTGCATGAAAAAATCCTTCACTCAGGAAACGGGCCTGGGTGAAGGAATATGGTTTGGGCAGACCTTGATGTCCGCCCTCCAGAGCATGGATTACCTCTTTCACTATTCCGTATTCATTTCCCGGATAATCAGCTATGAATGCCAGGAGTTGAAAAGCAAAAGCCCGGATGGAAACCGTCCGGGCTTTGAGCATTCCATCTAGAGCCATTCAGAAAATCGGCCATTCCTCGACGGCGGTGGGGAGGTAACTGGTTAGCACGGTCAGTTTCACCACATCGGTCAAGCCGTCTCCCGTGGAATAGATGATCAGGAAGGATCCGCTGCGGGGATCGTATTTCACATCATGGTAGTTGGCATCATTGCTCACCGCGGCGGAGGTTTCCACTAATTTATAGAGATCATCCGGACGCCCAGGCAAAATCTGGCCATCAGGGCCTAGCAGCGTGAAGACCATGCCTTGAAAATTGCCATCCCGGGCGTTATGCGAAATCACAAACACGCCATTCTTGGTATCCAACGCCAGGCGGGGATGGCGTTGGGAATAGGGGACGTTCCCGGTGGCTTCCAGATAGGGGATTTGTTCCCGGGATTGTGTGAGCTTGTAATCCGGGGCGGGGCCGATCTTGAAATAAAAGATATCGCCGCCTTCCGCGCCGTTGCCGTAATCCAACACGCCGATGAATTCGCCGGTGTAGGGATTCTCGATGGCGGAGGGATGGCCGGCGTCGAACTCCTTGCGCAGTTCGGAGACGATCTGCTGATTGCCTTGTTGCAGCTTTCCATTTGCGTCAGGCGTGGGTTGGATGATGGTGCAACTGATCCGATTGGCGGAAGTACTAGGATCGATATTGGTGATGAACAGGAACACATCGTTTTCCGGCAGGTAATAGACATCGGGATCGTCTTCGTCCTCGGCCGGTTCCAACTGATCCAGCCGGGTCATTTCCGGCGTGAGCAAATTGCCGTCCTTGTCGTAAAGCAATCCGATCACGCCTTCCCCGCTTTCCCCCGCGGGTGAATATTCACTGACATACATCAAATTGCCGTTTTTGGTGCTGGCGGCCACCGCGGTGTCCTGATAATTCTGGGTGGTTTCCGGATCCCAGTTCCAGGCCTTGAAAACCGGTCCGGCGGTCTTGGCGACGGAATACGGATTGACGATGGCCATTAGGGGAACCCGCGCCCCGGAGGGCGAATACTCATCCGCCGCCACGGCGACGAAATAGCGGTTGCTGACCGGGTTGTAGGTGATGCTCAGTTTTTGCAGGGCGCCGCGGGGATTTCCGACAATCGTGATGGGATCTCCCATCTGGGTCATGGTGACTGGATCATAATAGAATCCCACAACCGCTTGTTGGGCCGGTTCCCCGGTGATGGGATCATTCACGATGGCCACGGTGTCGATGGTCACGAACAGGACTTCGTTTTCCTGCGTGTTCACCGCAAGTCCCGCTTCCTTCGTGTTGGTTTCCGCGAAGAGAGAAATCGGTTCGCTGATCGTGAATTCCGGTTTCTCCTGGGCCGGAATGGACAAGGCCACCATCATCACGGCCGGTACTAACCATACGCATCGTTTCATGGTACAACCTCCTTGGGGATTGAAAGATTGATGATCCGGACACAGATGCAGATTCGGATTCCCTTATTCAAAAATAAGCCATTTATTTCCAGGAGGATAGATGACTCACCGGTTTTGTCTTTTGGCCGGGATCCGGATTTCTGGCCCCCCCATTGAACATCCGCGGCGGGAAGTGAGGTTGATGGGCCGCGTTGCGCTTTGAGCCCATCCTGCCGCGCTTCCCACACCCCGGCCCTCTCCCCGAGGGGGAGGGAGTTGATAAGCGGGGGGATTGTCTGAATCAGGACGGCCAGGATGAACAAGATGACCGGGGCATGGGTGGATTATGCGTTGCTCGCCCCATTCCGCCCCTCGAATCCATCCGGCTGCCAGGCGATGGTTATACAACCACTGATTTCAATCACTTCGCGTCGCGGGCGAAGCGGAGGCCGAACGAACGGCCGATTTCCGCCCCCGAGCGGGCGAAGCGGTGCGTGGTGCGGGCATAGTAGGCGCTGAAGTTCCACGATCCCCCACGCAGGACACGCAGATGCCGGTCGAATTCCTGGAGATGGATCTTGGTCCCGGGGTAGGGCCGGAAGAACGAGTTCACCCACTCGAAGACATTGCCGGCCATGTCCTCCACGCCGAAAGGGCTTTCTCCTTGTGGGTAACTGCCCACGGGAGCGGTGTCGTGACGGTTGGATTCCCAGGTGTTGGCGCGGTTGGAATCGAAGGCGTTTCCCCAGGGATACAGCCGGGGACGGGGGCCGTGCGCCGCGTATTCCCACTCCTCCTCGGTGGGCAAGCGTACCCCTCTCCAGAGGCAATAGGCTTCCGCGTCCGCGAACGACACCCAGGTGACTGGGTGGTTTTCCAGGCCGGTGGGAATCTGTCCGCCGGTCCAATGGCGCGGGGGAGCGTGTCCGGCGGCTTGAACGAACTCGGCGTATTCCTGGTTCGTGACTTCGTACCGGCTGAGGTAAAACGCCTCGACATACACCTTGTGGGGGGGGATTTCGCCAGGATCGCCGCTGTTCGAGCCGATCACCGTCCATCCCGCGGGGATGTAGATCATGCCCGGGTATTTGTTTTTGATGGCGTCGGATATGGCGTCCGGCTCGGCGGCGGGCGGGGTGGAACTTTCCACGCCCTCTTCCTCCCGCAGCAGTTTTTCATCGATCTGAAAGGTTTCACTGATCAATTGGCGGCCCCACTCGCCCATCATCTCCGAACTGGTCAGATTCGAACCAAAGCGGTGCGTGGTTTTGATGAACGCCGCCGCCTTGACGTCAATCACGCGGAGGGTGATTTCGATCTGCGCGCCTTGCCGCTTGAAATAGCCGGCCATGACCTGGTCGGCCCCCAACAGGCGTCCCATGGCGGAAAAGCAGGGGAGTTCATGACACGGGTAGGGAAACGAGTTGGCTTTCAGGATGGAGAGCATGGAGGCGCGGCTCAACACGCGGTACAAGCCGGTGCGGTCCACTTCGCGGCGGATGAACTCGCTGAAGGCCAGGGTTTCGGTATCCGATGTTTGTTCATCCATGGGGCGCAGGTCGGTGATGACCAACAGGGGAGAGAGTTGGATGTCTTCGGCGGCGGCCCCGGGAATCCATGATAAGGCATTCCAGAGAGTGATGGTCAACCAAAGAAAGCGTCCGCGGGGCATAATATCGCCTTTGACAAGGCTGGCGCGGGGATGAAACACCCTTCGTGAGCCGATCCTCAACCTGGGCGGACACCGAGGTCCGCCCCTACAGAATTCCCCTCACCCCCGGCCCCACTCCCATCAAGGGCGAGGGGAGGAGAAGAAAGAGTATGCACCTTTGATGGATTACGCGCCGCGCGCTTACCCATCCTCCATTCCCACCCTACATTTTGGTCCTCCTGGAGGAAAGGGGGCCTCAGCTGCTGCGGAAGCCGCGGCTTTGCGTGTGTTCGATCAGATCGTTCAGATGGTCGCGGGCGGATGTGTGGTTTGGATCGATTTCCAGGGCGCGTTCGAATTCCAACCGGGCCTGGTCGAATTTCCGGTCGCTTTCATGGATGCGGCCGAGGATGTAATAAATCTCGGCGCTGTTGGGGTTGAGTTCTTCCGCCTTGGCCAGTTCCAGGATGGCGACCTCGTCATGGCCGTGGTTGTAGTACAGATACGCGATGCGGGCGTGGGTGTCGCTCATCTTACGGATGACCTGGCGGGCCAGGGATTCCTCGGGTTCCATTTCGAGCACGCGCTGGAATTCGCCCAGGGCTTTCTTGTATTCCTGCTCGGCCAGGAGTTGTTCGCCTTTTTCCACCCCCGCGTTCCACTGCCGCTTTTTTTGGTTGTACTGGATGGTTTGGATTTGTTTCTTGGCGTTATCGTGATTGGGATTGCGGTTCAGCGTTTCGAGATAATCGAGCACGGCGCGGTTTTCATCACCCTTGTTCTCGAAGAAGCGGCCGCGCCGGAAATAGAACTCCGGCTCCGGTTCTTTTTGAAATGAACTGATCTGGTCTTTCTGCAAAACCACGTATTCACCGGCTACGGTCTCCAGGACCAGGACCTTCGCCGAGTTCTCCAGAATGCGGCCTTCCAGCGGGCCTTTGGCCATGCTGATCAAGTCGCCATAGCCCGGGAGGCACGCGCCGTGCAGCCAGCCGGCCAAAGCCAGAAGCGTCAACAAGTCAAGCGATAGGTTTTTCCCCAGTTTCATGACCGTCAGCCCCCTCGATGGAGGATAAGATCCCGTTTCAGGCAAACGCGGTCCGGCGCGGGTTCTTTATTTTATCATAAAAAAGCCGGGTGGGGGAAGTCAAATATTTCTTGGGGGATATCGGAAGCAGGCGGATGAATTGACCGCCAAGGCACAGAGGGTGTGGAGATTTATTCCAATCATGAAGATCCAGAGCCGCCAAAGGGAATGCCTGGGTTGATGAAGTCATGGATCTTAAAAAAGCAGGGGCACGCCGCAACACGCCCCTGCAAAGGGGAGTGAGGAGTCGCTGCGTGAAATCGGGAGGATTTTGCGTGGAGGAAGGCTTTCCCTCATCCCGGCCCTCTCCCGGGGGGGAGAGGGAGCAGATGAGTGAGGTTGTGTACGGTTGAAGGACTACGCGCGGTGCGCTGATCCATCCACGTTCCACGTTCCGAATCCAGATGGTTGCCAATGGCTTTTTGCGGTACCCTCATTGGGGGATAGGGGCATTTCGCGGCGCGACGGACGCGACCGGCTTGGCGTAGCAGTAGAGGCACTGGTGGGGACACGACATCGTGTAACTGCCGATGTCGGAGCTCTTCGTGCAGCCGCAATCGGACCGCTGGCTGGCGTCCCGCGCCAGAGAACAACGTTCACCCGCCAAGCGACTCAGGAGCGGACCGTTGATACAGCGTCCCTTGATGATCCCCTCGGCGGCCAACAATTCGTCTTTGCAGCAGGATTCCAGCGTGATTCCCCGCGGCCGGGCATAGGCGCTCAGTCCGGACAGGATATCCAGCTTTTGGGACAAGGGTGGATCGGAATTATCCAGAGCGTGGCTTTCCACCCGGCGCTGAACCTTGTTGTACCAGGTCACGAACGAAAACGTGCAGCGGGTCACTCCCAATTCGGCCATGAAATCACAGAGGGAGGCAAACGCGCCGAGATTGTTCCGGCGGCCGCCTTCCCAGAAGACGATCGGATCGAAGCGCCAATTGATGTGGCTGGGCGACCACCGGGCGGCCAGTTCCCGCGCCTGCCGCAGCCGTTCCTCGAGTGGAGGAACGCCCCGTTCCCATTCCGGGCAATCCACCAGGCTGAAGTTGAAATACCAGTTGAAGGCGGGATCGCGGGAGACGGGCGAATCCAAAAACGGGCGGAAATTTTTCGACCATAGTACAATGGTGTGCACATCCTCCAGACGCAGGCTGACGCGGAAGGTCTTGTCCTTCACCACCGGATTGCGCACGTCCACGCAGCCCTGGCGGAGATGATACTCCAGCCAGCGCATGTAAAAGCCGGGGATGTCGGTGCGCCGCGAGGCGGAAATGACGGTGCGCATGGCAATGCATCCATGGATTGGCCTGAATCGGTGATCGCCGATCCTTCGCCCATAGTCTAACACTCTCCCCGAGGGAGAGGGGATGTTGTCTGAACCTGGAGGATCCGGATACGCAAGACGAGACGGATGTGAGTGGGATTCGCGGTGCTCATTCCACTCGGCGTTCATCCCTCTCCTAACCTCCCCCTGCCCCCCCAAGCTGTAAGGGAGGAATCATAAAAACGGTTCTTCAAGTAAGTGCGTACATAATGGTGAAAAGGCATTCGATCCGCTAGATGATACGGGTGGACCCCAAGGTCCGCCTCTAAAAAAATTCCCTCACCCTGACCCTCTCCCAGAGGGAGAGGGAATTTTGGGGTGATTCTTTTCGATCAACTTGAAGAGTTGTCAATCGGCAATCGGGAAAAAAAGTACACACTTGCCGGATAAGCCATAAAAACACGGGCGGACTCAAGGATCCGCCCGTGCTCAATGGGCAAGGGAACAAATGACTCCGCTGGTCATTTCAGCCGCAAGACCACGTAACGGGCGAATTGTCCATCACGGACCAGCAGCAGGATACGGCCCTCACGCACAGCCGATTTGGCCAGCCGGTTGAATTCCTCCACATCCTTTACGGGGGTGCGGTTCACTTCCAGAATCAGGTTGCCGGGCTCTATTCCGGCCAAGGCCGCGGCGGACCCGGGATCCACATCCGAGACCAGCACGCCTTGTCCGGTTTTATATCCGTAGCGCTGGGCTATTTCGCCGGTCAGGTTTTCCACCGTGAAGCCCAGCTGGCCGGCCGCCTCTTCCGGCGAGGAACCGAGTTGCTCTTCCGATTTCAACTGGCCCGTGGTGACCGGAATCACTTTCCGCTCCCCATTGCGGTCGATCCTCAACTGGATCGTGGTTTTCGGCGCGATCAGGGCCACCTGGTTCCGGAACTCGCCGGGATTGGCGACCGGTCTGCCGTTCAATTCAAGGATGATATCGCCCCGCTTCAAACCAGCTTTTTCGGCAGGCGAATCGGGGCTCACCTCGGCGATCAGGATGCCCTGGTTTTCTTTCAGGTTGAACGATTCCGCCAGGTCGGGCGTCAATTGCTGCACCCCGATGCCCAGATACCCGCGGGTGACGGATCCTTTCTCCCGCAACTGTTCGTAGATGTTCTTGACCATGTTGATGGGGATGGCAAATCCGATCCCCTGGTATCCGCCGCTGCGGCTGAAGATGGCCGTGTTGATGCCAATGGCTTCCCCCTTCAGGTTCACCAGGGGGCCGCCGGAGTTGCCCGGGTTGATGGCGGCGTCGGTCTGAATGAAATCCTCATAATCGGCGATGCCCACATTGCTGCGGCCCTTGGCGCTGATGATGCCGCTGGTCACGGTCTGAGAAAGGCCGAAGGGGTTGCCAATGGCGATGACGAATTCCCCCACCTGGAGTTGATCCGAATCGCCCAGGGGAAGCACCGGCAGGTTGGTGGCGTCGATTTGGATCAGGCCGACATCGGATTGAGGATCGGTGCCGATCCGTTTCGCGGTGAACTCGCGGCCGTCTCCCAGTTTGACCTGGATGCGGTCGGCCTCACCCACCATGTGATGGTTGGTCAGAATGTAGCCATCCGGGCTGATGATGAAACCGGAGCCCTGTCCCGCCAGGTGATACTCTTGCCGCGGGGGATTGGGCCGTTGCTCCCGCCGGTTGGGCATGCGGTTCCGGAAAAAGCGTTCAAAAAATTCGTCACTGAACAAGTCGAAGGGATCATTGAACGGAATGGAAGGTCCCATGGCGGTTTCCGTGGAGATCGCTTTTTCGACTTCGATGTAGACCACCGAGGGAGAGACTTTCTGGGCGGTTTCCACAAAGGCGTTTTGAATCGCGGCCACGGAAGGATTGCTGGTCTCCGCCGCGGGAGAGTGGTGGATATCCAATCCCAGGATCGTGCCAGCCAAGAGCAATACCATGATGAATGGCCAACGCGGGTAAGAACGGGAAGGAACCATGACTTGTTGCTCCTTTCAAGGATTTGGCCCGGGATGCGCCGGGAATAGAAGATGGTGATTTCCAACGCTGGATGATAGTTTTCGACCCATCATCCGGCGTCATTGGCCCAACGGGAGACTCCACCGGTTTGTATTTGTGATCGCCCTGTTTTCGAGGATGAAGATGGCATATTCAATTTACAAAAATTATGCCATTTCCGCAGATGTCTATAAATGCAGCCGGAGTGATTATTTCAGGACCTGAAGTCCATTTATTACTGCCTTGTATTGCCAGAAAATGAGTCATAGCGGATCTTCCTCTGAGACAAAATGACACAATGCTTTTCCTCGTGCAGTTCTATCTTCCCTTCCACGGGATGCCAGACAATTCCGGGATCTTTCCAAGAGTGGCTCGTGGCCTACACCTGGAACCCCGCCCTTCTCCAATCTTCCAAGGTTCCCCGGTACATCCAGCCGGCATTGGTGATCCAGCGGTCCAGCCATTCCCGGGAACCGATGATTTTGGGTGATTTATCCGTAGGCAGGGAGATGTAGTAATCTCCATCTTTCAACACGGAAAGCGCGATATTCTTTTTTTTGAAGATATACTCCGGCATCGGCACTGGACCTCCATCCCGCCCGGTTCGGGCTTGCCGTCCCGGCCCTTCCGAAGCGTCGGCGTGACACTCCGGTGGCCGGTCAGGATTTGGTGTTACAAAACCATTTCGGTGATGGACTGCTTAGCGGGATGCCTAACGCATATTGGTACGAGAGGCGGGAAAAGAAGTAACGCGGAACTGGAGTCAAGGGAGACGCTGGACAATTTGTTACAAATAAAGAGATTCCAATTTTGGATGAATTCAGCGCCCTGAGCACGGTCCCTGGCCAATACCGGGTTGCTCCCAGGGGGCGAGTGCAGGCCGGACGCCCGCACTTCAAACAACCTCACCCTGGCCTGCTCCGGGGAGAAGGGGAATTCCCCAGAGGCAGTCATGACCGGCTACGCATGGCGCGTTAAGCCATCCGGCGTTTAGAGGCGGTCAGGGAAGACGATCCGGCAAAAAGTGAAAATGCAACGGATATGTTCTATATATTGTGGTGCAGGTCATACAAAAACGAAAAACACGCTTCCATGGCTTGCCATTCGGGCGTATCGCGCAAAGCGGTTCCTTTCCTGACTTGAGCTATGAGCAGGGTGGATAGCCGGATTCCTTCCCGCGCGCGCGCCGCGGCCGCCTCGAGCGCCTGGGACACATGATCCAACTGGTGATGGACCGCGGAACGGTCACGACGCGGGGGCTGGAGGGAATCAAAAAAGGATAGTATCGCTCCGCCTGTGGGTGGAAGTTGCCGCAGGGCTTCGCTCAGGAGCATGATCTCGGTTCCGCGCAGTCTGGCGCCGCCTTCGGTGGCGTCGATGAGGCGCGCCTGGGTCCGCGCGAAATCCTCCTCAAAACGCTGGATGTAGAGCGACATGATCCGTGACGTGGGTACGGCGCGGCCTTCCACGGCGGGAACCCACACCATCTCTTCCTGGATCGCGCCGGCGTCCGCGCGCGGGCCTAGTTCGGCCGCCCGCGCGCCTTCCCCGATGGGAGCATGGGAACGGCGCAGGGCGGAAGCGGCGGCGTGCGTGGTTCCGCCGTGGGGATCGAACGCCAGGTCAAGACCAACGAAGAGGATCGGGTTCGCGTCCAGTTCGCGCGCCAGGTAAAAGGCGGTGTGGCCGACCGAGCCGCCCTTGGGGAGAATCCCCCAGGGACCGCATTCGCTTTCCAGCCAGCGGGTCATGACCGTTTTGTCGAGATTGAGAAACAGCGTCCGTCCCGGCCAGCGGCGGGGGATTTCGCGGTCGACTTCCGGATCGAAGGCCAGGATGGTTTCCGGCATGGGAGCGAGGCCCTCGAAATGCCGGCGGTTGAGTTCGGTGGGATCGGTGGTGACGACGACGTGCGGTGCGATGCCATGTCTCTCCAACGTGCGGCAGGCGGTATCGACGGCGATGAGCGCGGCGCGGTCGCGTGCGTCCTTCAGGAGATGCACGTTCCGGTCGAGCGAGGGCCCGGCGGCGATGACCACGGCGGGCCGGCCCTTCAGCCCCCCGCGCGCCTGAACCAGGCTGATCGAACTAAGAACAGCAGGCAGATTCAGCCACAGGTTTTCCTGGATGTGCGGGCCGGTGCGGACCATGAGGTCGAATTCCGCCCGGGTCAGGGAAATTTGTTGCTTCACGGTTTCCAGGGCGGATTGATAAAAAGCGGCGTGGCATTGCAGGGAAGGGCGGTGAGGCAGGATCCGCAAGGTGCTGCTCACGACCGCCGGCATGAGGGAGCACACAAGGGCAGGCCATGCCGTCAGATCGGGCCCCAAGTAAAACCGCGCCCGCGGATCCGCAAGGATGTCATCCAGGCGTGTGATTTGGAGAGCCAGCCGGAAGCCGCACGGATCGGCTTCGAGGACGACTAAGTCGAAGAAATCCGCGCGGCCGGTGTCCCACAACCGCCGCAGCGTGTAGCCCAGGCCGATGCCGGCCAGCAGGGGAACTTGAATATTCCCATGATCCAGCGCGGCCAGTTCGCGCTCCACCTCGCGCCGGGGATCATGACGGCTGTGCCACCAGACCGGCTCTTTCCCGCCGAGGTATTCCAGCGTGGGCCAACCGCCGGGCGTTTCATGGATCCGGTAGGCGGTTCCCAGCGGTCCCAAGGATTCCACCCGGGCCGCCAGTTCGGGCCGGTGTTGCCGTAAGGCGTCGAGGTTTTGTTGGAAAATATCCATCCTACGATTTATCTCCCTCGATACGGGCGTTGGCCCCAGACCAGGGCGGCCCCGCCGATGCCACGCGGCCGGAAGGCATAGCCGGTTTCGGCGAATCCACATGTTTCAAACAACACAAGCAGTTGGCCGGGGCTTTGAAAAGCGGCTGCTGACGAGGCCAGGTAGGCGTACATCTCCCGGGAGCCGCCGAATATCCGGCCCAGAAACGGCACCATGTAATCCATGTGGAACTTGTACAACGGCCTCCAGCCTTTCCATTCCGGTCCCGCGGTGTCGAGGCTGACAAACCTCCCTCCCGGCCTGAGTACGCGGAACGTCTCCCGCAGCGCGGTTTCGATCGAGACCACGTTGCGCAGACCGAAACCCACCACCACGCCGTCGAAGGTTTCGTCTGGAAACGGCAGCCGGCACGCGTCGCCGCCGGTCCACGCGAGCCGATCATCGCCGTCGGGTTTATTGGATCCACACCGTTCGCGCCCGGCGGCCATCATCTTGGGGGAGAAATCGAGGGCCACCACCAACCCCGTCCGGCGCAGGCGCGCGTGAGCCAGCATGGCCAGGTCGCCGGTTCCCGCGCAGAGATCGAGAATTTTCATGCCTTCCCGCGGTTCCAGGCGCCGGATGGCTTCGCGTTTCCACAGCCGGTGCAGCCCGGCGGTCATCAAGTCGTTCAGCAGGTCATAGCGGGAGGCGATGGCATCGAATCCCCGGCGGACAAAACCGGACTTGGCGGAAGCATCGGGTAACGGATGCCGGGAGGATGGGGTGGAGTGGGACATGGAATTCAGATCATTTTCATGTTTTCAATGGATCTATCGACGAGAACGAAAGTATTCTACCCAATTTTCATGATGTGTCGAATGCGGAAAAATGAAACAAGGGGCCGCGGGCGGGGGATTGTCCGAATCAGGAGGGCCAGGATGAACAAGATGACCAGGATGGGTGAGCGGCCGCGCGAATTGAACCACGGATGACACGGAGAAAAGCCAAACCGGGCTTATAGGTCCGCCCCTATTCTATCCTTCACCCCGGCCCTTTCCGGGGGGCTGATCTCTACCCCCAAATAAAACACCATAGGGAGGGCTCTACGCGTTGTGTGGCCTAACAACAACGGCCAATCGGCTTCGAAACCCTCTCCCTCTGGGAGAGGGCCAGGGTGAGGGGAATCCTTGCTGAAATGAAAATCCTTCGGCTGGTGGAAAAACCTGGATAAGAATGGGAGGGCGAGGCTCACGCCTAACGAATGATTCCGATTCGCCCCATGTTTCCCGCGGCTCACCCGGAGGTACGTTCTCCCGGATCTTCACTCGGTGCTTCGCCGGATTTTCCCTCCTCAGTGACCGATTTATTCTCCTTGAATAAATCCTGGCCGAAAGCCGTCAGTCCGCCCAACGCACCCAGGCCCATCGTCTCGACCGCCGTGGAAGGGACGATCACCATCGAACCCTTGTGCCGGAGGCCTTCGTACACCATGTTCATCGCCCGCAGATGGAGGGCCACGGGATTGTTCTGATAAAAGTCCGAGGCGCGCGCGAATTTCTCCGCGATTTCCGTCTCCGCCGTCCCGAGAATGATCCGGCTTTGGCGTTCGCGTTCCGCCTGGGCCTGGCGGGACATCGCGTCTTCCAGGCCTTTGGGGATGATGATGTCCCGGATTTCCACAGCCTGCGTCGTGATTCCCCAGGCGCTGGTTTTCTCATCGAGCACTTTCTGGATTTCATGGCCCAGGCGGTCCCGCTCGGAGAGCAGCACGGCCAAGTCGTTTTTCCCGATGGCGTTGCGCAGCGCGGTTTGGGCCGAAAGGATTACAGCTTGCTCGAATTGCTCGACTTCCAGCACCGCTTTTTCGGCGTCCCACACGATCCAAAACGCGATGGCGTCCACATTGACGGGCACCGTGTCCGCGGTCAACGTGGTCTCGGCCCGGAAATCCGTGACGCGAATCCGCTGGTCGACAAATTGGGCCACCTTGTCGAGGATCGGGATCATCACGAAGAGCCCGGGTTTGCGGATTCCCAGAAACTTTCCCAGGCGCAGCACGACCGCGCGTTCCCATTGGAAGGTGATCTGCACCGCCGGGGCGGTCACCAACCCGATGATGAGGGCGGTCATCAGGATTTCACTGAAGGGGCGGAACATAAGAAACGTGATCAGGCTGCCGATCGTCCCCAGCAGCACGACTGCTTCCCCCACCGGATGCAGCCAGAGGAAGGCCGACAGGACCAGGGCCGATATCAGGCTCACCAGGACCGCTTCCGTGGTGAACTCATGGATGTTCAGATGGACAATCAGTCCGGCCACGAGGACCGCCACGAGGATAAAGACGTTGATCGGTGTGAACCGGAAATCAGTCCGCCAGACGAAGGCGCGGGGAATTCCGGATGATTTACTCGTTTCGAGTGGATTGTTGGATACGCTCATGGCTCATTCTCCTTTCGATGATGCAATCCCTGGATCAAATCGTCGATCGTGAATCCATAGGACAAGGCCCGGGCCATCATATCAGTGAGGATTTGGTCCAACATCCGCTGCCGTTCGAGTTCGTCGATATTGGGCCGGTGTCCGCTGACGAAAGTTCCCGAGCCTTGTTGCGTGTCGAGTATCCCCTCGATTTCCAGTTCCCGGTAAGCCCGGCTGACGGTATTGGGATTGATGGAAAGATCCACGGCCAGCTGGCGGACGGTCGGGAGCCGGTCGCCGGTTTGTAAATCACCGCGCCCGATGGCGAATTTCACCTGTTCGATGATTTGACGGTAAAAGGGAACTCCACTCTTCGCGTCCAGGAAAATGATCACGGCTCGACTCCTGTGTATTAATGATATATAGCTATAGTACATTAATACAACCACCAAGTCAAGATAAATAGGAAAAAATTCTTGTTTGAAAAGACAAAAAGGACGTTGCCGGCGGGAAACCGCTCCCAATCCCCTCACGCGGGATCGAGGTGGGCGGGGGAATCGAGGGCGGACACGTCCAGTTGGAATGGGCCGGTTTTACCGCGCAGATACAGGGGCGGCAGCGTCCGGTCGTGGCGGAAATAATGGAAATATGTTGGGGATGACTCCAAACCCGAGGTGAGAAACAGGCGGGTTTCGAGCCGTTCGTGCGCGTAGACGATATCCCGCCGTTTGACGCGGAAGAGACCGTCCGGGGGCAGCAGGGGATAATCGTCGATGAGGAAGCGGACGCAATCGCCCGGGGCCACGGTTTCTCCCTGGCCATGGAGCGTCACGTAATGCTCGTAATGAGGCCGGGTCATCTGTTGGATCACAGCGCGCCGGAAAGCGAAACAGGCATCCAGCGAAGCCAGAGGCCGGACATAGACGCGGATCGAGAGTGAATGCGGTAGGAAGGAAAGCCCGGGGATTTCGATCCATTGGTCAAAAGGAACTCCGCCGATGATTCCCCCCTGCATTCCAACCCGGGCGGAGATATCCGTGACGGTTTCCCACAGATTGATGGTGTCGCGATCCTTGTCCAAAAGCAATACATGAGGGGATTGTGAAAACGGGGGGCGGAAGGAGAGGGCTCCTTCTTCGTCGATGTCCCACATCCAGTTCCCGGCCAGTTTGGCAAGCAGGTCGATGCAGGGAAAGAGGGGATATTCGGCGAATTCCAGGCGTCCGAAGCGGATTCCCTGTTCGAAGGAATCTCCGCGGCGCAATCCGGCAGCCGTCAGGACCTGGTTCAGGATCGTGGTGACGGTTTGATTTTCGAACACGCCCCCGATGACGGCGTTGTCTTCGTGTTCCGGATCGAATTCCGCGTAGAGGGTTAAATAATCGTCGATCGAATCCATGCGGCGCTGGCAAACGCGCCCGCGAAAACACCGGACATGATTGATCCAGATTTCCAGGATGGATCCCAGGTCAGCGGGGAAATCCAGATCTTCGTTATAGAGTTCCAGCCAGCAGCGGCGGCGCATGGCCCCGAATCCAGAATCGAGGGTGATCTTGCGGGGAGTCTGGACCGATCCCAGGGGGCCGTTCCCCTCCGAATCGAAGAGAAGGACTTGGATGGCCGGACGGGTGGACATGCGAATAATCCCTTTCGCGCGTGACGGGATGTCAATTGCCTCCATAAAAGGAGAATCCACCGCGGATTTTGGAGATTAATGAGGGAGGAGGGGGATGGGATTGGGGATGGATCTCACCGGCCGGTTGGAAGGGAAACCGGTCAAACCTACTGTAAAAAAGTACAACCATGCCAGAAGAACCAAATTGTTTTCGCTTTGTCAGGAATTCTCTTGTGTTGGTTAATTTTTTTGATAAATTACTAACCGATTCGCTTATTCCTCTTTCGATAGGAGTTTACTCAATCCATGCCGCGTCCTTCCTCCAAACTGCTGACTCCCCCCGAATGGAAAGTGATGAACATTGTATGGCGCAAGAAGGCCTGTTCCGCCCGCGATGTTTATCTCCTGGCCGGCGATTTGTACGGGTGGGCGCCCAACACCGTCCGCACTCATCTCAACCGGCTGGTGAACAAGGGTTTCCTGAAAGCCACCCTGATCGGCAATTCCTACCTGTACCGTCCGAAAAAAACCCTGGCCCAATCCCTGTTCCAGGTTGCGGACGATCTGCTGGACAAAACCCTGGGAGGCCAGGCGGGTCCGTTGCTGGCTTACATGGTGCAGAAAAGCGACCTTTCTCCGGAGGATATACGGGAATTGCGTTCCATGCTCGATCAGTACGAAAAAGAAGATCCGCCCATCCGGGAATGAAATCAACATGTTCTCTCCCTGCCAATTGAACGCCTGGGGGGAATTGTGGGGGGCCTACATGGTCCGCAGCACAGTCGATTCCGCCTTGGCCTTTGGTCTCGTGGGGCTGGTGTGGCTGGCGGTCCGGAAGCGGTTCTCCGTCCAGACCGGTTACGTTCTCTTCTTGCTGGTTTTCGTGAAACTTTTCTTTCCGGGATTCATCTCGCTGCCCGGTTTGATTCATTCGTGGTTTTCCGTGCCCCTGGATGCCTTCCACTTCACAGGTGGCGGGTGGATCGAACGGAATATCGGCCATCCCGTTTTCAGGGAAAATGACGCGCTATCCTCCGGCATTCACGTCACTCCGGCGGCTTCCCCGCTGCCATCCACGGCTCCGGAATTATCCGGAACGTTTTGGCTGATGGCGGCCTGGGCGGGGACCGCCGCGGTGCTATTCATGCGTTTTATGGGGTATCAATGGGTGATTCATTGCCGGATCCGCCAAGCGCGGCCCGTGAAAAACAAAACGCTGCGGATGGAGTTGAAGGCCCTGACTGAACGCATCGGGCTGCGCCACCCGGTGGCCTGGGCGACGGCGGGCTGGGCCGGTTCTCCCGTGGTGTGGGGTTGGGTCCATCCCCGGATCGTCATTCCACCGGATCTTCCCCACGAACTTTCCCAAGAACAACTCCATTGGATCCTGTTGCACGAGCTGGCGCATGTCCGGCGGGGGGATATAGCAGTCCGGCTGATCCAGAGCCTTTCCCAGATCGTGTTCTTTTTCAATCCCGTGGTGCGCGCGGTCAACCGGGTGGTGGACCGGCTACGGGAGTATGCCTGCGACGACACGGCGATCGTAGCATCCGGCGCGTCCCGGAAGGTATGCGGCGAGGGACTCTTGCGTGTCGCCGGCCAAACCGCGGCCTGGCCGGCCTTCATTCCGTTTTCCACGGGACTGTCCAACCGAAAAAGTTACCTCAAGAATCGCATCCAAAGGATTTTAGATACACGGCGCATTCTGGAACGCGGTTGCACTTGGAGATCCCGCGCTCTCCTGTCCGCCTTCGCCGCCGTGTTGCTGCCGGTCAGCGGGACCATCGCCTACACGTCCGGAAATCAATGGACCCGGATCGAAACTCCGGAAAGTCCCGTGCAGCGGCAGGGATACGCCATGGTGTATGATCCGGAGCGGGGAAAGGCCGTGATGTTTGGAGGCTTCAACGGCAATTTCCGCTACATGTTGAATGAAACCTGGGAGTGGGATGGAGAGGCCTGGCGGGAGATTCCCATCCCCCGCGCGGACCGGCCGGAAGAACGGTTTTTGATGTCCATGGTTTATGATACCGCGCGCAAGAAAATCGTGATGTACGGGGGCGGAGATGTAATTAAATGGAGAGGGTATGACGACACGTGGGAATATGACGGCATCACCTGGACCAAACGGGACGTGAAAGGGCCGGGAAGCCGGAGCGGGTACGCCCTGACCTATGACGAGGCCCGCGGCCAAGTGGTTTTGTTCGGTGGTTACGATCCGGATTTGAAACCCACGGCGGAACTATGGGAATGGGATGGCGTGCAATGGCAACACATCCTGGCCGGCGAGGCGCCATCGCCGCGGATCCTCATGTCGGCCGCGTATGATTCCCGCCGCCGGAAAACGGTGATTTTCGGGGGGACGGATGGAAAGATCTCCTTCGGCGATACGTGGGAGTGGGACGGCGTCACGTTCCTCAAGGTTGCGGAGACCGGCCCCGAGCCGCGCCTATGGGGCAGCATGACCTATGACACCCAGCGGGGCCGGGTGATTTTGTTCGGAGGAGGGACGGACCTGATCAACATGAATCCGGCACGCAGTCTGGGTGATACCTGGGAGTGGGATGGAATCCGCTGGATGGAGCTGAATCATACTGGTTCCGTGCCGCGCGAGATGATCAATATGACCCATGACGCGCGCCGGGGAAAGATGGTTTGGTTTGGAGGCGGCAGCCGGGAAACAGGGGATTGGCTCCGTTTCAACGATACCTGGGAATTGGCCTTGGATGATTCGTGGCATTGAACCGGGGATGAAAATCCGTCACGAAAGCGGGAATCCTCGACACAATCACGCCACTCCCTCCGAGGGGCAATACGGGGCGAGCACACAGGCCTCGCAACCGGGCTTGCGCGCCTGGCAGACCTTGCGGCCGTGCCAGATCATGCGGTGCGAAAAGGCGGTGCGTTCGGCGGCGGGGACGAGCGCGATCAGATCCTGTTCGATTTTGTCCGGATCCTTTTGCTTGGTTAATTCCAGCCGGGCGGCCACGCGCTTGACGTGGGTATCCACCATGATGGCGGGGATGCCGTAGGCGGTGCCCAGCACCACGTTGGCGGTTTTGCGGCCCACGCCTGGCAGCCGGGTCAGTTCGTCGATATCCCGGGGGATTTCACCATGAGATTTTTCCGTCAATGCCTGGCTGACAGCCAGCAGGCTTTTGGTTTTCTGGCGGAAAAAACCCGTGGGGCGGACGATTTCTTCCACCTCCTCCGGCGCGGCGGATGCGAGGGAGGAGGCGTCGGGGAAGCGTTGGAACAAGACGGGCGTCACCTGGTTGACGCGCTCGTCGGTGCATTGGGCCGAGAGGATGGTGGCGATCAACAATTCGAAGGCGTTGCGGAAATACAGGGCGCAGACCGGCTCGTGTGCTTGAGCCAGCAGGGGGATGATCTTCTTGATCCGTTCCGCGGCGGGGGCCACTTTCCAGTTTTTTATACTCTTGGGGGTGGATTTTGGATTGGATTTGGCGGGCATGGTGTCTTCATTCTCCCATCAATTGGACGACGATTTCCCGCTGGCGGGGGCGGGTGTCGAAATCGAGCAGAATGACCTGCTGCCAGACGCCCAAAGTCAGGGTACGGTTCTCGAAGGGAATGGTCAGCGAGGGGCCGATGAGGGTGGCGCGCAGGTGTGAATGGCCGTTGCCGTCATGCCAGGTCTGGTCATGGTGATAGGACTTGTTGGAGGGGATCAGCCGCTCCAGCAGTTCGGGGATATCCTCCAAAAGTCCCGGTTCGTATTCCACCACGCTGATGCCGGCCGTCGCGCCGGGCGCGAAGACCGTCGCCTGCCCGTCGTTCATTCCACTCTGGTGGACGATTTGGGTGATGCGGGGCGTCAGGTCGTGAATGTCCGTGTTGCCGCGGGTGGACACGCGGACGCGTTCAGTTTGGATTTTCATGGGATCTCCCTGCGGGGTAATGTAATTTCGTAGTGTTATCTTTCCTCACCCTCACCCTAACCCTCTACCAGGGGGAGAGGGAATAGGTTCCTGTAGATCGCAATGTCATCCCTTTCTTTCCTTGGCACCATCCTCTTCATTCCTTGGCACCATCCCATTTTTCCTCGACGTCATCCCCGCGAAAGCGGGGAACCAGGATTTTTGAGCAGGAATCCGAAATAATTCAATAATCGGTCTCTACTATCCGATTAGGAGGCAGGGGCACGAAGCAACGTGCCCCTACTTTACACTCGGATCATCTTTCATACGTTCTTCCCAGGGCTGAAGCCCTGGGCTTGTTTAAATATGCCGTACGCGGTAGGTCTGGTGTGTTTTTCAACCGTTGATCCAATTTCCAAAACGGCACGGATTAATTGATTGTACGAAAAGCCAATATGGCGCCCTTTCAAGGCGTTCCCTCACCCTAACCCTCTCCCGGGGGGAGAGGGAATTTTTTCGTAGGTCGCCATTTTTCCCAGGGCTGAAGCCCTGGGCTAGTTTAAACGCGCCGTTGGCGCATGAAAATGTTGATTCTATAGTTCCCCTATCAACGTCAATGTTCAAAACGTCACCTCGAACGAATCGTACCTCCCGGTGGCGGGCATCCACTCCACGTCCACCGCGGAGACATGCGACAGCGAGGGGCCTTCCTCGATCCGGCGCAGGAATTTCTTGAGGGTTTGAGGATCGCCCTCGGCGATGATCTCCACCCGGCCGTCGCGGGTGTTGCGCACTTCGCCCACCAGGTTCATGGATTGCGCCACCCGCTGAGCGAAGTAGCGGAATCCCACGCCTTGCACGCGGCCGCTGACCAAGGCATGAATCCGGTTTTGCTCGCTCATGTTTTTGCTCCCGAGTGTTGCTTTCCAACACACGCCAATCCCACACCGCCCAATCCGCATACCCAGGGCATGATGGGATGGCTGAATCGCAAGCACGAATACGACAGCGTGTAGATGGCGCAGTAATAGATTATCACGAAGAGAGGCAACGCGGTCCCCCGGTTCCTGATCCCCGCCTTCCACAGCCCGAACGCCGCCAGGAGCAAGAAAACCGATTGGACGGCCGTGACGGCGGCAATGGACTGTTCCGATGCGGGGACGAACCAGAAGCGCAGGAACTTCTTGCCGAAGAGGATTGCCGCTCCCTTGGGATTCTCGCGGATTTCCCGCAGGCCTTCACGGTAGAAGAACTGGTTGATGCCGATCTCGTCTCCCCCCTCGTCCTTCACCCGCTTCCGGTGGGCTTGCCATTGCGCTTCCCACAAGGGGCGGAGTTCGCCTTCCCAGCGGCCGTCCACCGCCTGGTTGTTGCCCAGCCAGAACTCCTTGCCGCCGCGCGTGTCGAACAGGAAAAAGCGGCCGGAGACCGCGGCGTTGCGCGCGCCCCAGGCCAGGGCGATGAGCGCCACGGGAATCAACAACGCCGCGAACAGCGGGCCGGCTTTCTCGAAGGGCCGCCGGATGAAGAACGTGAGTCCAAAGAGCACAGGAAGCAGTTGCGTGGCGGGGCTGATGAAGGCCAGAAGAATCGAGAACAGGCCGAGCATCACGGCGTCGCGGGGCTCGTCCGATTCCATCACCCGCGCCGCGCCCAGCAGCCAGAAACCGAGCGCCGCGCCCTGGATGATTTCGGTGTTCATGAGGGGCAGGCGGTAGAGAGCCAGGGGATAGACCGCATAGGCCAATCCAGCGAAAAGCGCCGCCCGTTCACCGTGGAACCGGCGGATGAACAGGTACACACAGGCCAGGACGATCAGGTCCAGCCACACATGCCAGCCCCACATCAGGTACGTCTCCGGCAACGGAATCCGCCGGATGAACGCCACCAGCGCGGGATAGAGCGGCATGCGCTCGATTTGTTCATCATCCAGAAAATGGCCGTAATGGAACAGATCCGCGGCCGGCAGGTAGCCGTCGCCGTCCCAATAGGGGTACAGGCCGCCTCCCGACTGGCGCACGTACGCCAGCCAGGCCAGGCGCAGGCCCAAGGCCATGATCAGAAGAAGCAGGAACCTCTTGGACATGGGCTTTCGTTCGGAGACTGGAGCGGCTCACCGGAACAGGTTGAACTTGATGATGCTCCAGATGGCGGAAAAGCCGTCTTTCCAGGTGATTTTCTTCCCCTCGGTGTAATCGCGCCCGTAATAGGAGATGGGCACCTCGTAAACCCGGCAATTCATCTTGGCGATTTTGGCGGTCAGTTCCGGCTCCACGCCGAAGCGGTTGGATTCGATCTGGATTTTCTTGATGACCGAGGCGCGGAAAGCCTTGTAGCAGGTCTCCATGTCCGACAAGTTCAGGTTGGTCAGCATGTTGGAGACCAGGGTGAGAAACATGTTGGCCAAATAATGCCAGAAGAACAGCACTCGTTGCTCCGGGCCCTTGAACCGCGATCCGAAGACCACGTCGGCCTTGTCGGCGAGAATCGGCTTGATGATGCGGGTGTAATCGGTGGGATTGTACTCCAAATCCGCGTCCTGGATGATGACGATGTCGCCGGTGACATGCGCGACGGCGGTCCGTATGGCGGCTCCCTTGCCCTGGTTGACTTCGTGGAAAAAAATCTTGATCCGCTCGTGCTGGATGGTCTTGAGAATCTCCGTGGTCCCGTCGCTGGAGCAGTCGTCCACGACGATCAGTTCCTTGTCCGTTTCTTCGTTCATCACCTTGGCGATGATTTCCCGGATGGTGTCTTTCTCGTTGTAGACGGGCATGATCACGGATAATCGCATGAGGCCATCCTTGAGTGAGATCAGCGGCAATCAGGGTTTTGGAGATTATAAAGACACGCAATCCCCACGCAAGGATAGCCGTCTCCCGGGGTGGGAGGTTTTACGGTTCTCTCACCCTGGGGGCGGATCTTTACTCAATAACCCTTATCATCCAACAGAATATCATCCCCGCAGGGGATAAACATGAATAGCCGTAGGCGGCAGCCTACGGTGAGGTGATAAAAAGCACCAACCCCGCCGGGGTTGAATACCCCATTCGCCCCCCGCGGGATCGATCTCTCAGGGAACGGTCCCGGGGGTTGTCACCCCCGGCTATTCCCATTCAATCCCATGGGGATTGGTTGCAGGCGGGGCGCCTGCGCTACAAATCCCTGACGAAGCGGCAAAAAGTCACTTGATGGTAGTGCGGACATCTTGTCTGCACACATCTTGTCTGCACAAAAATAGGGTTGCAGGCAGGATGCCTGCACCACAATATATGGAACATCACCCTATTGTTTTTACGATTTCCCACTGCGTCAGTGATGGCATGGGAAAAAGCGGGGAGAGCACCGGAAAGGGCGTCAAAAGGCAGGATCGTATTCAGGATCGTAGAAGTCGCTCATTCCGGAACCCGGCGGGGGAGAAGAATGGTGAAAACCGCGCCGGTGGGGTGATTGGCCGACACCCGGATGGTTCCCTGGTGTTCTTCCACGATGCGCCGGGTCATGGGCAAGCCCAAGCCCGTGCCCTGGGGTTTGCTGGTGCGAAAGGCCTTGAACAGTTCGTTCACCTGCTCCGGGGGGATTCCCGGGCCGGAATCGCGGATTTCCACCGTCAGGCACTCTTCCTCCCGGCCGATCGCGATGACGAGGGGCTTGCCTTCCGGAGTGACATCCAGGGCGTTGAGGAGGAGGTTCAGGATGGCCTGCTCCATCCGCTCCCGGTCGGCGGGGATGATCTTGTCCGCCACGCGGATTTCCTTGCGGATGGCCACCCGCTGCTGGTTGACGCGGTGGCGGAGCAGGCGCAGCAGGCGGTCGACCAGTTGCTCCAGGTCCACGGGCCGGCGGTCGAGGGGCCGGGGTTTCGCCAGGTTCAAGAGGTCGGAGACCAGGGTGTTCAAATCGCTGATTTTTTGGGCGATGACCTCGACGTCGCGGATGAAATCCTCGCCGGCGGGCGGAGCGGATTTCCATGAATGGATTAGCATATTGATGACCGCCAAGGGATTGCGGATTTCATGGGCCAATCCCGCGGCCAGTTCTCCCAGGCTGGCCAGTTTGGTCGAAACCTGGAGTTGCTCTTCCATGGCGATGATCTGCCCATGCACGCGGGCGTTGGTGATGGCGATGGCGGCGTGCGCGGCGAAGGTTTGCAGGAGATCCTCCTCGGAACGCTGCCAGCGGCGCGGGGCGGCGGAATAGATGTTGAGCACGCCCAGGACTTCGTCTTGAAACGTAATGGGGGCGGCCAGCAGGGAGACGACGCCTTCCTTTTTCGCCTGGGCTTTGTGTTTGTATAACGGTTCCTGGAAGACATCGTACACTTGCAGGAGTTTGTTTTTCTTGACCACCCGGCCCAGGATCGAGCCATCGAGGGGCAAGTTAGGCTTGTCCAGATATTCCAGGCTGCAGCCGTAGGCCGTGGCCAGTTCCAACTCGCGCCTCTTCGGCGAAACCAGCATCAGCGAACTCATCTTGGCGCGGAACAGGACAGTCGCCTTCTCGACCACGTTGAGCAGCACCCGCTCCAGGTCGAGCGAAGAGGAAATCGCCCCGGCGACATGGAACAGGGCCGGCAGGGGGCGCGTCTGCTCGGCGACCAGAAACTCGATCCACCCGTAGAACCAATCGTTGGCGCGCCGGCCGGCCAGGCCTTGCAATTCCTCGAAGGAACGTTCTACATTGCCCAGGAAACAATGGACCAGGGCGCCGATCGTCTGATCGCCGCCGCGCAGGGGCACGACGACGATTTCCTCGGCTTGGCCGGTGATGGCGTGGCCCGGCAGAACGAAGGGGCCGCGCGCTTCCCGGACGGCCTGAATCGTGGCCGCGTCCGAGCAATGCGCCCGCCAGCAGCGTTTCCGCTGATCGGTTTCGCCGGTGGCGGCGCGGAGCAGCAAACTGCCGAACTGCGGATAGTCGAGGAAATACAGGGCGGACTGGTTCGCCCCGCTTTCGTCCCGCGCCTGCAGCAGCGCGGTTTCGGGTGGGAGAATGCCGGGCATGGATCGATTCCGGGAAAAGGATGTAGTGCTGGTGTTATATAGGGCTTGAATCATCATAGCAGGCTTGGGGGGAAAAAGAGAAAGTCCACCGCCGGCCGGCCGTACATTTCCTTCAAGCCTTCCGAAGATGTCATCCCCGCGAAAGCGGGGATCCAGGAAATTATTGTAGTGCAGGCGTCCCGCCTGATTCCAATCCCAATGGGATTGAACGGGAATAGTCTTGCAGGGTGGACTCAAAGCGCGGCGTAGCCCACCCCCATGGCATCCCTTCCCGCCATCGCCTCTCCCTCCGGGAAAGGGCTAGGGAGGTGGAACAACATGGCGGGATGAGAGGACTTTTCATCGAGCGGATCCGTGGCGTGCCCTGATTGAAAAACCGGCCCGGCTCCCCGCTTTCGCGGGGATGACATCCTTGATAGATTGATGGGGAAAGAGCATCTCGTGGAAGAGGGGATGCAGCCCCGAAGGGTGGGATCAACGCACAGCGCAGCCCACCGGCGCGGCTTGGCCGAATTCAGAGGGGCTGGTTTTTCGGAGCGCCGGCCTTTTTCGCTGAGGTAAGGGGATACATGCGGCTTGTTCCGTTCGGCGAATCCGGGCAGACTGATGAACCGGGAGGATTATCGAAATGAGGCTTGACGAAATGGGAATTTCTCCGGAAATCACCAAGGAGGAACGGCTTTGGTCGACGTTTTGCCATCTTTCTTGCTTCGCGATATTCCTGCTCCCGCCGGTCGGCCATCTCATCGCGCCGTTGATCTTGTGGCTGATCAAACGGCATGATTCGTCCTTCATCGACGAGCATGGCAAGGAAGCGATCAATTTTCAGATCAGCGTTACCTTGTACGCGATTCCCTGTGTGATTTTGGTGTTTTTTATCATCGGAATCCCCCTGGCCCTGGCGTTGGGATTGTTCTGGTTCGGCGCCAGTGTGTACGCCGCCATCCAGGCCAACGACGGCATGGTCTTCCGGTATCCCCTGACCATCCGGTTTCTATGAGGGGGAAGAGTTGGGGCCGGGCGGCCGGCAGAGCAAAACTCAAAACGCAAATTCCTCTTTCCCCCTAGGAGAGGATTAGGGTGAGGGATCCCTTGGCCACGACCCCCTCACTCCGGCCCTCTCCCAAAGGGAGAGGGAGAAAAAACACAGAGGATAGCTCACTTTTCCTTTTCTCACCTAGAACCGGACTATCCTTGAGTTGACAAATCAATATTCGATTACTCATTCATTCAAACAGGATCAGTTTCCCCATGCGGCTTTCGGTTATCATCCCCGTTTATAACGAAATCAACACGGTCGAGGAAATCATCCGGCGGGTGGAGGCCACTCCCCACGAGAAGGAAATTTTGATCGTGGACGACGGCTCCACCGACGGGACCACGGACATTCTACGGGAGATCGAAGCCCGGTCCCCCCACATGAAGATTTTTTACCTGGAGAAAAACCGCGGCAAGGGCGCGGCCATCCGCCACGCGCTGCCCCACGTGACCGGCGACGTGGTGGTCATCCAGGACGCGGACCTGGAATATTTTCCCGAAGAGTACGCCCCCATGCTGCAGGTGATCGAATCGGGGAAAGGGGATGTGGTGTACGGCACGCGGTTTTTGGGGCCGCACCGGGTTTTTCATTTCACCCACTACCTGGGCAACAAGATCCTCACCGGCCTCTGCAACATTCTCTTCAACACCATCCTGTCGGACATGACCACCGGCTACAAGATGTTCAACGCCAAGATCCTCAAGTCGATCACCTTGGAGGCGGACGGCTTCGGGTTCGACGCGGAGATCACCGGGCGGATTTTCCGCAAAAAACTGCGGGTGTACGAAGTGCCCATCTCCTACGACGGGCGGTCGTACGAAGACGGCAAGAAACTGCGCTGGACGGACGCGTTCGTCCTGCTCTATTGGCTGGTCCGCTGCCGGTTGACCACGCTGGACATCGGCGAAGAGACCCTGTTCCGGCTTTCATCGGTGAACAAGTACTACCAGATTTTCCACGAACGGGTGGCCCACCTGATCGGCCGGCGTCCGCTGGAAATCGGTTCCGGCGCGGGCAACTTCACCCGCTTCTTGTTGGGGAAAGAATTGGGGGTGGCCACGGATTGCTCGAACAACCACCTGCACACCATCCGGCAACGCTTCGTGGAAAACAAACGCTTCCGGATTCATTACTTCGACGCCAGCCAGCCCCCCTCGGACGAGTTGAAAGCCTGCCGGGTGGATACGGTCATCTGCCTGAACGTGCTCGAGCACATCGAGGATGACCTCGGGGCGCTGCGCCACATGCGGTCGCTGCTGGTTCCCGGCGGCCGGCTGATTTTGCTGGTCCCTTCGATCAAGGCGCTGTACGGCAGCCTGGACATCGGCCTGGAGCATTACCGGCGCTACTCGAAGCCGGAAGTGCTCGAGAAGATGAAGCAAGCCGGCTTTGAAATCGAGCACACCTTCTTTTTCAACATGTGGGGAGTGCCGGGCTGGTTCATCAACAGCCGCATCCTGCGCCGCAAGGTGCTGCCCAAGTTTCAGCTGTACTTCTTCACCCTGCTGCATCCCCTGGTGCGGCTGGAGCGTTTTTTCAAGACGCCGTTCGGCTTGTCGGTGGTGGTGATTGGGAAAAATCCGGCGGCGTAAACGACTTAGCGGGACGTGCCTTGGTGGATGAAGTCCATGAATTCGGCCCGCGTGGCGCGGTTTTTGCGGAACACGCCGCGCATGGCGCTGGTGATGGTGTTGCAGTTCACCTTCTGCACGCCGCGCATCATCATGCACAGATGCGCGGCTTCGGTCACCACGGCCACGCCCTGGGGATGGATGGCGTCCTCGATGGCGCTGGCGATCTGCTGGGTCATGCGTTCCTGCAGCTGCAGGCGGCGGCTGAACACTTCCACCAGCCGGGGGATCTTGGACAGCCCGATGACTTTCCCGGCGGGGACATAACCGATATGGGCTTTGCCGAAGAACGGCAGCATGTGATGTTCGCACAAGCTGAAAAAGTCGATGTCGGTGACCACCACCATTTCGTCCGCGTCTTCCTCGAACACCGCGTTGTTGATGATTTCCACGATGTCCTGGTCGTAGCCGCGGGTGAGAAAGCGCCAGGCCCGCGCGAAGCGGTGGGGCGTGCGGATCAGGCCCTCGCGGTCCGGATTTTCCCCGATGTGGAGCAGCAGCTCGCGCGTGACCTGTTCCAACGGATCGAGGCCGGCCAGGGCGGCTTCCTCGCGCAGGGCGGCGGATTGGATGCGGTGGTTGGTCATGGTGATGGTTCCGTCCCGTTTTTTTCCGGCCGGGTGTACGTGGCGGAATTGTTTTCCGATTCCCACAGCCGGATTCTTTTCAGCATACCCGGTGGCAGCCGCCGGTCCAAAATACTCCAGAACGTGACGACCAAGTTCTCCACGGTGGGAATCGCCCCCTGGGTGAACGGAACGTCATGATTGAAGTGATGGTGGTCGGCCCGGGAGACGATCTCCTGGTCAATGAGGGCGTCCAGTTCCGTGAGGTTGATGATCATCCCGGTTTTGGGATCGGGCTCGCCTTCCACCGTGACTTCGAGATAGTAATTGTGGCCGTGGCCGTATGGATTGTTACACGGCCCATACACGCGCGCGTTCTCTTCCTCGCTCAAATGCGGGCTGTGCAAGCGGTGCGCGGCGGCGAAATGGGTCCGGCGGGTCAATTCAACGGGCATGGGGGCGCTCCTGCATCGTATGGCCAAACCAGCGGCATTTCATCCATTATCACAAAACCGGCAACGGCTGGTTTTTCAGGTGGACGATGCTGATCTGCCGCGCCACTTCGCCCGCCAGTTTGCGGAACTCCCCGGCGGCCGGCGAATCAGGGTCCTCCAGCACGATCGGATGGCCGCTGTCGCCGCCCTGGGCGATGCGCGGATCGATCGGCAGCCGGGCCAGGAGGGGAATGTCGTACTCGCGGCTGATCTTCTCCCCGCCGCCGGTCCCGAAGATTTCGTATTTCTTGTTATTGTCCGGGCAGAGGAAATACGCCATGTTCTCGACGACTCCCAGCACCGGAACCTGGACCTTGCGGAACATCATGATGGCCCGCCGCACATCGGCCTGCGACACTTCCTGCGGCGTGGTCACCATCAGCGCGCCGGCCAGCGGGGCTTGTTGGCTCAGGCTGAGCTGGGCGTCGCCGGTTCCTGGGGGCATATCGACCACCAGGTAATCCAGTTCGCCCCAGTCAACCTGATAAAGGAATTGCTGGATCAGGCTGTGCAGCATGGGGCCGCGCCACACAATGGGCGTGTCGCCGGGGGCGATCAGGCCCACGGACATCACCTTCATGCCGTTCTTCTCCGGCGCGAAGATGGTGTTGCCGTCGGAGCCCGGCCGTTCGTCGATCCCCAGCATCTGGGGGATGTTCGGGCCGTAGGCGTCGGCGTCCATGAGGCCCACCTTCGCGCCGTTTTGCCGCAGCGCGAGCGCCAGGTTGGCCGCCACCGTCGATTTGCCCACCCCGCCCTTGCCGCTCGAGACGGCGAAGACGTGGCTCACGCCGGGAATGGCCTTCTGGGCCGGCGCGGCGTGCTGCGGGGCGCGGGAAGTCATATGAATGTCGACCTCCCGAACGCCGGGCACATGCGCGGCGGCCGCGTGACATTCGTTCTTCATCCGTTCCTTCATCGGGCAGGCGGGGGTGGTGAGTTCCAGGGTGAACGACACCTTGCCGCCGTCGATTTTCAAATCCTTGATCATGCCCAAGGAAACCAGATCCCGGTGCAAGTCGGGATCCTGAACCTGGCTCAGCGCCGCCAGGATGGTTTTTTCCGTCAGGCCATCACCTGATTTACTTGAAAAGAGTCCCACGGATCAAGTTCCCTTCTGATTGGCAGGCCAATCGGGTTCTGTATTCCGAATCATCTGGCAAGTGCGTACTGTTTACTCAGATTCCCGATCAATATCCCATTGAATTGATCGATTCGATCCACTCTAAAAATCTCCTCTCCCTCTGGGAGAGGGTTAGGGTGAGGGAATTAATGTAGGGGCGGACCTTCGTGTCCGCCCGCTTTATAATGGCCATATCCCCATCATGTACGGCATTTCCCGGATGATCCTGTATTCAAAAATCATTCCCGATTCACTTGACAGCGTCAAGGGAATCGGTTTCGAGAGGACGGAACGGCAAAATGTCACTTTTTTGTGGTGCAAACATCTTGTCTGCTCAAAATAGGATTGCAGGCGGGACGCCTGCACCACCATAGATGGAACATCACAGTAATAATTTCACTTTTTACCGTCTCGTCACCTATTTATTTCAATTCTTCCAGGATTTCCTTCATGTCCCGCTCCACGGCCAGGTCGTAAGCGGTTTTGCCCTCGAAGCCCGGCGCGCCGCCGCCCTGGAGGGTCCGGCCGGCGCCGGCGCGGGCGAGCATGCAAGCGATCTCCGGATGGCCAGCGATGACCGCCAGCATGAGGGCGCTGAGCCGGTACTTGGCGGTGACGTCCAAATCCGCGCCCCGGCTGATCAATAATTCGGCCAATTCAATATGGCCGAGATGGGCCGCCCGCATGAGGGCGGTTTGCCCGTGCCGGTCGCGGGAGTCGATATCGATCCCCGCGTCTACCAGTTCGCGCGCCGCCGCCGCGTCACCCCGTTGAATCGCGCTTTCCCATTCGGGTTTCATGGTATTTTGCCGATGGGCTACGCGCCGCGCGCTAACCCATCCTACGTTGATTGAATGACCGGCCTACATTTCCCTCTCCCTTGGGGAGAGGGCCAGGGTGAGGGAAAGCCTTTTCTTTCCATCCCCTCCCTCGCGATCCGTCCATAAATCCCTGCTTTTTCTATATTGTACTCACTCCTGAAAAAACACGCGGGGAATCGGATGGACAGGTGCGGTTTCAGGTCCGGTGGCGGTAATCCGCGTTGATGTCGATATACGCCTTGGACAGGTCGGTCATGATGTAAAAATCGCTGTGATCCCCCTGGCCTAGATCCAGGGTGATGGTGTATTCAGACCTTTGCATGACGGCATGGGCTGCCGCTTCGTCATATCCGGCAGGTTCACCACGATGCATCATCTGGACGTCGCCGATCCACAGGGCGCACCGGGCGGGATCGAACTCCGCCCCGCTATAACCAGCCGCCGTGATGAGGCGTCCCCAGTTTGGGTCGCAACCGTGGAGGGCGGTTTTGACGAGGGGCGAATTGGCGATGGACCGCGCCACACGCAGGGCGTCTTCCGGCGTGCGCGCCCCCTTGACCTGGATGGTGGCCACCTTGGTGACGCCCTCGCCGTCGCGGGCCAGCTGCTGGGTGAGATCCAGGCACACTTCCTTGAGCGCCGCCAGGAAGGCTTCGGAAACGAGATCGCGTTCCGGAAGGATTTCGGTGCTGTCGGACAGGCCGTTGGCCAGCAGGAGGGCCGAGTCGCAGCAGCTGGTGTCGCCGTCGATCGACAGGCGGTTGAAACTGCTCTCCACCGCCTCCTTCAGAAACCAGGAAAGGCTTGGGGAAGAAATCCGGGCGTCCGTGGTCAAAAAAGCGAGCATGGTGGCCATGTTGGGCATGATCATCCCCGCCCCCTTGGCGCAGCCGCCGATCGTGAACGCGTGCCCCTCCACCACCACGCGCCGCGCGGCCGTCTTAGGAACCGTGTCGGTGGTCATCATGGCCTGCGCCAACTCGAGGCCGCCGTCCTCGCGCAACCGGGGAATCAATTTCTCGATCCCTTCCCGGATCAGGGGCAGGGGAAGATAGATTCCGATAACGCCTGTGGAGTTGGGAAGGACATCCTGCGTGGCGATGCCCAGGGGACGCGCCAGGCAGCGGGCCATTTCGCGCGCATCCACGAGGCCCCGCTCGCTGGTGCAGGCGTTGGCGTTGCCGCTGTTGACGATCAGCGCCTGGGCATGACCGTCGGCCAGGTGCTCCTGGGTGACCAGCAGCGAAGCGCCTTTCAACCGGTTGGTGGTGAACATCCCGGCGGCGGGGCACCGCACCTGCGAGACCAGGATCCCCAGGTCGGGCTTGCCGCTCGTTTTGATCCCCGCGGCGGTCCCGGCCGCCTTGAATCCCTGCGCCGAAGTGGCGTTTCCGTTTTCGATAGGCTGGATTTCATATTTCATCGCGGATTTCCGTCCCGGATTTCAAGATGGATCTTCTCATTGTATCGGGAAACGCGCGCGAATGAATTGCCGTATGGCCCCCCGGCGGCCCTTGAATTGTGCTTCCGAAGGGAAAACCGGGATATTCACCGCGGAGACGCCGGGAACGCCGTGGAGGCCATCCTGATTCAGACAATTCAGGTTCCGTTGAGATTTCGTATCCAGTGAGTAGTAAAGTATTTGAGCATCAAAGGCGCGATAAGAGCATAACCCAGGGCGAAAGCCCTGGGTTGATTGTGAGAAAAGTAAATAATTCCCTCTCCCTCGGGGAGAGGATTAGGGTGAGGGAAAATCCGCCAATAAAGTTATTCTAACAAATGAACGAAACACCACATGGTGTAATTAATCTCATACACATCGTGGTCATCTGGTTCATCCTGGCCATCCTGATTCAGAACCATTCAGCGAAAACACAACGCCCGGCCGGGAAGCATCTCCCAACCGGGCGCGTTCTTCCAGTGGGATCTACACAAAGACTTACTGGATCACTCCCCGGACTTTCAGCCAGTTCATACACATTTCGGGCCACTTGGACAGCACCGGATCGTTGAGAGCCAGCCCGAATCCATGCTTGCCCTGCTCGAAGAGATGCATTTCCGCCGGGACGCCCTGGTACCGCAGCGCCTTGTAGAACATCAGGCTGTTTTCAACGGGAACGGCCTCGTCATTCATGGTGTGGACCAGGAAGGTGGGCGGTGTATAAGCCAGGACCTGCAGCTGGTTCGAGAGATTCTTGACCAGCGCCGGATCGGGGGTGTCTCCCAGCAGATTTTTACGGGATCCTTCATGGGTGTAATCGCTGATCAGGGTGATGACGGGATAGACCAGGATCATGAAATCCGGCTTGGAACTGATCTTGTCGATCGGATCCTGGGCGGTGGCATTTCCATAATCGAAATGCGTGCCCACGGTCGAGGCCAGGTGTCCGCCCGCCGAGAATCCCATGATGCCGATCTTCTGGGGATCGATCTTCCACTCCGCCGCGTGCGCGCGCGCCTGGCGCATGGCCCGCAGGGCGTCCTGCAGGGGGGCGGGATGCTGGTAATCGGGGGCGATGCGGTATTTCAGGATCAAGCCGGCGATCCCCGCCTGGTTGAGCCACTGCGCGATCTGGCGGCCTTCATGATCCACGGCCAGGGTTCCGTACCCCCCGCCCGGGCAGATCACCACCGCGGCGCCGTTGGCGTTCTCTTCCGGCAGGTAGACCGTCAGGGTGGGCTTGTCCTTGTCTTCGGTTCCCTTCGCGCCGGGAGCGCCACCCGGCCACAGCACCAGCATCGGCTTGCCTTCTGGCGAGGTCAACACCTGTTCCGGCGCGGGGACCGCGGGCTGAGCCGGCTGAGCTTCCGGCGTTATCACTTCAGCCGCAGGCGCTTCGCCCGCGGGAGCCGGAGTTTCGGCTTCCTGGCTCCAGGCGGCGGCCGATAACCACACGGCGAACACCATCGTCCAAATTGCGGAATGTTTTTTCACGATTCTCTGCACCTCCGATTTCCAGGTTCCATTTTTTCCGGCGGCCGGCGGGGATGGACGGTTCCAAACCGCTTTCCCTCCAGGCCGCGCGGGATGACACACCATTCAACTACAATGGCTGAATCATACCATTCTATCAGAACGCGCCCCCTCCCATCAGGGCCGCCCGGAGGATTGATGAACCGGAGCCGGGGAGGGCGGAACTCCCGGCGGGCCAGTCCGTTTCCTGTCATCTCCTTGAAAGCAGGGATCCACCCCGGACATTACATGGATTTTGGGAAAAGACCGGCTGGGTGGGAGAGAGTAACAAGGCATCACCCTTACCTGACCTGATCCCATCAGAATCCCTGGCGAGGCTTGTAGTCCTTCCCCGGTGATTCTCAATCCTCCTCTGGGTCCGCATTCCGGTTTCGGATGGCTTGAACCGCCCGAATCCCAAAAAGAATCGACGCCGCCGGCAAGGCGAGGCTCACCCACACCACCGGCCAGCCCATCACGCTGGTGCGTTGATCGTATTGCCATTGCAGCCGGATCATTTGCGCCGCGGAATAAAACAGCATCGCGAAAAAGATCCATCCGGCTCCGAATCGCAACCAGGAAAGCGCTCGCTCTGTCCGGGGGGAGCGCCGCCCCGGCCATTGGAACCCGATCATCTCCCCGCGCGCCCAGCAGGCCGGAAGGCCCAGGCAGGCCAGCCAGATCAGCAGGTAGCGCGTCAGCTCCTCCGTAAACGAGAGGGACCAGCTGAAAAAATAACGGGACAACACCCCGGCGCAAACCAGCGCCACCTGCGCGGTCAGGATGACCGACAGCAACCATTCCTCGAGGAGTCGTTGTCCGGATTTCATTGCGCCAACTCAGCGAAACG
This sequence comes from bacterium, assembly GCA_041946805.1. Classification (GTDB taxonomy): domain Bacteria; phylum Hinthialibacterota; class Hinthialibacteria; order Hinthialibacterales; family Hinthialibacteraceae; genus JABLXU01. Next base: position 35,056 of record JBHGBC010000066.1, read on the forward strand.
GGTCAGCAGGTCCGCCCCGATGACCTCGCTATATTCCTGGTAGACCGGCTCGGCGGTTTTCTTGAACCGGTCCTGCACTTCGGGCGTGAGGCGGGTCACCTCCATGCCATGCTGTACCAACGCTTCGAGGTGCGTTTTCTCGTTGTCCGCCACCAGTTTGCGCTGGTAAGCCGCCGCTTCCCGGGCCGCTTCGCGGATCACGGCCTGGTGTTCGGGGCTGAGCGTGTCCCACACCCGCTTGCTGACGCAGAAAACCAGGGGATCGAATGAATACTCCCACACCGTCAGGTATTTTTGCAGTTCATACAACGCGCGGGACTCGATGACATGCAGCGGATTTTCCTGCCCGTCCATGGTCCCCTCCCGCAGCGCCACGAACAGATCTCCGAAGTTCATCTGGCTGGGATCCGCGCCCCACCGGCGGTACAGGGTGATGAACATCTGGATGGAGGGCACGCGGATCTTCAGGCCTTTCAGGTCCTCCACCGAAGCTACCGGGCGCTGGGAGTTGGTCAGGTGGCGGAATCCGTTGAATCCATAGGCCAGGCCCACAATGCCTTTTTCTTCCAGCGACTTCAGCATCTGTTGTCCCAGCTCGCTGGCGCAGACTTTTTCCGCTTCCTCGTATGAATCGATCAGCCAAGGCAACGACCAGACCGTCCAACGCGGATCCACCAGGGTGAGCAGGATGGATGATTCCCATGAGCCTCCCAGGGTTCCGGCCTGCACCATCTCCAGCTCGGTCCGCTGGTTGTTGTTGGAAAGGGAGGAGGTCGTCACCAGGCGGATGGCCATTTGATCCCCCAGTTTGCTCTCCACCAGTTTTTGCCAACGCGCCGCGCCGGCGTGCCATTCGGATTGTTCGCTGAGAATATGGCTGAACGTCAACCTGGGCGCCCGGTCCCGTTGACCGCATCCGGCGCACGCCAAGACCACCCCTGCCAGACCGGCCAGAACATACGAACAGGTACGAAGATTCATGAAAGTTTCCTTTGTGTAAAAAGGGCTTGCATGTATAGTACGGTACTCCAGCGTTTACCCATAGGGTAATGAACGGCCTAGATTCTAGACCGCTGGTTCCCTTAACGAACCATACGGTTCTTCCAGTATGTGCGGACCTGATGCTGAAATAGTATTTCATCCCCTCGACCGGAGGGGCGGACATCCAGCTCCGCCCCTCCAAAAAATTCCCTTACCTAGCCCTCTCCCAGGGGAGAGGGAAGTTGGGGAATAGTTCTCATCGATCAACGTGATGAAATATCAGAAAGCCATCTGGGAAAAGTACGCACTGGCTGGATGAGCCACATATACTCATTGGAAACATTGAATATGCGCTATGTGATCCCCGCCCGCTCGGTGGCCGCCTTGATCATACCGGAATCCTCCTCGCCCCGGTTCCCCAAAGCCGCCGCGGTATTGAAACGGGAACTGGAACAGCGGCTGGACCTTGCCCTCCACATTGTCCCTGAAAGGGAATGGTCCCAAGGCCCTTACGCTTTATCCATCCATCTCGCGACGTTGGATACCCTTTCTCCGGAATGGACACGCCGGTTCGAGCCGCCGCTCCCGTTATTGCCGTATCCCGATTACGCGGACCATATTAGCCTGCGGACCGTCAAATCAGAGCTTCATCCCGAGGTGTTTGTCATCACCGGCTCGGATAAAGCCTTGATCGCCGGGGCCGGGGCCTTACTGCGTCATTTATGGTTTTTCGAGGACCGGATGGAATTTCCCGGTCTCGCCGCCGACTGCCGCCCGCTGACTCCCTGGCGGGGGATCTTCTTCGCGAACCGGACGGACAGCAACTCCTATTTCAACTTCACCGACCGCCAATGGGAAGAACTCCTGACCAGCCATGCTCTGTGGGGCAACAACCTGGCGGGATTCATCCCGGTCCATTTTCCCGACTGGCCCGGAACCGCTCCCTGGCCGGAACCGGGCGAATTCGCCTCGCCGGAATCGCGGATCATGTGGGAAACTCACTGGCGTACTCAGCAGGCCATGGGCAATCTAGCCGCCGCGCTGGGACTATCTTCCGCCGCCTGGATTTCCGCCGGTACCGCGTTCCCCGCCATGATCCCGCCGGAGTTAGGGATCTCCTGCATGGGAATTCTCGATCTCACCCAACTCGAGGCGCGGACCTTAGCCCTTCATTTACAGGAAGCGCTTTTGACTTACTTGCCGCAAGTGGACAAAATCTGGTTCGCGCCGGGACCGGATCCAGGGATGACCTCGCGCGGCCCTTCCTGCCCTCCCGGTATCCTGCTGGACATGGCCCTGCGTCTCCGGGAAACGCGGGGGAACCAAGGCCGCCCGCTCGAAGTCTGGCTGGGAACGGAGGGATACCCCGAGGACGAGCTCAGTGCGTTGTTCGGCCGCCTGGAGGATCCAGGCTCCACCGCGATCCGCGTGTTGGTTAGTGATCCGGAAGATCCGGCGTTCGCCATGATCAAGCGGGAAATGCCCCTAACCGGGTTGCTGCTGACCGCCACGCCCCTGTCGAGCGCCGTCCGGCGGATTCAACCGCTGATCTCCTTCGGTCCGGAACGGGAAGCCGTTTATGCCGGGGATGCGCCGGTTATTTTGACCCGGGAATGGGCGCGGCGGTATTTCGAAGCCGCGCCATTGACCTACGGCGCGTTGGGGATCTCCTCCGGATGCCACGATGAGTTCAGCCGCTTCGTTTGGTCCATGCTCTCCTGGTCGCCCCAGCCGGGAGTGGACGAGGTTCGGGAATGGTATGGCCATTGGTTTTTCGGGGCGGAGGCGGCCCCATTCGTCCGGGACGCCACGGCCGCGATGGATACGGCCTGGAACCTCCCGCTATCGGAAAGCCGCGAAAAGGCCGAAGAAGCCCTGTCGTGCCTGGATCAAGCTGATAAACATGTCCCGCCCCGGATGCGGGAGCGGGCCGGTTTCCGGACGCGATTGTTGCGGGTTCGGGCGCTGCTGGATTTGGCATTGTGGGAAAAAAGCCGGGCGGACAAGCAATTGGCGGACCGGTTGCGGGAATTCGTATCGCATCACTCTTCGGATACTCTCTCAAGTAGTGTTTTCCAGGACATCCTGAAAATGATCCAGAATTTTCCCGATGCGTCCCTGGCCGCGCGTTTCGGTGAACTCGGCGAATTGCGCCGGACGCTGTTTCAATCGGGCAACCTGCATGTCCAGGCCATCGACCGCGCCTGGAAACCCTCCCCTCTCCGCCACAGACTGGCCGCGCTTATTCAAACGGCCCTCCAATCTCCGAGTCCGGATGAACAACGGGCGGTTTGGGAATCAATCCGCAACCGCCTGTGGCAGGGCACGGACTAGGTTCAGTCAAAAATGATATGTTTCCCTTTCAGGGTGTCCCTCACCCTGGCCCTCTCCCAGAGGGAGAGGGAATTTTTTCGCAATCCCCTCTATGCTCGGACTACGAATAAAGCACTGAGAAGGCCTGCATTCGGGTAAATAGTTACCCTTTTCGTTCATGAATGAAATCGTGTAGGATGAATTCCAACAGGATCAAGAGACAGAGTAGGCGAACCTCCGGGTGAGCCGGTAGAAACCCATAGGTTTTCATTATCGATCGGCTCGGCGGGAGCCTCGCCCTCCCATTTACCAAACCAGGACACGTTGAAACAACTGGATTTTATATCGGACCATTCCATGAACAACGAAATCCGTTCTTTCCCAGTGGACCAAATGCGGGTTCAGGTATTCGCCAACAAGGACCAGTTGGGCGCGGCCGCCGCGAATTACGTGGCCGGAGTGATCAACGACGCGATCCACGCCCGGGATCAGGCGCGGGTCATTTTCGCCACCGGCGCGTCCCAGTTCGAGTTCTTGAACCATTTGATCAAGAAACCCATCGCCTGGTCTCAGGTGGAAGCCTTTCACCTGGATGAATACGTGGGCATTCCCGGTACCCATCCCGCCAGCTTCCGCCGTTATCTGCGGGAACGGCTGTTCGACCTAGCCAAACCCGGGGCGGTGCATCTTTTGGACGGCACGGCCGCCGATCTGGACCAGGAATGCCGGCGGTATACCCATTTACTACTGGAGAAGGATATCGACCTGGCCTGCATCGGTATCGGCGAAAACGGCCACATCGCCTTCAATGATCCCCCCGTGGCGGATTTCCACGATCCTCACTGGGTGAAAATCGTGGACCTGGACGAAGCCTGCCGCAAGCAGCAACTCGGCGAGGGCTGGTTCCCAACCCTGGAGGATGTTCCCCGGCAGGCGCTTTCCCTGACGGTACCCGCCATCCTGCGCGCCCGGACAATCAGTTGTGTAGTGCCCGACCAGCGCAAGGCTCAGGCTGTGAAAAAGGCCCTTCAAGGCCCGGTCAGCACCGCGTGCCCGGCTTCGATCTTACGAACGTCTCCTAATGTCATCCTTTGGCTGGATATCCCCGCCGCCTCGGAACTGGACGCCTGAGCGAACCGTCTCTTCCGCGGTTTTCCCCCCTCAAGGCCGCCTTTCCTCCCTGGATTCAGGCTTTTCATCACAAATATTGAATAACTTCCACGTTTCGTGGACTAATTTTTATCATTGAAATCCTGGCTCATCCGGCAAGTGTGTACTTTTTTCAGACCGCCGGTTTACAGTTCTGCGAAATGATCGATGAAAACCGCCCCCCAAAATCCCCTCTCCCTCTGGGAGAGGACAGGGTGAGGGTATTTTTGTAGAGGCGTACCCGGGTGTCTGCCCCCATCCCGGAGTGGATGGAATCGGTATTGCCTCATAAGGTACGCACTTCCCGGATGATCC
>JBHGBC010000067.1:0-29076 GCA_041946805.1 bacterium
ATCCAGGAAAATCTACGGGAAGACATCCAGAAACTCGAGGAAGAACGCGAGGCCAAAAAACAGGCCGTCCGTGAGGCAGGGAAGTAATTAGGCGTATTCGGTTATCGCGCTCCCCGATGGAGAAGAGGGCGGTCCGTGTCCCCAGGGACCGGTTTGAGGGGCAAATCCGTGATCCCCTCTCTCCCGGGGCTGATCGTTATCCAGAAGTCTTGATCCTGCAAGAGATCCTAGGTTGTAGGGGCACGTGGCAGCGTGCCCCTACCGGTTTTTGGCGAAGGGGATTCGATGGACGTGGCGATGGAGATCGATCGAATCCGATTCGCCCGGGGGGACCGGTAAAAACGCGGCACTACTCCCCTAACCGGTTCGTTCCTCTTTACGTGAGGGGGAAACAGCTATAATTAAACCCATCCCGTCCACATGTTTTTAGCCAGCTCGGGCGTATGGATTCAAAAGAACATGAACCTGCCACGCCGGAAAGGGGCCAGGAAATCCCTCCGCATGGCAAGGAGGAGATTTTGTGAAAAAATGGTTTCAAGGTGAATGGGCCCTGATTCTGGGTTCTTCCAGCGGATTTGGGATGGCGGCGGCGCAAGCGTTGGCGGCGCGGGGGATGAACATCTTCGGGGTTCATTTCGATCGGCGGTCGGCCATGGAAAAGATCAACGCGGACATCGACGCGATGCGGAAGCAGGGCGTGGAGGTGGAGTATTTCAATTTCAACGCCGCCGACGAGGAAAAACGCCATTCGACCATCAAGACCATCCAAAAGAAGATGGGCGAGGGAACGGTGCTTCGGACCTTGGTTCACAGCCTGGCCTTCGGTTCCTTGAAATCGTACTTTGCCGAATCCAGCGAGGACGAAATCACCCAGCCGCAGATGGAGATGACCCTGGATGTCATGGCCAACAGCCTGGTCTACTGGGCGCGGGACCTGCGGCGGGAGAAACTCCTGGGCGAGGGCAGCCGGGTTTTCGCCATGACCAGCGCGGGCGGCCACCGGGCCTGGCCCTATTACGGGGCGGTCTCGGCGGCCAAGGCGGCGCTGGAAGCCCATATCCGGCAAATCGCTTTGGAACTGGCCCCCGCGGGTGTGCGGGCCAACTCCATTTGTGCCGGCGTCACCGACACCCCCGCGCTGCGCAAGATTCCCGGTCATGAAAAACTGGTCAACGAGGCCCGCTTGAAGAATCCCAACGGCCGCTTGACCACTCCGGAGGACATCGGCAAGGTCATCGCCTTGTTGTCTCTCCCGGAATCGGATTGGATCACGGGGAATGTCATCAACGCCGACGGGGGAGAGATCATTGTCGGATAAGGGGGATTATACGTATTGTCCCGCGCAGTACCCCGATGACCACGCCCATTGAAAATTATGCCCGCCCAGGTGGCCGGTGACATCCACCACCTCCCCGATGAAATAGAGATTCGATACTTTCCGCGCCTCCATCGTCTTGGGCGATAACTCCCTCGTGTCGACCCCGCCCCGCGTGACCTCGGCTTTTTGAAAGCCTTCCGTTCCCGAGGGTTCGATGTTCCAACCATGCAACTGAGCCGCAATCTGTTGAATCTGTTTTGGGGAGTATTGCCGGAGCGGCTGGGTCCACCCGTGCGCGCCGCACCAGGCTTGGGCGAACCGCCGCGGGAGATGTTCATTCAGCAGAGTGCCCGGCAACGCGCCGCTGGTCCGGTGTTTTTCGAGCCAATCCGGAACATCCAAACCCGGGAGCAGATTCATGGAGAGCGTCTCTCCCTCCCGCCAATAAGAGGATATCTGCAATATGGCCGGCCCGCTGAGGCCCTTGTGGGTGAATAGCGCGTTTTCGGTGAATTCCATATCGTGGCAGCGCACGGTGGCCGGAAGCGAGACGCCCCGCAGCGGGAACCAAACCGCCTGGTCCGCGGGGGAGAAGGTTAGGGGGACCAGGGCGGGACGGATTTCGGTCAGCGCGAGGCCGAATTGCCTGGCCACGCGGTAACCCAGGTCCGTGGCCCCCAGCTTGGCGATGGAAAGCCCGCCGGTGGCGATCACCAGTGATTGCGATTCAAAGGCTCCCTGGTTGGTTTGGACATGGAAGCGGAGATTCTTTTGGATCTCCTGGATGGTGCAGTTCAGACGGATATCCACCCGCGCCTGGGCGCATTCCTCCAGCAGCATCTGGATGATTGGCTGGGAAGATGCGTCGCAGAAGAGTTGGCCGAGTTTCTTTTCGTGATAGGGGATGTGGTGGATTTCCACCAGGCGGAGGAAATCCTGGGGCGTGTAGCGCGTCAGGGCGGAAACGCAGAAGCGGGGATTCTCCGAGAAAAAACAACCGGGGTGGGAATGGAGGTTCGTGAAATTACAACGGCCGCCGCCCGAGATGGCGATTTTCTTCCCCACCCGGGCGTTGTGTTCCAAGACCAGCACGGAGCGGCCGCGTTTGCCGGCCTCGAGGGCGCAAAACAACCCCGCCGCCCCCCCGCCCAGGATGATGACGTCTTTTTCCGGATTCATGCGGTACATGCGTACAGAGAATCAACCATGTTGAAAACTCATCCATCGGGCCGTTGGGGGAGAACTAACCTCAATTCCCTCTCCCTCTGGGAGAGGGCCAGGGTGAGGGATTTTTGCAGGGGCGGACCTTTGCGGCCGCACCCGTAAGGGAGTGAATCGATTACCCTTTCTGGCCATCCGATACACACAGGCCCGATAATCCTAGGACCGTTCCTGGTATTTCGAAGAAATGATCCTTCAGTCCTTGTATTCCAGATCGAGAATCTCCACCTGAAGGTTGCCGATCAGGCCGACGATGTCGGTTTGGGCCTCCAGCGAGCCTTCGGCCAGTTTGATGTGCGCGGCGTCCATCTCGATGCGGTTGAGCGTGGAATCGAGCGGCACCCAGCGGCCGCCCACGTACACCTCGTTCCAGGCATGGTAATAGAAGCCGTCATCCTGGAAGACCAGCCCCGCGATGATCTTGGTGGGAATGCCGAGGGAGCGGGCGAAAGCGGCGAAGAGGGTGGAATGTTCGTTGCAATCGCCCTTCATGGACGAAAGAATCTCGAGGGCGGAAGGAATGGTGACGCGGATTTCCTTCTTGATTTGGGTGTACAGCCAGTTGGCCAAGGCGATGGACGCCTCCCAGCGGTTGGCGGCCTGGCTCGTGATTTCCAGGGCCTTGTCCCGGATGCGGGCGTCGCCGCTTTGCACCAGCGAATCGGATTTCAAGTAGGATTCCAGAGATGCGTCTGGATTGGAGAAGGGCGGTTTTTCGGCCGGGACGGAAGAACGGACCGCGGCATAGTCGAGGGCCTGGATTTGGATGATCAGATTCCCCTCTTCCTCCTGAATCAATTTTTGAAACGAGCTGTCGAAGGGTATTTCGTCTTTCGCGACTCCCGCCAGTATGAATTTCATGATTTTCAGAGCTTCGGGATTGGTGATGGGAGGCTCGATGAGAATGCGCGAAGCCTTGATGAGATCACGGCCGGCATCCACCGCGGGCTGGCTCTTGATCTCTTCGGAAACGAAATCCATGTTGGCCGCGTCATCCTTCGACTCGCGAATGGACGTGAAGGTAATGCCCGCGACGGGGCTCACCTCCTTGTAGACATTGCCGTTCGTATCGATCCAGGAGGTGGAGCGCAGGCCCTTCAGGTTGATCTCGACCTTGAAGGTGTCCACTTTCTCTCCTCCGGGCAGGGTGAGGGTCTCCCGGTCTTCCACCTTCGTGTTCACCGTGGCCAGAGACATGAGCATGGGGTCGAACACCGGGAAGACGTTTTGGCGTCCAGTCTCCAAACCCTCCCGGGCGAGGAGGAGATGGATCATTTCCATGTTGTATACAGGGGGATTGGTGGGGATCACCTCGTTCGTGGTATTGTTGTCCGACTTGGTGGTGACATGGAGGCCGTCCTTCTCGGCGGTGATCAAGCGCGAGAGGATTTGGCCGCTGGCCTCGTAGGAGAAGTTGAAGGCGCGCAGGGATAGATCCTCGTTGACCTCGCCCATTTGGCGCATTTTAATGGTCACCGGCATCCCCAGGGCTTCAATCTGGATGAACATGTCGGATTGAAAGAGAAAATGCTTGCCGGGCTGCGGCGAGATTGAATCGCTGCTGTCTTCTTTCAGCACGAAACGGGAAAATCCCACCTTCTTGTTGGCCAGGTAGAAGCCCAGATAATCTTGCCGCATGATCAAGGCCCCGTCGTTGATATCGATGAGCGCGTCCTTGGCCAAAAACGACTGGCTGGTCACTTCCCGGTGCAGCAGTCCCATACAGATCAGCCACAAGACGATGAATAAGGGGGTGGTACGGTAGTGAAACAGCTTCATCCGACTTTTCCTTTGCCGGGTAATGATTTCAGGTGATTGAATCCGGATCTGAATTCCATCTTTTGTAACACCCTGAGAGGTCTTCCCTCACCCTAGCCCTCTCCCAGAGGGAGAGGGGATTGGTCTGAATCAGGATGGTCAGGGTACACAAGATGATCAGGATAGGGATGGGTTACGCGCTAACGTGCTAATCCATCCTACGAATTCCCTTTCCCCGCCCCTCTGCCAGAAGGAGAGAGGGAGCGGGTGGTCTGTGCCATATCTTACTTCACATGGCTAAACAGATAAGATTCCGTTTATACTAATCCTGGTACCTGATTATACGGTAGCCTGGAATGGGAAGGAAAACAAAGGCGATGAAATCCATGCGGATACGTCGATGGTTCGCGCCGGCGGCGATGGCCGTCTTGGGGGTGGTGATTTCCGCCTGTTCCGGAAAACCAGACGCGGCCCATCCCGTCTTCGCCGGGAAGAACGTGCTGCTGATCAGTGTTGACACCTGCCGGGCGGATTACGTTCAGCCTTATAGGGAAGGCAAAGCCAAAACCCCCGTCATGGCGGCCTTGGCCGGAGACGGCGTCTGGTTCGCGGACGCGGTGACGCCCGTGCCGCTCACGGTCCCCGCCCACGCCACGCTGCTGACCGGCCTGCATCCCATTCAGCACGGTGTGCGGGATAATTTCAACTACCTGCTGAACGATACCGCGTTGACTTTGCCCGAACTGTTCTTGGAATCGGGCTATGCCACGGCGGGAGCCATCGGCTCGATCGTGCTGTCGCGCCGGTCCGGCTTCGGCCAAGGCTTCGACTGGTTCGATGACCGCTTCGCTCCGGCGGATTACGAATCCTACCAGCCGGTGGTGGAGCGCAACGCGGCCCGGGTGGTGGAATCGGCGACCGGCTGGCTGGAGACCTGGCAGGCCGCGGGCCGGGCGAAGCCCTTCTTTCTCTTCACGCATTTCTTCGATCCGCACATGCAGTACAATCCGCCTCCCCCCTTTGACCAGGAATACCGCAACGCTCCCTACGCGGGAGAAATTTCGTATGTGGATTATTGTCTCGGGAAACTGATCGATTATTTGAAGGCCAAGGGCCTCTACGATGATTTGCTGATCGTTCTGGTGGGTGATCACGGCGAGGGACTGGGCGATCACAAGGAACACACGCACGGGCTGTTCTTGTATGAAGAAGCGGTGCGGATTCCCTTCATCGTCAAACTTCCCTGGCGGGAAGGCGTGAAAACCGGTATCCGGAGCGGGCAAAGCGCGAGTCTCGAGGACGTGTTTCCCACGCTGGCCGGCCTGTGCGGCCTGGGTCCGGCTGAGACCAACGGCATCAATCTGGCGCCCTGGCTGCTCGAGGGCGCCGAACCCCGGCCGCGGCAAGTGGCGCTCGAAACGATGTATCCCTTGACGTACAACTGGAGCCCCTTGTACGCCTTGCGGGATTCCACCTGGAAATATGTGCACGCCCCGTTGCAGGAAATCTATCATCTGCCCGGCGATCCCCGGGAACGGGCCAACCTGGTGGACTCCGCCACCGCGCCCCTGCGGAAAATGCAGGACGCGCTGGAAAACCGGCTGATCGCTCTGGCCCAGTCGAAAACCAACGTGGCGTCCAACCTCATCACCACCGGCCGGATGGAGGTGCTCCACGCGCTGGGTTACGCCGCTGGGGGCGTGGTTCCCGGAACGCTGGGGCCGAACACTCCCCTGCCGGATCCCAAGACCAAAATCAATATCTACCTCCGCAACGACCAGGGGCTGGCGGCGATGGCCAAGGGATTCATCCCCGAGGCTATCGAGATCTTCAAGGAAGCGATTTTCGAGGATCCCAACAATCCCACCTCCTACCTGAACCTGGGCATGGCCTATTCGCAGCAGGAACGCTGGGACGAGGCCATCCAATACACGCAAAAAGCTCTCGAACTGGCGCCCCAGGCCAACCTCATCCATCTGCAGCTGGCCCGGCTGTTCCTGTTCGCGGGAGAGTTGGCCAAGGCGCGCCAACTGCTGGAGGCGATCATCCAGGACAATCCGGAATCGGCGGAAGCGCATTATCAACTCGGGAACGTGGCCCTCCAGGAGAAACGCTATGACGAGGCGGCGCGTCATTTCGAGGACGCGCAGCGCTGGATGCCGGATTTCCCTGGGATCGAAGAGGACATCCAATCCGCCCGCGAGGGGAAAGGGGAGGAAACGGGGGGGTAAAGGTTCGTGTGGATGAACCTCCGCGTGAGACGCGATCACGCCGTTAGAACCGCCCCCGCGGAGATGGTGTCGCCCAATCCCACTGTAAAGAGCGGATGCTCCACCAGCCGGGTGGGAACCGCGTGGCAGAAAAAACTCCGGTACGTGCCGATTCCCGACTCGAACAAATTCGGTTGCCGCAGACGTTCGGCAAGCGCGCGCAATTCCTGGAGGCCCCTATCACTAACCGGAGCTTTCCATCCGTGGGCGATGTTGTCCGGCGAGGAAAACAAGCCGTCCCGGGCGCGCGCGGCGGCCATGAGCGCGGCGAAAAGCAGGGCGTCGCGTGACGACTCGGGGGAGTGCCAGGGAGCGCGCTCCAGGCTCAGGTAATAGCCCAGGTTGTGAAAGTGAATCCGTTCCACCGGGGCAGTATCGAGAAATGCCGCCATGGCGTGGAGAAACTCGGCGGCCGGGGACTTGCGGCGGAGTTTCCGGGACCGGTCCACGCCTTCGAGGACATCCAGGTAGAGGGGCAATTCGGTCTCGTTCAATCCCACGCTGTGGACGCGGGGCAGGATGCAATCCAGAACGGCGCGGCGGATCGCGGGCGAGGCGATGGAGGCCAGCTCCAGGTGGATTTTCAGCCGTGGATGGCGCGCGCGGACGGTGTCCAGAAAATCCCCCAACGGCCGAATCACATCGTCGCAGGTGGAGCCGTCGGGGTACCGCTCGGAGAGGATATGAAAGCCGGAAAACAAAAGGTGGCTGTAATCGCCGCCGAGCGCGAGGAACCCCTCGGCGAAGACCGGGTCCATGCGGAACTGGTTGTTGCGGGGATTCCAGGACGGAATGAAGCGGTTGGCGCGGCCGGGTCGAATCCGGAGACCGTCCAGGTCCATCGCAAAGTCCGCGCCGTACTCCAAAATCCAATGCACGGCGAAGATGCCCCGTTCCCGCGCCGCCCGCCGGGGGGATTGCAGTGCGTATCCCCCCTCCGCCGGGACTATGACCCGGAGATGATCCGAATCGCCGAACAGCTCGGCCAGTTCCACGGTCAGGGGATTGGCATAGACCGTGACCGGAATGCCCAGTGGGGCGAGCGACCGGGCCATGTTGCCGGACGTGCCGCCCAAGCGGTATTCGATGGGGCCCAAGTTGTCCTGTATCCACCGGTGCACGGCCTCGGAACGGATGACGCGCTGGCTGGCCGATCCCCGGTGGAGGGAATGAAAAAGGCCGGCGATAAGGTCCCCGGGGGTGTGGATCTCCAGGGGCACATCGCCCAGGCAACCGGCCCGCGCCGCCTGGCGCAGGGCGGGATCGCGTCCGAGCACCGCCGCGAGGGTTGCGGGCGTCAGGCGGATGAATCCGTCGATGACCGAATGAAACGCGCAGGCCACGCCGGGCAGGGTTTTGATCTTTTCCAGACCCGCGAAATGGGCATTTTGATACAAGGCATTCCACGAGGCGATGGACATGGGAGATTCTCTCCTCTTCGTCCGGATGTCCCTACCGGGGGAGTTTGGAGGGAACGCGGCGTCCGATCAAGAGGAATCCCAAGGTATTGATTTCTCTCAGGAAATCCAATCCTCTTCCAGAATCTTACGGGAGTGGCCGGACGGGACACATGCCTTCGCCCGGGGGCCATCCAACTGAGTTCTTAAACCTTCCATACTCCCTGCCGATCATTATGCTGATTTCGAATGGGACTATCTGCCCTCCTCCAGACTTCTTCCGGAGGGGATGGGGCAGATTGTCGTTTTAGCCGGAATGGCCGGGTATCGGCAATATTTCGTGAGCCAGGGAGTTCGGTTGTTTTCAGGTTGATTGGCATTTCATGTCACGGTTTTGGAATGATCCTCTTCTTGGATCCCCCCTCGCTCGAGGGACCACCACACGGAGTGTGTAAATAATGTCCGTATCGGCAATTTGGCGGTTTCTCGCGGGGATTCTGATGGTAGTGAGTGTTCCGGGTGTGGGAGAGGCCTTGAATCCCATCGGTTCGGAAATCCGGCAGCGGAAAGTGGCCGTACTGAATCTGACCCAACGTAACCATGAATCTCCCGCCAATGTTTTTTCCCTGGAGCACGCGATGCAGGTTGCGGGAGTTCCCTACATGGTGACCACGGACGTAGCCGCCGCCTGCGAATCCCGGCTGGTTTTGATCACATCGGCCTTGCATCCCAACACCTTGAGCGCGCCGGAAAAGAACCAGCTGGTGGAATACGTGTGGGACGGCGGCGTGCTGGTGGCGCCCAACATCCGCGATGTCTTTTTCTATCCCCTGTTCGGGATCAGCGGGTACGCGCAGGGAAAATTCCGGAGCCAGATGACCTGGCTTACCGCCAACTTTCCGGCGATGGGCCGCTGGATCGATGATCCCAACGAGATCGTTATCCGGTTGAGCAATCCCGGTAAATATCCGGAAGGACTAACGACGCAATCGTATGTGTTGAATGGATCCAAGTCCTTGGCCGAATTTGACGACCGTGGGCCGGCGGTGACCCTCTACCCGTTCGGCCAGGGACAGGCCGTGGCCCTGGGCTTTTCGGTCAGCGATTTGATCTCGCGGAATTTGTTCAACAACGATCTGGAAGCTCAACGCATCTATTCGAACGGCTTCGAACCGGCCACCGATACCTTGATCTTTTTCCTGCTCTCGCTGGCCGAGCAATATGTTCCCTATACCGTCCGGAAGCACACCAGCCCGGGGCGCAGCCGGTCCACGCTGATCCTGACCCATGATATCGACGCGACGAGCTCGATGAATAACATGCTCTATTTCGCCCGGGGGGAATCGCTGCGGAATATCCGCGCGACCTATTTCATCACCACCCGGTATTTCAGTGATTTTTTTTTCAAGCCTTATTACAACCCCGAAACGGTTGCGATTGTCAACCGTCTGCTCGATTACGGCCAGGCGCTGGCCAGCCATACCGTCGGTCATTTCCTGGATTTCAACGTGATCGGTTACGGCGCTCCCGGCAACACGAGGGAAAACTACAGTCCTTACTACAATGAGAACATGCAATCGGTGGGCGCCACGTTGTATGGCGAGTGCGAAGTCTCCAAACAGGTGCTCGAGGCCGACACGGGAGTCTCCATCACGTCGTTCCGCGCCGGGCATTTGGTCACGCATAAATATCAGACCAATGTGTTGGACGCATTGGGATACTTGTATGATTCCTCCCTCAGCGCGAATGATATCCTGACCAATTTCCCCTATTTCATGTTTTTTGACAAATCCATCAATTCCCCTATATCGAACGTAATCGAAATTCCCCTCACGATTTCGGATGTATATGGAGATGAATTCAACGAGTTGAATTACGAGGAGGCCGTCAATGTATGGCTGGATGTCATTGCGAGGAATAGGGCCAATTCCGCGCCGGCCGTGTTGTTGATCCACCCCACCAAACTCATCAAATACACGGCGCAAGAATTGCTGTTGGACAACCTGCCCCATGATGTTATCGTCATGGACATGGATTCCTATGGGGATTTTTGGCGCCGGCGCCTCGTGTTGCCGTTTGAAACCGGCCTATCCGGCCAGACTCTGACCATTGCCTTTCAATCCCCGAAAGAAGAGATCGATCCCCGCCTCAGTTTGACCATCCGCGGCGGGGCCCGGCTGGAGGAAATCCAAATCCTGTGGAATGGGAATCCGGTGTACTATTTTGATCTCGATCCCTGGACCGGGGACGACGTGATTGTATCCAACATTCACGTTCAGGAATTCGTGGGCGTGGAGGATTGGGCGCGGTATTGAGGGGGGGGGAGAGGGCTGTGATCCGTGGATCAGGGGGATTCCCCGCGGAGGCCGAGAACGCCGAGGGTGTTCTCTCGACCAATCCGGGGATCCAGAGGGGGAACCATTGACCCGAAGGAAGCCATGTTTCTGGCGCGCCGTTGGCGCTCACAAAAACAATTCCGCCAATCGGCCAACAGAAGCATCAAAAGTTCTACATCCTCCCGTCCCTAACCGATACGGCTTATCCGGCGTTACTTGAGATAGGACCGCAGGATAGCCGCCACTTGCTCCAGGTCCTCGCGCTGAGCCGGATCCGCGGCCGCGCCAAGGTGTTCCCGGACATGCCCCTCCAGCACTTCGGCCATCAAGCCATTCACCGCGCCCCGGATGGCGGCGATCTGCTGCAAGACCGCGGAACACGCGGTTTCCTGTTCCAGGGCTTTGAGTAACGCTTCCACCTGTCCCCGGATGCGCCGCGTCCGGATCAGCAGCTTCTTTTTGCCCGCGATCGTGTGAGCCATACCGTATCCCCATTGCCAGGAATCTATACTGATGTATAGTATAATGCCAAATCCTTGGACTCCAAAGGCACCATACCGGATGACCGTTCCCTTTTCGCTGGAATCCTGGCGCCACTCGCATGTCTTTGACGAAGGCAATCCCCTGGCCGAGAGAAACACCCGCTGGGCTGTCGCCCTCACTGCGCTGATGATGGCCGCCGAGATCACCGGCGGCTGGATCTTCAACTCGATGGCCCTGCTGGCGGACGGCCTGCACATGAGCTCGCACGCCCTGGCGCTCGGACTGTCCGCCCTGGCCTACCTGGCGGCGCGCCGCTATGCTCACGATCCGCGGTTTGCGTTTGGGACCTGGAAGATCGAGGTGCTGGGTGGCTATACCAGCGCCATTTTTTTAGTGTTGTTCGCCGGATTGATGCTGTTCCAGTCCGTCGAACGCCTGCTCGCGCCGATGCCCATCCACTACGACCGGGCCATCGTCATCGCCTTGGCGGGCCTGGCAGTCAATCTGGCCTGCGCCTGGCTGCTCCAGGACGGCCAGGGACACGGTCAGGGACACGGCCACGCCCACGCGCCGGCGAATCACCCGCGGCATCATGATTTGAACCTGCGTTCCGCCTATCTCCACGTGGTTGCGGACGCGGCCACCTCGGTGCTGGCCATCTTCGCGCTGGTGGGCGGCAAGTACTGGGGCGCGCGCTGGCTCGATCCCGCCATGGGCATCGTGGGCGCCGGGCTGGTTTCCGTGTGGGCCTACGGGTTGCTGCGCGATACCGGCCGGGTGCTGCTCGACGCCGAGATGGATGCGCCGGTGACGGAGGAAATCCGGGAACTCATCGCCGCCGCGCCGGTTCCGGCCGGCATCAGCGATCTGCACATATGGCGCGTGGGCAAGGGTAAATACGCGTGCGTCCTTTCCCTCGTCGCTCCGGGCGGCGTCACGCCGGATTATTTCAAACGGCGCTTGGGCGTGCACGAAGAGTTGGCGCATATTACCGTGGAGGTGAACGATCCGGCCTCCGCGCCGTGAAGCCGGGGTAGAAGCGGCGCCGATAGGGGGGATGACCTTCGGGGAGAGGGGCATGCATCACCACGGACACAGGTCATCAGGGGACCGTGGAGATCCGCTCGATCCCAAGTGGATAACCGCGGGTGACAATTCACGGTGGCATTATCTTTCCCTCGATTGCAAAATGGGGAACCTTATTCCACCGTGATGGATGGTCCCATGATTTGATTGAACGCGATGTAGTTTTGGTAATGGTGAATGGAAACCCAATCCGCCAGGGGATCATCCCGCAGGCGGCGGTTGATTTCCCAGAGCACGGCGTTCATCCCGCCGGCCGTGGAATAATCCTGCGTCCGGGCGCCGATGGAGTAGCGGGTATTGTGACCGCGGGCAAGTGCGATAACCGGTGCGGCGTATTCCAGAATGGCGTCCGGCGTGGTTTTGGTATAGGCCATGATACTGACTTGGTTGACGGATCCGCAGAGTTGGTCCATGGCTCCGGAGTTGTATTTCACATAATACGGAGCCACATCCGCTTCGAGTGCCGCCTCCATATTCTCCGCGGCGATTTTCCACCGTGCTTCCGCATACATTTCCGCCAGCATTTGGATCCATGCGGCCCGGGTTTCCGGAGAGGCGCCGGTCCATTCGGATTGCGCTTCCGGCTCGATGTCCAGATGCAGTCCCGCGAAGCGTGCTTCCTCGGTGTATGACCGATTCAACGCCGCCACGCGTTCGATCCAATTCAGCAATTGATACCGGTATTCGGAGTAGAACCAGCGCGTTGAACTGACCAGCGCGGAGGTTTCGATCCCGCTGGCGCGCAATTTCGCGATCATCCCCGGCAGGAGTTCCAGCATCGCGGGCGTATTCAGGACCGTTTGGTTGGTGGAAAAGTACACTTTGCGGATTTGATACAGCAGGCAAGTATCGTGGAAAGCCTGAACGGCCGCCTCGCTCACCAGAATCTCCTCCTCGTTCCAAACCCAAACCGCGCAGTTCCGGCCGGCGTCCGCTTCCGGTGTGGGAGTGGCGGTCGGCGTGGCAGTGGGTTCCGGCGTCTCGGTGGGCTCCGCCGTGGGTGTGGGGGTCACCGTGGGCGTGGGAGTCGCGGTGGAGGTGGCGGTCGGCGCCGGCGGGGGAGGGGAAGTGGGTGTGTCCGTGGCCGTTGGGGTTGGTGATGGGAAAACCGTGGGCGTGGCAGTGGATGTGGAAGTATGTGTGGCTGTCGGGGTTGCTGCGGGATCCGGCCGGCCGGCAGGCGTCGGTGTGGATTTCTTTTTTCCCTTGGAGGTTGAAATGGGAGCGGCGGGATTCATGCTCTTATCCTGGGAACCGGCCGCCCCGATGGGGTCTGTCGCGCTGGAGATGGCCGGGGAGCTGAAGACCTCGGGGGGGATATCGAGCGGGAACAGCATCGCTTGGGCGGAGCTTTTCCGGACGGGATAAGCCCAGCATAGGATTAACAGGATGGGAATCAATCCGCTCCGGTACTTCTGATGAAGACGGGGAAACGGGTATGGCGGTGAAAACGGTTTCATGACAGAGTCCCCTCCCGCGGCCGGGTTCATGAGTGATCCGCGCGGAACGCCGCGAAGAAGGGGGCTGCTCCGCCCGGCAGCCCTGCTGCCCGGTCCACGAATCCCGTGGAGGTGGGCCAGAAGCTTTGCGTCCCACCCTTTCGGATGGTTTGCCTTTCTCAGGCGTGAAAACCGGTTGAGAGAAAAAATTACCTCATCGCTCTTCCCTCCGGCCGGATGGGGCCGGTTTCCTGCAAATCAGGGCAAAACATAGATAAGAAAACTGCCAGATAAGAAAACTGCCTATTGCCGATCCGTCTGGGTTTTGGGGACCGGTACGAGCAAAAAGAGAGCCAAAAGAGAGTAAGCGAATTACAAGATTGGCGCTCTTGTAGTTTTGTAATATAAACATGTAAATGAAGTGGATTTTTCCGGGAACCGGATGGGTTTTCCTGCTCAAAAATCAAAGGTTAGGCGGGATGCGCCCGGGTGGTTTTTTCGGGTAGCGGTTCGGGAATGGCGATATGGAAAACGGCCGCTTACCGGCCCTGGGCCAGCGACTGTAATCCGAATGCGATTACAGTAACTGGCATGGTTACACAGGGGACCGCCGGGTGGGATCGGCAGGATCCGCCGGCGTGGAATGCCGGATTTTCGATAATTTGCAGTGAGTATCCTATAATGCTTGACAAAAGGGTCCATGCCGATTTATAATTCATAAATTAATTTTTATATAATTTTGCTTATAAACTCGGAAGAGTATTTTTAATAATTGGTTTATCCAGAAGCAATAGTAATATATTTTGAAATATCATGCATGAATTATTCGGATATCCGGTACGAGTGGAATCGTTCTCGGAACCCTATCCATGGGGAAAGCTGGGATTGGGAAGAACGGCAAACCGTTCCAGGAACCTGATATCTCCTTATTAAAGTTTTGTAATACTAACGGCGAAAATAGGACCAAAGCAGGAAACGGCGAAGGCCGGCTGTTTCATAGGGCTTTCATTCGATGAGTTATCTTATGTCCTTTTTTCAGGGGATTTGGATACGTCATGGCAGGGACGGAGGGAGAAGTTGGTGTGACACCCCCATGGATAACTCGATGGTTCTGAAATGGTTAAAACCCTCATTGGAGCCAGGAAGCCTTTCATCCCGTGTATTGTCCATGGGAGACTCCACCTTATTTGTCCATCCATCCTTCTCGTGGAATTGAAGACGGCGCTTTTTTCCGGCAGCCATGGGCGCCCGGCGGCGGTCCGGGAACAATCGAGAAGCCGGGTCTCTGGATTATGAGAGGAAGGGGAGTTTTTTTTCATTCGCGCATGGCATCGGATACCCGCCTCGCCGGCCGGTATCGGGAAGAGGACCAATCATGACGGGCACCCTGACGGAGAAAGAATTCAAGTTCACGCTCCTGGCGAATCCAAAATCCAAACTGGTTCCCGATGGCATCGAAACTCTCGTACCCGGGGTGGACTTGATCCAGGGGGAGGCTATCGATGTAGCCTCGTTTCTGGCCACGGACGTTTTTTTGATTTGCTTCGACGATCCGGAATGGGGATGGAGCCATGTCAAGGCGCTGCGGCAGGATGAACATCAGCTGATCAAGCCCGTCGCCTCCCTCTCTCTGGATCCGCTGGAAGGTCCGGAGGATATGCTCGATGAGCAAATCCTGCTGTCGGGGGACCGGCTCCAGGCGGGCAAACAACTCGGCACCTTGAAGCGGCTCTCGCAGGAGGCGGTCCAATTCCCCATCACGCCCGAGGGAATCGAGGAATGCAAGCGCCGGGAGATCTTGTTTTTGAGTTACATAGCCGTCCGGGCGGCCCGGGGCAACGGCCTGCGGCCGCAAGTGGACATCGCCGCCTCGACCGGATACACCTACCCGCTCGTATCGCTGTTTCTCCAGTATCCGTGCGTTAAGGCGCATGAAGTGCTGGACAGCTGGGAGAAGGCCAAGCTGCTGCAGGGTGAAATCGTGGACCGGATCAATCTCTGTCCCCAGTGCCGGCATTACAACCTCAATTTCCGGGAAGTGTGCCCCCTGTGCGGGTCGGGCCGGATTCAGGAAGAGTCGACCATTCACCATTTTTCGTGCGGGTATATCGGCTTTGAACGCGATTACACCCAGGGGATGAAATGGATCTGCCCCAAGTGCGGGAAGGATTTGCGGCATATCGGAGTGGATTACGACAAGCCGGTGGACAACATCTGGTGTTCGGACTGCCACGCGAATTTCTCCGAACCCGCCGTCCAGTGTTTTTGCCTGCATTGCCGGAAAATATCCACTCCCGCGGATTTGGTACTGCGGCCGATCTACCGCTATCACCTGACCAACATCGGCCTCCGGTACGCGCGGAACGGAGTGCTGCCCGAGTTCGGCTTCATCGACCTGCTCAAGGACAATTTCAACCTGTACGACGTCAATGTTTTCAGGGAATTCCTGCGGATCGAGGTCCTGCGGTGCCGGCGGTACAAGTTTGATTCCTCGTTGATGGTGATCCAGGTGGAAAATTTCGGAGAACTCTGGGAGCGGATGGGGCTGGATTTCGTCATCCGGATGCGCAAGGAATTCATCGACTTGTTGAAACGGGACCTCCGCAATACCGATCTCCTCGCGGTTCTGGGTGGCAATGAAATCGCCTTGCTGCTGACCAACACGCCGATTCAGCAGACCGATATGATTTTCGACCGGCTGAAGCGGTATTTCGACTCCGTCTTCGAGCACCAACTCCGGTTGAATGGCGGCCGGTACGACTTGTCGAGGGAGAATGCCGGCCTGGAAAGGTTTTTGACGGATGGTAGCCGCCCTGCTGCAGAGCCTTTTTGAGTTCATCGGGCAATTGACGTGGGAACGGTTCTTCCGGACCTTCTGGTATTATCTCGTCCTGGACTTCCCCCGTTACATTCTGTTCGATTTCGTCGTGGTCTTCCTGATCTTCAAGCAACGGCTGCGGGCCGCCGTGTCCCGCCGCCAGGCCTTGTTCGATCATCAGTTGCAAAACCATCCTCCCCTCGTTTCCGTGATTGTGCCCGCCTTGAACGAGGCGGCTACCATTCCTTATACCATTCAAACCCTGCTCGAACAATCGTACAAGAACCTGGAAATCATCCTGGTGGACGATGGATCGGATGACCATACGGCCCGGATTGTCCAAGTCTTCGATCCCGCGCGGGTGAAATATTTCCGGCTGGCGGTGCGGTCGGGCAAAGCCGCGGCCTTGAATTTCGGATTGCGGCGCGCACGGGGCGAGTTCATCGTTTTCATCGATTCGGATTCGACCCTGGAACGGGACGCGGTGTACGAGGTTTTGCGGCCGTTCTCCCATCCCAAGGTGGGGGCGGTGGCCGGCAATCTCAATCCCCGCAACGCGGGGGACAATTTGTTGACCACGCTGCAGACGGTCGAGTATCTGTTCACCATCACCGTCGGGCGCCTCGTGCGGGCCCGGGCGAACATCCTCTCCATCATCTCCGGCGCGTTCGGCGCGTTCCGCCGCTCGGCGATCGATTTGGATTTCATCGGCGGGCAGGAGCCGGGGCCGGGCAACGATTCCGATATCACGATCCGGGTCCGGAAGGTGGGATACCGGATCGAGTTCGTCCCGGAAGCCATCTGCCGGACGGACGTGCCCATCCGGCTGCTCCCGTTCTTTCGGCAACGCTGGCGCTGGGACCGCAACCTGATCAAGAACCGCCTGCGCAAGCACCGGGATGTGTTCAACATCTTCGCGCATCATTTCAATTTGTACAATTTTTTCTCCTTCCTTGATTTGATTTTCTTTCATTGCGTGCTGGCGGTGCTGGCCCCGTTGTATATCATCGACATACTGGCCAACTACCGCCGGGACGCGCTGATCATTTTTCTGATGAATTATTTCATATACACCTTTTCCTCCATGCTGGAATTGACCGCCGCCTCCTATATCACCCGGCGGTGGAGCTACATGCAATTTATCCCCTATCTGTTCATCTACAACTTCTATCACAAGATGATGAAGTTTTCCCGGTTGTTCGGATACGTTCAGGAACTGTTTTTCTTCTATTCCTATCACGATCCCTTCGCGCCGAAAAAAGTCAGGGAAAGGATATTGCGATGGTAGCGCGGTGCGTCCTCGTCATGGCGGCTTTCCTGGGCTTCGTTCGCCCCGCGGGAACCGCGGCGTTGTATCAATTGGACGACCTGGAGGCTGTGGCCCTCGGCGCCGATCCGGAGCTCGAAAGCGCCTATCACACCCTGGGGGCTCTGATCGCCGAAGCCGACGGCGTGGATTTACGGTACTACCCGTTCCTCACGCTGCGGTATTCGCATTATCCCGGATTCGGCAGCATCGAGGGGGATGAGATCGGAACGAATCACTGGTTCTCGGCGCGGCTGCGCTGGGATCTTCTGGATTGGTTCCAGGTCAAGCCCGAGCAGGAAAAGGTCCGCCGGGCGGGGGTGGAAGATCAACGGATCAAGATTCAAATGCTGGAAGCCAAGGTCCTCCTGGAGTGCCGGACCCGGTATCTTGATCTCCTTGCGCAGAAAATCCAACGGGACTCGTATGCCCGGCAGAACGCTCTCCAGGAGGAAATTCTCCAGGTCTTGCAGGAACGGGCCCGGCTGAAGCGCGCCCTGCCCGTGGATGTCCTCCTGGTGGAAAAGGAGATCCAGGTTTCCCGCCAATATGCCCGGATGTACCGCGAGCATTTCGAAAAGAACCGGCGCTTGTTCGCGCAAGTCCTGGGCCTGGCCGAGGAAGACATCGACTGGGAACGGATCGCGTACACCCAGGAAGAACTCCCCGAGGCTCCGTTGATGGAAGCCGCCCGGGAACGATCACTGGACCGCCGGCGGCTCGATCAGCAGCTGCGGCGCGTCGAGTCGCAGGAACGGGCTGCGATGTACGAGAACTTGGACATCGAACCGTTCGCCGGCTACCGCTACACCGAAAGCGACTACTCGGGCGCGCAAAGCGGCCTGGAAGCCGGTATCCAGGTGAACATTCCCCTCTCCATTTTCCAGCGGGACGGCCTCCGGGACCGGATCGTCGCGGCGCAACGGAACGCCGTGGCCAAACAAGAGGAAGCGTTGGACTGGGACCTCCAGAGAACGGTCCGCGATCTGTACCGGAGTTATGAGGAGACCGGGATTCAAATCCTGGATTACGATCTCGAACTCCAAATCCTGCAGGAGAAGATCCAAATCGAGCAGACCATCGCCGATCTCTCCGGCGCCGCGCCCGGAGTCAATCTCGAGATCCTGCGGTTGCAGGTGCAGGCTGAGGATACGCGCATGCGCCGGCAGCTCGAGGAATACGATCAATGGAAGGATTACTTCCGGCTGCTGAACCTGGCGGGCGCGCAGGACGCTTACGATATTTACGCCCGGGAGGCCGCCCGCGAGTATCCCCCGCTGGCTCTCTGGGTCTGGAGCCAGGGCGATTGGTTCCGCGCCATCGAGTCCGTCCCCCTTTTCAAACGGAATTGCGCGCGGCGGAACGTGAAACAGGTCTTTTTGTCTCTCAGCCAGGCCAGCCTGAAGGAAGAAGCGTTCCGCCGCTGGCTGCCCTACCTGGTGAAGGAACTGCACACGGCCGGAATCCAGGTGTCGGCCCTGATCAGCGAACACTCCTGGATCGATCCGGACAAGCGGCCGGTCTTGCTCCAGCATGTCCGGAATATCCTCGATTGGCAAAACACTTTTTCCAACCGGGAACGGCTGGATGGGATCCATCTGGATCTCGAACCGCAGGCGTTGCCTCAATGGCAGGACGATCCTCGATCCCTGCTTTCCCGGTTGGTGGACACGGTGGCCGAAGTCCGCCGGGTGATCCAGGATTATCCTTCCGCCCCGCGGCTGGAATGTGATGTCATCCCGGCCTACGCGGAAATCGATTCCAACGCGCTGTACACCCTCATCCGCCACGCCGGGGCGATTCATATCATGACCTACGGGATTCTCAATGCCGAGCTCCTCGCCGGACGGACGCGGGAGATCGTGGCCCGGGTCCGGAACGATCCCGCCAAGCAGGTCACCATTGGGCTCAACGCGAAGGATTTCAAAAGCCATGAGAAATTCGTGAAGATGCTCTGGGAGGTGGACAAGCTATACCGGACCGCGGAAACCGGTCCGGCCGTTCCGGTTGTCTCCGTCCATGATTATTCCGGTTTCCTGGAACTCGAAGGTACCCGACGGTGAAAATCAAATCGCTTCGCAAGCGGAATCTCACGATTTTCAAGACGGATCCCAGCGGCCAAATCCGCCGGATATCGATCGGCAAGGCGGTTTTTTTCGTGGTGTTGTTCTACATCGTCTTCGCCGTGAGCCAGTGGGTATATTTGTCCACCTGCTATGTAACCGGCATGGGATACGTGGAAGCGGAGTCGGTGTTTGTGCAGACGCTGCTGGTCTCCCGGATCGCGGACATTGACTGCCAGGTGCTGGATCCGGTCGCCAAGGGGCAAGCCCTGGTTTATCTGAATAACGCGCGGATCGAGGCCGAAATCGACACGCAGAAGCATGAGATTGAATACAAACGCCTGGGTTCCGATGTCAAAAACCAGGAAGACGCGATCGCCTACCAGCAAAAACTGATCGATTTGGAAAACAATGCCAAAAAACTGGCGCAGCGGCTGAAAAACGCCCGTGCGGAAGAATCCCACTACCAAGGCGAATACGACCGGGCCATGAAAATGGTGCAAAGCAGTGTCGCCACGCTGGATGACGCGGAAAAGATCAACGAAAAATTGTTGGCGGCCCGCCGGAACGCTTCCGCCCTCGCCGCCGAATACGAACTCGAAAGGCGCCGCGTCCAGGATTACAAAAACAGCCAGGGCACGGTGCCTGAACTCCCTGAAACCGATGTAACGTTGCAACTGTATCAGAATTATTGGCGCAGTTTGTTGAACGAATCCATCCTCTACGCGCCCATGGACGGTGTCGTGGCCGAGATCTTCAAGCACGACGGCGAAGTGGTTAAAGTCGGGGAATCCGTCCTGAAAATCTATGACTTGAACAAGAAATGCGTGCGCACCCAGTTCGACGGCAAGGACCGACTCCTGATCCAGGAAGGCGTGATCGTCAGCGTCGAGTTTGAAAGCCGCCGGAAGGCCGGCGGCATCATCCGCCAGGTCTTCCCCTCCGCGCACCCCATGCGGGACGAATACCGGAAAACCTATGTCCCGCCGGAAAATTTCGTCCTCGCGGACATTCAGATTTTAAGTGAAGATATCCAGCCCGAAATCATCAATACCAAGGCTTCCGTCTATTTGAAAAAGCCCAACTTCATCAACCGGTTGATCGATTCCTGGATTCTGGGCGTCTAGCATCGAATCCCGCGGATCCCGGAGGAAGCCGCTTCGCTGGCCCCGGCAACCCATGGTCCTCTCTTTTTGAGGGAGGCGGCCGGCGGGCCGCTCCCAACCGGGTGGTTTTTCAAAGTTTAATGACCGGATGGTCCGCTTAGGCTCCGGTCTGTGGCTGGAGCGGCCTGATCCGCTCGAGCAGCCAGGCGTCGAACTGCTCCTGGCGGTGCATGGTCCAGGCGGCGTGGATGACATGGGACCGCGCGGCGAGTTCGGACAACCGGGATTCGTGGGGGATCAGGCGGATCGCGTCTTTCTCGGTGAACAGCACCGGGTGTTGCCGTGATTTCAGGGCGAAGATCCGGATATCATTGTCCGCGAACCAATAGTGATCCGGATAACGCAGGTGTTCCTGTACACGCAGCCCCAGCGCGCGGGCCTGTTTTTCCAGACGCTCCGGCGATCCGATTCCCGAAACCAGGATGACCGGCGTTCCGGTGAAATGTTTGACCGGGATCCCGGGCGTGCCCCGCTGTTTCATCCAGGTTTCGAGGGGAATCAGGTCGATCCATTCCAAGGTCCCGGAGAAGACCGGGCAATACTCGGGAAGAGGGAGCCTTTTCGCGGGGGACGAAGGCGCGCCGAGAAAAACCACGGCGTCCGCGCGGCTCAAGGCCGGCAGCGGTTCCCGTAACGGGCCATACGGCAGGCAATGCCCGTTGCCCTCGGGCCTCTCGGCGTCGAGCAGAACGAAATCGAGGTCGCGTTGGACCTGGAGATGTTGAAAACCGTCGTCCAGCAGCACGATGTCGCATTCCCGCTTGGCGGTGAGGGTGTGGATGAGCGCGCCCCGGTCCGCCCCAATGCCGATGGGCGTTGGCGTGTACCGGCTAAGCAGCGCGGGTTCGTCTCCATACGCGGTGATTGAATGAGGATGGAGCGAACCGGAGCGAAGGATGAGTGGCGAGGAGGTTTGGCGGCCGTATCCCCGTAAAACGATGGCCGGGTGGAATCCGTTGTATTGCAGCCAGTCGGCCAGATACAGTGTGAAGGGTGTTTTCCCCACTCCCCCCACGGTCAGGTTGCCCACGGAGATCACCGGAACCGGGAACCGCCTTCTCCGAAAGTAATCCTTCTCGTAGAGCGCGCGGCGCAGGCGGGCGGCGCGGCCATACAGCCATGCGAGCGGGAGCAAAACCGGCGCCAGGCCGCGGAGCGGACCGCGGTGGTGATAGGCCAGATCGTGCCACGCGTGCGGGAGGGTGTTCCCCCGGTTCATGCGCTTCGGTCATCCTCCAGGACAGGTTGGATCCATTGTACTATGGTTCGCAGCGCGCCTTGATTTTTTTCCACGGCCTCCCGGGCGCGTGTTCCCATGCGTTGTCCCAGGGCGGGATCCAGACATAGCCGGCGGATTGCTTCGCGCAATTCCGTTTCGTTCGCGACCTGGAGGGCGGCTTCTTCCCGCACCAACAGGGCGGCGGCGTCCCGGAAATTCTGCATGTTTGTCCCGAAAATCACCGGCTTGCCCCAGGCGGAAGGCTCGATGGGATTCTGCCCTCCGCGCACCCACATGGATTTGCCGATGAAGACCAGGTCGGCGGCGGCGTACACGTGGCGCAACTCGCCGATGGTGTCCAGCAGGATCACCGTGTTGGATTTCATGCCCGGGGTGGTTGCATCGAGTGTGGAACGGCGCGCGAGAGGGGCGTGGAAAGCCTTCAACTCGTCCAGGATGGCGTTCACCCGTTCCACGTGCCGGGGGGCGATCACAAGGCGCAGGGGATGCCCTTCCGCCCGCACGACTTGAAGGACGCGGAGCAGCAGGACTTCCTCCCCCGGGAAGGTGGAGCCGGCCACGAGGAGGATTTCCGCTTCGGAGACCTGAAACAGCCGGCGCCATTTCTCACGCTCGGCGGGATCGTCCGGAATGACGGCGGCGTCGAACTTCAAGTTCCCCGCGGGGATCACCCGCCCGGCGGGCGCGCCGATCCGCCGAAACCGGTCCGCGTCGGCTTCGCTCTGGGCGAGAATATGGTGAAACAGGCCCAGGAGGGGAGAGAAGAGCGGCGCCAGTTTCCGCAAACGCCGGAACGATTGATCGGAAAGGCGGGCATTGATCAAAAACAAGGGGATATCCAGTCCGGCGGCGGCGCGGAGAAAGTTGGGCCATAGTTCGGTCTCCAAAATCATCACGCAAGCCGGCCGTGTCCATGCCAATACCCGCCGGCACAGCGGGTACAGATCGATGGGCAGATAGAGCGAGAGATCCGCTTCGTTCAGAGTGCGGGCGAGTTCCTGGCCGGTGGAAGTCACCGTGCTGACCAGAATCTGGAAGGCGGGGAAATGTTTTTTAAGTTCCACTAACAACGGACGCGCGGCCTGTAGCTCACCCACGGAGACGGTGTGAATCCAGATGTAGGGCCCTTGCCGGAGGCGCTGCCATTTTTCCGGCGAGTAAAAAGTCAACCGTTCGCGCAGCCCTGCCCGGTATTTTGGAGTGGCCAGCATCCGGAACAAGTAATAGGGGGCGGCCAGGGCCAGACCCGCGTACCCCAGCAGGCCCCAACATTTCAAATGGAATCGTTCGAGAGAATGGTGCGCGTTCATTCGGTTGCCGTGTCGATTCCGGCCAGGACCTGCGGCGACGGCCGGGGCAGCCGGGCCATCGCTTCATCCACCAGGGGAACGTAATAGAGGTCGAGTATCCGGTTCCAATCGTAATGATCGAGCGCCCGTTCGCGTCCAGCCTGGCCCAGGCGGGCGCGCAAGGCCGGGTCCTGGATGAGCCGGCGCAGGGCCTCGGCCAGGGCTTGGGGATCGCCCGGTTCGACCAAGATGCCGGTTTTCTCATGTTCCACGGTTTGCTGCAATCCTCCGATCCGGCTGGCCACCACCGGCAGGCCGGAGGCCATGGCTTCGGGGGCGGTGATCCCGAACGGTTCGATCCAGGTGGAAGGAACCGCCACGATGTCCATCTGCTGATACAACCGGGGCAACTCGTCTTGATCCACCCAGCCCTGGTTGATCAGCCACGGCCGCGGGGAAGGGCAATCCAGGGCGGCGGTGTAATGGACTTCAAAGGAGAGATCCTCCCGCGCGAACCGGTCACACGCCTCGATCAACACTGACAAGCCCTTGAGGGGATCGTTGGCGCGGCCGGAGAGGAAGATTCTCACCGGCCGGTCCTCCCGCGGCCGGGGCGGAACGGGAGTGTAGCGTTCGCTGTCCACTCCCGAGGGGATGACGCGGATGTTCTTCACGTACGGGGCGAGCCGGTTGCGCATGAAGGGATTGTACACGATCGCCCCCTGCAGCCGGGCAAGATTGCCTAATAATTTTTGGCGGTACGACTCGCTGAAGGCTCCGCTGAACAGGTACTCCTGGGAAAAATGCAGCACCGGATGCTTTTCCTTGAATCCCAGCCCGATCTGCAAGGCGCGGACCAGGGCGGGCGCGCGGCGGAACCAGCAACGGTGGCATTCGCAGGGGTTTTCAAAATAGCCCTGGTTGCATATTCGGTTTTCGTGATAGCGGTAATAATGCAGGTTGACGCAGAGCAGCTCGTATGAATAAAACCGCAGGAAGCACCGTTCCGGACCAAAGGCGGTCAGGAGATGGTTCTTCATGAAATACCCGTCCATCAAGAAGATCAGATCGGGCTTGTATTGCTCCACCGCGTGGCGGATGCGCTTCATCACCGTGGAAAAATTGAACGAGAACCGGTTGAAGGGTATGCACACGGTGTGAAAAGGAAGATTCCCCTCCACATGGCCGCGGGGATAGTAGGTTTGAAAGTCGGGGGTGAACAGGCACACGGAGGCTCCCCGGTCCTGCAAACCCTGGATCACATGGTACGCGTCGATCCAGCATCCGCCCACCGGCGGCCAGTTGAAGGTCAGATCGACAAACGCGATACGTGGCGATATGGCGGTGCGCATTTTCATAAGTCAATTATGGTACGCAAGGACGCCGATATCCTCCAGTGGCGCGAAGGGAATTTCCCTTGTGAACAATCAGGACGTCTGGCGTCAGTACAGCCTGAAATCCTCGATGCCGGTGGGTCGTGATGAGCCTGTGAGACGGATGTCATCGATCACGAATGTCCCGCCGCCGGCCGGCGATTGCTGCAACGCCGCGCCGTCACCGGTGTTGATCAGTGTGGAGAACCATCCGAAGCGGCGTTCCGGCATCAGCGGTTGGCTTCCTGAATTCAAGGGAACCGGGCCCGCGGTCCGTTCCTGATCGATCCACACATTATACGTTCCGCGCGTCTGGTCGATATCCACTTGAAAATGGAAGGTCTGCCCGGCCTGATAGGAGATGCCGGTGGCTTCCAGCACTCCGTCTCCATCCCGGTCCGCCAGCAGCGCACCCTGGCTGCCAAAAGCCATGACCGGAGGGCCGGCCGGGGCGGGCAGGCGGAGGCTGCCACTCGGCAGGGGCACATCCGATTCACGGGTGCTCAAGAACAACGCCAGGCCGGTTTGGTCCGTCTGCAGGGCGGCCGCCGACCAACGCAAGGTCAGATACGGGGAGTCCACCGGCGCGGCCAATTCGGGAATCACGAAACTGTAAGGCGTGGTGCGCAGGGTGGAGAGGGGATTCAGTGTCCTCGCCGGGTAGAAACGGGAGAAATCCACGGGGGCATGGCGGTCGGCGATGAGCAGCGCGTACAGGCTGTGGCCATCCGGAGCTTCCACGTAGGCCGCCTCGGACGAGGGCGCGCCGATCCACAAATCAGTCCCCGCCAGATAGGTCTCGGATTTGTTGGAGAACCCAGTGGTGCGGGTTTCGATGGGCAGGCCGGAAGAGCGCGGTTCCAAGTCGTCGATCCGCCTTTCCGAGCGTGCGGGGTGGTTTTCGAAATCCTCCAGGAAGAGCAGCCGGCTGCCGGCGGGTTCCACCGGAGGTGCAAAGGGATGCGGCTCGAACGATCCACCCTGGATATCGCTCACCAGGAGAAGATCGTCATAGATGATTTCACCTCCCGCCTTGCCGCCCATCCGCCCGCCACGCATATCTGTTCCCCGCAGGCTGCCATCCGCGCCGGGAAGGAGTGTGCCGCGCGCGAGAGCTTCGGCTCCGCCGTCCAGGTACAGATTCCATTCCGCCGATTCCAGATCCAGATCCAGCCGGAATCCAAACCGGCGTCCCGCCTCATAGGGCTGTCCAGTGGCCTCCAGAAGTCCGTCTCCGTCAGGATCCACGCCAATCATACCATTATCCATGAATCCAACGATGAGCCGCTGCCAGGCCTCCCCGCCCCCGCCCCCCGAGAGCATCAGGCGGCCGCACTCCACGTCACGTTGTTGGGGACTGGCGGACCAGGCGATCCGCGCCGTGCGGGTCAATTCATGATTTGGAGCGGTATTGTCGAGGAGTACGATTTCCGCGACGGTGGTGGTTCGCAACGCTTTCCAACTCCAGCCGCTGGGATCGGACGCGATGACGCCAGGGAAATTCGGTGCGGGATTCACGGTTCCATCCGCGAAGGATTCAAACGACTCATGAACGTGCGCCCGGTAGCGGTTTTCGCCGGAACCGTGGGGAATGGGATTGACCGAAACCAGCAGCAGGTTGTCGATATCGGCTTCGCCTCCCGTGGCTTGAAAGGTAAAGCCCGTTAGGTCCAGATCGCCGTTCCAACGGCCTTCCGCCGTTAACAACGCCGTATCGGCCACGGTGGGTGATGTGGCGCGGTACATCGTGACCTTGATTATTTTTTTATCCGGTTGGAACGTCACCACGAACCAGTGGGGCAAATCCGGGAGAATGGCGATGGATGTTTCGTCCAGCGCGCCGTCGCCGTTTGTATCCAAGGAAAGAAGGCCGTCCGCAGGGAGATTCATGAGGACTTCACCGCCGGCGGCGCGCAATTGCACCTGACTCCCGGACCGGGGGGTGAGGGCGAAGGAGAGGCGGATTTCGCCGGTCAGCGGTTTTTGTTTCGATACGAGGAATCCCAACGCACTATCCGCCATGAGATGTCCCCGGGCCAGGGATTGATAGGAGGCGTCCTCCACGACTTGCACCGAGCCCAGGGTGATGATCCGCGTGCCGAAGAGATCACCCCCGCGCGCGGACGGAAGCATGCCCGGCCATTCGTCGTCGAAATCCTCCAGGAACAGGGGAATCACGGCCGCGTCCTGGGCCACCACCGGCGGACGGAAAGCGAGGGGGCGGTAAGGCGCGTCGGGATCGATCTGGAAGACATTGTCATAGGCGAAGGTTCCCAGGCCCCGAGCCGAGGAGATCAATTCCAACTCGCGCAGGGTGCGTCCCGCCGCGCCGCCGATCTCGAAGAAGGGGAGGTCCTCACGCGCCAGGACTCCGTTGATATACACGTCGTAGACCGACTGCTCCAGATCGAAAATGAGCACGAAAAAGGCAGGCCGGTTCGCGCGGTAGCCCGCCCCGAGATCGTCGATCGTGGCGCCCCCTTCTTGGTTGATGGTAATCCGGCCGGAAAAGTCCATGCCGGGAATCGGATTGCCTGTGTCGAACTCGCGGTACACGCCGCCGAAGCTGAGCAGGTTCAAACCTTCCGGTCCGGCGTCGACCACCGTGTCGGTTTCGGGAAACATCGCGCCGCCCGGCTCGTTTTCCTGGTAAGGGACCGCCATCCACGATACCACGGCCTTGCCCGCGAGATCGCCCTGGTCGAGGAGGATCGACTCCAGCAGCGAGACGCCGCCGTCCGCGCCGAAGGACCCGTCCCCCGGATCGGCGCCGCGGTCCTCGAGGCGCAGGACCGCGAGGCTCAGCCCGGTGGGATCGGGGACATAACGCGCCAGCGGCCGGGTCTTCCCGTTACCCGCGGGGGCTTCGATTTCGATCTCGCTGCCCCAGAGCCGGCCCCGGAAGCGGACGCGCTCGACGCCCTCGGGCAGGATGCCGGCCGCGCGGGTATCCGCGTCTTCGAACGACTCGTAGAACAAAGCCCGGTCCGCCCAACCTGGAGCCGCAAGCCCCGCCATACTGATAAAAGCGAACATCACGGGTAAAACTGATTTCATCGTACATCCTTTCTTCTTTGTGATGATGATTGGTTACACGCCTTGTGCTTTGCCGTAGGTTGAAACCAACGGCTATCCCAATGAATCCCCTTCGGGGATGAAACAGGTGGTGAACCGATCATCTTCCAGCTGATCAATGGTTTTTAAATTTTCGAGTCGTATTTCCGTTTGCATCCCCCTCCTGACCACTCCCAAAATATGGGGGGAAAAAAAGATTCAATGGCTGCCACGCCACAGGTCGCCGTTGGAAACCAGGCCGTTGGATGGATCGTATGTCCGGGCGTGGAGATAGTTCCGCAGCAGGGCGGGGGACCGCTGGCGCGTGGAAGTCCCCATGAACGAAGCCATGAGGCTGTATTCCGTCTCTTCGCCGTCGGCCAGGATGAAGGCGGTGGGCTCGTCGATGTCGCCCCGGTGGTTCAGGTCGTTGATCCCTTCGTTCTGATCGCGATCGGGGCCGAAACTGGTGATGATGTAACCCATGCGCCCGCCCGCGTAGCCGTAAGGCAACACCGGATTGCCCGAGAAAGGATCCAGGGGCGCTTGGGCGATATAGGAAATGGGCGAGGTCAGGCAGGGCACTGGTGTTCCGGCTTTTGACGTCTGGAAGGTCACGAATTCCTCGATCAACGCAAAATCCATCCTCCCCGAGAGGAAACTTTCGCCGAGATTGTCCGTCGCGGGAGGAAACTGGTTGCGGTCCAGGCGGAACATCATCACCGCCTTGGCCACGGCGTCCAGGTCACCGTTGGTTTTGGCGGTCTGGGCGCGGAGGCGGGCCTGGAGGAAATTGGGCACGGCGATGGCGCTGAGAACGCCGAGAATGGCGGTCACAATCAATAACTCGATAAGGGTAAAGGCGCGCTGTGGGGCGGAAACCCTACCCGGGGCAATGCCATTCATAAAGCGGTTTCGAATGATTGAGTTTGGCATGGATGAATCGATTTAATAAATCCTATCTGTTGTAATGGTAATAATATTTTTGTTATGGTATCATAACATATGTTGGAGTCAAGATAACCCGGTCGATTTTTTCCCCCTGGCGCGCGCGGCGGGAAAAACACTTCGATTGCGAAAGGCGTCGAACAAATGAAAAAGGCCCGAAATTTCCGGGCCGATTACTCAAGAGAATGACTCTGATTTACCCTTATTTACCGGGGAGGTAAAAGGTTCAGTACAATTCCCACCTCTCGGGAACCAGACCCGAGGCTACCGGCGCCAAGGTCAGAATCCCCCACTGGGTTTCGTTATCCCATCCGCCATCGACATCTCCGTTCCACCGGTATTGAGCGTCCCGGTTGTCCTGATTCGGAGTGTCACGGTCATCGATGGCGATGTCAAAGCCGATTTTGGACACGAATCCGGCCGTGGATTGACGGAATTCGATGATCCAGCCGGTGCCATCCGCTTTCACCGCGCCCTTGCTTTCAATATCACCCGCGGGAGCACTGGCCAC
>JBHGBC010000068.1:0-29017 GCA_041946805.1 bacterium
GTCGCCCTCGATAAGGATTTATATAGACTCACTTTACGATTTCAAACTCCATGATTATTGAATCTTTGGCGTAGTGCCTGGGGATAAAATATCCACAGGCATCAATATATATACAAATTGGAAAGACTAACGAATGTCATTTATGTGCTTAACATAACCATGTGATCACGAGGTTATTAACCATGAAAATAATCGTTGTCATATTTATTTTCCTTCTTTCATCAGTTCTCACTTCATTAGCGCAATTAAGTCCAGTCGAAACTATTCTCCCACCCGTGCCGAACATGGAAGCACACTCGGGTGAAGGACAACCCGAAATCTTATGGATGAAATGTGAAGGTGTTTATTTGAACATAAATTTTGTGTCACTATTGATATTAGGAGGAGAGTCACATCCCCTTTCATTCACATATTATATTGATAAGTCATATCTTGTGCAATATGATATAAAAAATATAAAATATATTGATCCCGTTTTGCGATTTGATTTTCAACATGGAATGTATGAGCATGAGCTATGGAATGAACAACGATGTGATGGATTAATACATGATGCTTCATCGGTCACCGTGGATAATCAAAAGATATTTTTAGAGAATGCTTATTTCCATCGCGAGGATTGGATTGATGAGTTTCCTGAAAGGGAATTCTTAGGTAAAGCTTGTGTACCCAATGAACGATATATAGTCGGAGTGACCCATTACCTTCATGATTATTACGCGCACGAAATGTTGCGCGTATGGAATTCACACACCGGTAAAGAGTATTCCGATTTACGCCAAATTTTAGGATTAGGATATCATGAGATATATTTTTCTCCTCAAGGCAACTATGTTATAGCCAGACATTTTTATGATAATGAACTGATTTACCTTGGTGAGGAAGGATATGTTCAATCTCCACAGTCTTTTCTCATTGATCTTTCCCATCCCCGGAAGTTAACATCCAACCGGGATGTCGCCTTCACATCCGACGACGAGTATTTCGTCACCGAGCGGGACGGCGTCCCCACGTTGGTGCATGCCCGGACGGACACCAATATCCTCCGGTACGCCATGGAATCGCCCATGATCTCCGCCGCCTTCTCGCCGGACAACCAGCGCCTCTACATCGAGGGAGCCAACAGCCAGATTTACGTCTTCGACAGCCATCTCCCCTCGCGCGCGGCGGGGTGGGAGGTGTATCCATGATGGGGATAGTAGTTGTACTATTGATAAGTTACGCTATGCTAACCCATCCTACGAATTAAGGCATTTCTCATACAATTCCTGAAACCGATTTGCCATGATGTCCGCCGAGAAAAGGAGTGCAACCCGCTCTCTCCCCGCCGCGCCCATGGTTTGGCGCTTTTCCGGCGCGGCGAGCAGTTCCGCCAGGGCGTCCCGCAAGCCCTTCCGGCTGCCCGGCGCGTGCAGCAATCCCGTCCCGCCGTGCGCCACCATCTCGGGGATGCCGCCCGTCCGCGCCGCCACGACGGGCAGGCCGGCCGCCATGGCTTCCAGGATCGACACCGGTTCGCCCTCCACTTCCGAGGGCAGAGCGAAGAGGTCCAAGCCCCGCAGCAAGCGCCGGGCGTCATTCCGGTAGCCCGTGAAAATCACCCGGTCTTCCAGTCCCGCCTGTCTCGCTTGTTCCTGGAGCGCGGCTTCCATCTCTCCCTCGCCGACGATCAACAGCCGCAGATAGGGAAAGCGTTCTCTCAGATCCTGGGCTGCCTGGAGCAGCAGATCGTGCCGCTTGGGAGGCCGCAGCTGGGCCACGATGCCCACCACGAGGTGGCTGCCGGTCAGACCGAATTCCGTCTGGATTTCCCGCCGGATTCGGGCCGAATCCATTTCTTCTTCCAACAACTCCAATCCATTGTGGATAACCACCAGTTTGCGTTCCGGCAGCCCCATGTTGTCCTGGAGGCTGCGCCGGCCCGCTTCGGAATTGGCCACGAAAAAGTCATCGAGGGGATGGGTCAGGCGTTCACTCAAACCGTACAGCGGGCCGTAGGCGGCGGCCGTGTACACCGTGCGGATGCCTGCGATCACCCGCACGTCCCGGCGCAGCAGCCGCGTGAACCGCGCCAGCAGGTTGGCGTGATGCAGGAAGGCGTGGATCACTTGGGGCTGGAAATCCCGCAGAATCCTATCCCAGCGCCGCAACCCCTGCCAAAAGCCCCGGTCCATCTCCAGATTGAGGGCCTCCAAACCCAGCCGCGCGGCTGCCTCGACCAGATCGCCCGGCCCTTTCATGGTGGCCAGGAAGGGCGTGAAGCGGCCGTGGTCCAGGCGGCGGAGCAGGGATAAGATCATCCGCTCGGTCCCGCAGATTTTCGAATCGGTGGTCAACAGCAGCACGCGGATGGTCATCGTTTTCTCGCCGTCACCAGAAGTTTATGCGCCAGGATCCGCGCGGGGCCTTCGGTCATGGCGTAGGCCAGGCGGGGGACGAACCGGCACCAGTTCCCCATTTCCTGGAGCACGGGCATCCCCGCAGGAAGGAGTAGGTAATTGCCTTGAATGTGAAACTCCTCTGCCCATTCCGCCGCCACCCACGCCAGCCGTCCCGGGGTGGAGAGCGAGGTGTGGCCCAGTTCGCGCCCGAACCAGCGGCAGACAGCGCGCCAGGCGTGGTTGCTCAGCGTAGTGACGTGGAAGGTGTTCAGCATGTCGAAGACCACCAGCCCCCCCGGCTTGGCCACGCGAAAGAGTTCCCTCGCCGCCGCCTCGGGGTGGGGAACATACCAGAGCACGCTGAGGCTGTACACGGCGTCGAAACGGTTGTCCGCGTAGGGCAGCTGTTCAGCATCGGCGAGGCAGAGGTGCACCGGGCGGTCCGCCTCCACGAAGCGCGCCCGCGCGGCCTGGAGGTTGCCTTCCGAAAGGTCGCAACCGAACAGATCATTCGAATGACTTGGGTACCGGGCCAGCAAATCCCCCCGGCCCACGCCCACTTCCAACACCCGGCCTTGCTGGATTTTCCGCACGGGCGCCAGGCACAGGTCCTGATATTTCACGTGATACGCCTGCCGGGAAAGCGCTTCGGAAAACGCCTCCCACTGTCCGGCGTAGCGCTTGCGGTAAAAATCTTTCCAGGATCCGGTGGCATCAGGCATGGCGGTTGACAGGTCTCCCTCTTGAACTCTCGAAATGATTGGGTAGTCTCCAGAACCTCACCTAAATCAAAAATTTTGAAACCGACGATGAACTCCCGCCGGTTTTTTGATAAACTCTTAGGTATGGAGCCTTATGGTATACGTTGAATACTACGATAGATTCTGGGAGTTGGATATGAACCTGAACTCATCCATCCACCCGACAGACAGCCAATGGGACGTGCTTGCCCGGCAGCACTTCAAGGACGCGTATCCGGAGCTCGTGCGC
This sequence comes from bacterium, assembly GCA_041946805.1. Lineage (GTDB taxonomy): Bacteria > Hinthialibacterota > Hinthialibacteria > Hinthialibacterales > Hinthialibacteraceae > JABLXU01. The sequence continues at coordinate 3,372 of JBHGBC010000068.1, forward strand.
CTGTTCCGGAACCTGTTGGGCCGCTCGTTTCTGTTGAACCATTGGATCCCGGATCCCCTGGCCCTCGATTATCTGACCAAGATTTTGATTTGTTTCCTGCCGGTTTCAACCAGCCGGGAGCTCGTTGACACGTTTTTAAATCAGCAGCACGCGGGCGCGGACGACCCGCGGGACATTATCCGCTTCTACGAACGGACCGGCGAGTTCATCCTCTGGTGGTCGGGAATCCACAAGAAACCAGTCTTCCAGGCCGAGGGCAAGCGCTCGTTTACGATTGCCTACGAGCGCCTCTCCGATTTCGAGATTCCCAAGAAGCGCTTCATCATCATGCCGGGGCAGGAGGAGGACCTTTCCTCCAAGCGCCTGAAGGTCAATAAGATGTTCAGCGCCCAGTTCGAGAACTACCAGGCGGTGCTGGAGCAGTCGGACATCCTTGACGATCCCGCCTACCGCCGTTTCCGGGAGTTGTTCATGACGGATGATTTTTCGATCAATTGATTTCCGTCACGGGTTATAACAGCCCTAGGTCAAAACTTACGGCTATTCAGCTGGATCCCCGGCGGGGAGGAGGAAGGAAATGGGGATACCGGTGGATTTCGCCGCACACAACCCGCTCAACCTATGCAGGAATTATTTTGGGTATTGTGTAGAAATAATTGAAGTCAGAGTGTTGAGGGGATTGGTTTTAGCCCGGGGCGGTCATGAGGTTTTCTTTTTCCCGGCAGCCTGGGGGACGGGGGAGGGTTCGTAGCCGCGGCCGCGCAACAGGCGGATCAGATTGCGCGCCCGGGATTCGGGGACGGCGAAGAAGCGTTCGGCGATGCGGGGGCCCAAGAGGGATTGGACCTCGGGAACGTGTTCCAATTCCTCGGCCAGGTCGGCGGCCGCGCATTCCACCAGCACGGTCCGGCGCAGCTGGATCTGGCCATAGCGGGCGCACCATTCCTCCAGCGTGTAGCGGACGTTGCCCGGCAGAGCGCTTCCCGTGAGTTCCTCCAGAAATCCCAGCACCTCCGCGCGGCTCCAGCCCCGGCGCATGGCGGACATCACGCTCCGCCGGGAGAGGTGGTATTCCGTAAACACATCGCGGCGGCGGAACTCGGCGGTCTGCTCCAGTTTCCAGAGAGTGCCATACCCCACCCCCGGGGGGATCAGCAAATCGAAATTGGGCTGCAGGATGCAGGGAGCGGGGATGGTTTCGCCACCGGGCAGGTCCAGGTCGAACAGCAGGCGGGCCGCCGCACGGGTGAGGGTGAACGTAGGAGGCGTCTGCCGGCGTCCCAGCTGGACGATGCCCACAAACTCGAGCCACCGCAGCCATCGGATCACACGGTTCAGCGATGGGTATTCCGAATCGGGGCGGGAATTCGAAGCCAGCGCCTGGAATAAGTCATCCACAAGGAACATCGGTAATTTCTGTTGTTGACGTACCCAGTCTTCGGCCGCGTAGAGGGCGATCAAGACACCCTGGATTTCCGGTTCCGAAACCAGAATCGAGCCGCGGAAATAATTCCAAAGATCATTCCATAATTGACGTTCATCCTGGGAGAACCACGCGTCGGCGCCCGGGGCCAGCAGATAGGTTCCGTGGCGGGAAAGGAGCAGCCCGCAAGCCCGGGTGAAATCCAGCACGAACGGGAAAAAGTCTTCGGCGCCGGCCTCCTGGCCATGACGTTCCAGCCATTTTTCAAGGAACCGACGCGGGATGGCGCCCTTTAGGGTGATGCGCGCCTTCCGCCGGGACAGAAGGCTGAGCCAGTGGAAAACCGCTTCCAGCGCCGGGACGCGCGGCGATACGGATTCGGGGGAGCGTTCCGCGCGGGGACGCAGGGCCGCGAAGGGCGAGCAAAACAACGGGCGCAGCCCGCGGCGGATTTCCAGGGGGAACAACACCCGTTTTTCCGGCCCGGTCTGATCCAGGAACAACAGGCCCGATTCCAGCAACGGGGTTATGGGGTTCACCGGGGAGTCTCCAGAAGGACCGGCGTTCGGCGAGGCGTCTGGGAAGGGGAACGATTCGCCGCCCGGTTCGCTGAAGAACACCAAACGGCGCAACAGAATCCGGCTGCGGGAAGGCAATTCATCCAAGCGGTTGGAAAGAAAATGGGGATCGCGGTACTTCAGGGTAAGGGAATCCAGCAGAGTGCGCTTGGAAGGGGAAGCGGCCGTGATGCCGAATTCGTTGGCCAGGCGGCGGAGTTGATCATGTGGCAAATGCGCCAGAAGGGTAAAGAGGTTCATGCATCTATCCGGTCTGCGAGGTCAGGGAGGCCGGGGATCCGTTGATCACGTCTTCCATGGTCTGAATATGATAACTGTATCCCTGTTCGGTCAAAAACCGCTGCCGCTTTTGGGCGAATTCCCCCTCGCTGCTGTCGCGGGTGATCACCGAGTAAAACATCGCGATCTGTCCGTCGCTTTTGGGGCGCAGGATCCGTCCCAGCCGTTGCGCTTCTTCCTGCCGTGAGCCGAAGGTGCCGGAGATTTGGACGGCCACGTTGGCTTCGGGCAAGTCCACGGCGAAATTGGCCACCTTGGAGACGACCAGGCGGGTGATTATCCCCTGCCGGAACTGTTCGTACAGTTTTTCCCGCTCCATGTTGGGGGTTTGTCCGGTGATCAGGGGGATATGGAAGGCGCCGGACACGATCTTGAGTTGCTTGAGATATTGTCCGATGATCAGCACGCGGTGTTCTTTGTGCTGTTCCAGCAGCGATTCGAGCACGTCCAGTTTCAAGGGATTTTCCGAGGCGATGCGGTATTGCGCGCGGAGGGGCGACATGACGTACTCGCGGCGTTGTTCAAGGGGCAGCGGGACGCGGATCTCGTGGCATTGCGCCTGGGCGATCCATCCCTGTTTTTCCAACGCTTTCCAGGGGATGTCAAAGCACTTGGGGCCGATCAGGCTGAAAACGTCCGTTTCCAGGCCGTCCTCCCGCACCAGGGTAGCAGTCAGGCCCACCCGCCGCCGGGCCTGGATGTCGGCCGTCATGCGGAACACGGGGGCGGGAAGCAGGTGCACTTCGTCGTAGATGATAAGGCCCCAGTCCTCCGATTCGAACACCGCCAGGTGCGGGTATTTTTCCGACTTTGGGCGGCGGTAGGTTAGGATCTGGTAGGTGGCGATGGTCACCGGACCAATGTCCTTGCGTTCCCCGCTGTACTCGGTAACGTCCGCGTCGCGCAGCGTGGTTTTTTCGAGGATTTCCCGTTTCCACTGCCGCAGGGCGACGATGTTGGTGACCAGGATCAGGGTTTGGCGCTTCAGTTCGGCCATGACGCCCAGGCCGATGACCGTCTTGCCCGCCCCGCAGGGCAGCACGATCACCCCACTGCCGCCCGCCGCACTGCCACCCCGGTAAAACGCCGAGACGGCCGCCTTTTGGTAATCCCGCATTTGAAACGGCGCGCCCGACTCCAAGGCCGGGGAGAGCGACAATTCCAGCGGCGCGCCTTCCACGTAACCCGCCAGGTCCTGGACGGGAAATCCCAGTTTGATCAGTGATTGTTTCAGTCGGCCGCGGTAAGCCCCCCCCACTTTCAGCGTCCGATCGTCCAGGCGTTCCTCGACAAACGGCTGAGTGTTTTTGTGCCGGCGGATTTGGTCCAGCAGCAATGGATCTTGGCTACGCAGTACCAGGGAGCCGCTCTCGCGTTCGAGCACCAGGCGGCCGTAGCGTCCCATGTATTCCCGGATGTCGAGCTCGACGTTTTCGGGGATGGGATACCGGGAAAAGCGGCGCAGTCCTTCCAGGACATCGTCCGGGGTCAGCCCGGCGCTGGCGGCGTTCCAGAGCGACAGGGGGGAGATGGCGTAGGTGTGGATATGTTCCGGGCACTTGATCAATTCCGCGAATCCGCAGAGGGTGTCGCGCGCTTCCTCGAAGGCGGGCGAGTCCACCTCGAGGAAAACGGTCTTGTCGCTTTGCACGATTAAAGGCTTGACAGACGCCATGTGATCTCTTACGCCTCCAGGCCCGGGTAAATCGGCCGGTATTCACAGTGGAAACGTATAGTATACCTGGAGAAGGCCGTTTTTCGAAGAGAATGACGGGGAAGGGAGGGGATGACGGAAATGGGAAGGTTGGTTTGATCAATGAGCGAGGCTCAAGGCGTTACCGGTTCTTTTGCGATTAATTACTTTGGGGTGGCATAGGAGGTTGGCGGATAGATTGGAGGCGATGCTGATCCAAATACTTTCTCATGTAGGATTTGGCTTCATCAATATTCTGTTGGTGCTCATCCATTTCATTTCGCTCTAACTTTCGGGAAATGAATTCCCCTTTTTTATTCCGTGACAAGGTCGCGATGGAAATCGGGCCGTTGACACCTCCCGGATTCACGTCGATGGCGTGCTGAATCGTCCAAGTGGCCGCGAAAATGCCGTCCGCTAAATCGGGTTGTTTTTCTTCCCAAAAAACTCTTTTTAAAAATGCCAAAAATGAATCGGTAATATGGATGGTCGATCCCATTGAGACAAACCAGGAATTGGGTGTTTTAATTTCAGGTTGGAAATCCTCCACCGCAAATTCACATAAAAATTGATTCGTTCCTAATGGGAAAGCGAGTAAAGCACCCAATCCACCGGGTTTCAAATGCGTTGAGTTCATATCGTCAAGCATACACCGGCACAAATCCTTGGTGATCTGTATATGGGATATTTCGATTTCTTGCTGATTGACTTTTCGGATTTTTGAAAATAGATGATTTTTGTAAAAATCTTGGATGATTTGATGATACCGTTGCTTCAGACCGACGGAACCAGTGGCCGTTAAAATGATTTTATTTTCTATTATTTCGATTTTTTCGGTTGTTTGTTCGATAATACGCTCATTGAAAACAGCACTGGTCGACGAACTGTCGGCCCCGACCACCACCCCATCGGTACAAAGAATGCCAACAATCGCAGTCATCTCTACCCTTTGAATACGCTATGGACTCTCATTTCCGGATAGGCTTGATAAATCGATGAAACCAATTCCGTGAAGCTCAAGCTCCGCACATATTCAGAAACATTCGTGAGGTACTCTTTCACGAGGGGCGGGAGTTGATTCCAGATGGCGTTTCCCTTCTCCAAACCTTGTTCGGTCAGTTCATAAAGGTTTTTCCGGCCATCGAATTTCACGATGGCGTCACCGGTTTTGGCGAGATCTTCGATTGTTGAATAGACCTCCTTGTCAAACGGTCCATAATCATACGGTTTAAAATCAAATTGAGGGCCGTCAATATATTGAGGAATATTTTTGTCGATCAAAAAGAACATTTTTTGAACTTGAACAGGCGTATACGTATGGCAACACTTGCTCCCTGCCGCTAAACCCGCTAGAACCGTCTCTTTCTTGTTCATGATTCTCTCCTTGATCACTCTGCTGGGATCATTCTATATAGCAAATTTTGTGCCGAAAAGTACGCAGGGCATTTTCGTGCCAACCCACCAATAGATCCCTGTGATCGCTTGATCCGCTTCCAGTATATTCGAAAATACGGAAATTCAGAATTTTTATCAAGCCTCAAGAACATGATTGGTTTTAGGAGTCGAACCAGGGAGCGGATTTGAACAGCCATCATCCCATCCTCGCCGATGTCATTCAACTCCATCCATCCTGCGGGATTAAAGGCCACGCAGGATCGTTTACCATGGGAGTGTTTGTCCTTGAAGATGTTTCCCCCAAAAATCGCCGCCTTCCCGCTTGAATTTTGGGGGAAATCCGTCCACAATAAGAATGCTTCGGAAACGCGGGGGGATTTTCGCGGCTTCCGGAGAGGAGAAAGCGCGGTTATAATCAAGCCATTCGAACAGGCACGGGCGATTAGCTCAGTTGGTTAGAGCGCCAGTATCACAAACTGGAGGCCACTGGTTCAAGTCCAGTATCGCCCATTTTGTTATTTATCCGGTCAACGACCATGGGTTCTCCTGTCCCGATCGAGGGAGCGCCTCACACCCGTAGCTCCGATGGCCGATCCAACCGTTGCCTTGTCGTACTACCGCAAAGGGGCCGAACTCTACCGCGCCGGCTATTACGGTGAAGCGTTAACCACCCTGAAAAAAGTCCTCCTGTTGGATCCCGATTTTCCGGACGTGTATTTCCTGATCGCCCGCATCTACACCGAAATGAACCGGATGGCGGACGCGATTTCCATGTTCGAAAAGGTGGTTTCCTTTCTCCCTAACGACCAGGAAGTGCGGTGGGCTTACGGGCGGGCGTTGCAACAGGCGGGCGAGGGGAAGAAAGCCGTCCAGGTGTGGCAAAAGGCCCTGAAACTCAATCCCCACGATACCCGGGTGCGGACCGACCTGATCCGTTATTACCTCCGCGTGGATCAGCCGCGCAAGGCGCTGGCCCTGGCGAAGGCTGGCATGGCCGTGGAGCCCGGCCATGCCCCGTTCTACGCGCTGGCCGGCGATATCCTGCGGCGTCGGAAAAAATACCTGAAAGCCAAGATCTACTACGAGGAATGCCTGGAAGCCGATCCCGAGTCGGAGATGGGGAAACGGGGATTCAACCAAGTCATGCGCGCCCTGGAGGGGGAAAATCCGGACGCCGGGGAGCCCGGTCCCGAGGAAGAAGCCCGGATAGCGATGCGCGAGGCGGCGGGACTGTACGCGGCGGGACGATACGATCAAGCCATCATCCATTTACTGGATTTGAAAGAGATCCCCGCGGTGGCGCGGGAGGCATCTCTCCTGCTGGGGATGGCGTTCACCCGCAAAGGCCTCTATAAGCGCGCCCAGGATGCGTTGTTGGCGTTCACGCGGGAGCACGCGCCGGATATCCTGGCGTGGTACAACCTGGGTCTGGCGTGCAACCGGACCGGGCAGTACGAGGAGGCGGTGGAATACTTCGCCCAGGCGTTGGCCCTCGACAACGAGTTCGAGGAAGGGCTGGTGGAAATGGGATATGCCTGTCAAATGGCCGGAGCCAATGCGGATGCCCTGGATTTTTACACCCGCGCGTTGAAGATTCGCCGGAACCAGGGACGTCCGTACGCCCACCTGGCGCGGATGGTATACGACCAGGGCGAGAACGCCAAGGCGGCGGCGCTGATCAAACAGGCGCGGGCGGTGGATCCGGACTGTCCGGAGATCGCGGTCTTTTTCGGCTACAAAGCCCTGGTGGAAGGGCAATTTCAGGCCGCGGCCCAGCACCTGCAAGAGTGCCTCAACCGGATTCCGGACCATTTCGAGGCGCTGAAGCTTCTGGGCCGCGCCAAACTTGAGTTTCACGACCTGGCGGGAGGGCTGGCCTGCTACCAGGCGGCCGCCTTGTTGAACCCTTCCGACGGGGAATGCCGGCAAGTGCTGCGCGAATTGGAAATCGGCAGGGAAGCATGAACGCACAAATGACACCGGAATTTTTTCTAATGCTGGCGATCGGCCTGGGTCTGCTGGCCTTCGGATGGGTGCTGGTCCGGTTCGGCATCCAGGCAGCCGGTTTCGGGCTGGGTTTTCTGTTTGGCTTCAACCTGTACACGGCGCTGCTGGATCTCGTCCCGCGCGTCGATCCGAAGTACGCGCGCCTGTTTCCCGACAATCCCTACACGGCGCTCTTCGTGGGAGCGGTGATGGGGATCTGCGCCCTGTTGCTCTCCAAGAAACTGTTCCAGGTGCTGATCTTCGTGGGTTCGCTTTCCGGAATTCTATACGTCTTGTATTTCGACGAACAGCAACGGGCCTTGTTGGACCGCTTTTTGACCTGGGCGGGTGTGCTCGAACCGCTCAACCGCACGGTGGGCAACCTGTGGCCCGCGGCGGCGGCCATTCTGCTCGCCCTGCTGGTGTTGTACCTGCAGAAGCGGATCTTGATGATCATCACCGCCTGCGTGGGCAGCTACATCATTTCCGACACCCTCCGCATCCCCATCCTCTTTTTGCCCCTGTGCTTCATCGGCATTCTTCTCCAGCAGGCCAAGCGCCGCCCCAAACGGAAGGAAGCCGAAGGATAGTAACTCGGTTTTCAAGCGCTGTTGGCGTTCTCCAATATATGTTGCGTTTGAGTTGAGGTATCCATTTACGCGATTGCACAGATATAGAGGATGAATTACACGGTTTCCCTCATCCTAGCCCTCTCCCAGAGGAAGAGGGAATAAATTTGCAGTTTTCGAAGATGAATGCTTTAACGGAAGGCCAGTGACTGCCAGGGTATTAAAACCAGGCACTGCCTGGAAGATGAAACAGTTCCATGTCAGAATTTGAAGATTACTCATTCATCGCTGAAGCGCTGGATGGAATGAAGGACCTTGTCCCCGAATACCCCAATGGCGCGCTGGTCGTGGGAACCGGATATAACGGCCTTGACCATGAACTCGACATTGGAAAGTACGCGCCGGACGACTCCGCGGTCCTGGAACGGCTTGAGATTCTCCGGAAACAAAAACTCCATCCGGCCGTGATCGCTTTTCGCCATCGCTTCGTGCTTTATGGTTACAAAAGGAATCCGTATGCTCTGTATGTTTGGCGAGAGAACAAAAAGCGGTTCATCCACTTGAACATGAAGGAATTCTACGATTGAAGGGAAAACTGACTTGAGCGGCAAGAAAAAGCGCAAACAATCCAATCCCCAACCCGGGAAATCCTTCGGCGGGCCGAAGGTCTCCGCAATGATCATCGAAATGGGTGGAGATTACATTGGCAGCGGAAAAACCTTGAAAGACCGGCAAAATGCGATGAGTCATGTGGCATTCGCCTGGAATCTCGCGCTTCTCACCAAGGAAAAAAGAGAAATGAAATTCCTTCTAATCAAGAATTTATATATGAATTCCAATACCGCGATGACCGAAGTGGATTTCCAACATCTCAAAACGGTCTTGGAAAAACTGGTGTCCAGGAAATTGAAACTTTTCCCTGATATCCGCAGGGTGATCTTCAACGCGGAATTGCACGTGATCGATGGCAAAGAGCATATCACGGTACTATCCACCGAAGAGGAGGTTTTGAAGGCCTCCCGCCGCCAGCCGGATCCTAGCCTCCTGGGCTTGAAGTTGTAGGATGGGCTCAAAGCGCAGTATAGCCCACGAATATGACCAGAGTTCCCTTCAGGGGACGGCTTTATAGCAGACTGGTGGATCAACCCTGGCCCGTGGCCTGGCTCCCCGCTTTCACGGGGATGACATCTTTATAAATTGAGGGTAACTTTTTCTCAATTGCAGAGAAAGGGTGAATTCCGCCCTTTCAGGGCTTCCCTCACCCGAACCCTCTCCCAGAAGGAGCGGGAATTCAAGGCCATGGCTGTGACCCTCCCAGGGCCAAAGCCCTGGGCTAGTTTAAACGCTCCGTTGGCGCTCAAAAACTCTTCTGCAAAACAGTAACGAGTTGAGTAGTGGCATGCATAGAATGATACCCCCCTCCCCTCCTTTCCAAAGTACTTCACTCTCACTTGCCTGGAATGCCTTGATTCTGTTTCTAACCCTGAGTTTTCCATTCTGCGTTACGGCTGAGACCACCATCCGCGAGGAGCATTTCGACCGCGAACCGCCAAATTGGGAAGGAATCAACAACCGCGGGACGCATTTCGAACCCAAAACCGTCACCCAGGATTTCGGGTACAGCGCCGCGACCCATTTCGCGGGCGGGCAGCCGGGTGAAATCGGCGGCCTTCTCAATCCGGCGGGCGAAGCGGCATTTTACGGCTATCGGCTGCCGGCTCCGCTCGACTGGAACCACCCGCTCAGCGCCTCAGGCCGGATCCATGTCGCCACCGGGGCGAATCACTTTCTGCTGGGCTTCTTCAACGAAAACACCTTGAATGAATGGCGCACGCCGAACACGCTGGTGGCGCGGATCAACGGCCGCGGCGATGTCTTTCACTGCCATATCGAATACGCTTCCGCCCGCTGGCGCGCCAATGCGGGGTTGATCGGCGAGATCGCGCCGGGCGAAAGGATCCGCCCCAAGGAAATCCCCGGCGGCCGGCCCTACAGTTGGCGGCTTCAATATGATCCCCAAGGCGCGGAAAGCGGCGGAAAACTTACATTCACCCTGAATGGCGAAACGGCGGTTTGCGAGATCTCGAAGGATCACCGCGACGACGGGGCTGTCTTCACCCATTTCGGCTTGCTGCCGATTCCCAAAACCTGGGACAGTCCCGGACAGGCCTGGATCGATGACGTGAACATCAACGGGGAGAAATTCGACTTTGCGGATGATCCCCATTGGGACCAGAAAAACAACCGGATTACATACATAACCAAGGACACCCGCCCGCGGTTTGATTTCGGCTGGAGCCCAACCCATTGGGCCGGCGGCCGCGCGCCGGGCGAACTGGGCGGGCTGATTTTTCGCGGGGACTGCCGCGAGCTGGCCCGCCTGGCGGCCTATGGAGACCGCATCGGAAGGCTGACGCTGGACACTCCGCTCCTCGCCCGGGGAAAAGTGTGCATGATCCGCGGGATTTCGGACAGCACGGCGTCGATCGGTTTTTACAATTCCACCTGGAGTTTGCGTTCCAATCCGGCGCAGAACCAATCGATTCCCATGGACTATGTGGGCATTAACATCGAAGGGCCGTCGAGCGACGGGTTTTACTTTTATCCGGTCTATCGCGTTCATGGAGAAATTTCCGGCTACCTGGGCGGTGGATCCAATCCCGCGCCGCGGATCTATCCGGACCGCCGGGTTCACGATTGGTCTCTGCGGTACGATCCCGCCGGCGCCGGCGGCCGCGGGCGGATCACGGTCACCCTGGATGATCAAACCGGCGTGTTGGACCTTGGCCTGGACGCCCGCCCCACCGGAGCAACGTTCGACCGCTTCGGCCTGTGCACCCCCTGGATCGACGGCAACAGCGTGACGGTCTATTTCGATGATTTGGAGTACACGGCGGGGGAGGGGGGAGGGTGATCTGATTCGGCGTAATTATTTTGCAAAGCGATATCACATCAATCCCATTTCGTGCAAATAAGGGGAAGGGCTGGTATTGTATCCGAGAATATTATTGACGACTATAAATAGTATTTTTTTCTTTGTTCTCGTTAATGCGACATACATCAATCGTCTTTCTTGTTCTAACTCTTCCCTCGTCTCCGCATATTTAATAGGCCATATGCCATTATTTACATCAAGCACAATAACATTTTCAAATTCTTTTCCCTTGGCTCTGTAAGCCGTCATTAAATGGACGTGAGCTTCGATCTCCTGATCAATAACATCATCACCTTGATTGAGTGATTCGTGCACTTTTGCAATTGTTTTTTGTATGTGTTTGATGAATTCCATAAAATTATCATCATATTTCCTGGCATATTCCGCCAAATACATGAATGGAGGATCTTTGTAAAATATGTCATCTTCTGACCGAACATAATTCTGTTGAAGACCTTTCATATTTGTACTCATTAAATCTATTGCTTGTGTTACCGTTACAGCACTGAGTAAGTTTCCAACTCCAAAAGATAATTCATCCCGTAAATTATGAGGAATTCCATGACATTCCATTAATACTCGTACTGCTTCATTGGTATTTTTAGGCATTGTTTGGTATAAAGCGTTTTTTATTGCGGATCTATCTTGGGAATTCAAAGGGAAAGGTCTTACATAATTACAGCAAGTCACAAAATTATTGATTACATCATTTGGATGACGATCAATATCTTTTGTTGCAATCATCACAAGTATATCTTTCATTCCTTCATATGCTTGGCTTAATAAGATATTTAAATCCTCTTTTGCATAAAAAAATATATCATTTGAAATTAACGTGATTTGGGTGGGTATAAGTTGACTTTTTTTTCTTGAAATGATACCCAATTCTTTGGGATTGGTCGAATTAGACGCATGATTCAATATTAAATTCAACGCATCGAGGTGGGTCGGGAAATTAATAATTTTTACCTCAGCCTCGCCCTGCACTGTCGGGATAATCGTTTTAGTGATTCGATAAGTGTTGTGATTGATCAATCTCATTGAAAGTTCGACAATATTTTTAGGGTATCTATAATTCTTCTCAAGTATGAATGTCTTGAAATTTTCATCAAAATACAATTCAGGCTCCACAATGAATCGAGGAGTTGCCCCTCTCCATTCAAAAATGGCTTGATCATCATCTCCGACAATAGAAAGATCACGTTTGTGTAGTTCACATATCTTTTTTATAAGAAACAAATCAAGAGGATTTATATCTTGAAACTCATCTATGAAAACCGTATGATAGCGATTCGGTTCTGGAATACATCGATTTTCATATTTTCTCTCCAATTGAATCAAGCACCAATATTTTTGATCTTCAAAAGTGATTATATTAGACAAGAACAAGTGATCCGTGCACTTTTTCCAAAATTTGGAAAAATTTATTAAATTTTTGGCAACTTCATCGATTGATTGACCTAATAATTTCAAGGTGCATAGAGGTTCGAATATATTTTTTTTAAAAAATCTTTCAAGATCACTGTTTCCTATCCACTCTAAATGTTCAGGAATACTATCAAGCATATCATGTCGAAATCCCAAGGTTTTTAGAATATCGAAAATCGACAAAATATCTTTATAAGCATATTTTTTGTTCTCAAATATTTTTGTCAATCTTTTGCTTTTTGCCCAAATTGGCCTCAAAATATTATTGAAAAGAAAGTACCTTTCATTATCGGAATCAAGTAAGCGCAATCTACCATTCACATTTCTCCTCAAATATTGATACCCCCAGCTATTTAGAGTTTCAATCATGCAACGATTTCTCAATATTCCAAAACAATCGTTCGACTCAATCCTTGACTTTAATTCGTCTCTGGCAGCTCTCGTAAAAGTGATAATAAGAAATTTTGCATTACTCATTTCCGGTTCGCTTAGTATAGCTGCACATTTGTGCAAAATACATATGGTTTTTCCTGTTCCCGCAGGAGCCAACAGCCGAGTGAAACGTTCCCTTGAATTAATATAGGCTAGTTGAGAAGAGTCCAGAAGCATGATCTTTCTCGAAATTCATATTAAAATAATATAATGGAAAACCCCAAAGGACTAAATAAAAATTTCATTATCTAGAACTATATGATACAATTAATTATTTTTCAACAATCATTCCCCCCTCACGGCCCGAACCGGTAGATATCCCCGTAGCTGTTCAGCCCGTTGCTGGCGTTGTAAAGGATGAATCCCGCCGCGCCGGGATGGCCGATGGATTCCACATACGATCCCTCCACCCCCTGCAGGTTGTCCGGCCCCAGGGAGTTCAGGCAATACTTGAACGGTCCGGGCAAAACGGTGCCCTGGTACGTGGGGCCCACCATGAACCAGGCGACCGCCTGATCATGGGGATCGAAGTACCCGTAGCGGGGCTTCCAGTATCCATCCGCGTCCTTCTCCTGCCGGCGGCGGAACGGATCCCAGATGCTGTCCGCGGAGGAAATATACGCCACGGGGGTGGACAACGCGTTCAGGTAGCTGGGATTGGTATAGCCTCCCCAGTCCGAGTACGGCATGTAGTCGTTGTTGTCCATGCGGTACTGCTCGATGGCCGTGGCCAGGTTCCGGAAATCCGCCTCCACTTTGGCGATTTTGGCCCGGGTCTGCGCGTTCAGAAAGTTCGGCACGGCGATCGCCGCCAGGACGCCGATGATCGCCACCACGATCAGCAATTCGATTAAGGTGAATCCGCTCCGTTGCATGGCTGGCTCCTATATAAACTAATTGTAACCATTACCGGTACACGAAACTTTTTTACATGCGCCAATGGCGCGCGCGAAGCCAGCCTGGGCATCACCATGAAAACATGAAATACAACGATGCCATGCCCGGTATTGGCAATCCATTTTACCTTCAATGCAAAATAAGTTACAATTCCTTCCCCTCTCCCGGGCGAGAGAGGGGAAGGAATGGCTTGGCGACACTAAAAATCGCCAGGAAGAATCACCACAACTCCCAATCCGGCACCGCGGAGCCCTTGGGGCGGGAGAGGCGGATGTTGTCCAGGTACGCCGGCACGCCGTCCAGGGAATCGCCACCCTGCGAAGTCAGCGTGAGGGTGATGGTCCCGTTGGGGTCGTCGTACACACCGGCGATTTCCGGCAGCAGCCAGTCGCGGGTGTAGCCCTCGTCGTTCAACGGCCCGTACTGCCCGGAGAATTCCCCCCAGGCGCCCACCGCGTTGCCGCCTCCCATGATCGTTTCATCCAGCGTGGTCCAGCCGGTTCCCCGGCCGTTGCCGTTCGCGTCGGTCCAGGACACCCGCAGCACCGAGGATACCCCGCCCCAATCGGAAGGTCCGTCCACGAACAAGTCGAAATGGATGCGGTCGTAGTTCCGGAATTCGGGAAAATCCCGCAGGTTGATGGTGATGTTCTCGTTCCAGCCCGCGGTCCAAACGAATTGCAGGAATCCGGCGCCCTCGGTGGGCGCGGGATTGCCGGAGAGGTTGACTTCGGCGCTGGTCCCGCCGCCGGCCAGGGTGACCAGATCCGCGTCCGCCGCGCGGTTGAAGCCGATCAGCGGCAGGTATTCGCGCTCGACGGGAACGCGTTTGCGCAGCCGCATGTCGTCGAAGTAGATGGTGCCTTCAAACGTGGCGGGGACCTCCACTCCCTCGATCGTGCTCGCGTCGGGATTGATCCACATGCGCAGGGAGTTGACATTGGCCAGCAGGTCGGCCCACAGTTTGCCCTGCTCTTCCGTGTACCAGAAGACCATTTCTTTCCACTTCCCGACGTCACTGGGGCCATAGTCGCGGAAGCCCAGTACCACTTCCACACCCAGGTCCACGCGCAGCCGGAAGATCTGGTCGGAATAAACCCACAGCCGGAACTGGTCGGTCCCCGTGGCGTCGAGTCCTTCGGGGAACACCACGCGGGCGTCGGTCCATCCCGCGTCCTGGAGGGCTTCCACTTTTACCGCGTACTCCCCGCCATGGACGGGCTCGCCCGGGACCGTGTAATCGGCCATTTGGGCCCAGCCGCTCCAGGTACCGATTTCGATCTCGAAATCGTTGAAAAGGATGTATTCCTGGCTCTCCACGGATGCCGTGACCGCGGCCGACATGATGAGAATCCCGATGATGCGTTTGTAATTCACGTCCCTGTCCTCCTCAATTCCCATGGTTCACGCGTCTCCCATGGTTCACGCGTCCGCCCGCCGGATTCCCCGGGCAGTCCGCCGGACCCAACCCGGGGGTGATTTTTTCATAACGGGAAGACGCTGTCCAGCGGGGAGGGGGGAGGAGGGCAGGTGAATATTCATCTGCGCAGGCGGTCCCAAGAGGCAATCAAGTCATCTACCCGGGCGCCGGGCGGGATTTTCAATGGCAGGCCGGCCAAGGCCAAGGTCAAAGTCCGGCCGTGATGATTTAGCTCGGCCTGGGCCAGAGCACGGCCCCGCCGCGACAAGCGTTCCCAAGTAGTTTCCTGCATGGGATAAACCAGCATCGCGGTGATGGGCGCGGTTTCAAAAAGCGCGGCATAGGCCAGGACCTGGTGGACATCATGACGGTGTTGCTCGCGGAGATCCTCGCCCATCTCGGCCCAACGGTGGTCGTCCAGTTCCTCAAAATGGCTTTTATATTTGGCATCAATGATGAGTACATGATCTCCGTTGTGGACTACAATGTCCGGCGCGAGACTCTTCAGGCTGCTCTGCCCTGCCTGGCTCCAGCGAATTGGGATGGTCGTCTCTCCCGCAAAAACCGACCGCACGTGTCCGCCAAATTGATGAGCCCAAAGCCGGGCCAGGCATTCCACCCAGCGTTCAAAGAGCTCGTGCATGGGCAGACACCAGGCCAGACCGTCGTTTTCACTAGTATCGCCCAATCCGCGCTCATCCACCAACCAGCCCAATGCCTGGAGTCCGCCACGCAGATAATCGGAAGGCAATCCTTCGAACAGCAGCCAACGATCCAGAATAGAATGATCGGGCACTTGAGATCGGATATGACGCAATTCGAATAACAGGGATTCGGCGGCAAGGGCCAAATGCCGCGCAATGGTGTCATGGTTGCTGAAAGGGATCAGCGAAAACCACACCTTTTCTATTCCCCACCGCAAATAACTCTGGAGCAAGAGATCCGGTCCCAAGTCTGAAAAGCGGCAAGGGAGTTGATGAAACGCTCCGTGGGAGGCCAGTTCTGTCGCATACCGAGTCCAAAGGATCTGCCCGCGGGGACTTTGGCGCACTTCTTCCCGCATCCGGAATCCTCGGCGGATTTCCTTTACGAGCCGGCTCAAACGAGTGAGGATGGGTCCTGCCAACACCCAGGGAGGCACTTCACGCGCGCTTCCGGGTACCAATGGCAATGATAAGATCCGGGGGGCCGCCGACCATCCCACCTGCTGCAACAGAAGGCCGATGCCATCCCAATCGTATCGCGGCCGCACGACGACTCCCGTAGTGATTTTTCGAGTATCGGGAGCGTAGAGCGGTACCGCGCCGATAACCCCACCTGGGCGTAATCGCACGGTCATTTCATAATTGGCCAGGGCAAGTTCCGATGAAATGTTCAGGGCGGCCAACGAGTGTGAATTGGCCGCGAGAAAATTCTCCGCATAAGATCCCCGTAACGGTTGGCGTTTGGAATCCCCCAACAAATGGCTTACCTCCACCGGACTCCCTTGGTCGGAAAGGCGCACCAAAGGTTGTAGCTTGGGATGTTGATACACCCTCGGTTCAGGAGAGGGATTCCGCTTCCGGGCCATGATTCGCGATTGTCCCCTCCAGCCAATCCAGATAGGCGTGCAATTCCGATTCGCACATACCCAGGCGTCCCTCCAGCAAATATTCGTGAAGCAAAGGTATCAATTCATGCCGTAATCGCCGCGCAAGTTCACCTTCGTTTCCCGCCAAAAAGTAAGCATGCCCCGGGATCAGGACGAGGGCATCGTTGGGAGCAAACTGAGTGAAAATATCCAGGAGTCGGCCAAAAGCTTCGGTAGCCAGGGGGATGCCCTGCCGTTCGATCACAGCCAGATCCGGCCACAGGTCCACAAAAGCGAATCGGCGGCGCACGGCCAGATCCAGAATGGCAATCGATCGATCGGCGGAATTCATCGTACCCAGAATGTATAAATTCTGGGGAATCTGAATGAATCGGGTTCCATCCGGAAGGGGATAGGGTAGCTGAATCGCGCGCTCTTCGTCACTCCCGATTTCCCGGGGTTCAAAAAGATAGATGGCTTCGCCCAGCACTTTCCCCAAATCGGCGCGATTGATCTCATCGATGTGCAGCAAGTAATTTCGCGACGGATCCGCATGCGCAGCCAGGATGGATTGAACTAACCAGCCCGCCTTGATCTCGAATTGCAAATTGGATTTATTGACATCGGGAGTGATCCCCGCGATGAAGGTTTCATAGGTTACGGCCGGGTGGAATTGGATTGACATCCCGTGGTTTTGAAATTTCTTCTTCAGCATTTCAACCGCCATGCGGGTTTTGCCGGTTCCCGGAGGTCCCTGCACAATGACAAACCGGCGTTCCCTCAGCAAGGCGAAAAGGGGATCTAGATGAGTACACGGGAACAAATGAGAACGAAGGGCATTGATCAAATCCTCGAAATCGGATTTCGCGGCGGCCATCGGTGTCCAGCCCCGCTCCCAGGCATAAAAATCCAGAAACGAGGAGATCACCACTTGTGCCTTCTCAAGATTTTCAGGGACCTCGACCGCGGCATAGATGTAATTCCCATACCGTTTGATTACACTTTCAAAACGAGACCAAACTCCAGCCTGAATTCGCGGAAAGGATTGGGATAGGTTGGTGGGATCGGGCTTGGCCCACATGGAGACCTGTTGCGTGGAGTCCAGGTAGCGGCGCATCGCGTGAAGATAGCGGGCGTGACCCGGGCGTCCTAGGATTTGTTCATCCGGAGCCAGGCCCCGAGTACCACAAACCAAAGTCAGCAAAGAACCGGCTTTTTGTTCTTGTTCTTCACCAACAGGAAACCAGATCAGGGACATGCCCCCATAGACGCCGCTGGTGGGACTATCGGGATGAATGAAACCCGCGAAAGAAACCTGGTCTTCATCCGGCATCAAAACCACCCGCGGGGCTCGTTCCGTTCGCTTGGGATACCGTTCCCCGAATAACGCGTCGAGCGCACTTTTGATAGTTTCCGTCAAATCGTCCTTATTCGAATCCTTTGGAATCCCGGCAGCGAGTAGGCGAGCAAGATTGGCGATGCAGTCCATGGTTAAATCCTTCGTAACTGTTTACCTGATTACAGAATTTCATGAAGGTATTGATTCCTTGCGGGTCTTCCCTCACCCTAACACTCTCACCGAGGGAGAGAGGATTCATTACTGTTGTTTTATCCCTCCCAGTGCTTACGCCCTGGGCTACTCATGCCGCGCCGTTGGCGATCAAAAGCTGCACTGCAGTCCGGTCATTAGTTATTGCATTGCGATTTTTCCCATCCTGTATGTACTTGTCGGATGAGCCCCAAATTATCATATCTTGGTAAATAATTAATGTTATTTTATGAAATTATTTAATAAGATATTATATTTACAGGATTTATACAAACCAGTTTCACTTAGATCCTCCACGCCCCCCCCTCACAGCCCCAGCCCTTCCCGCGCCTGCTGGAAGATGTCCTCGAGGATGGGGAACACGCTGGGATGGTGGATCCGGTGGTAATGAAACTCCGAATACGCCCACAGCCGCGTCGGATTGGGGAAAAAGCGTTCGAAGATCTCGCGGTCCTCCACCTGGCGCGCGGCCTGCACCCGCTCCCGCTTCTCCTTCCAGCGCGGCAGGGCGGCGAAAAAGGCGCGCACCGCCTCGAGGATGGCCGTCCCGTCGGGCGAGACCCGGAACGGGAGATCGAAACTGCTGATCCCCTTGGCGCGGAACAGGGCCTCGCGCACCGCCAGGGGCAGCACCACGGCCAGCGAATCGGCGGCCAGGTTTTTGTACAGGGTTGCCAGGCTGTTGCGTTCGTAGTAGAGCGCTTTTTCGGCGTAAGGCACTTCCTTGAGCGAGGCGTGGCCGCGGTGCAGCAGACGCGCGCCGGGCACGAGGTAGACAGGATAGCCGAGCAGCCGCAGCCGCCAGCCGAGATCCACGTCTTCGTAGAGCATGAAATAATCGTCGTCGAAGCCCCCCGCGCGCAGGAAAACGTTGCGGCGGATCAGCATCCCGCAGCCGCAGGGGAAGAAGATTTCGTACGGCCGCGGGCCGCGCAGCTCGTTGCTTTCGAATCCCTTGCCGAAAATATTGATCCATCCCCCGGCGAACTGCGTTTGCCGCCCGGTCCAGTTGAGGAGATGAGACGAAAAACACGGCGCGTCGATTTCGTGGGCGGCGTGCAACAAGTTGGACAGCCAATCCGGATCGGCTTGCACGTCGTTGTTGAGAAAACACAGCCACGGCGATTCGTAGGCGCGGGCGGCCTTGTTGAGCGCCGGGGCGAAGCCCTCGTTGCGGCCCAGGGAAAAGATCTTGACGGCGGGGAACTCGCGGTGAACCACGCCGGCCGAGCCGTCGGTGGAGCCGTTGTCGACCAGCACGAACTCCACTTGGGCGGGATCCATATCCATTTTGTACAGCGAGGTGAAAAGCGGGGTAAGCAGCCGGGGATTGCGGTGATGGGGGATCAGGACACTGACGCGCGGCATGGTCAATACCCCAGCAGGCGCTGCCACCAGCTTTTCCCCTGGGGGCGGGTATGGATCACCGGCTTGTGCGGCCGGGGGATCGTGGGATCGGGACTGGCGTCCTCTTCCGGAAAGGCCCACGAACGCCACAGCGCGTCGATCCGGTTGAACGTCTGGCCCGCGGTCAACCGCTCGCGTTCCAGGTTGTCGCGCGCCCGCTGCGGCTTTTTCGCCCATTGCACCAGGGGAAGTGCGGTTTCCTCGAAGGTCAGATATTCGAAGGCGAACCGCTTGGCCTTGACCGCCCGTTTTTTCAACTCGAGGGGATCCATCGCCGCCTCGTGGATCTTCTGGGCGATAGTCCGGCACGCGCCCGGCGGCACGCCGAGGGCCATCTGATGTTCCGACAGGATCTGGGAAATCTCGGTGTTGACGGTGGTGAGGATGGGCAGGCCGCATTGCAGCCAGAAGAGCAGGCGGTTGCGGCTGCCCAGCACCGATTCGTAAATGGGCAGGTCGACGTTGAGCCCCAGGTCGCATTCCAGCGTGATTTGATCCACATCCGCAGTGGGCAACCAACCCAGGAGGTGGAATCGCCGCTCGTAAGGACTCTTGGCGATCAGGTTGCGAAAACGCTGGAAACCCTCCTCGTGGTGCCCGTTGATGGCCCCCCCGGTGACCACGCACCGCACGCGGCGGTTGAGGGCCATGGCGCCTTCCACGCCCTCGAACAACGTATCGACATCCGTCCAGGTGTTGAATCCCCCGCTGCATAGCACCAAAAAGTCGCCGGCTTCCACCTGCCTGCCGCGCAGCAACGGCCGGCGGGACACCGGGGCCACCTTGCCGTTCATGGCGCACGGGATGGTCCACACCAGTTCCTCGCCCAGGGTGTATTCATTCAGGCGGCCCATCAGGCCCAACTGGCCGATGGCCGCGCCCCGCTGCATCTCGGAAACCACCGAAAACCGGTCGCCGCGCAGCAGCACGCGGGTCAACACCTGGTGAAAGTACTCGATCTCCTCGTCCGCCTTGGTGAAGGGCGTCTTGGCCTGCACCTCGGCGAAGAGATCGCCGAACATGTCCATCCACATGGGCAGCGGCGTATTGAGGCTGGCGGCCAGGTTGGTGGCGATGGTGGATCCGGCGGCGACAATGCCATCCGGCTGGGCGTTGCGCAAAATTTCCTCGATCCGCGTCAGCAGCAGGTTGAAATTGCGGGGATTGGGCTGCGGCAGGGGAAAATGCTCCATCGCCGCCCACTGGCAGGGATTGGAGCGGTACTTGACGGCCAGTTCGCTGTCCCGCTCGACGCCAAACTCGCAGGTTACCAGCGTGACGCGGTGCCCGGCGTCGAGCAGCGGCAGGGCGAACTGCCATGCGCGGATTCCGAATCCGTACAGGTGGTCGGATTGGTAAAACGGCAACGGTCCCACGCCGATCAAGAGGAGATGGCTCAATTCCAGCACCCGCTTTTATTTTATTAGTATTCGTACAGAGACACCATACTGTATCAAGAAATCCGGCGGCGTGAAACCCCATTCCTTGGGGAAATTGCGGGCCGGATGTCCCAGGCGGGTTTTTTCTTTCTGTCCGATTCGGTATGCTACGTAAAAATCCATATTCCTTCGCGCGAAAGGGAGCCGCGCCATGACCGCCCGCCCGCCATTTCCTTCCCGTATTGAATCCGTGACCGAACTGGAAGACCTGCTCTCCACTCCCGCGTCCGGCGTGGCCGAAACCCTGGCGCACCTGGAGGGCGACATCCTCATTTTAGGCGTGGGCGGCAAGATGGGCCCCACGCTGGCGCGCATGGCGCAACGGGCGTCCGCCGCGGCGGGCGTGACGCGCCAAGTGATCGGCGTGTCGCGCTTTTCGGAGGCCGGCCTGCGTGAGGCGTTGGAGCGGCGCGGGGTGGAAACCATCGCCGCCGACCTCTTGGACCGCGCGGCCCTCGAACGGCTGCCGGACGCGCCCAACGTCGTCTTCATGGCCGGGCGCAAGTTCGGCTCCACCGGCCAGGAGTGGCTGACCTGGGCCATGAACGTCTATCTGCCCGGAATGGTGGCCGAACGCTTCCGGAATTCGCGCATCGTGGTCTTCTCCACGGGCAACGTCTATCCGCTGGTCCCGGTGGCCTCTGGCGGCGCGCGCGAAACCGATCCCCCCGGCCCAGTCGGCGAATACGCGCAGTCGTGCCTGGGGCGCGAACGGATGTTCGAGTATGGCTCTCAGCAACACGGCACGCCGGTGTTGATCGCGCGGCTCAACTATGCCGTGGAGACGCGGTACGGAATCCTGCTGGACGTGGCCCAGAAAGTGCGCGCGGGGATTCCCATTCCCCTGGCCATGGGCTACGTGAACGTCATCTGGCAAGGCGACGCGAACGGCTGGATATTGCGGTGTTTCGATCACTGTCAAAGCCCGCCGGCCGTGTTGAACATTACGGGAACCGAGACGCTTTCCATCCGCCGCCTGGCCGAGGCGTTCGGCGAACGGCTGGGCCAAGCGCCGGTGTTCGAGGGAGAAGAAAACGCGACCGCCCTCCTCAGCAACGCCTCCCGCGCGGCCGGCCTCTTCGGCCCTCCCCAGGTGGCCGTCGAACAGGCGGCCGAATGGGTGGCCCATTGGCTCGAGCAAGGCGGCCCCACCCACAACAAGCCCACCCATTACGAAGCCCGCGACGGAAAATTTTAAGACACGGACGAAAGGACAAGGGATTCACCGCAGAGGCGCGGAGGACGCGGAGGTTTGTCTGAAGTAACTGTTTACTCCTTTGCAGAAAATGTATGAATTTCACCCTTTCAGGGCTTCCCTCACCCTGATCCTCTCCCAGAGGGAGAGGGAAATAATCCTGTTGTCATCCTTTTCCCAGGGCTTACGCCCCGGGCTATACTCATGCCTCGCCGTTGGCGCTCAAAAGCAGCACTGCAAACCGGTAAACAGTTACTGTCTGAATTCGGATGGTTAGATGAGGGATGCCCGGAAAAGGTAAAAGGCATCCCATCTCTGCATGCGGGTGAAAAGTTACTACTATTCAATCACCTGTATCGTGTTATACATTCCTGATTTTTCAAGAAAAATATTGACATGCCGGGCTGGATATGAGATAGTGGCATTGAACCAGGAAATTATTGATTATTCTTGACTAATGCGTACTTTCCTGGCATCCATGAAAACAAAGGAGAACGGGTATGCAACTTCGCGGTTTGGCCGTGGTCATGTCACTCGTAGTCATCGTTTCGATGGTGTTGCCGGTGATGGGCCAAGAGATCAGAACCTACACCGTCAACAAAGTCCGTGGCGTTTCCCCCACGATCGACGGAAATTTTTCCGAGGCGGAATGGGCCGGTTCGGAATGGACGGATGAATTCGTCGGCACCCGGCACCAGTGGAACTACGAGGAATTCTGGAGCGCGCCAGCCGATACGAATTACCGCTGGCGCGCCCTGTGGGATGAAGAGTACCTGTATGTGGTGATGACCGGCGATCTGAAGTATGTAAATTCGAACGGCATGTATTGGGATCCCAACGCGGGAGAAGAGGTATCCTATGATCCTCCCTTCGCCTTGCTGGAGGATGATGTCGCGAACGATGCGGACAATTGGAACATGGGGCAATGCATTGATTTTGAATTATTCATCGTGCCGAAATGGACCGAAGATCTGGGGAATGATGCCGCCCTGGCGCCCGCGCATTATCATTTCATTTACTTTCCCTTGCATGAGTTGAAGGATGCCGCCGGCAACGTGGTGAATCCTTCCAACTTCGGGGTGCGGGGGCCGTCGGGACCGCCTTTCTTTTCCGCGGATTATGCCGGGGACAGCGCGAAATACCCGGGGGCGCCAACTTGGGTATTCCCTCCGGATTACGCCGAACCCACCTACACCGTCGAATGGCAGCCGATAACCGATCCCGCCCTGGCCCAGGAAAAGGGAGTGAAGACCTTCATGCTGGCCGCGCAAGAACATGCCATCCCCGGAGCCAAATTGGGAACGGACGTGGTGGCCCAACCGATTATCGAAGTGGCGTTTCCCTTTTCGCAATTCACGCTGGCGGCCTCGTGGGTGACCTTTACCATTATCGATCCGGATACCGGGGAACAGACCACGGAGACCCGGAACTTGACCATGGAAGAAGTCCCTTACGATGGATTGAACGCGATCCTGGAGAAAGACGCGCAAGGCCATTGGGTGAAAGCGGGGGATCAGTGGCTGCTGAACCTATGCGCCTACACGGATGGCGTACGGGCGGCCGATGGCTTGTCGCTGATCAATTGGAACGACATGGTCGACGGCGGATTCCATAATTGGCCGAAAGGAATTATCACCTTTGCCGTTCCCGTTCCTGTGACCGAATGGATGATGTACTGACATTGACACGGACAGATCCAATCCACAATCCTTCCACCCATTACGAAGCCCGTGACGGGAAATTCCGATATTGAACGCCTCCGGTCACACCGTACTTGTTTTTACGAAAGCGTGTTCCGTTTTCAATTGGGCTGGCCGGAGATAACGACTCCTTTTCCTCCAGTCTGGATTGCGTGTGGAAATTTGTGGTACCGGCATCATGACCGGATCTGCCTACACCCGTGTGCGATGCGGGCCGCTTGCCTGCAAACGCCCCGCAGGGGCATTCCTGGCTTAGCCAAGGGCAACGCCCCGGTCGCCACTCCACTAGCCCCCCACCCTTGGTGAAATTCCAGGCGCAAGCCCATAACCTCTCTCTTCTACTCCCTCTCCCCTCGTGCTGATCTTTACCCACAAGTTCCGATCCGGACAAAGCATTTCAGGCTCATCCGGCAAGTGCGTACCTTTTTTCAGATCGCCGGTTCGCATCTCTTCGAAGTGATCGATGAAAACCACCCCCAAAGTTCCCTCTCCCTCTGGGAGAGGGCTAGGGTGAGGGATTTGTTTTAGAGGCGGACCTTGGTTTCCGCCCTCATCCCGGAGTGAATGAAATCGATTTTACCTCATTAGGTACGTACTTCTCGGATGAACCGCATTTCATCCCCGCAGGGGATCCATGTGAATCGCCGTAGGCGATAGCCTACGGTTTCATATAAAGAATCAATACCCACCCCGTAGGGATTGAATACCCCATTCGACCCCTGCGGGGTCGATATCTTCAGGAATATTACCGGGGGTTGTCACCCCCGGCTATTCCCATTCAATCCCTTCGGGATTGAATTCGATTTAAACGAAAAAGGGAGAACGCTTTTCGCTTTCTCCCTCCAAAATAACCGCTTGAAAATGAATATTCGCCCTACCGGCTATTGTTGGGGCGTTTGCGGTGGTTCGCCTTTTTGGAACGCCAGCGGAGTTGATGATTGCGTTTATTCTTGCCCTTGGCCATGATCGGCTCCTTCCGTCAATAAATCGTCGAATTTTCGGTTCATTGCCTGGAGGTATGCAAAGTCCTGACCGACGCGCGCCGGCAGAGCAAAGCCCCCACGTGAGAGGATATAGTAGCCCGAAAGAAAAAAATGCCAAGCGTTGCGTGAGGGCTTGCTATACTGAATGCCATCCGGCGGCCGATTCTCTCTTCCCCGGAAAAAAGTTCCGCGCGGGATCACATTGCCATATGCCCCTAAGGCATTCAGCCGGCGGATTCCTTGATTCGGGAATCCCGTGTGCGCGTGGATGACAGTTCTTTGATGATTGTATAAATTGCCCCGGGTTCTTCAGTTTCTCAGGCCGGGCGCGGACTTGAAGGGGATAGCCGATCCCGTTAATTTAATAGAGAGAACGATCCTCCGTGGAGCGCGTTGACGAATGGGTGAGTTCCGCGGTGGAGATCGAGGAGTTTGGGGATGTTGCCTTTTTCCCGCGCGCCCGGTTTTCCTCACCGTTCCGGCCGCGTCACAACCAAGCCTCTGGGGGGATTCGGCGGACTTTGGCCGGCGGTGTTTTGGTTCGCCTGGTGGACCGCTTGCGCGGGTTCCCAGCCCAAGTTGTCGGATATCAATCAAGACCTCAACTCGATCCAGATGCGGATGGACCGCACTGTTCAAACCCAGGAAGAGACTCGCTCCCGCCAGCGGGAACTGCTCGCCCAGATCAAGGGCCTGCTGGAATCGGAGCCGCCTGTCATCCTGCAGCCCCAATCCGGTTCCACTCCCCCGGCCGCTTCCCTTCCCCCC
>JBHGBC010000069.1:0-52426 GCA_041946805.1 bacterium
GAAAAGAGGCCGAAAGCGTAGCGAAAGGCTTTCCCTCACCCTATCCCTCTCCCCGAGGGAGAGGGGATGGTTTTACGGGAAGCCATGGTTGACAATTGAATGCTGGGGAAATGAAAAGCCACTGGACAAACCAATTTCTTCACGGTTATTGAATAACAGAATATCCAAAACGTCAAAATAAATAAATCACCTTCTTTGCTTCATGATATTGGAAGGGATAAAAATGATGTACCGGCTATTGCTTCCTATCGTCCTGCTCCTGCCCACAAATTCTGTTCACTCCGCCACGTTGACCATTGAAGTGCTTCGTCCGGATGGGAAACCGGCCGAGAACGTACCGGTCCATGGCATTCGCTTGTTATGGCGCTCGCCCAAAGAGGAGGTATTGGGAAAAACTGACATAAACGGCCGCTTTACGGTGTCATTCAACGATGATCAAGGAGAACCAGCCCCGCTGATCTTCCCCGATGAAATCGCTTATTCCAAATACCCGGAGAAAAAGGGGTATGGGATTTACCGTTTTATCCTGACTCCCGATCAATACTCCTGGAAATTATCGGATTCGTATTATTGGAACCATCCCGATCTCTGGCACGCAAAGGGATCCGAAATTCATGGTTCATATATTCTTGGAAATTACGATGATCAGGTGAAAATCAACCAAAATCCACAACCCGGTCAAGATTCCAACTGGAATTACGGCCAAGTGATTTTAGTGCATCCGGATGAATCCTTGACCTGGAAGGTCCAACTCAACGAGAGGGAAAAGCAACGCATCGCCGTCCGTGACCAATTCAACGCTCCCGTTCCCTACATGCAACTCGATGTCTATCTAGGTTTCGGTTTCCATTATGGCGGTCTTGATATCGGGTCGGTTTGCACGGATGAACAGGGCCATTTCGAGTTGGATTGGGTGGAGGATTTCACGTACTCATTCATTACCGATGCTTATTTTCAATATTACGCTCCCGATCAGCCATTCCGGACCGGCCGGATTGATACCAAGATTACCGGAGACCATCCGGTCATTCGTTTCAAAAAATCGACTGGTACTCCCATAACCATCTTTGCCATTGAAAAAGAGACGGGTGAGCCGGCCGCGGATACAACTATAATCACCGTCATGGATTTCGAGAACATCCGGCAGGGCGGCCCGTACGGCAAAACCGGGCCGGATGGCTGTTTCCACGAGGAACATTTCAATCCCGAACATGTGGCCTCGTTCGGCGTGTTCAAGGAGGGTTATGAAGAATGCCGTTGGCTCGATATCAGCCAATACACCCCCGGCGGGGAATACTGCTTTGAGTTGATCAAGAAAAAGGGAGGAGATTCGAAATAACTCACCGCCCTCTCCGTGGCCGGGGGGCGCGTTGTTTTTGAATCTTGGCGAGCACCTGGTCCTCGGTTCCCAGGCCTGTCTGCTCGAGTTCCATGATCTTGTCGCGGTACACCGCCGCTTTCTCGAATTCCAGATTCTTGGCCGCCTCCACCATGCGCTGCTTGAGCAGGGCAATGGCCTCCTTCTTGTCCTTGGACTTGATATCCACCGAATCCGAAATCTGGTAGAGCAGTTCTTCCGTTTCGCGCTTCTTGGCCGAACGGGCCTCGAGCAGGGAGCGCACCGCCTTTTGGATCGTCTTGGGAATGATGCCGTGCTTTTCGTTGTATTCCAACTGGATGCGGCGGCGGCGTTCCATCTCGGCGATGGCCCGCTCCATGGATTGGGTGGGCTTGTCGGCGTACATGATCACCTCGCCGGCCACGTTGCGCGCCGCGCGCCCGCAGGTCTGGATGAGCGAACGCTCATCCCGCAGAAAGCCCTCTTGGTCGGCGTCGAGGATGGCCACCAGCGAGACCTCGGGCAGATCCAGCCCCTCGCGCAGCAGGTTGATGCCCACGATCACGTCGAACTCGCCCGAGCGCAGTCCTTCGAGGATCTCCGCGCGCTCCAGGGTGTCGATCTGGAAGTGCAGATAGCGCACCTTGATGCCCAATTCCATAATGTAATTGGAGAGATCCTCGGACATGCGCTTGGTCAGGGTGGTGACCAGCGTGCGCTCACCGCGCTCGATCCGCTCGCGGATGCGGCCGATGAGGTCGTCCACCTGTCCCGTGGCGGGCCTCACGGTGATCTTGGGATCCACCAGGCCCGTGGGCCGGATGATCTGTTCGACCACTTTCCCGCTGCTCTCCAGTTCCAGTTCCGTGGGCGTGGCGGAGACGAACACCGCTTGGTGGATGCTGTTCCAGAACTCCTCGAAGGCCAGCGGCCGGTTGTCGAGGGCCGAGGGCAGGCGGAAACCGTACTCGACCAGCGTCCGCTTGCGGCTCTGATCGCCGCCGTACATGCCCCGCACCTGGGGCAGCATGATGTGCGATTCGTCCACGATGAGCAGATAGTCGTCGGGGAAATAATCCAGCAGCGTGTTGGGGGGCATGCCCGGCTGGCGGCCGTCGAGGTGGCGGGAGTAATTTTCGATGCCGTGGCAGATGCCGGTTTCGCGCAGCATCTCCAGGTCGTACATCGTGCGCTGTTCGAGGCGCTGCGCCTCCAGCAGGCGGTCTTGCTGGCGCAGTTCCTGCAGCCGCCCGCGCAGCTCTTCCTGGATGGTCTGCAACGCCCGTTGCATCCGTTCGGGCGCGGTGACGTAATGCCGCGCGGGATAAATGGTCACGCGCCCGTGCTCGCCCAGCACCTCGCCGGTGATGGGATTGATTTCCAGAATGCGGTCCACCTCGTCGCCCCACAACTCGATGCGGAAGGGCGTGTCGCCGTAGCTGGGGAACACTTCCACCACGTCGCCCCGGACGCGGAACGTCCCGCGGTGGAAATCCATGTCGTTGCGCGTGTATTGCAGATCCACCAGCCGCCGCAACAGTTTCTGCCGGGGGATGGAATCGCCCGCGCCAATGGGGCAGACCATCTCGCGGTAGTCTTGCGGCGAGCCCAGGCCGTAGATGCACGAGACCGAGGCCACGATGATCACGTCGCGCCGCTCCATGAGGTGGGTGGTGGCTTCCAGGCGCAGGCGCTCGATTTCCTCGTTGATGGTGGCCTCCTTCTCGATGAAGATGTCCTTGGAGGGCACGTAGGCCTCGGGCTGGTAGAAATCGTAATACGAAACGAAATAGCCCACGGCGTTGTTCGGGAAAAACTCCTTGAATTCGCTGTAGAGCTGCGCGGCCAGCACCTTGTTGTGCGAAATGACCAGCGTGGGCCGGTTGATCCGCGCGATGACGTTGGCCATGGTGAAGGTCTTGCCGCTGCCGGTGACGCCCACCAGGGTTTGGAATTTGATCTTCTCTTCGATGCCCTTCACCAGTTCCTCGATGGCCTTGGGCTGATCGCCCGTGGGCTGATAGTCGGCCACCAGCTGGAAGGGGATGTCCTTCACGCCACGGGTCTGCCGCCGCTCGGCGCTCTCGTTCAGGGCCACGATTTTTTCGATGCGCATGATATTTGTTTTACCGGATCTCTTTTCTTGACTTAACACTCTTATCGGTTGGCGAAAAATCCTTTAGCATGGTATTATATCCGGTTTGGAGAAACTGAGACGATGATCGATGGGGCACAAGAAAGAGCGGGAAGGGATTAATCCAATGGCCAATCCGAAAAAAGAGAGCGGCATAGCCCTTCGATACCTTAAATTAGAAAATTTTAAGGCATTCGATTCATTTGAAATCAATTTTCCCGCCCCCCGGATGAAGGACGATCCGGATATTTTTGTTCTGGGAAGCAAAAATGGTTTGGGAAAAACCTCGGTGCTGGAAGCCTGCGCGCTCTTGTTCCTGTGCGCGTGTTCTGGAAAAAAGGAGTTAATCATTCATCGTCGGCACGATTTCCCAATTGACCTTACTGAATTGTTGATCCGGGCAGGAAAAGAATCGGCGATCATTGAAGGGATGTTTGATTGTAAAAAGGAACCAGCTAAAGTCAAGTTAAAAATGGGGAAAAATAGGATTTTTGAATGCTCCGGGGACCTGGAATTGTTCAAAAAATATAGACAAGAACAATACCTTTCACGTGAGGAGATTGCTGAATATCTTCAATCCTGCCTTGCTGGATTAAATTCTGATCCTCTTGTATTACCCCCATTCATGTATTTTCATAGCTATCGGAAAGTGCAAGAAGGAAATCCTGAATTTGGCATGATGGTAAGCGGACGTAGATATAATAGAGTTCGGTTTAGACCAGGGTATGAATATCCAATTAGTACATTCAAATTAGAGATTTTACGTTCCATGATGGGCAAAGCGGAATTATTTGAAACCTTGGATGATGAAAAAGCAGGCGAAGTATTGGAAAAGTTGAATGAGTTGGTAAAGAAATATGCGGGAGGAACGATCAGTAAACTTCGACCCTCTCCTGATAATACCATAGACTTTCGTATTGTCCCAACCGGCGGAGGAGAATCATTCACATTCGATGGCCTGAGTTCAGGCCAAAAAGAAATCATTTCTACCCACTTTTTGATTTGGTATTATACTCGACAGAAGCCTGGAATTGTACTCATCGATGAGCCGGAATTGCATCTAAACGCCGAATGGCATCGCGATTTTATAAGGCAAGCTCATACGTTAGTTCCCGGCAATCAATACATCCTCGCGACACATTCCGAGGATGTATTCGCTTCCGTCCCCGAAGACCGCCGCGCGCTCCTTGTCGAATCTCCGGTGCATGCATGATGATTACTGTAAAAACAGGAATTCTTCCCGAAGATGTAAAGCAAAGTGCCAAACATGTAATATTTGTCGAAGGGAAAGATGACAATTCGTTTGATCGCCTGGTTTTGAGAACCTTGTTCCAGGATCGAATCGATGTCAAACCCCTGGGTCCGTCGTATCATATCCGCAGTGCCGCGGAAGCATTCTATAAGCATCACCCCACTTATTATTTCCTGATTGACCGGGATCATTACGATGATCACTTCGTTGAAGCCTGCTGGAGAAATTTCCCCGATCCTCAAACTCACAATCTTCTGGTTTGGAGACGCCGGGAGCTGGAAAACTATTTTATAATCCCGGAATATCTTAGCAATTCCAGTTATCTTAGGGTCTCGCAGGATTGCTTGTGTCAAGTTATTCGTGACGAGGCCCAAAAGAGGCTTTATATGGATGCCGCCAATCAGGTGATCCTATTTGTACGGGAAAAGCTTAAGGAAAATTGGATCCAATTATTCAGCCATCTGGACCAATTTCTTACCAAGGAAGCCGCCTTGGAACAACTTCGGATGCGAAAGGAATTTGATATATATAAAAGTAAAGCCGTTTGCTTAGTTGACGAGCAAAACATAGCCATTCGATTTGAGGAAATTCTATCACGATTGACAGGTGATGTTTCTCTTCTAACGTATGGTCAAGGAACCTGGTTGGAAGAAATAAGCGGCAAGGAAATATTCCATGCCGTAGCCAACCGGTGTTTAGAGGTTAAGGACCAGAACGGAAATATATTGCGGGGACGGATTCAATTGAACGAAATTGTGAAGGATTTGTTGAAAAAGCCTTTGGATGTTCAACCCCCTGATTTTCAGCAACTACACGAGATGATCATCAAACGCATTCGTACCTCCTGATCAACGCGGATCTTTTATGGATTGCGTGTTGCGATCTCTTCAACAACTCTTACTAACCTCCGGCAAGGAGCCTTTTATCCACCAGACCGAAATCCGTTATGGATTCTTCAAATCAGTCGTTAAGAAAGAATGAATTAGATTTGTTTCTCTCATAATGTGTCTGCCTGTCGGAGGATAAGCATGAAATTGATTCGCTTATACGCATTACTTTGGCTCTCGATGACAATCCCCATACCAAATTCCGCCTACCCCGCAATCCCCGCGGAAACCGAGGCCGCCGTTCCCGAATCCTTCGATCGCAAGGCCGGATTGGAATTGTACGAGGATATTTTGAAAGATTATCCGCCCATCCGTTCCCGGGTGATCGAGATCTGGGATGACAGGCCGATTCTCTCCTATTCGCGTTCGATTCCCATGACCGAAGCCATTTGGAAGATGATCGAGGAAGGCGAGGTTTCCCGGGAGGACGGAATCGCTTTCGACCGCCGCGTGATCGACCGCAGCCAGGAGTTGTGTACCGAATTTCCCTTGACCGCCATCATGAACGATGGGGCCTTGCACTCCCATTTGCCCACCGCGGGGACGGATCTGCTGATGACAGCCTTCCAACTCTCCTCTCTATTGGGAGAAATTCACGATATCGAAATTTTTCTGAGATATTCGTACATCTTTGTGGGCAATTCCTACGATGCCATGGAATCTCCACCTAATGGTTCATCCGCGGCTTTTTTGGGGATTACCCGTACGCCGGCCCAGCGCATGAAATATTGGCCGGCGGCCAACGCCATCGTTACCCACGCCACAAAAACAATACCCATGCTGAAGGGGTTGCTTTGGAACACCTCGGTGCGGGATGAACTGCGGGACCGGGCGGCGGGCTTTCTAATTCTGCTCGACCGATCCTATTTGGATAAACACTTGATATCGGTTATGAATGAAGATGAAAAAGACGCGTTTTATGCCCGGCTCCAAAAAGGGTATGTCGATTACATCCGGCTGCAGAGCAGTTGGGGGCCGTTGCCTCAACCCGAACGGCGCAAATTGAACCGCTGGTACCAGGATCTCAACCGGATGCGGTGAAATCTTTCATTCCCCCCGTGCTTGATTGATCCTCCAAGAACAGGTAGCTTCCCAAGGCAGAAGCGCGCAAGGTATTTTGGGGGAAAAAATCCGGCATGGAAGCCCGTTCGAGCGTTCTCATCGTCTGGCATGGAGCCTTGTATCCATCGTACCGGAAACCGTACTGGATTCTGCAAACCCAGCACGGCTGGGATGTCCATCTCCTCACGGTGCCGATGTGGAGCCAGGCCCTGCCGCGGCGCACCCGCTTCGAGCCGGCCGCCGATGAACCCATCACCCTGCACATTCGCCGGGCCTTCTGCAAAATGCACGGCGCGTTGTTTTTCCAGCCCGCTTTTTTCCGGATCTTCAACCGCGTTCAGCCGGACGTGGTGTACGTGATCGAGGAACCTTACTCCCTCATGGGCTGGCTGGTGACCTACTGGTGCAAGCGCAAGGTGCCCAACCTGCCGGTGATCCTCTACACCTACCAGGACATCCAAAAGACCTACCCCTTGCCGTTCCGGGCGATGGAGCGCTACGTGTTCCGCCACGCGGACCGCATCCTGGTCTCGCATTCCAAGGGCGGCTGGGTGCTCGAGCGGAAGGGATACGCCAAGATGTGGGACAAATTGCCCGCCGCCGTGAATCTCGACCGTTTCACCTACAAGGAACCCCGTTACGCGGGCGGCCTGTTCACCCTGGGATACGTGGGACGCCTATCCGACGAAAAAGGCCTGGACACGCTGCTGTGGGCGTTGACCGAATTAAGCGGGGAGGTCCGCCTGCGCATGGCTGGCGACGGCCCCGCCCGTTTCCGTCTCGAAAAACTGGCCCGGGAACTGGGAGTGTACGAGCAAGTGGCCTTTCTCAACGCCGTGTCCCATGAGGCTTTGCCCGATTTTTATCACGAATGCGACGCCCTGGTGCTGCCCTCCAAGACCCGCCCCAACTGGCAGGAACAATTCGGCCGGGTGCTGGTCGAGGCCATGGCCTGCGGCACGCCGGTGATCGGTTCGGACAGCGGTGCGATTCCCGAAGTCATCGGCGACACAGGCCTCACCTTCCCCGAAGGGAAACCCAAGGCCCTGGCCGACAAGATCTGGATGCTCAAGCAGGACACACGGCTGCAGAAGGATCTCTCGTTTCGCGGCCGGGTGCGGGTGGAACGCGAGTATGCGGCTGAGCGGGTGGCCAAAAAACTGAATCAACATCTGCGCGAGGTGATCGAACATGCGCGTGGCGCTTAACGCCCTGGCCGTCACCAACCGCAGCGGCACCGGCCGGTACGCCTGGGGACTGATCCATGGATTCATCCACCTCGCTCCTCCGGATTTTTTTCTCTCGGTCCTGATCCCCGCCGATTTTCCCATTCCCCCCGAATGGCGTCATTCAAAACAAGTGCGTTTTTATTCCATCCCCACGGGCGGAACCGGGCAACGCATTATCTGGGAGCAGTGGTTCCTGCCCGCCTGGCTGAGGAAAATCCAGCCGGACATCCTGCATTCCCCCGCGTTCATCATGCCGGTGTTACGTTCCTTAAAGGCCAAGCAGATCGTCACGGTTCACGACCTGGCCTTCCGCCTCTATCCGCGAACCATCCCCTGGACGCGCCGCTGGTATTATGCCTGGGCGATCCCCGCATCCCTCCGCCGGGCGGATGCGGTCCTCACCGATTCGCGAACCGTTGCCGATGAGATTCGCCGTTTCTTCCCAGCATCCCGCCGCGTGACTTCCATCCCCCTGGGCCTGGACACCCTCCGCTTTCAGCCACAAAAAATGGATCAGGACAATGAAATCCTCTCCCGGTACGAGATCAACTCGCCCTACCTGCTGTTCGTGGGGACGCGTGAGCCGCGCAAGAATCTCGATACGCTGTTGAAAGCCTACGCCGAGGCGCGCCGCCAAGGCCTGAATCTGGACCTGGTGATCGCCGGCCGGATGGGTTGGATGATGGAGGATACATCTCTCCCCGGCGTGCGGCTGACCGGCCATGTGGAGGAAGACGCCGTTCCCGCCCTCTACCGCCACGCCCGCGCGGTGATCGCGCCTTCGCTGTACGAGGGCTTCGATCTGCCCGCTTCCGAGGCCCTGGCCTGCGGCGCGCCGGTTCTGGCTTCGGACATCCCCGTGCACCGCGAAGTGCTGGGAGACCGGGTCCGGTATGTAAATCCGGATAACGTTCCGGAATGGACGAACGCCCTGCTCGATGGGCCATCAATTCCCCGTGACGCGCATCCCTCCGGCCCGCGGGATTGGACTGCCGTGGCACGGGATACGTGGCGGTTGTATGCATCGGTATCGTAAGACCGGAATCGGCCCTGGCGGGATTGGGGAGGGAGGATTCCACCCTCTCTTGAGCATCCGGGATTGGGGAAGAGTCACCGGACTCATGCCGGTCTGCTTCCTGGACGAACCTGGAATAATCCTTCCCGTTTATTGAAATTCCCCCATCGTTCCTGCGTATCAGATGGAGGGGGTGGTTTTATTTCCTAGGGTATGTTGAGATTTCGTAATGAATGATTTACCGAAAGGCCGAACCGTCCTGCAAGCCCAAGGGCGCGGCACGAGCATGGCCCAGGGCGTATACCCCGGGCGCATAGCAAAAGGAACCACTCCACTCTCCCTTTATGGGAGAGGGCCGGGGGTGAGGGAAACCGGAAAGGACGCCAGGCAAAATATCCGTGCAATCGGGTGAACCGCCGCAAATTGTTTTATAAGGCTGCTTTGGAAAAACTCAACAGAACCTGACATGATGAAGGGATCCTGTCCATGAAATTTCCCGGTTGGCGCTTGTGTCTATGCGAAATCCTCTGCGGCTTCTTCCTGACCGCGGGAGCCAGTCCAGAAGCCGCGGAAGAAACCGGGACCGCGGAACCGGAACCAGCCACGGCGCCCGTCTACACCAATCTTCCCAGCCCACGCTTCATGACCCGCTGGTTGATCTGCGGGCCGTTCCCCGTACAGGAAACCCGCCCTGATTCAACACGGCTGCGTGAGCGGAGCCAGTCCCCTGGCAACGGGGCGGGGGGCGAATCCTCCCGGCAACGGGATGAATGGCTGTCACGGTTTTATGCCGGCCCCTTACAGCAGATCCGGACGTTTGATTTCGATTTCTTGAGCAACCAGGGCGGTGAGACAGGTATCCGGCCGCGGGTGGGGATGAGCCATCCGGACGGCGGCGGCTGGGAACTCCAATGGCGGTTGCATGAAAGCCCGGTGAACATCGTGGATTTGGTGGATGTTTTCGGGGCCAAGAGCCACGCGGTGGCATATGTTTATGCGGAGATTGTCATGGTCTATCCGGAAATGGCCGAACCCCCGGCGCAAGCCCTCGTGCTGGCCTTTGGGGCGGACGACTCGGACAAAATTTGGCTGAATGGAGACCTGGTCCACGAACGTTGGGGCGGAAGAGATATCGAGGTGGACGAAGACCGCATCCCCCTGGATCTCAAGGAAGGCGCCAACCGCCTGCTGATCAAAGTGCAGAACATGGAAGGGGACTGGGGCTATGTCTGCCGGATCCTGACGCCGGAATTGCTCGAAAAGATCCACCTGGAAAACCGGCAGGCCGGTTTTTCC
Source organism: bacterium (assembly GCA_041946805.1). Lineage (GTDB taxonomy): Bacteria > Hinthialibacterota > Hinthialibacteria > Hinthialibacterales > Hinthialibacteraceae > JABLXU01. The sequence goes on from JBHGBC010000069.1 coordinate 10,215, forward strand.
GTCGGACGCGTGACTCCCGCCGAAATCCTGCGACGGAATCCCTCCATATTTCTACTTCCCATTTTCCTCCTGGCGGTCGTGGTGATTTTCTTGTTCGCGATTATGCGCAGCAAATTCGATTTGTGATCCCCATCCCTCGCCATGCCGCTCCGGCCGTACAAATGTGAATCCCCGATGCGATTTCCCTCATTCCTTGCTTTTTCCCACCCCCGCGATTAGGATTTTCCAACAAATCAGGCGGTTGTGTGGATTTCAGGGTTCGTTCGGCGAGTGCGTACTTGTTTCCCGGTAGGAGTGATCGGCCTCCATTCCGGTTGCCATGAGATCCGTCCTATATTTCCTCTCCCCGGAGGAGAGGATTATGGTGAAGGAATTCGCCGGAGCGGACCGATGTCTCCGCCCGGATAGCGGAAACGGATCGCGTCAGTTTGGATTCGGCCAGTATGATCCGCCCGGATGAACCGATATTATCAATGCTAGATTCCGTTCTCATCCGGCGGTTTCCCTCGTATCGATTTTTCGAATCAAAGCGGCTACGGGGAGGAAAATCGTGGTCCCCCTGGCCGCTTGTTACTGTTGAATCCTCAGGCAGGAGAACCATGAAAATCGGGTATTGCGCCGTGGTCGTGTTCAGCATGTGGATGGGGGCCGCCGGGGGATTGGCGGCCGAAATGCAGGAACCGCTCCGGGATACGGATATCCTCGCCGCGCCGTTGGAAAGTGATCCTTCTCTAGAAGCGGAATCATCGCCCCCCCCGGCGGAGGAGACGAATTTGGGAGAAATCCTCCCCTTGTGGTCGGGGATTCCCTTTGCCGGCATCCTGCTGTCCATCGCCTTGTGTCCGTTGTTCGCCCCCCATTTCTGGCATCACCATTTCGGGAAAGTCACCGCTTTTTGGGCGGCCGTGCTGGCGGTTCCCTTTTGGTACGCCTATGGCGAACGGGCGCTGGACTCCATCTTGCACATATACATTTTGGATTACATTCCTTTCATAATCCTTTTGTGGTCTCTCTATACCGTTTCCGGCGGGATTTTGTTGAAAGGCCGCCTGGCCGGAACTCCTCTTGTGAACACCGGCTTGCTGGCGCTGGGCACTTTTCTGGCTTCCTGGATGGGCACCACGGGCGCGGCGATGTTGATGATCCGGCCTTTCTTGCGGGCCAACAAACACCGGAAAAACCGCACCTTCATGGTGTGCTTCTTCATCTTTCTGGTGGCCAACATCGGCGGGGCGTTGACTCCCCTGGGGGACCCGCCTCTTTTCCTGGGCTTCTTGCATAGCGTGCCCTTCTTCTGGACGTTGAACATACTCCCGCACATGCTAGTCTGCGCGGCCGTGTTGTTGACGGTGTATTTCATGATGGATTGGATCATGTACCGCAAGGAAGACGCCGCTCCCCCCCCGGGTGAGAACGAATCCTTGCGGCTGGAGGGAGCGTACAATTTCGTCTTTCTGTTGGGGATCGTGGCAGCCGTCTTGATGAGCGGACTGGCCGACTGGGGTCAATACACCTGGTTGGGCGTGCATTTGCCGGTGCAGGGCACGGTCCGGGACGCCATCCTCATTGGGATGGGGGCCCTGTCGCTGATCTTCACTCCCCGGAAAGTGCGGCAGGACAACGAGTTCACCTGGCATCCCATTCAGGAAGTGGCGTACCTGTTCGCCGGGATCTTCATGACCATGATCCCCTGCCTGGCGATTCTCAAGGCGGGGGAGGCGGGAGCGGCGGCCTTCCTGATCCGGGCGGTCCAGGAACCGGCGCATTACTTTTGGATCACGGGGGCGCTCTCCAGTTTCCTGGACAACGCGCCGACCTACTTGACCTTCTTCAGCAGCGCCCTGGGCAAATTCCACGCGGGCATGCCGGAATCCAACGCCGTGGCCCTCTTGATCCGGGACAATCCCCAATACCTGGAGGCCATCTCGGCGGGCGCGGTGTTCTTCGGCGCGAACACCTACATCGGCAACGCCCCCAACTTCATGGTGCGCTCGATCGCGGAAGAAGCGGGCACGCCGATGCCCAGCTTCTTCGGCTATATGTTTCTCTATTCCTGCACCTTGCTGCTGCCCACCTTCGCGCTGGTGACGTATCTTTTCTTCCGGTGATCCGGAACAGCCGCTCCATCCGTGCGCGGGGCCTATTGACACTCTCCGGTGAAGCGTCCCATACTTCCCTCAAAATCCCTAGGGAGAGTGTGCCATGGCGCGAGTAGCGGTCGTTCTATCCGGATGCGGCGTGTTCGACGGATCGGAAATCCACGAGGCGGTGCTGACCCTGCTGTACCTCGATCAGGCCGGGGCGGAAGTCCAGTGCTTCGCGCCCGACAAGCCGCAGATGCATGTGGTGAATCACTATACGAAGGAAACCGTGCCCGGCGAGACGCGCAATGTCCTGGTGGAATCGGCGCGTATCGCCCGGGGGGAGATCCGGCCCGTGAAGGAGTTGAAAATGGACGCCTTCGACGCGGTGCTATTCCCCGGCGGATACGGCGCGGCGAAGAACCTGTGCACCTTCGCGGTGGACGATACGAACTGCGCAATCGATCCGGACATCGCCGCGGTGATCCGGGACGCGGTCCAGAAAGGCAAGGTGGTGGGGACCATCTGCATCTCCCCGGTGGTGGCCGCCCGGGCGCTGCGGGACGACAAGGACAGGCATCCGCGCCTCACCATCGGCACGGATGCGGCGACAGCGGGGGCGTTGCGGACGCTGGGCGCCGAAAACGTGGCGGCCTCGGTCAACGAGATCGTGGTGGACGAAAAGAACCGGCTGGTCTCCACCCCGGCTTACATGCTGGGGCCGCGCATCGCCAACGTGGCCGTGGGCATCGAAAAACTGGTGAAAAAAGTCCTGGAAATGGCGAAATAATACCCCTGCCAACCCTGGCCAGGGCCGAGGGGGCTATCGATTGTCGTCAAGTCCAATCGGAATGCGTTCAAAAAACCGAAAATCCATTTCCTCTCCCTCCCAGTGAGGGAGAGGGTAAGGATATATAGCCGGGGCGAACGTTGGTGTCCGCCCTGGACCAGAAAAGGGATGATTCCCTTTTCACCATCCGGTGCGCGCTTACCGGAAGCACCTTACTTTTTCTTGAACAAATCGTCCAAATTGTCATCGTCATCATCAAACTTGAACGTGGAGGAAGAGGACGGTGATGTAGTGGAAAACATGTCCTTCTTTTCGCTCGTCTCGGATTCTTCCTTCAAACCGAAGGAGGTGGCGGTGGACGGGACCGGGGCGCGGTGGCGGGTCCGTCCCCTCAACAAACCGAGAACCATCTTTAGCAAGTACAACAAGACGATGGCGGCCACTCCCACGACGGAATAAAAGAGATACGGATTCGTGCGCGCGAAAATACGCAGATCCACCACGGCCGGCGTGGGATCCATATTGCCCGCGGCGTCGATGGCGCGGATTTTCAGCAGGAACCCCCATTGGTAGAACGCCAGCGGGCGGTCGAAGGTGTAAGCCGCCCCCGCGTGCTCGAAACTCACCCACGGATTATCCCCGATCTGGTATTCGAACATCCGGGGCTGTGTAACCCGGCTCCCGTCCGGCAATTCGGAATCGGTTCCCTGCAGCTGGATGATGGGGAACGAGCCGTTGTATTCCCGGTTGAATCCGGCCGTGGTTTCCGGCGGAGTGCGATCGACCAGCCAGGCGAAGGATTCTTTCTGGGTTTCGTCGCCCGAGGGTTCCCGCCCCCAGATTTGGATGACGTGCCGGCCTTCCTCCAGATCCTTCAACTCCAGGGTCTGCGCGGTCTGCAATTCCTGCACCTGCCCCTTGTCCAATAGATAAAAGTAACTGAGCTGGACCGGATTGCCCTTATCGTCCTTCGCGCTCCAGCCGAACTTGACCAACTCTTCGTTGGTGCTGAGTGGGGGCATGGCCTCGAGAACCAGTTCCAGCCCCACCTTGATTCTCACGGCGCATTCGGCGGGAGTGGAATCCACATTGCCCCGCGAATCCTGCATGCGGATCCGCAGCGTGTGCGCTCCATTGGCGAGGTTGGTGAAGGTGTGGGTGGTTCCCTGGGCGAAAGCCGTCCACTCGGTGTCATCGGCCTGGGCCGAATACTCCAATTGCTCCGGCTTGTCGGAGTTGTCCTCGCCCTTGAAGGCGATGGTCACCGACCGCGAATTGATTTCCTGGGCGGGTGAAGGGGCCTGGGTGATGGTGGTTTCGGGAGCGGATTGGAAGGTGTTGAATCCGAATTCCGCCGGTTTTTCCTGAATGTTGCCCGCCACGTCCTCGGCCCGCACCTTGAAGAGATACTCCCCGTCGGGCGGGGCGGAAATTGTGGCTTTGGTATCCGGCTTGGGCGCCGACCAGATTTTGTCGTCGTAGGTGTAGGCGTACACCAGGCGCCCGGGAGCCGAAATGTTATCGTCTCCCTGCCACTGAAATTCCACGCTGCGCCCCGTCACCACGGGGCTGGACGGCGCGGTGACCTGGGAGGTGGGGGGAATCTTGTCGGTGCGGAGATACGTCACCCAGCTGTCATCCCCCGAGCCGGCTTCCCACACGACATGGGTATCCCCTTCACTGAAGGAGAGCCGGGGCGTGTAGCGGACGTTATGCTCGGGCGCCAGCGGGACGGATTTCAATTCCATCCCTTCCCGGAGATTGACCGCCACCCGCCCGGGGGTGCGGCGGATCCAGGTGGAAACCCGCTGGCCGTTCAGTATTTTCAAATCCATCATCATGCGGGGATCGAAATACTGCCGGTCCTGGTAATAGGGATTCCAGGTTTGCCCGCCGTCCTTCGATTCGTAACTCTTGATATCGGTGTTCTGGTTGGCGGTGATGTACAACGATCCGTTCAGAGGCCCGTAAATCTGGAAGATGTGCGGGATGTTCTCCGCGTAGATCAAATCGATCTTGTTGGGGGCCGACACGGTTCCGGTGCTGAACGTATAGGAACGGACATAGAAAGTGGTCCGGATCCGGCGCATCCGGTCTTCCAACCCGCCCTGCGTCTGCCGGGTGTTGTAGAGATCTTCCACCGATTCCGGCCGGAAATCCGGCAGGGAAATCGAAGGAATCCGGCCCAGGGTCTCGGCCAGGGGGGTTTCCAGCCATAACAACAGCGCCTGGCCGTTGTTCAAGAGAAACTTCGGGGAAAAGGTGTCTTCCCGGGTCTGGGTGAGTTGCCGGGGCTGACTGAACGAGACGCCCGCGTTGTCGCTGTCCGCCAGAAAAAGCTGGAAGGGATTCAATTGCTCCACTTCCACCTGCGCCGGCCAGACGACCACGACCTTGTTGCCCATTACCGCGACGGCCGGAGCGCTGGTCACACGCAAATCCCGCCCGATGTCCACGGGTTGACTCCAGGTCTTGCCCCGGTCCCGGGAGTAAATCAGTTTGATGTTTCCTTGCCGGTACGCCACATAAATATTGTCTCCCTCCGCGGCCACGGAGGGCATGGTTACCCGGTTGTCCATGGTGCTGGCCCGGATGATGTATTTTTCCTCACACCATCCTTCTTGCTGCGCAACGGCGCGGCCCACTCCCGTCCCCGCAAGGGCGATCCCCAGCAGCGAGAGCCAAAGTCCCAGTTGTCTAGTGCGTCGCTTCATGCCGATTCACTCCCTGTTTCCACTAGGCGCACCGCCCGAAATGTTGTGCCACGGTCTCTTCCCAGTTCATGATACTTGGTCTCGCGGAAGAACGGAAAGGGCGCAGAACGGGATTGGGTGTTCCAAGTCAAACCAGTAGTAGGATAGTATAAAAGCGGTCTGGCGTCATGCCGCCGTGCAGGCCGGTTGCGCCTGGCACAAGTCCAGGATCAGGCGTTCCAGGACCAGCCGTTGGTAGACCGGGGGATTGGTCGGCTTGCCTCCCTTCAAGTCCAAATCCGCCACCCGCAGCAAATGGATGTCCCGCCGCAAAGCCTCCAGGGTGAATTTCTGGCTCCGCTCGTGGGCTATTTTCAGAGCGTATCCTTGACGCCCTACGCGCTTGGCCCATGCGGCGAAAGGCACTTTATCGGCCTCCAACGCCTTGCAGTGGTACATGGCCTTGAAATTGCCGATCAGGCGGCCGGTGATGGCGATTTCCTCGTCCTCCTGGGCCAGGAGGCGGTCCAGGGTTTTCAAGGCCAACACGGTGTCCCGCGCGGCCACGGCGTTGGTGATCGCCCAGATATCCTCTTCCTCCTCGGTCTGCACCAGCCGCCGGCACATCTCCCGCGTGATGGCCTTCTCTTCCTCCGCCCATAGCAACAGCTTGTCCAGCTCGCGACGGGCGGTTTCGGCGTTGTCGCCGCAGGCGTTCATGAACCACTCCAGCGCGTCCTTTTCCATGGTCACTTGCTGGTCCGCGCAGCGTTTGAGGACCGCCGCCCGTATCTGCGCCGGCGTGGGTTTGGGGACCTCCCGCACCCGCTCCTTGCCCAAGGCCTGGATCAGCGCCTTGGGGACGTCTTTTATATCCGTGCCCAGCATGAGGAACAGAATGTCCCCCCCCAACCGGGGCAAAGCCCCGGCCAGGATTTCGAGATCACTCTTGATTTCGAGATTCCCCCTGATTTTGGGAGTATCCTTGGGGATCTTCTCGAGATTCCCAAGCAGCACAACTTTGTTGGGGGTGAACAGGGAACTGGTCCGGACTTCCTCGATCGCCCGCCGGGTCTCGCCCGCGCCAGCGTCCAGGCGGACCCAGTCCACCTCGGCCTCGCCGAACCGCTTTTTCACGATTTCGGCCACGTTTTTCTCGAGTTGCAGGGCATCACCGCCGGTCAACAGCAGGATATTCGGGTCCCGTTTCGGCATGGCGGTCCGGAACTCACCATCCTTCGATCAACGCGCTCAACACCTGCTCGGACAGGTTGTCCGTGACATCCTGCGACCGGTCGAAGGTGGGTTCGTTGGTCAAAATGAAGGTCCCTTGCGCCGAGAAGGGACGGTCTTTCAGCAGGGGCTGGCCGGTTCCCGTGTCCAGGACGGTCACTTGCAGGGTTACGCTGATGTTATACCCCACGGCCCGGTCCAGATCGGAACGGGCGATGGGAGTGACCCGGGCCTCGGTGATCACGCCTTCCATCCGCAGGTCGGCGGAGGATTGATTGACAACCTGCAGCTGCCCATCGCGCTGGAACGCCTGGATCATGGAGCGGGTGAGCCGCTCCTCGAGCGCGTATTGGGCCGTTTCGTTCTTGAAGACGGCAATATGGATGGACCGCTGGTCCTTGAGCAACGAAGGCGAATGCGCGCCACACCCGCTTAGGACGAACAGGACGCAAGCGGCTGGCAGAAGAGATGAGATGAATGAGGCATGGGGGAGTGGAATGGTGTTTTTCATGACTTTGGGGGCATTACTATTCGTTGACCTGAATTCAGTTCATTTGGATTTAATCCAGATATCCTAAAATATCAATAGGAAATTGTTTACCCGGTTGCGTTAATAATAGGTACTATGCCTTTTCAGGACTTCCCTCACCCTACCCCTCTCCCAGAGGGAGAGGGAATGAACTACTTTGGGCAATCTTTCGAGATCACTAACTGATAGAAGGAATGTAATTAATGGTTCATACACCGCGCGAACTCATCTTACTTTTGGTTCATCCGACAAGTGCGTACAGGATGGGGAAAATCGCATTTCTATTCCCTGACTCTGAACCGAAGGAGAATAATTTCCTTCCCGCCCAGCGTTTAGGAACCCGCCGAGGGGATCGGCGCCGAGGAAAGACTTTCCCTCACCCTGGCCCTCTCCCAGAGGGAGAGGGGATTTCGGGTGGCTCTTTCCCACCCGTGGAATCGATGTCCGGCCACGCTCCCGGAAAAATGTACGCACTTTTCGGATGAACCTTACTTTTTAATATCATCGAAGTGATCCATAGAGGTAATGGTCCAAATTTTCCGAGGCGTCTGCCGGGATTTTTTTCCACTCCTCTTCCGGGATTTTCGACGCGATTTCCATAATTACTTCCTCGATCGGTCTCGCATTAGGATCATAGGGGATGTCATCCGCCGTTTGAAGGCGCAATTCGTCAATTTTGGCAATTTCCTGAATCCGGCCGCCGGAATCCAAACGTCCCTTTCCTCGAATCCAGAGACGCCTGGTTTTATGGTCTCGTAGCGCGTCCAAAACCTTGTCTTCGTATTCCGGGCTGAAACACACCGGGATACATGTTTTATCTTCCAACTGCACCTGCATGCTTCCCTGAAGGACATTCACAGCCATTACCCGGCCGTGGACAATGATTTCCTGGTTATTGTCGGTCATGGCTTATCTCCTGGGCTTTCATCATCCTGGCCCTCTCCCAGAGGAAGAGGGGATTGAATAATTCTAGCCATTTTTTAGGGCGTTTCCTGAAAGAGGGAATGCCTAGGATGGATTCCGTATTGCGCGCTGATCCATCCGACTCTATTCTAACCTCGATCTACCAAAGTTTTTACAACTCCTCCACCATTTCCACCTTCCAGTCCTTGTCGAACAATCCAGTCCAGAGCGGTTTGCCTTCGGCGGAGAACACCAGGAAATCGCCGTTGCCGTCCAGGCGGAGCGAACGCTGGCTGGCGGCGAAAGCGCGCAACGCCTTCAGTCCCTCGAGGGTGGCGGCCGTGTTGATCAGCACGTACCGGTCCGGATTGGCCGGATTGGGATAGATGAACGAGATCCCCTGGTCCGGGCCGAGCGTTTTCCCCGCGAATTCCAAACGGCCTTCCCTTTCCAGCATGGGCAATTGCCCCAGATACCGTTTCAAGAACGCGGACCCTTTCATGGTCGAAAACAATACGACATTATTATCGGTCATAAGTTCCGGAGTCAGCGCGTCTTCCGGCAAAACTTTCCACTGCACATCCGCGATGGTCCCCTTCAGCGACTTGGCCACCGCCAACGACCGCGCCTCTTCCTCCGCGTCCTTCGCGCCGTCCGTGCCATAGGCGTACACGTGGCGCTGTTCCATGGCTTCGTTCAATCCCGCCAGGCCGGGCAGCAGCCGCCGGGGGAACTCGTCCCGCGTCCATTCCCAGCCTTCGGCTGCCTTGACGAACCGGATTCGGGCGCCCAAGGTCCCGCGGTAGGCCGTCCGCCCGCCGATCTGGACTTCCGTCACGCTTTCAAAGGGGATAAGGCTTTCGGGAACGGTGAGGGAGAAACGGCTCACGTTCGCCGTTTTGACCATGATCCGCCCGCTGATGACTTCCGCCTCGATTTGGGCGAATTCCCGGATCTTCTCCGGTTCCTCGATGGCCGCCCAATACGAGGAACCGCCCCGGGGATCCCCGGTTTTGTAGATCACCCGGCGGGGGGCGGGATCGCGCCGGAATTTGGAGAACCAATCGAAAATCCGGGCGTTTTCATAAGCGGGAACCCAGGCGGCATGGTCCACTCCGGGATAGATTTCCATTTCCACGTGGTACCCGAGTTCCTGGAGGCGTTCATGCAAGGCGAGGGAATTTTTTACGGGCACGACGGGATCCTTATCCCCATGCATCAACTGGATTGGCAGGGCGAAAGCGTTTTCGGCAATCAACAGCGAAGAGTTGTTCATTTCCAGGCGGCGGAACACTTCCGGGCGGTTGGTGTCTTCGTCCACGTTGGTCATGGCCCCCACATACCCGCACACCGGCGCGATGGCCGCGAAACGGTCCGGATGGCGCAAACCCAGTTTCAACGTCCCCGCACCCCCCATGGACAGGCCGGTGAGATAGACGCGGTTGGGATCGACGGTAAACAGGGCTTGGACTTCCTCGATCACCCGCCACACGTCGTCCTCGGCGAATCCTTGGTACGACATGGTTTCATGGCCGTTGGGAGCCACGACCAGGTAGGGAACCTCGGGCAGCGCGGGCATGGCGCGCTTGGCGCGGTCGTCATCCTCGCCCCGCTCGTTGGGCTTGCCCAACACTCTCCGAAGGGCCAGATGATGGTTCGACCACGCGCCGTGCAGCATCACCACCAGGGGCCAGGTTTGGTCCGGATTGTAGTTTTTGGGGACATAGAGCGAATACAACTGCATCTCGCCGTTCAGGGGAGACCGGTATCCGCGCAGTTGGTAGCCGTCGGTTTGGGCGAGGGGGTCGGTTCCGCTCTCCAGTTTTTCCACTTTGGTCCGCAAGGCGGCCAGGCGCCGCTGCAAATCCCAACTATCGGCCGCTTCGGCCAGTTTCAGCCGCTCCATCAGATCCTCGCCCGCGGCCAGGACCGCCCAGGCCGCCCGCCGCAAGACGGGATCGGTATCCCCCGCTTTTTCTTCCACCGTGCGGGCCCGGGCTTGAATCTCCTGCAAGTCCTTCCAGAAATTCGGCAGGAAGACGACGGAATCCTCGGCCACCGGGGTCCAATAGCCGCCGCGCTGGGCCTCGAGCACCACCTTGTACATCCCCTGGCCGTCCGCCGGGGCGTTCAAGATCACCGGGGCCGCCAAGCCAGTTCCGGACACCAGCGCCCGGTCGTGTGTCACGCCTGTGGCTTGGATCAAACTTACCCGCAGGAGGGTGTTTTTATCGAACGGCTGCACAAGCACCGTGGCCGCGCGCCCTTCGGCCACCACCGGCGGCTGGACCGTCAGCAACGCGGTTTTCCGTTGGATTTTGGCTAACTGCGCGAAGGATAAACTAATGTTTACCATACTGATCAACCCTACGAGCGCCAAGCATAAGCCCGCCCGCAGCCATCCGGTACGATCGCCAAGGTTCCTCATCGCCCCACCTCCCCTTTCTCATGGCCGATGCTCTATGAAACCATGATACACCGCCATCCAATAGGGCAGCAGCCAAGCCCCAGGATCATCTTCCCCATGCCCTCCGCCGCCGTCCAGTTCGAAGGGATTGCCGTTCCAGCGCATCAGGGACCGCTCATCGGGCGGGAGCACGGCCACGCTCTGTTTGCGTCCCGAACGGGTGAGTTCGGGATGAATCCGGACATCCAACCGGTGCGAATTGGGGGCCGGCCAGTCGATCAGCTCCAGCGGCCACTCGCGCAGGGTCCAGACCGCGTCTTCCAGGCCGAATTCCTTGATGCCGGAGGAGCCGTAAATCACGTTCCAAAGGCTGCTTTTTTCCGGCGCCTCGATCTTCCAGGAACGGTCAAGGCTCAAGCGGCATTGGCTTTTCACCGTCTCATCCTTCACCACGTCCAGATATCGGAAAAGGATGTAATACGGCAGAAAGGCCAGTTCATCGTCGGAGTGGTTGTTGTCGCTGGGCAGTTCGATCTTTTGATTGATCAGGTTGTCTGCGTACCCGTGTTTCTCCACGAGCTCGTTGAAATGATCGAGAAACTTCTGTTCGCCGGTGACATGATGCGCGGCCAGCAGAAACGACAGCATCTGGAGCGAATTCAATCCCCGCTCCACCGTCCAGGATGGATCGTCATTCAACTTTTCTGGAGCCCAGACGCCCCACAAGGTGGGCTTGCCGTCGAGATCGAGCAGATAGTACCCGTTGTCCACCACGTAGTTCATGATCCGCGACACGAGCCCCTTGACCCGCTCCTTCTCCTCCGGCGTTTCGGCGAGCAGGTCGTACACCAGGGGATAGACAAACAGATGCCCCACCATCTCGTCGGAACTGGTGTCGCCCTTCCAGGTCCATTCCCCGTCCGGGGTGGGATGCCATTCGCCGCCCCCGCCGTGCTCTTCTCCCTTGATAACATACGAGCGGGCGAAAAACCCGGGGATGCCGGTGATCGTTTCCAACTTTTCCATGGCTTCATAATGCCGCCAGGCTTTTTGCTTCACTTCCGGATCCTTGGTGACCGAGTATTGGAAACACAACGCTCCCAGGTACATGCTGGTCCATAGACCATCGTTGTCGCTGTCTTTTTTGACATAGGTATCCAGATTTCCGAATTCCCGCAGGCCGCAATCCGCCACCAGGCCGTGGCGGTCGTGCCGGGGCCGCGTGAGGCTCTCGTAATGGGCGGCTTTCCGGCTCAGGGTCCACTCCTCGAACGTCAATTGGGCCAGTCCCTGATCGGTCGCCAGCCAGGTGACGTTTTGCCCATCGGCAACGACCGCCCGGACCGCCTCGCCCGGATGCCAGCGGGGACCGTAATAATAGTGCCATTGCCCGTCCTGCCGGCGGATCGCCCCTTTTTCGGTCCCGATCCACATTGAGTTCCCGTTCCCCGGGGCCATGCAGGTGATCCGGTTATAGGGCAGTCCTTCCAGGCCGTCGATCCGTGCGAAGGTCTGATCGGGATTCTGGAGGTTGACGCATTCCCGGTTGCCGATCCACAACCGGCCGCTGGTGTCGAACGCCAGGGCGGTCACCCCGCCATCGATCAGCCCCGGGATGAACGTATGCCGCCACGCCAGCCCATCGTACCGGTACAGGGTATGAGCCGTGCCCGCCGCCAGGCCTTGGGTTTCGCTCCAGGCCAGGGCGGCCGCCGGGCCTTGGACCTTATCGATCTGTTCCAGTCCCTGGCTTCCCCGTTTCCATACAAATAATCCCTTCTCGCTGGCCACCCACACATCGCCGCGGTTGGAGGCCAGGACATCGTTCACGGGTCCCAGATCCTCCGGCATGTGTACCGGTTGGCTTCCGGGTGTATGGACATACAACCCCTCCGGTCCGGCAAAAGCGAGAACACCGTCCCGTCCTGGAATCGCGGTCATTTTCATGCCCGGCTTGACTGGTATCCCCGCCGATTCTTCCACTTTTTGGAAGGTGTCCCCGTGGAAACGCAACACCGCCGTGTCGGTCAGCAGCCAGAATTGCCCCTGGGTATCCACCAGGGCGTCCTGTACGGATGCGATGCCTAAGTCTTTGTACGAGAAGCGTTTCACGGTCTCTTGGCGAAACGGTTCATCGGGAACGGCGGAATAGGCGGTAGGCAAAAAGATCCACAGCACCATGGCGGCGGCGAGCCAACGATTCATGATCCATCCTCCCTGGGTATACGGAATCGAGCTCCCCATTAAATATGGATTTATCAGGGAATGCAAACCGGATAAGATGAGATACCGGGAAATAGGTTCGTCACGATAACGCGGCCGGTATCCCATCGGGCCGGCCGGAGAGGTTATCCCAAAATCCCCTTTCCCCCGGAAGAGGATTTTGGGTGAGGAAAAGCCTTCCATGATGTCCCTTACTCCCGATTTTTCCCGGAGGGAACCATGATGAACTTTCGCGTGGGATACGGTTTCGATCTGCATCGCTGGGCGGAAAACCGCCGGCTGGTCTTGGGCGGAGTGGAGATTCCCCACGACCGGGGCTTGCTGGGCCATTCCGACGCGGACGCATTGACCCATGCCGTGATCGACGCCCTGCTGGGCGCGCTGGCTCTGGGCGACATCGGGCAGCATTTTCCGGATACCGATCCCCGATTCAAGGATGCCGGCAGCCTGAACCTGCTGCGTACCGTCATGCTCCTGGTCCACGACGCCGGTTACCGGGTGGGGAACGTGGATTGCACGGTGGTGACCGATACCCCCCAGCTGGCTCCGCATGTCTTGGCCATCCGGCGCTCGCTGGCCAAGCCGCTGGGGGTTACGGACCAGGAAGTCAGCGTGAAAGCCACCCGCACGGAACAGGTCATCTGGTCCTCCAACGAGGGTTTGTTGGCCATGGCGGCGGTTTTGCTCTACAAGTGAATCCGGAAATTCGAATATTGGCTCATCCGGCAAGTGTGTACTTTTTTTCAGATGACCGGTTCACATCTCGTTGAAGAAATCGCTGCCAACCACATCAAAATCCCCTCTCCCTCTGGGAGAGGGCCAGGGTGAGGGAATTTTTGTAGGGGCGGACCTTGGTGAAATCGCAGCCGCCAGGCCGAAATTACTTTCTATTTGTTAGTAGTGATTGTATAATCACGGGAGAGGGATAAAAAATCGGGCATGATATTCACTTCTGGCGTCTGAACGTTCAACTCAAGAGCCCCGTCATTGATGAAAAAAAGAGCGGAAATGCGTCAAGACGCTCCGCCGCAAGTCCGAAAATATAAAAAAGTGGCAGAACGAAAGCCATTTCGTTCTCCTTTTCTCCTCTTAGGATGAGATTTGAGATAGTCCCCCATCTTCTCAACTCATCCTTTTTTTTGCCCGTTACCCAATTTTCCACCAACCGCCGCCTCTACTGTTTTGAAAAATGATAAAATCAGCCGAATTTCCATCGGTCTGGGTACATTCTCCATCGGATGATATGATACCCCCAATTCCCTCTATCCGATTCCAACGAAGGAGAAACTCATCCCATGCGTAAACTGATCATCGCGGGTAATTGGAAGATGAACGCGGGCGCGGCGGACGCCGCCAAAGATCTCGCCCGGGGTCTTGTCGCGAAGCACGGGCAGACCACCGCCGTGGATATCGTGCTGGGGCCTCCCTTCACGGCGCTGCGGGAAGTCGCGGCCGTGATCGCCAACTCCCAAATCGCCCTGAGCGCTCAGAACATGTATCCCAAGAACGACGGCGCGTATACCGGCGAAATTTCCCCTCTGTTCCTGAAGGATTGCGGCTGCCGGTATGTGATTTTGGGCCACTCCGAACGCCGGACCATCTTTAAGGAATCCAACGAGTTCATCAACGAAAAAGTCAAATGCGCCCTGGTTCACGGCCTCATCCCCATCATGTGCATCGGCGAAACCGGGCAGGAACGCGAGGCGGGCCAGACCGAGGCGGTGGTGGAAAACCACCTGCGCGGCGGCTTGGCAGGCCTCACGAAAGAACAAGTGAAGGGCATGGTCATCGCCTACGAGCCGGTGTGGGCCATCGGGACCGGTAAAACCGCCACCCCCGGCGACGCGCAGAGCGTTCACGCCTTCTGCCGGAAAGTGATCGCCGGCCTCTATGACCGCGACACCGCCGAGACCGTCCGCATCCAGTACGGCGGGAGCGTGAAGGCCGACAACGCCAAGGAACTGCTGACCCAACCGGACATCGACGGCGCGCTGGTGGGCGGCGCCAGTTTGAAAATCGATTCATTCGCCGGCATCATCGAAAACAGCGGGGCGTTTTGATTTATAATTCCGTGGGGATGGCGAAAGACCCTTTCCGAATCCCGATCAGCCCGGGAGGGCGCGGCTCCCACCAAGCCGTTTTTTAGGAAAGTGATTGCGTAACCGCAGTTTGCCTGGAGGTTCGCCCTCCCCCCCAGACCTATCCCGACGAACGCAGCCCATCCTTGTCATGGCAATGCAATCTCGATTCCACTTCCCCACGCGGCTATTTCAAATGCAAGCTCCATTCCGCTGCGCCGTCCAGGCTGCCCGTCCGATCCTTTTTCCCGTCCCTTGAAAACGGTACGGATGTAATAACATCCGTATGCCCCATGCCCGTGCCCATAATTGTTCCCGCCACAGCATCCCATAAGGTAATACCTATAAGTACTTCCTTTCCGTCCGGAGAAAACGCCACTGGACCGCTTGCAGGACTGAAAGTGCGGAGCTCCTTTCCTGTTTCCACATCCCCCAATGTTGTTGTGCCGCTCGACGTCAAGAAATTCGATCCATTGGGCGAAAACGCTACGGTCGACGGAAATTCCATGTCGATTGTCCGGCCTGATTGACTTCGATACGAGCCTATTTCTTTATGTTTTATTCCGAATTGCATTCGTGAAAATTGCGGCTTGCGGCGCGAAAACCGCCGGCCCGCGGCCTGGCGGTGCTCAATGCAGGACGTCCGGCCTGGTTCTCCCTTCCTGTATGTGACACAGGCTTATAGAATGTGACGTTGGATTCACGTGAACGGATATGGCATCCCGGAGGCCAGGCGATGAAGGAGAAAACGCTCTCCCGGCGCGAGCGGGAAAAACTGTGGCAACGCCAGCAGATGCTGGCCGCCGCGGTCGAGCTGTTTTCGCGGAAGGGATACCATCATGTCACCATGCACGAAATCGCCCAGAAAGCCGAATTCGCCATCGGGACGCTCTATAAATTTTTCCGCAACAAGGAAGAGCTCTACAAGGCCTTGATGATGGAAGTCAGCGGCCGGTTTCATGAGGAGCTCACCCGGGCCATCACGGAACCGGACGATTGCATCGATAAACTGCGGAACTACGTGAAAATCAAGGGATCCGTATTTCAGGAAAACGCCCCGGTCATCCGCTTGTATTTCGCTGAATCCCGGGGGGCCAGTTTCAGCATCAAATCGGGCTTGGACCGGGCGCTGCGGGACCGCTACACCCGTTTTTTGGAGCGCGTCGCGGCGATCTTCGAATGCGGCATGCGGCAGGGGCGGTTCCGGCGGATCGCGGAACCGTTCATGCTGGCGGTGGTGTTGGACAACGCCTGCAACGCCTGCCTCTCGCTCTGGCTGGAGTCGCCCAACCGCCATCCGTATCCGGATGATCCCGATGTCATCCTCAATATACTCTTCCAAGCCCTATTAATTGAAGAAAAAGGCCCGGAAATTGGAGACAACAAGGAATACCAGTAGGATCGCTGGAGAAGCGCTCGAGGGAACGTATGAAAAAGGGTGATTCGATCAAACGATGGAAGCTCGGAGCGGTGATGATGGCGTCCCTGCTGGCGGGGTGGCTGCAAACCGCGTGTGAAAAGCCGAAAGCCGCCGCGCAAGAGCACAGCACTCCGGAAGTGGCCGTGGTGGAGGTCAAGACGCAGCGGGTGGTTTTGACCACGGAATTGCCCGGGCGCACCTCCGCGTATTTGATGGCGGAAATCCGGCCCCAAGTGAGCGGGCTCATTCAGGAGCGTCTTTTCGAGGAAGGTTCCGACGTCCAGGCCGGCCAGCCGCTGTACCAGATCGATCCGGCGCCCTTCCAGGCGGCCTACGACAACGCCCAGGCCAACCTCGCGGCCATGCGCAAGTCCGCCGACCGGGCGCGGGCGGCTCTGGAAGCGAGCCAGGCCGGCGTCTCCCGGCAGAAGGCCACTCTGGCCTTGGCCTTGGCGAACCGCCAGCGGTACGAGAAACTCTTCGCGGACAAGGCCGTCTCCGCCATCCAGCGCGACCAGGCCGTGACCGAACACGAGGTGGCCGAGGCCGCGCTGCGGGCCGCCGAGGCCCAGGTGGAAAGCGACCGGCAGGCCATCGCCTACGCGGACGCCGCCATCCAACAAGCGGAAGCGGCGCTGGCGATGGCGCGCATCAACCTGGGGTACACCAAAATCACCGCCCCCATCACCGGCCGGATCGGCCGCTCCAACGTCACCGCCGGCGCGCTGGTGACGGCTCTCCAGCCGCTGGCCCTGGCGACCATTCAACAACTGAACCCCATCTATGTGGATGTCACTCAATCCACCGCCGATCTGTTGCGCTTGAAGAAGCGCCTGGAGGAAGGCCGCCTCGACCAGAACGAAACGAGCCGGAACCAGGTCCAACTCCTCCTGGAAGATGGCACGAAGTATCCCTTGGAGGGAACGCTGCAGTTTCTCGATGTCACCGTGGACCCGTCGACCGGCTCCGTGATCCTGCGCGTCGTGTTTCCCAATCCGGACGCGGTTCTGCTGCCGGGCATGTTTGTCCGGGCGGTGATCCAGGAGGGCGTCCAGGAACAAGCCATTCTCATACCCCAGCAGACCGTCTCCCGCGATACCAAGGGCCATCCCAACGTGCTGCTGGTGGACGCGGAGAACAAGGTCCAGCAGCGGAAGATCACGCTGGACCGGGCCATCGGCGACTCCTGGCTCGTCGCGTCGGGTCTCGCCACCGGAGACCGGCTGATCGCCGAGGGGATCCAAAAAGTACGGCCGGGCGATACCGTGAAAACGGTCCCCTTCGAAGCGGAACGGCCGGCGGAAGCGGCCGCGGAAGTTCCCTCACGGCCGGCCGGCCGCGCGAACTGACGGAGGAACCCATGCTATCTCGATTTTTCCTGGACCGTCCGGTCTTTGCCTGGGTCATCGCCATCATCTTGATGGTGGCGGGGGTCATGGCGATCTACATGCTCCCGATTTCCCAGTATCCCCCCATCGCGCCGCCTTCCATCGCCATCACCTCCTTCTATCCGGGCGCGTCGGCGGAGACGGTGGAAAACAGCGTGACGCAGATCATCGAGCAAAAAATGACCGGCTTCGACAAGATGCTGTATCTCTCCGCCAGCAGCGACTCGGCCGGCGCGTCCCGCGTCGAACTGACCTTCGCGCCAGGGACCGATCCCGACCTCGCCTGGGCGCAGGTGCAGAACAAGCTGCAACTCGCCATGGCGAGCCTGCCCGAAGTGGTGCAGCGCCAGGGTGTCGCGGTGAGTAAATCGACCCGGAATTGGCTGCTGCTGGTGGGCCTGATCTCGGAAGACGGCAGCATGGACGGCAATGATTTGCGCGACTACGCCAAATCCAACCTCGAAAAAGTGCTGTCGCGGGTTCCGGGCGTCGGCGAGGTGGAGACCTTCGGATCGCAATACGCCATGCGCGTCTGGTTCAATCCCGACAAACTGACCGACTACCAGATGACGATCCAGGACGTCCTCGCGGCGCTGCGGGCCTACAACGTGGAGATCTCCGCGGGCCAATTCGGCGGGGCGCCGGCTGTGGAAGGCCAGCGTCTCAATGCCGCCATCGTGGTGCAAAATCTGCTCAAAACCCCCGAGGAATTCGCGGCCATCCCCATCCGGACCAATCCGGACGGCTCCACCGTGCGGATCCGGGATGTAGCCCGGACGGAACTGGGCACGGAAACGTATGACGTCGATGCCGAATACAACGGCATGCCTTCCGCCGCCTTGGCGATCCGCCAGGCCGCCGGCGCCAACGCCCTGGACACGGCCGACGCCATCCGGGCCAAGATGGAGGAGATGAGCCGCTTCTTTCCCAAGGGGATGAAAGTGATCTACCCCTACGACACCACCCCCTTCATCGTGGCGGCCATCGAAGAAGTGGTGAAAACCCTGTTCGAGGCCATCTTTCTGGTTTTTCTGGTTATGTATCTCTTCCTGGGCAACATGCGGGCCACCTTGATTCCCACCATCGCGGTGCCGGTGGTCATCCTGGGAACCTTCGCCGTGTTGGGGATAGCCGGTTATTCCATCAACATGCTGACCATGTTCGCCATGGTGCTGGCCATCGGCTTGCTGGTGGACGACGCGATCGTCGTGGTGGAAAACGTGGAACGGATCATGAGCGAGGAAGGGCTGCCGCCCCGCGAGGCCACCGCCAAATCCATGGACCAGATCACCAGCGCCCTGATCGGCATCGGGCTGGTGCTGTCGGCGGTCTTCGGCCCCATGGCGTTTTTCCCCGGCTCCACCGGAGTGATCTACCGCCAATTCTCCGTCACCATTGTCGCGGCCATGATGCTCTCGGTGCTGGTGGCCCTCATCCTGACCCCGGTGTTGTGCGCCTCGCTGCTCAAACCGGTGCCCAAGGGGCATGAGGCGGCGGAAACCGGGTTCGCCCTCCTGCGCCCCTTCTTCCGGTGGTTCGACCGCGTTTTTTTCCGCTTCCGGGATTTCAATACGAAACTGACCGGGCAAGCGTTGGCCCACAAAGGGCGCTATCTGGTGATCTACCTGGTGGTCGTCGCGGCCATGGGCTACGGGTTTCACCGCATGCCCACCGCCTATCTCCCCGACGAAGACCAGGGGATCCTGATGGTGCAGGCCATGCTTCCCGCGAACTCCACGCTGGAACAGACGGGGAAAGTCATGGACCGGGTCCGGAATCATTTTCTGATCGACGAAAAAGACGCGGTCCAATCCATCATGACCGTGAACGGATTCGGCTTTGCCGGCCGGGGCCAGAACATGGGATTGGCTTTTGTGCGGCTCAAGGAGTGGGCCCTCCGCAACCGTCCGGACCTGAAAGTCGGCCCCGTGGCGGGCCGGGCCATGGCCTCCTTCGGACAATACCGGGATGCCATGGTGTTCGCTTTTCCTCCGCCGGCGGTCATCGAACTGGGCCAGGCCAAGGGATTTGATTTTCAACTGCTGGACCGCGGCGGCCTGGGCCACGCCGCCCTGATGGAGGCCCGTAACCAGATTTTGGACTTGGCGCGGAAAGATCCGCGGCTGGCCAACGTCCGGCAGAACGGCTTGGAAGATGTGCCCGAATACCGGATCGACGTGGATTGGGAAAAGACCGGCGCGTTGGGCATCCCCATCACCTCCATCCACAACACCATCTCGGCGGCTTTCGGCAGCGCCTATGTCAATGATTTCATCCAGGGCGGCCGGGTTAAGCGGGTGTACGCGCAGGCGGACTCGCCGTACCGCATGCTTCCCCAAGACCTGCAAAAACTGTACGTACGCAACAACGCGGGCAAGATGGTTCCCTTCGCGTCCTTCGCCACGGGCCACTGGACCTCCGGTTCCCCCAAACTGGACCGGTTCAACGCCTTCCCCTCCATCAACATCCTGGGCGAACCCGCCCCGGGGCGAAGCTCCGGCGAGGCCATGCAGGCCATGGAAGAGTTTGTCCGCCAGCTGCCCCAGGGGATCGGCTTCGACTGGACCGGGCTTTCCTACCAGGAGCGCCAGTCCGGCGCCCAGGCGCCCTTGCTGTACGCTTTCTCTATCCTCGTGATCTTCCTCTGCCTGGCGGCCTTGTACGAGAGCTGGCCCGTCCCCATTTCGATCCTGCTATGCTTGCCCCTCGGGGCCATCGGCGGCGTCCTGGCCACCACCTGGCGGGGCTTGCCCAACGACGTCTACTTCCAGATCGGGCTGCTGACCACCCTGGGCCTGACCACCAAGAACGCCATCCTGATCGTCCAGTTCGCCAAGGACCGCGTGGAGGAAGGGATGGACTTGATCGCCGCCACGCTGGAAGGGGCCAAACTCCGGCTGCGCCCCATCGTCATGACCTCGCTGGCCTTCGGCTTCGGCGTGCTCCCCCTGGCGATGGCGGGCGGGGCCGGCTCGGGAGCGCAGCAGGCCATCGGCACCGGCGTGGTGGGCGGCGTGGTAACCTCCACCTTCCTGGTGCTGCTCTTCTCGCCCTTGTTCTATGTGCTGATTTACCGCACCTTCGGGATAGTTCGGAAACCCTCCCTGTCAGAGGCCGTTTCCGAAACCGTTCCGATCACCAGTCATTGAGACACGCCATGATCCACCCCGAGGAGGCCGCATTTCGAAGCGGATTGGCTTTCCAGTAATCCACAGCAGGACTGCAAATTTTCCGAACCCATCACTCCGGCGGCGAGGTCGGAGATGTCCCAAATGGATACAGCATGTCCGTTCATGGTTGGATAGTTCTTTCCATCCGGGAATATTTTACCTGCAGATCCACTTGATGGGGTGAATTCCCGCTATCCGTCTTGACAGGAAGCACGCGGGCCGGCGTTTTCGAATCGCAAACCAATATTTGTCACTATTTACTCGTCTGCAGAGGATTTTGCGGGAAAAAACGGCCGTGGGCCATCCCAGAGGATGATATATAGGCATTCCACCAGCGTATCAATGGCTTGATAACTCCGGCGTTGCAGAGTGCGGAAGATCTTCGGCGTGATATCCCCCCGCGCCCGCGGCCGCAACGGGTCTTGGATCAGCCGCTTTGCCTGGCGCGCAAACACCTGCCCCTCGGCCGAGGGATTGACCTCGCTCGTCCGTTCCAACTCGCGCAGCAAGCGGATCATGCGTTCCGGATCGATCACCCGGGCCGGGATCCAGAAACTCGCGCAGCCATTGGGCATGGGGCGTGGAATTGTTCTTCATGCCCCGCTGACTTCTTTACCCGCTCCGAAGTAACTCTCGGTGTACTTATCTCGATACAGCCAATGAATTGGGTGATCCTATCCCTTTCTCCAAGGGCCGTCGGCTCTTATCAGTTTAGCGTATACCCGAATTATAAATCCAAACGTGCATCTCCATCTCGGATACGATTCTCATATCTCTCATCTAACTCTTTTCAAATCAATCACTTATCGATTTTCTCCTCCCCTCTCCCTCTCCATTAATCTCCATTTCTTGCGGCGCGTTCTCCATGAGTAGCAGCAATTGATCCCAATCAGCCGAATCGTAAGGATTCCACAGGATGAGCAACGCCAATCCCCTCCCCGGCATTCCCGAACCATGGGCGGCCGTGCTGAACGTCAGGCAATTGGCCCTGCATGGCGCGCGGCTCGCGTCCACCCTCCAATCGCAATCTCAAAAATTGGAACAACAATCCCAGGAAATCGACCGCTTGGTCCGCGAAAACCAACGCCTGCTTCGCTTGGCGGACATCGGCCGGCGCGACCTGGACCAACGCAAGCATGAAATTTTACACCGCCTGCGGGCCGTGGTCCTCTACACCGGCGGCCAGGAACGCCTGCGCGCCATGGAACGGCTGCTGGCCCAGGACGAGACCGATCCCGCCGAGGTGGCCCACTGGCACCAGCAGGTCACCACGGAATTCAACGCGCTGTACCCCACGCGCCCCTGTTCCCGGATTTCTGCCGATATTCCTGCGGGCAAGTTGAACACCCGGGACTGGACCGCCTACCGCCTCCGCGTGGGATCCACCGAATGACATTGAGATCCAACGGTTGATCATGCGCGTGCAGCGCATGAATCCTGGGATGATTACGACAAAAGTCATCAATTCCCTCTCCCTCTGGGAAAGGGATAGGGTGAGGGAAGGCCTTTCGCTTCCCAATTCCCCTGCAAACAACCACACAAATCCATGCCAACCAATTAGTGAATCAGAAATTGCTGATCAAGGAGGACCCCATGACCCGAACGATCGACAACCATGGCATCGGAGCGCTGTACGGCACCTTCGCCGTCACCGAAACCGGCGGCGTGTATGACCTGGATTCGGACAACCTCGGCGACGCCGTGAGCCTGGCGGACAGCAACCGGATCCACCACGGCAGCGACGGCGGCCAACTGCTCGGCCGGCTGGAGTATGTGGCCGGCGGGCTGGCGACCGTGCAGATCCGGGGCGTGGCGCGTTTCAAGATCAACACCGGCAAAACCGCCCCCAGCGTCGGCAACGGGGTAGTGGTGGACGGCGCGGGGAAGGTGTACCAGGCCCCGGCGGTCGCGGGCGATCCGGCGGGCGGCAACATCGCCCGCGGCATGGTCATCGCCGTGGACTTGGCCAACCACACCTGCGACGTGCTGCTGTAATCCCTGTTTCTCGAACCAGTCCAATCCTGATAAGGAGATCCATCCATGTTTTTTCCGGAAGATAAATTGAACGCCCTGCCTGAAGAATTGCACCGCGCGGCCGCCATTCCCCTGCATGAGGGCATGTACGCCGAGGCCGCCCAGCGCGGCCTGGATCTGACCGGCTACCTCGAAACCCTCGATCCCTCTCCCGGCGGCGCCACTCTTGACGCCTTCGAACGCCAGCTGGCCTTGACCGGCATCCGCGTCAACGGCGACAGCGCGGACATCGTGGACCGCTTCTTCGCCTCGCAGGAAAGCGCGGTCTTGTTCCCCGAGTTCGTTTCCCGCGCCGTGCGCGCCGGTTTCGAGGACTTCAGCCCCCTGCGCGCCATCCTGGCCGCCCGTGTCAAGATCGACGACAACACCTACAAGAGCATCTACATGGATGACTCGGTGTACCAGGAGGGCGAGAAGTCTCTGGCCGTGGCCTCGGAAGGCGCATCGCTGCCCGCCATCGAATTGAAAACCGCCGAGCACACCGTCCTGATCAAAAAATACGGACGCTACCTGCAGGCCACCTACGAAGCCATCCGCCGCAAGCGCGCCAATGTGGTGGCCATTTTCCTGCGCGGCATCGGCGTCCAGATCCAGCGCGACAAGTTCAAGGATGCGGTCCAGGTGCTGATCGACGGCGACGGCAACAACAATCCCGCCCCCGCCGTCGATGTCGAAACCAGCGGCGCCCTGGCGTACGGCGACCTGGTGTCGTTCGCCCTCTCCTTCGCGCCCTACCGCATGGACGTGATGCTCTGCAATCCTGCCACCGCCGCCACGCTCCTCACAGTCGAGCCAATCGCCGAGCCCGCCATCTCCGGCGGCTTCCAGACTCAAGGCGAACGGGTGCGGCTCTTCGGCGCGGAGCTGATCGTGGACGCCTCGGTTCCGGATAACCTGATCATCGGCCTCGACCGCCGGTTCGCCTTGCAGGAGGTGTACGAAACCGGCGTGCTCACCGAAAGCGAACGTCTCATCCGCCGCCAGATCGAAGGCGCCGCCATTTCCGAGGTGGCCGGCTTCGCCAAGGTCATCACCAGCGCCGCCAAGGTGCTCGACATCGGCCAGGCATAAGCCGTCCAACCGCGCGAGGGGGGAAGCGGCGGGATTATACAGCGGGCGTCCCGCCGGCTCTCCCCCCTCGCGCCCTTGGTTAGGAAGTAGGGGCGGACCTTCGTGTCCGCCCGGGAAATCCATTTCCCTTCGTCTGTTTGGGAGTTCAACCATGGCGTTTGTATCCGAACACGAAGCGCGGCGGGAATGCGGCCTGTGCAATTTCAGCCAAGTGCCTTCGGACCTGCTGCGCAGGAACCTGGAAAAAGCGCACCGGGAAATTCTGGAGCAGACCACGCTGACGGAGGAAAGCCCGGTTCCGGACGAGGTCAAACGGGCCGAGGCGCTGCTGGGCGTGTCGCACGCTTTGCGGGCGCTGGCGGTCTCGTCCACACTCACCGCCCAGGACTGGCGGACCAGGAATCTGCGGATGGACGAGCCTTCCCGCGTTCAGGGGTTGGCGGATCTCTCGCGGCAACTCTGGCGCGATGCCTGGGACCGATTACGTCCCTGGTTGAAAACGCGCGCGCCCGGAGCGCTGCTGGTGACGCCGGGAGACGAATGATGATCAAGATCGGTGATTTTCAATTTCCCGGATCCGCCACCGAATGCCAGGTCAGTGTGATCGAGGCCAAAAGCAAGGTCCGGAAGGAAATCCAGATCCGCTCCCTGCTGCGCGCGGATTCCTCCGGGGACCTGGATCTCGCCCTCGCGGATTTGCGTCACGCCGTGGAAGCCTTCGACAAACAGGACGCCGCGGTCTCTCTTCATCCCGGCCGCTACTACCACGGACGGCGGAGAGAGTTCCATGTGATCCCGGTCCCCTCGGGCCTCGCCGCCTGGATCGAACTGATGATCCTCACGCTGGACCGCTACGAGCGGGGACTGACCTTGTACACGCAGGAGAGTACAGCCGCGTTCGGTCAAGGCCGGTTCTCCCTGTTCAACCGTGGGAACTGGCAGGCGCCGTTGTTCCTCACCTTCGAACCGGATGCCTCTCTCGACCGGCTGCAAATCCTGACCGCCGACGATTTCCTCTCCTTGGAAGAAACCTTGCCCGCGGGACAGGTGATCACCGTCGATTCCGAGAAACGCGAACTCCTGGTTCAGGGCCGCAACCGCTACTCCCTCGCCAACGGCCGTTTTCCGTTTCTGCGGCCGGGGATCAACGCGCTCACGGTCCAATTTCATCCCACGTCCGCGAAAGTCCGCTGCGTCATTCGGTACCGGGACTATTGGGTATAATCAAGCCCCTCTCCCTCTGGAGCCCCTCTCCCTCTGGAAGAGGGGCAGGGTGAGGGAATGCCAGCCAATATAGGAGAGAGGTCCTTATGACTTTGCATGCATGCTCAAAAAACCTTGACCATCCTCCCGCCACCGTCATTACCCGGAGCCAACCGGGATTCGAAGACGCCCCGCCCACGAACGCGGACCTGGAGGCCATCAACCGCTTCGCCGCCGTTCCCCTTCGGCCGGAGCAGGTCTATGTGCGCAGCATGTATCTCTGCTCGTCCCAGCCCTGCTCCTCGGACGGCTGCCAATTCACCCGCGGGGCGTTGGAAGAAATCGCCGAACGCATCGTGGGTCAATCGGTGCTCACCGGCCACGACCGTTCTGGTTTGCCCCTCGCCCGGTTTTTCAAGGCGGCGGTGGTGGAACGCGGATCGGGCGAAGACGGCGAACCGCTGCTCTTCGTCCGCGCCTGGTTCTACTGGCTGCGGGACACCAGCGGCGCGAAAGATCTGCTGCTCAACATCGATGGCGGCATTTACCGCGAAGTCTCGCTGGCGTGGAAATATGATTCCTGGCGCTGTTCGATCTGCCACGCCGCCAACGGCGCGTGCGGCCACCGCCCCGGCGAACGGTACGGCAGCCGGACCTGCTACCGCCTCATCGACCACGTCACCGAGGTGCTGGAAGGTTCGCTGGTCTACAAAAGCGCGGACCGCGACACCTTCCTCGCCGGCGCGCGGATCGCCCCGCCGGATCCGCGTGACGAACACCTCTTACTGGTCTGCGGCTCCGATGATCCCCTGCTGGCCTGGTTGCGGGAGGCCGGCCTGGTCGAAGAATCCCACCGGGCTGAGGAATGGTTGGAGCCGCTCGCCGGAAGCGCCGATATTCTCTGGGTGCGTGGCCACTCTAAGACGGAAGCGGAACGGATCGCCCGGCAAACCCTATTCCCCGGCGGATGCTGCCTCGCGGAGATTTTACAGCCCGCGGGAAACGAATTGGATCATCCCGTGGAAACCTGGATCTTCACGCGGGACGCCTCGCACCGGATCACACTGACCGGACTCGCTGAACGGGAGGTGTGAGATGCCGCGCTATGGCCGGTACGATCCGCAAAATCCAAACAACGCGTCATCCATGTTCGTCTTTCAAGAAGTCCCCCTGACTTCCGCCAAGATGAACCGCTGGAACGGCAACCTGGCGGCCGCCTTTGAATTATTGCATCAGATTGGCGGGCGCCTGCTGGCCCAGGCCAATCCCGCGGTGATCACGGTGAATGACGATTCACCTCTGCGCGTGACCGCCTCCTCGCCTCCGCAAATGACCGTGCGGGTGGAGCCGGGCTGGGCGGTGTTGGGGACCTCCTTTGCGGGGATCGATGAACCGATGACGGTTCCCTTGGGCGGGACCTTCTCCCCCCCTGTCAACGCGTCCCGTGTTGACTTGGTGATGCTCACGGATCAGGGAGAAATCGAGGTGGTCACCGGCGTGGAATCCGATCCGCCCCTTGCTCCGGAAACACCGGTGGATGCTCTGCCCCTCGCCCGGATCGTCCTCCGCGTGGGCAAGGATCAAATCCTGGACGCGGATGACGGCCTCCATTCGTACATCGTGGATGTCCGCCCGCGGCGGCTGCTGGGCGAGGCCCACCGCCACGCTCCCGACCGCCAGCCGCCCGAAACGCCGGATGGCGTACGCCAGGCCTTCTCCACGCGCCACGTCTTCCGGCCGGGAACCCTGGATGTGTTCGTCAATGGCGTGTTGCAGGCGCGGGACGTGGATTATACGGAAAACCCGGACCGCCGCGGCTATGTCTTCACGACTGCCCCCCACGGCCATTTCCGCATTCAGCACCGGTATGTCGTCGAATCTGAATTGGAGTAACCGGATTTCTCCCCCGAAGACCGGGGGAGGGAAGGAGGGGGTTGAAACGGTAGAGGGGGTTGAGCAACGCGAAACCCACTAAATCTTGGTCATCTTGGTCATCCTGGCCATCCGGATTCAGACAATGCAGGATAAATTCGCGCGCAGCGCATCGGTCATCGCAACCACCTGTTTTATACAATCCCTCTCCCTTTGGAAAAGGGACAGGGTGCGGGTAAGCCTTTTCGCCGTGCTTCCACCTCCCGGACGGCGCATTGACCCTCACCAACACTACTGGTTCCCCCTTTCCGCGGGGATGCCATTCCAGAAAGAAAATGAATCACTCATCAAGGAAAGGATTTGTATCATGCCTATCCTCCATCTCCTTAACATCCTATGCGGGCTTGCCGTAGCCATTCTCCCCGCGCGCGCGCAAACCGTCATCGCCAAGGAGCAGATCGAAGATGCCTTCCTGCTCAAGACCGGCGGCTTCGTGTATGGCGATCTCACCGCCGCCACGTCGACGATCCGGGCGCAAACCTTGGCGATCGTCACGAAAACCGGTACTTTCCACATCTCGCAGGACGGGCCGAACCTCGTGCTGCGCTCCAACGTGGACCTGGTTCTCGATCCCTCCGACAACGGCCGCGCCGGCGCGGTGATCGTCCCCGCCACGATGATGGAATTTCCGGACTTCCTCGGCGACAAGATCCGCTTCTTCAGCCACTCCTACAAGATCGGTATTTCCCCCTTCGATCTGGACATCACCTCCGACCGGAACATCAAGTTCCACTCGGACACGGTTCCGGATTTGATGCAGATCCTGGGCGACGAAGGCAACGTGGAGATCAAGCAGGATCTGAAATCCGGCCGGGACATGATTTCCGGCAGGGTCTTCAAGTTCGCCGAGGATGAACCAGGCGATAAAATGCTGTTGTACGACACGCTCTACAAGCTGGCCGTCTCACCCGACACGTTCGATTTCTACTCGGACTGGATGTTCGCCTGGCACAGCGACACCCTGAGCAACGCCCTGACCCTCGACGCCGAAACCGGCCGCCTCACCCTGGCCGGCCCGCTGCAATTGCCGGTTTACGGCACGCTGCCCGATGGCAACGTGGGCGAGCTGATCTATTTCGACCACCCCGCCGATGACAACCAGGACGGCGCGTACATCTACACATCCACCGGCTGGCAAAAACTGTGAAGGAAATCACCCGTGTCTTGACGTGGCTGGGTTAACGCGCCAGCGCGTAACCCATCATGATCCCTACGAAGGCAACGGGATGTGATCGAATTCCTCCCCCAATGGTTGTAGGAAAGGGTTGCAACTGGAGGGTGGGTAGAGCCTCGCGAAGCCCATCACATCCTGGTCATCCTGTGCATCCTGACCATCCTGATTCAGACTAACATATTCCACCGGAGGCTCCCATGAACGGATCCGAACCCAAATACACCAGCGAATACGTGGAAATCCAAACCTCGCTGGAACACATCCGCACCAAACTCGAGAGCATCGAACACACCCTGCGGGATATCCACCATGCGTATATCGACCTGACGCATAAGGTTGAACGCAATCGCATCGACATCGCCGGCGTCAAGGCCGGCGCGGCGGTGGTGGGAGGCCTGGCGGGCACCGCCTTCGCCCTGCTCAGCCGCCTGCTCTCCTCCTGGAAGGCCGGATGAGCCAGGGGACGGATTCTCTTTGTGGATGGGGTACCGCCC
Organism: bacterium; assembly: GCA_041946805.1. Taxonomy (GTDB): domain Bacteria; phylum Hinthialibacterota; class Hinthialibacteria; order Hinthialibacterales; family Hinthialibacteraceae; genus JABLXU01. Next base: position 39,038 of record JBHGBC010000069.1, read on the forward strand.
CCGCGCGGTATCCTCCCACATCCTGGTCATCCTGTGCATCCTGACCATCCTGATTCAGACAATCCAACTTCACCCGAAAGGAACCCAACCATGAATAAATCCGGCCTCGCTTTTCTGCTCGTCATTTTCTGTTCCATCTTCGTCCACGCGCAAGCTTTCCAGGGCGTTTTTGAAAAAGGAGATACCATCCCCTTCTGGGCGCTCTTCGCCGATCCCGCCACCGGCGCGCCCGCCGACCCCGCCGATCCCGCGTACCGCATTCTGAAAAACGGCCAGACAGTCGCCCTAGGAAACCTCTCGCTGGTGCTGACCGGCCTCGCCGCCGGCTCGTACTCCACCGCCAGCGATGATCCCGGCCGCTACGCCATCCTCATTTCCGGCCTGGTCAACGGCGTCACGGCGCAAATTCTGCAAACCTACGAACTGGTGAACGCCGGGGCGGGCCTGGTCTCCATCGCCACCGAAGTGGCCGGCCTCAACGGCCTCACGCCCATGACCGAAAACGTGTTCGTTCCCTACCTCAACGAAATCCTCGCCCGGGTCCACGATTCCGCCGCCTCGGTGACACAGGAAATCGCGGCGCAGGTCGAAGCGGCCAGCACGGCGCTGGGGATCCGGCTCGATGAAACACGGCGCGAATCCTCCATCGCCGCGCGCGAACTCTCCCGCGCCCGCCTCTGGTACGCCGCCGGCACCATCGACTCGCTGTCGCGCAAGGTCCCGGCCGACATGCCTTCGCACATGGAGATCGACATCGCCGCGCCGGATGATCCCCTCTTCACCGCGCCGCTCGAGACCTTCTTCCGGATTTTCTATTACCCCAACGCCTCCACCGCCACCAAGGCCTCCCGCGAAATCCGCTCCGCCACGCCGCCCGCCGACGGGATGTTTTATCTGCTGCCTGATCTGCCGTGGTGATCCGAATCGGAGATTTCGTGACGAACGGCTCATGGAAATCCAGCACTTTTTTTCAAGCGCTAACGGCGCGGATCACGTGTAGCCTGCGACGCAAGCCCATGGATGCCTGCCGCGAAAATTCCCTCCCTCTCCCTCTGGGAGAGGATCAGGGTGAGGGGAATCCCTGAAACGGCGAAATACATCCGATCTGTTCCGTCGAATAAGTAGATACCTAGTGTGATGGAGAAAGAGATTGGAAAAACTCAACTTCTCCTAAAACCAATCCAGTGAGGTGAAACCAACATGACTGATTCAAACCATGATCCCTATCCGCTTCCCTTGGACGATCCCCTCCCGCGCCGGACCCCCCGGATCCTGGGCCGGCCCCTTGAGGGAAAGGAGAACATCCTCACCGGGAAAAGTTATTCCATCTCGTTGGATGTCTCCTTGCCGTTCCGCCATACCGTCCTGGTCCGGTTTCCACGCCGGCCGTTTTGGGAGCAACAATCATGACCACGCCCATCCGCCTGAACCAGCATGACATGGGAATCAAATTGACCTTCCATTGCCGCGACGAGTCCGGTCTTCCCATCAACCTGGAACAATTCCTCGTCGATTTCTCGTTGTATGATGACGATACGCTGATCAACAAAGGCCGCACCACTTGCGCCAAGCCCGATGCCGCCCTGGGCGTCGCCGAGTACACCGTCCAGGCCGCTGACACCGCTTCCGCCGGCCTTTTGTATGGCAAACTGCGGATTCATAACGCGGATTTCGAAATCAAAAACCTGGGAACCATTCCCATTGAAATCGAGGAAGCCGTGTAATCCCGGCCAGCGGAACTTCTCGATTGACCAATGCAACCGGGCTGCCTGGCATGACGGGGATTCCGGCCTTGTATAATGTTTAAAGTGGTTTGATCCCAGGTGACTATTTACCCGAATGCAGAACTTTCTAATGGTTTTATTCGTGGCAAGAGTATCGAGGAGGTCGCTAAACGATTCCCTCTCCCTCTGGAAGAGGGGCAGGGTGAGGGTAGCCCTAAAAGAGCGGAATCCGTTCTTTCCCTGCAATGGAGTAAACAGTTACGTTCCCGGCAGGGTAGGCTCCAAGCCTAGTGTACACCTTTTGTGTGATCTTGGTCATCGTGTTCATCCCGGATATCCTGATTCAGACTAAACCCAAATCCATCGGTACGGATTGAGTATTGAATATGCCCGAATTGCGCCGAGATCCCATAATCAACCGCTGGGTCATCGTGGCCCGGGAACGGGCCAAGCGGCCCCTTGATTTTCCCCATGCCCCCGATCCGCCCCGGTCCGGTTTCTGCCCGTTCTGCCCCGGCCATGAAGAAAAAACGCCGAAGGAAATCCTGGCCTGCCCCGCCCTCGATCCCGGTGCCACCCCGGCGGATTGGATCCTCCGGGTGGTTCCCAACAAGTTCCCCGCCCTGGTCCAGGAAGGAGTGTTGCACCAGGAATGGCAGGGCCTTTACGAAAAAATGACCGGCCTCGGCACGCACGAAGTCCTCATCGAAACCCCGGTTCACGATCAGACCTTCGCCGAGTACAGCAGCCGCCATGTCGAAAAAATCCTCTGGGCCTGCCGCGAACGTATCTACCGCCTTAGCCAGGAACCGGATTTTCAATACATCCTCATTTTCAAGAACCACGGCGTGGAAGCCGGGGCCTCGCTCGACCATCCCCATTCCCAAATCATCGCCCTGCCCATCGTCCCCCAGCTGGTCTCCGAGGAAATGAACGGCGCTCTGGGCTACTTCGATACCAACGGCCGCTGCGTGTATTGCGACATGATCCGCCAGGAGATGGAAGATCCCACGCGGATCGTCCTCGTCAACGAGAAATTTCTGGCCCTCGAACCTTACGCCTCCCGCTTCCCTTTCGAAACCTGGATTCTCCCCCTGCGTCACGACCCTCATTTCGTTAACCTGCAAGATGAGCATTTGCTCCCGCTCGCGGCCATCCTGCGGGACACGCTCTGGCGGATCAAACAACTGCTCCAGGATCCCCCCTACAACTTTATGCTCCACACGTCCCCCTGCCGCGAAGCATCGGCCTCCTTGCCCCATTTTCATTGGCACCTGGAAATCACCCCCAAACTCACCCGCGTGGCCGGATTCGAATGGGGTACCGGCTTCTACATCAATCCCATGCCCCCCGAACTGGCGGCCGCCTACCTGCGGGACTGCGGGAAGGACCAACCCGGCCCGGGTTGGGTGCATTGAGCGATTCCCGGGGAATTTCCGGGGACGTACGTTGACGAAATCGCATTCTGTGTTAATAAAGATACTTTATTCCTCATCTTGCAGGGTGGGTTGAGCAACGCGAAACCCGCCAATATTCTGGTCATCCTGTGCATCCTGGATGTCCTGATTCAGACAAGCTACGGCGTCTCTCTTGGATGTCTGTATTCACGTGTTGGACGAAACATGATATACCGGCTTGATTCCATATCAGGGAAGCGAGACCTCTCCATGAAACCAGCCATAACCTCCATCGAGATCCCCGGCGTAAAGCCCGCCCAACGGGGCAAGGTGCGCGATATCTTCGACCTGGGCGATGCCTTGCTGATGGTCGCCACCGACCGCATCAGCGCCTTCGACTGCGTCTTGCCCCAGGGCGTTCCCGGCAAGGGCGCGGTCCTCACCCAAATGTCGCTCTTCTGGTTCGAAACCCTCATGCCGGCCCGGCCCCATCATGTTCTTTCCACCGATGTGGCCGATTTCCCCGCGCCGTTTGATCAATACCCCGATATCCTCGCCAAGCGCTCCATGCTGGTGAAAAAAGTCGAGCCGCTGCCGGTGGAGTGCGTGGTGCGCGGCTACCTGGCCGGATCCGCCTGGGCCGAGTATCAGCAAAACCGCACCGTCTGCGGCATCCTGCTGCCCGCCGGCCTCCAAAATTCCGCTGAATTGCCCAAGCCCCTCTTCACCCCCGCCCGCAAGAACAAGGAAGGGCACGACGAGAACATCTCCTTCGATGAAATGCTGGCCGATATCGGCGGCTGGGAAGCGGAGGAACTGCGCGGCCGCAGCCTCGAGATCTACCGCGCCGCCGCCCAACTGGCCCGGGACCGGGGCGTCCTCCTGGCCGACACCAAGTTCGAATTCGGGATGGACGGCGGCGAGATCCTCCTCATCGACGAACTCCTCACCCCCGACTCCTCCCGCTTCTGGCTGGCCGGCAACTACCAGCCTGGCCAGTCCCAAGAAGCCCTCGATAAGCAATTCGTCCGCGATTTCCTCAACCGCATTCAGTGGGATCACAATCCTCCGCCTCCCGATCTGCCGGACGACATCATCGAGCATACCCGCCTGCGCTACATCGACGCCTACCGCCGCATCACCGGGAAGGAGTGGGATGACGAATAATCCCCTCCCCCTCGCTTCCCGCTCCGGGCATTCCCTCCCCGCCCATCTTTGGATTTCCGGAACGGTCTTGGGATTCTTGGCGGTCAGCTTTATCCAGTTTTTCCGCTACCCCCTCAATCCCCCGCTGCTCACCGTGGTGTTTCCCGCCTTTTTCAAGGCCGTGTTCGCCATCGAATGGCGGATCCCGGAAGGATTCGGGCTTGGCCTGGCGTTCGAAACCGCATCTCTCGCCCTGCAGGGCGCGGCGGGCCTGCTGTTTCTGCGCCTCTTCTGCAGCTTGCCCCTGTGGGTGGAAATCCCCGCCGCCCTGTTTGTGGGAATCGGCCTGGCCACCTTCGTCCTCGAACTTTGGGCCATCTTCTTTCTGCTGAACAAAGTCACCATCCTGCTGTCTCTGGCCGGACTGATCCTCGTGCTGCTTGGGCTGAAAAAACGCTGGGGCTGGGCGGAACCGGAACCCCCTTTGACCGCCCCGCTGCGGCCGGACCGCTTTCATCGCGGTGTATACGGGTGCGCCTGGGGCATGCTGGCTTTCCTCACCGCCTTGAGCTTCTATCACGCGGTCCTCTTTCCCGTGAATTATTGGGACGCGCTGATCCTCTACATCCACTACGGCAAGATGACCTGGCGGCAGGGCGGTTTTCCCGTGCTGGTCTGCCTGCAGGTGGGACTGGGCCTGGGCGCGAACTACCCGCACCTGTATCCCCTCCACCAGGCCGTCACCGCCACCCTCTTCGGCTCCTGGTCGGACCTCTACGGCCAGCTGCTTCCCCCGCTGGCGGGCCTGGGAAGCGTCCTGGTGCTGTACTACCTCATCCTGCGCCTGTTTCCCAACCGCCTGATCGCCATCCTCGCGGTGCTCGCCTTCCGGTCGCTGCCCTATGTCACCACCTATTTCGTCTGGGCGTCTGATTACGCCCTGGTGATGCTCTACACCGTTCTTTTCATGCTGTTTCTGGAAGGTTTCCTCCACCGGCCGGATTGGCGCTCCGCCCAGCCCCTGCTCGCCGTGGCCGCCATCTTTCCCCACATCAACTACCTGGGCTGGATCGTATGGCCGCCGATGCTTCTGGCCTTCGCCGCCGCGTGGCGGGGCCGGACGCCGGATTTCTCGGGGAAACGCCTGTCGGCCGCGCTGTGCTTCGTGGGATTCTGGCTGGCCCTGGGCCTGACCTGGTACGTCCGCAACTGGATCGTCACCGGCAATCCGGTTTACGCTTTCTTTCCAGGCATACTGGGTGGAAAGAACATCAACCTCGAAGTCCTCGCTTCGTGCGAACGCGAATGGAGCGCCCACGGCAATGGCGCGGGCAAGTTGGGCCATACCTTGCTTCAGAAAATTCTCAACACCTTGATCGAAATCCCCCGCGACTGGCGCTTCTCCCCTCTCCTCCTGGGCTTTTTGGTCCCCGCGTTTCTCTTGGGATGGCGCAAAAACCAAGCGCTCTTCTTCCACCTGGGATTTCTACTCTTCCTGCTGTTTATCTATCAGTACATGATTTCCGGGCTCTACTGGTATCACACCATCGCCGCCTTCCCGATTCTCGGCCTGTTCGCCGCGCGCTTCTTGTCGCAAGTCGAAAACCGCTGGCTTCTCGCCGGATTGTGCGCCGCGATTCTCCTGGCCGCGCTGGTTCCCGGCGCCGCCTTCTCCATCATGGGACCGAAAATTCCCCATCCATCGCTGCCGCTGTTCCGCCATCCGGGATTGTCGCTGGCCGAGTTCAACCGCTTCGCCTTTCCCGCCGAAGCCCCCATTTGGCGGCAGATCAACGAAGAACTGGAGCCGGGCGCGGTGCTCCTCACCCACGACAACCGCTACCACGTGTACCGGGATGATATCCGCATCCTCCACCTGGACGACTGCGGATTGACCCCGCTCTACGGCCGCCCCTATCCCGAAATCCACCGTCATCTCCTGCGGGAAGGCGTGCGCTATTATCTCCAGATCCCCGACGAAAAAACCCACCCCATCACCCAACGCCTGGGCCACGGGGCTTACCTCAACAATCCCGATTATTTCGAAAGAATGGGAAAATCTGGAGAAGTGATTCTGTATCGCTTGAAGGGGTAAGGTGAAAAAAACCTTTTGATCTTTGATGTCCTTGGCGTCTTTGGCGTCCTTGGCTTTCTCCCCCTTTCGTGGGGCGTCCATTAAAATAAAAACCACCGCCGGCCCGGCGGAGCCGCGGTGGCTGAGTTGGGTCTATAACCGAAATCCACGGGAGCAAAATCCCGCGGGAAGATTCAACCGGTGACGCGTTCCACGTATATGCCGGTCCGGGTGTCGACTTTCAACACATCCCCTTCATTGATGAACAAGGGAACCTGCACGTTCGCGCCGGTCTCCACCTTGGCCGTCTTGGTGGCGCCGGAGACCGTGTCGCCCCGGACGCCCGGCTCGGTCTCGATGACCTTCAATTCCATGAAGGTGGGGATTTCGACGTCGATCGGTTCGCCGTTGTGGAAGAGCAGTGTCAAGTCGGTGTTTTCCTTGAGCCACACATCCTTGCCCATGAGCGCCTCGGTGGGCAGGGAGAACTGCTCGTAGGTGTCGTTGTTCATGAAATGCAATTCTTCATCCCGGTACAAAAACTGGACTTTTTGCGGCTCGAGCACCGCCCGCTCCATCGAGTCGTTGGACTTGATCGTTTTTTCCAACACCCGCCCGGTTTTCAGATTTTTGACCTTGATCCGGATGAACGCCTGGCCTTTCCCCGGCGAGATATGCTCGTACTTGGTGCACTCCCAGACTTCTCCGTCCATTTCGAGCTTGGTCCCCGCGCGGACATCGGTCGGTTTTATGGTAATGCCCATCGATTCGCTCTCCATCCTGGCATATAGAATGTACTGAACCGGACATTATACAAACCGTCTTTTAAAAATGAATCCACAAACCCGGGAAGATCCATATTTCCTCCCGCAGCCTGGGATACAATGAAAACAGATATCCCATCCCCTGGAGTGCATCATGATATCCTACACGGTTGTACCTCCCACGGAGTACGTCGATTACCGGCAAATCCCCATGTCCCGCCTGCTGCTCGAAGCCGTAACCGGCGCCTTCTCGCGCGCCGCCGCGGCCCTCATCGCCCTTTTTCATATCCTCTGTGCCGCCGGCTTGGTGATTTATGGCTGGGTCCGTCTCATCCAAAACCAGGGAGTATGGCCGGCGGAGCTCCACCAGAGCATCGTGGTACGGATCCGCTACGCCGCGCGGACTCTGGATTATATTTGGTCCCTGAACAATGCCTTCCCGCCCGCCGGCCTCCCCAGTGATCAGCATCCCACCAATCTCTCGATCCCCCTCCCGCCCCCCATACCTCCCCGCCGGCTCCTGCTCCGGTTTCTGGACGGCTTGCCCCATCTCCTGGTTTTTTTCATCTACGGCTGCCTCAGCTGGGCCATCGTCCCGGTCATCCTGGGCGCCGCCTCCTGGCTGGCTTTGTACGGATGGACCTCCACCCGCTACGCCGCCGTGGTCACGCACAATTATTATTTGCTCAGCGGCTATGCCTATTTCCTCGCCCTGACCGAGGATTACCCCCCCGCGCCCTGGGAATACTGGAACCTGCTGATGACCAAGGCCCGCAACGCCGGCCTGCCCGATATCCAGGAGGGATTGACCAAGAAATAACGCTTCATCCGGCCAGTATATACTTTTTTTATGGTTCATCTGGCTTATGCGTGTTATTTCCCCACGAAGTGCGATCAGGATCCCATCACTCGGACCGGAGAATTCCACCCCTCTCCCTCCCGGGCAAAAAAAACCGCACTCACACACGGCGAGTGCGGAACCCTGGGGGTTTTCACCCCGTGAACGCTTGTGAATGATGGTTCAATACTTCGAAAACGAATCCGAAAAATGCTGGATGACATCGCGCAGGTGGCTGTCGGTCTCCAGTTCTTTTTCGATCTTGTTGACCGCGAAAAGGACGGTCGTGTGGTCCTTGTTGCCGAAAAATGTCCCGATTTCCGGAAACGAATGCCGCGTCAGCTTGCGGCTCAGGTACATGGCGATCTGCCGCGGACGGGCGATCGAGCGGGAACGGTTCTTTCCGATGATGTCCGACGGCTTGATGTGGTAATACTCCGCCACCTTGCGTTGGATCTTTTCGATGGAAATCTCCTTGACCGGCCGGTCGTAGATCTCGCCCAGCAGCCGCCCCGCGGTCTCCACGTCCACCGGTTCGTGGGTGAATTGCACGTGGGCGGTGATTTTCGCGTACGCCCCCTCCAACTCGCGGATGGAAGAACGGATCTTGTTGGCGACGTACTCCAACACCTCATCGGACAAGTCGAGGTGGCCGGCCTCGCATTTGCGCCGCAGAATGGCCACCCGCATCTCGAAATCGGGAGGCGCGATATCCACGATCAAGCCCCATTCGAACCGGGAGCGGAGCCGGTCCTCGATCGTGGGAATGTCTTTGGGCGGCCGGTCGCTGGAGATGATGATCTGCTTGTTCCGGTTGTAGAGGGCGTTGAAGGTGTGGAAAAACTCCTCCTGGGTGGATTCTTTCCCCGCCAGGAAATGAATGTCGTCGATCAAGAGCACATCGACGTTCCGGAACGTGGTCTGGAACGACAGGCGTTCGTTGCGCTTGATGGCGTCGATGAAGATGTTGACGAACTGCTCGGCGGACAGGTACGCCACCCGCTTGTCCGGATACCGGGCCAGAATCTCGTTGCCGGTGGCCTGCATCAGATGCGTCTTCCCCAATCCGACGCCCCCGTACACGAAGAGGGGATTGTACGACTGGGCCGGTTTCCGCGCCACCGCCTCGGCCGTGGCGTGAGCCATCTTGTTGCTCGCCCCGATCACGTAGGTATCGAACGTGTACTGGGGATTCAGCGGTTCGAACTGCATCAGGGACGGTGTGGACACGGCCGGTCCCGGAGCGGACAAGGTTTCCCATTCCCTCTCTTCCGGTTGTCCGGTCAACGGCCCGGATAACTGAACTTCCACGTCCACTTGGCGTTGCAGAAGGTTGGAAAAGGTCTCGGACAGCACCCCGTAATGGTTCTTTTCGATGTATTCCCGGCGGAAGTTGCTCGGAACGCCCAATATCACGCAGTCGGGCAAACATTCCACGATTTGCGTATCCTCAAACCAGTCTTCGACTTCCTCATCGCTGATCAAGCCGCGCAATGTCTTCTCGGCGCGTTTCCAAAGCAGCTGGGGATCATTCTCTCTTAGGGGAACAGGCATAATCGCCATATTCTCGTGGTCCTCCATATTCGGTATTCTCAACACACGCCAGGGGATTAACACAATCGGCATCCCCCTCACGCCTCATGGCAGCATTCGCCGTTTCCCAACGGGTTTTCCCGATAGGCTTTTGGCATTGCAGACAAAAAAACCCCCTCCTCTCATCCCGGTTGGGACGTATTTTCCTCTTCCTTCCTCATGATTTCAGAATTTAATGCGGACTAAAAATATCGCGTGGAACTGATTTCATGCTTTTTTCTCTCCCCGGCCGCTTCCTGTCTCTCCTCCATCCCTCCCCCTTTTCTTGCCGGCCCGGGTTGGGCCTCAAGAAAAAGCAGGATTCGCAGTTCATCCACAAAGTTATCCACAGGTTATCAACAACTTGATTTCTTTCGTCTTAGGTCATGTGGCTCTTTCTATTAGTACCATTCTCTTCCCCATCAGGCAATACCTGCCGTTTTTTTTCCCCCTCCGCTTCGGCGGAAAGACGATTTAACTGTCAATCTGTCTATGAGTTACCGAGATTCAGAAAAAAAATTATTTTTTTTCCCCGGTGCGTTTTCCCGGATTCGGTGATGTATGCCATATCTGCCTGATATCATTCACGATAGAAGCCTCTCAAGCCCTTTTTTAAGCCGCGGTTTCCTCTAAATGGAATGTTACCAAAGGGTTAGAAATACTAGTATTTTGAGAGAAAATCCTCTCCTATTTTAACATCCTGATTATGCCGTGATTACCGCCGCTGGGATTCCTCGCGCGGAGGCGGCGCTCTCCGCCCCCGGTTCCAATCCGGGCGGGCGGCCCGGCTTCCCGGGGACGATGCGGCGGGCGTAGCCGGAGTTATTCACAGGCTTTTCTGGGACGGACGATAACCCTTGTGTAAGTATCTCATTCGGATGACTGGACATCAGACAAGAAAAAACGGGAAATTTTACTGCCGCCCTAGAAAGCTTGATATACAATAAAAACGAAACCGGTTCCCGTGGACCGGGTAAGTATATCACTGTTGAGGGAAAAACCGACCGTGACCAGTGTAAGTTCCTTGAAAGAATTGCAACAAGCCGAAGGAGCCATTCTCGTGGCGCAGGCGGGGCATCTGCTGCCCCTCCATTACGGGGATCCCCACCAGGAATACCGGGCCCTGCGCCAGACGGCTGGCTTGTTGGATTTTTCGCACTGGGGAAAGATTACCGTGACCGGTCCCGAACGCAAGGAGTTTCTCCATGGACTGGTCACAAACGAAGTGAAAAGACTGTCGCGCGGGCAAGGTAACTATTCACTTTTTCTCTCGCCGCAAGGGAAAATCCAAGCCGATTTGTGGGTATTCGACCGGGGGGACGACCTGTTGCTGATCACCTCCGGCGATTTACGGCAAATCCTGGTGGACGGCCTGGAGAAATATCTGATCATGGACGACGCCGAAGTGTGCGATCAAAGCGGCGCGTATGTTATGTTCTCCCTCCAGGGACCGCAAGCCGAAGATTGCCTGGCGCGGGTGGTTGGCCGCGAAGCCCTGCCCAGGGAGGAAAACGGCCTGACCGCCTGCGAGTTCTCCGGCGGGACCGGCTTCCTCCTGCGCGTTTCGCATACGGGGGAAACGGGATTCGATTGCCTGGTTCCGCCCGTCAGCGGGATCGAATTGTGGATCCGGCTGTTGGAGGCCGGGGCGCGGCCGGTGGGTTTGCATGCGCTGGATGTGTTGCGCGTCGAGGCGGGAATTCCCCGCTGCGGCAAGGATTTCGACAGCCGGGTGATTCCCCAGGAAGCCCGGCTGCAACGGGCCTTGTCGTTCACCAAGGGTTGCTACGTCGGCCAGGAAGTGGTGGCGCGGCTGCGTTTTCGCGGGCACGTCAACCGGGAGTGGACCGGATTTGTCTTGAAAACCGAGGACCTGCCTCAGGAATCCGTGAAGTTGTGGCATGGCGGCAAGGAGGTGGGGGCGGTCACCAGCGCCTGCTATTCGTACACTCGGGGCGAGATCATCGGTCTCGGATTTTTACGCAGTAAACTGCGGGAGAAGGGCACGGTGACCACCGCCCTGGAAGCGGGCCGCGAATTTCCCGCCGTGGTGGACGATCTGCCGCTGGTGCCGCCGGCGGGCGGCCGAACGCCATCCTGAGGAACGGAGAGACATGATTACGTCTCATCCGGCGCGTGCGGACCGTTTCCAGGCGGTGTGAACGGTATCCAATGGATCAAGCCTGAGAGTACCACCCCAACTTCCCTCCCCCATGGGAGAGGGCCACGGCCCCTCATCATCGGCGGGTAACGCGCTTTTCTCCGGGAGGGCTGGGGTGATCGCCTCATCTCATTCTCCCTCCCCACTTTTACGAGTAGTACATTTCCGGAAAATTTCAGGGGAAGGATCCGAATCTACCTCCAGACCAATTAATCGCTTATCTTATTAAATATGAACCCATTAGACTCAATTTACCTGGTTGCCGGCCTGGTGTTTTATGGATGTCCAACTCCTTATTATCGGAAGTCCGGCAAAAAAAGTTGAAATTTTTATTGACAGGTTTTTCTTTTCTTTGGTAGTATAGACGAGTCGATGTGCGAAGCGGTTCTTTTGTGTTCGTTTTAATCGATTCCGGTTGAGGGTCCCTGAGAAGAGGCCCTATTTTTGTCCCTGGCGGACAGCCGGGATCGGCGCCGAGGAGGGGATCTGGTTGAAATCCGTACGAAACGCGGACGCGGCGGCGGGAGTTCGCGTCATCCCAAGGCAAAGGAGGTGATCGGAGCAGGTGGCTCCCGTAGGGGCATGGCTGGTAATGAGGCCAGTTGATGTATGGACAATCAGAAGACAGGTTGGGAGAGATAATTGATGAGTTCTACTGTGCTGAATTTGAGTAGTGAGAGAAGACGGCAGAGGCCTTCTGCCGACGAGATGCGAAGAAGAGAACAGTTGAAGAACCATCTGACCCGGGTATGGGAAATCGATGAATCCGTGGCCAAGTCGTTTTCCAAGAAACACGCCTCCTTGATCTTTGACCATGTCATCCGTTCATTGGAAAATCTGGCTCTGTATTTCGAGCATCTGCACTTGGCCCATTACGGGCATTCCATCGAGGAACCGGTGTTGCGGCGGGCACTCAACCACACTCTGCGCCGCTTCGCCCGCAGCCAGAGTCCGCTGTCGGACAAGCAGCTGTGCTATTTTCTGCAGCTGGCCCGCGACGAGGTGGCCAGCAAGCTGACCTCCTGGTGCGATCCCGGCTCCCCGCAGGAGCGGGAGAAGGTTCTGACGCCGCTCAAGCAGGCGTTGATTTACGAGGACGACGAGGCGATGAAGAAGCGTTTGCTCTTCATCTATGCGCTCTTCGTGCAGAAGGGCATGCGGCTGGCGAAGCAGAAGGTCATCCAGGCCTGCACCTCGCACCGCCGCCTGTTCCCGCACCGGCGCGTGGTGGAGGATGCCCTGGAAACGCTGCGGGGCGCCTACGAGGCGCTGGGATTCATCGAGGGTGAGTTGTTCATCACGCCCGACTACATCTCGTGCAATTGATGTGTTTTTTGGGGGTGATGGAAGCCCGGAAAGAGGCGGCCCCGCGCCGCCTCTTTCGTTGGGGGGGGCGGGGACCCCATCAGGAATTCCCCCGCGGGAACGAGGATCATTTCCAGGGATTTCGCCCCCGCGGGAAGATCAAGGGGCAGGATAAGGATTTCAGGAGCGGATATAAAAAGGAAAGATAGGATTAATATCTAATTGATTGACATATTCAGATCTTTATTTGTAATCATTTGCCGATTTGCAGTAAATCTTTTAAGCGCCAACGGCGCGGCATGAGTATAGCCCAGGGCGTAAGCCCTGGGAAAAATACAAAAAAAGGGTCCATCCGGCAAGTGCGTACCTGCTGGAGAAAAAAAGGCATTCCATCCACTCGATGATTCG
>JBHGBC010000007.1:0-82722 GCA_041946805.1 bacterium
TCCCTCACCCTGGCCCTCTCCCAGAGGGAGAGGGGATTTTGGGGGTGGTTTTCATCGGTTCCTTCAACGAGCCGCGAGTTGGCCATTTGATGAAAAGTACGCACTGGCCGGATGAGCCAGAATAAAGACCGATTACATCTCATCGGATTGACCGTACCGGGCCGCATGATGTTTTCACCCAAAACACGCTTTCGGATCATCCTCGTCATTCAATTGTGTTTCATGGCCGCGCTGGCCCTGTTGTTTTGGATCTCAAAAAGCGGCCCGGAAAATCACTCCCCGTGGATGAATATCCTGCGGAGGCTGGGATATCACTCCCCTTGGCTGGTGTGCGTGATCATGGCGGCGGCGTTGGGATTGACGGTCAACGCCGTGCATTGGGCCTGGCGCGGGGGGAGTGGACTTTTGCGCGGGTGGCGATATCTGCCGGCGGCCGGCGGGTTGTTGTTGACCATGATGCCCTGGGGCAACTGGTGGAATCACGGGACTTTTTTTCATGAAAAATGGATGTGGTATGCCGCGATCTGGTTTATAGGCTTATGCCTGAGCGCCACGGCCCTGGTGTTGACCTCTTCTTGCCATGCGGCATTTCTCGAACGGTGGGGCCGCCGGTTCGAAAATCTCGACCGGGCTTTGCGGGATCCGCGCCTGACCTGGCGGGATGGACTTTGGATGGGTTTGCCGGCCGTCGGGGCGGCCCTGGCGGCGCGCGGCATCTTCGTGTACGCGCTGGGGGGCGTTCCGCACGTGCAGGACAGCATCGCGCAGCTCTTTCAGGCCAAGGTGTTCGCGTTGGGAATGATGGCGGCGCCGGCTCCTTCCGATCCCCGGTTTTTCGAGCGGCTCTATCTGGTGGTGGAACGGGGGATCTGGTACGCGATCTATCCCCCCGGCCATTCGTTGTTGTTGACTTTGAGTGTCCTGGCAGGGATGGCGGATTGGCTGAATCCCCTGGTGACGGCGTTGATCGTCCCGTTGTACTTTGGCCTGGCCTGGCGGTTCGCCACGCCCTTCCCCGCGCGGCTGGGGTGTGTGTTGCTGGCATTATCCCCTTTTTTTCTAATGATGGGATCGGAGTACATGAACCATCCTCCCTGCTTGTTGTTTCTGCTGTTGGCGATAGCGGGTCTATTCGCGCCGGGCGAGCCGGTGGTTTCAAAACGGCTGGCTCTGTTCGGATTGGCGTCCGGCCTGGCGTCGGGATTCGCGTATCTGATCCGCCCGTTGACCGCCCTGGCGGTGTTGAGCATAACCGCCGTGGGGTATGTCATCCGCTGGCGGAAGCAGCCGCGGCGGATTGTTCTCACCGGCCTGATGATGGCGGTCGGCATCGCGCCGCCGCTCATTTTTTATCTGATGTACAACGCGCGCACGACCGGCTCGCCGTGGCTCGTGGGGTATGTCCATTATTTCGACGCCAATCCCATGGGATTCGGCGGCAAGCCCTGGGGGCCGCATCCGTTGGGGCCGCCGGTTCCCGCGGGAGTGCATCACAATCCCATGCGGGGGCTGGCCAACACCATATGCAATTTCAACGGTCTGAATTCGTTTCTCTTCGGCTGGCCGATTCCCTCGTTGACATTGGCTTTCCTGTTGTTTATCCCCGGATTTACACGAAACCGCGCGGATTGGTTCTGCGTGGCGGTCATCGGGATGGTGGCGGCCGTCTATTTCTTCTATTTCTACCAGGATTATTGTTTCGGGCCCCGGTTTTTCTATGAGACAATCCCCGGTTGGATCTTCTTGACGGCGCGGGGGATCGAGGAAATTCACCGGAAAGGGGGGGCGGGGGGAAGGCAGGCCCATTCCCGGATCCAAGGTTTTATGTACCTGTTTTTGATCGTCAACTTCGTGACGGCGGCGGGGACTTCGTGGGTGGAGCGGTGGCGGGAGCTGAGCGACGATTACTGGGGCGCGCGGGACGAGGCCGCGGCCGTGCTCCGTGAAGGCGTGAAGGAGGAAAACGCGGTGATCTTCGTGGAAGACGGAGAAGATTACGCGGCGGTGTTTTCGTTTCTCGATCCACTCTTGAAAAACGGGTGGATCGTCGCGTTGGATTGGGGAGGGGAAGAAAACGCCAAGCTGCTCTCGAATTATCCGGAATGGCCGGTCTATATCCTGCGTCTAACCGGGCAGGGACCGGGAGAGGAAGCGCGGACCGTGTTGGAGCGGTATCCCTCCCCGTGAAACCGGTGTATCGGAGTGTATACTGGCCGCAACGAATTATTAATGGGTTGGAGGGATTTTCGGATGGCGAAATTTGTGGTGGAGGGAGGGCATCCGGTCAGCGGCGTCATCCGGCCGGCGGGGAATAAAAACGAAGCCCTGCCGATTTTGGCGGCGTCCTTACTGACCGACGAGGAAGTCCAGTTGCGGAACGTTCCCGGGATCGGGGATGTGAACAACCTGCTCACGATCCTGGAGTCGGCCGGCGTGGCAACCCTGCGCCCCCGGGAACATGAAATCACAATCCGGGCGGAGACGGTGCGGTCCACCGGGCTGCCCGTGGACCTATGCCAGAAGATCCGCGCCTCCATCCTGCTGTCCGCGCCGCTCTTGATCCGTTGCGGCCACGCGGAGATTCCCCTGCCGGGGGGAGACCGGATCGGGCGGCGGCGGATCGACACGCATTTGCTGGGTTTCGAGGCCCTGGGGGCGAAGTACGAACTGACCGACGAGGTGTACAAACTTTGGTGCAACGGCCGGCTGAAAGGGGCGGACATTCTGCTGGATGAAGCCAGCGTCACGGCGACCGAGAACCTGGTGATGGCGGCGGCGCTGGCGGAGGGGGAAACGATCCTGCGGAACGCGGCCTCGGAGCCGCATGTCCAGCAATTGTGCAATTTCCTCAATCAACTGGGAGCGCGCGTCGAGGGCATCGGCTCGAACGTGCTGACCATCCAGGGCGTGGACCGGCTGCGGAGCGGCGCGCACCGCATCGCCGCGGATTACCTGGAAGTGGGCAGTTTCATCGCCCTGGCGGCGGTGACCCATGGGGAATTGCTGATCCAGGACGCGGCCCCGGAATACATGCGGATGATCCTGAACCAGTTCCAACGGTTGGGGATCGAGGTGGAAATCCGCCGGAAGGACATTTTCGTGCCCAGTGAGCAGCCGCTGAAAATAAAGCCGGACCTGTATACGTCACTGGTCAAGATTGATGATGGGCCGTGGCCGGCGTTTCCCGCGGACATGATGAGCATCGCGCTGGTGGCGGCCACCCAAACCCAGGGCACGGTGATGATCTTCGAGAAGATGTTCGAAAGCCGGCTGTATTTTGTTGACCGCCTGATTTCGATGGGGGCCAACATCATTCTCTGCGATCCGCACCGGGCGGTGGTGGTCGGTCCGACGCCCCTAAGCCACCGGGTAATGAGCAGCCCCGACATCCGCGCGGGGATGGCCCTGCTGATCGCGGCGTTGTGCGCCAACGGGGCCAGCGAGATCCAAAACATCGAACAAATCGACCGGGGCTACGAACGCCTGGATGAGCGGCTCTCCGCCCTGGGCGCGCGCATCCAACGCGTGGAGGGGTGAGGCCGTTGGCCCGGGAGTGTATGAGATGAAAAGGCTTCCTTGCGTTATCGCCGGGGGAAAAAAGTATATGCACTCAATCCCCTCTCCCTCGGGGAGAGGGCTAGGGTGAGGGGAAAAAACTCAATCCCGTTTTGGATCCCGCGCGAATGACCTCATGTTGAATCTCCTGTTCGGGTTATGGCAATTGGGGTGGGTCTGGGGGCTGGGATTTCTCCTGGCCCGCCGGATACGCTCCTCCTTGCCGTATGGCTATTGGCTGGCGGTGGCGTTCGGCCTGGGTGAGGCGGCGCTGTCGGGATTGTATTTTCTCCTGGGACTGGCTGGAGGTCTGCGATTTGGGATTCTGGTTCCGCTCGCGGTGTTGATCTCCATCGCCGCGCTGCCCGCCTGGATGCGGGAAGGGCAGGGCATTCCGCGGGCGGCCGGGCCGTATTTCCGCCATTCTCCCCTGGCGGGATTGATCACGGTATCTCTCTTGACCTGGTATCTGCTGGGAGTTTGCGTGCCGGAGCGCGAAGTTGATTCGCTTTGGTATCATTTAGGCGTGCCGTTATACTACATCACCCATGGCGGAGCGATTCAACTGGTTCCCTTCAACATGCCTTCGCATTACCCGATGAACCTCCACCTCCATTACACCTTTTCCCTGCTGGTGGGCAACGACACCACCGCCAAGATGTTTATCTACGGCCATTTCTTTCCCATGCTGATCCTGCTGGCAGCGGCCGTGCGGCGATATGGCCGCCGGGGATGGAGTCTCTTCGCGGTGGCGGTGTATCTGTGCTGCCTGCATTTCCGCATGCCGGTGATGGTGAACGTGGAGCGCGCGGTCTATTTTTATGTGTTTCTATCCACTGCCTTGATGTGGTTGGCAATGGAAAGGAACTCGAACCGCTGGTTGATCCTGTCTTCGGTGTTTTGCGGCATGGCGATGGGGACCAAGTTCAACGGCTTGTTGTTCGGCTTGGTTCCGTTGTGGCTGTTTCTCGCCATCCGGTTTTTTCTCTGGAAAAAAGCATCCTGGCGGGACGGATTGGTGAAACTGGCGCTCTTCACGGGCATCGCCTGGATGCTCTACAGCCCCTGGATGATCAAATCGTTCCTCTTCACCGGCAATCCCATGTATCCCATGCTGGAGGAGATCTTCCCCACGCGGGAGGAATTCATCCCCGCCATGCGGTCCAACGCCCATAATCACGGGCTGAATATCTTGAAATCGAAAAGCCCCGGCGAGTTCGTGGGCCAGGTCGAAACCAACATCCTCTGGCTGTTGTACAACGCCGATTTAATTTTTTTCCTCGGCCTGATGGCGCTTTTCCTGTTATTGGTTTTGCGCAAGAAACGCTGGCTTTATCCGGCCACGCAATTGCTGCTGGCCTTTCTGCTCTTTCCCATGCTGTGGGGATCGGACATCGCCCGCTTGTACGCCGCGAATTACGGTGTGGCAGTGCTGGGCATCGCCCTGGCCGTATCCTGGCTGAGCCGGCAGATACGCTGGGGCCGCTGGTTGGGCGTCTTGATACTACTCAGCCTGGCCGTCACCTTCACCCAACAGCGGCTGTATTACCTCAGCAGCCCTAACATTCGCTGGTTCGGCGATGTGCACCTCTCGGAACCGGCCCGCCGCGCCTGGCTGATCGAGCGGGGGCTTTTCACGGACGACTTGTTCCGGATGAAGGATTGGATGGATTCCCACATCCCGCCGGAAGAGGAATTATACGGCTACCGCACCGGCTATCTCTTCTACTTGGACCGCAAATACATCGTCAGCGACGCCCACTTCGGCGAACAGATGGATGGGTGGCTCCAGCAGGGCGCGGAGACCGCGGCCCGGAAACTAACCGGCCTGGGCGTGGATTTGGTCTTGTACAAGCGGCATCCGGGAGTCCCTCTACGTGAGGAGATCGAAACAGCCTGGCGGGAATTTGTGCACCGGGATTTGGAATTGCTGCACCAGGAGGGGAATGTGGATCTCTACCGCTTGCGCGCGGGAGGAAAGCCGGTTTGAGCGGGCCACTCCGGAACAAGCTTCCGCAACCGGCCCTATTCCTTCCTGACCGCAATCCGGGATGGGAGTGGAAGGAAGGCGGCGGAACAGCATGGTTTTTTATTTGTTCCAAGGAATAGGACTCGGCTTGGCGGCGGCCGCTCAGCCCGGCCCCTTTCAGGCCTATGTCATTTCGCAAACCCTGGATATAGGCTGGCGGCGCGCCCTCCCGGTTTCCCTGGCCCCCTTGATCACCGACGGACCGATCATCCTGATGACGGTTTTTTTCCTCAGCCGGATCCCGGATTGGTTCGAGCCGGTACTCTACACGGCCAGCGGCTTCTTTATTCTCTACCTGGCTTACCACGCGTTCCGGCGGTGGCGGGAATTCACGGACGGCGGAACCGCATCGGGTTCCAGCGTCCGGGGTTTGTGGAGAGCGGCCGGGATGAATGCCATCAGCCCGGGGCCCTATGTGTATTGGAGCCTGGTCACGGGGCCCATACTCCTGAGGGCCTGGCGGGAAGCACCGATTCAGGGAGTGGCTTTTCTCGTTGGCTTCTATGGCGCGATGATCTTCGTGCTGGTCACCATCATAGTGCTTTTCGGTATGGCCCGCCAATGGGAGACGCGCCTGCGGAAGGTTTTGCTGGCGGGGTCCGCGGCGGCATTGGCGGGTTTTGGGGCCTATCAGTTGGGGCTTGGTCTGGCCGGGATCCGTACGGCTTGGAGATGATCTGTTCCAATGCGGCTTCGGGAGAGGAATGCCGGAGCGGTCCGGGATCTCCCTCCCCGGGTAAGTATTCCCTTCCAGCCGCCGCGGAACGGCAGAGAATGGATTGACATGCACCCGTTTGCCATGGAATTATGTAAACGGGCGCGGAGTTCCAGGACCGGTTCGATCCGGCCCGGTTGGATAGACATGAAAAAAGGATTTCACTTTCAAGGAAAGGAGGACATCGGGAGCAGGTTCCTTGCATAGAACGAGCCACGTTAAATGGTTGTCCAAATTATTCATTCTAGGGGAGGAGAAAAAATGAACAGTTTGACGATCGTGAAGCGTATGGTTTTGTTATGGATGGGGCTGGGTATTCTTTTATATTCCCCGATGGCCGGATCCGTCCATGGCGCCGAGTCCCGCGCCGGGCAGCCGCAAGCCGCCCAAAACGTGATCTGGGAAAAGGATTTCAACGCTCTTCCGTTGGGAGACTACGTGGGGGAAGTGGCGTTCTTTGCCAATGGCAGCCGGTCGCCAGACGCGGACAATGGAAGAGCCAGTTCGACCTGGATCATCGCGGAAGATCTGCTCGATCCGCAGAATAAAGTCCTGCAGAATGTCGGCGGGGCCAACGACGACCATGATTCCTGGTATTTCGTGGAAACAGTCAACCATCCGGCCGTCAACCGCGGGCAATATACCATTTACCAGGCCGATATTTTCATCCCGTCCGGAGACAGCGACTACGATACGTTCCGGGTGGGATTGTTCGGCTTGATCGATCTGGAGCAGAAGGATTCCTACGGGGCGTGGTTCAAGTGGTCGGAGAGGAAAATGCGGGTGGGAAAACTGCAGGCGGGCCAGGAGATGAGCGTAAAATCGTCCGAATTCGCCGCCCTCGAGGATACGGACCAATGGTACACCCTGCAACTCCGTTACCAGATTCTGGGAACCCAACTGAACGTCACCGCCTCGATCTGGCCGAAAACGAATCCCGCGAAGGTCACCACGCAGTCGAATACGGTCGATTTCACGGCGAAAAAGACTTTCGCCCTTGGCATTTACATGTATTCGAACGACAAGCCCTTCAAGATGTGGGACAATTTCAAGGCCATCGAAGAGATCCGGCCGGCCGCCAACGCGGGATTATCGTTCAAGGCGGCCGCGGGTCAGAAAAACATCCGGCTGGACGGCTCCCAATCAACCGGAGCGGCGACATATAAATGGGAACTGGTTCCCCGGACGCGGATCATCGATCCGAACGCCGCGTCGGAGGGCAATCCCGGCCCGACGGAGATCGATCCCACGCAAAGCCTGCCGGTGATTCGTGACGCCGATCAAGCGGTCGCTCAATTCGACGCTCCAGCCGTGATTCCCATCGGGGCGGAACGCTTGGAATTCAAATTGACCATCAACGCCGGCACGGCGGATGAATCATCCTCCAGCGTCTTTGTCTATCTGCAATCCTTTGGCGGCCCGGATGTGATCCGGGAGGGATTCGCTCCCCCCGCCGGCGGATGGGATTATACATGGGACGGGGATCTCAGCCCCTTGAACAGCATTCAGAAATTCCAGAAAAACTTCAGTTTCGATTACGATTTGGGTTCATACGGTCAAGTGTATTCCGTCCCGCCGGCGGGATGGGCGGGGGTTTGGTGCCAGAGTGACGCGATCGTGACCTTGCATACGGAATCGGGTCTGATCGTTTGCCGTTATTTCGGGGATACGCTGGGGACTTTTCTCGATTTGGATACGGTGTTATCCGGCCTGGGGGCCAACGGCGTGTTCGACGAGACCGGCGCCACCCTGCTGATCCGGGCCCGCAACCTCGATCTCCTGCGCGATGACGGCCAGCCGTTCAGCGCGTACCCCTGGCCGTTCGACAGCCGGACCGGGGCCATCGACACCGTGGACGAAAGCGCGTTGAATCCCGACGGCACCCGGATCGGAATCGGGAACAAAACCCAGGACTTGGAAGCCGCGTTGACGTATGGATCCCTGGACAACAACGTGTATGTGATGCACGCGGATGGCGAGGACCCGGCTCTCGATGGCACAGTCATCCCCTCATTATCCATACTCGATTTTTCCACTCTGTGGGTCACGCTCGGCACGGTGGGAGGGAAAAACACGATCAACGTGTATAACGCGCCGGACAAGGCCGCGGTGGTCACGCAGACCATCACCCGCCATGCCCGGAGACAAAATCCCTTCGACGGCACGTCCTCCGCGGATCCCAATCTGTCCAACAATTACCTGCGTATCGACATCGAAACCGTTCCCGGCAGCAGCGAAACCAACGCGCTTTGCATTGATTTCCTTTGCTTGAAACGGGGAATCTTTTCGCCCACGTCCAAGCCCGCGGACGTCAGCCGCTGGATGTTGTTTTGACCGGTTTGGACCGGTGGCGATGACCAAAGGGCGTGCGCAGGCACGCCCTTTTTTCGAGTTCCGGCCAGTCCGATTGAAGTGCAGCCGAACATGCTCGATAATAAGTGCGTAAGTGCCGGATGGATTCACATGGGACTGCGCGGCGGGATCGTCCGGAGATTTTGGCCAGGAAAGGAGAAGAGATGAAAGCATCCACCCGGCGTCAATTCATGAAACGAATGGCCTGCCTCGCCAGTAGCATCTCATTCGCGCGGCGGTCCCCGGCGCAAGACGCTCCGGACGTGTTGGAGGGCGTCCGGACATTCATTCATCGCACCGCCCAGAAGGATGGCTCCTTCACTCCCGGAATCGATCCCGGCTATCCGGGAATCTCGGATACGAATCTCTCGGGGATCGCCGCTCCCGCGTATGCGGTGATTCTTTGCCGGACGTTCGATTGGAGCCTGCCCTATCCCGGGGAAACCAAGGAATTTTTCCACCGCTGCCAAAAGCCCGATGGCGCCTTTTACCCCCCCGCGGGCACGATGGATCCGAATTCCGCTCAGGCCAAATTCTACAATACCGCTCAAGGCATCGTGGCGTTGAAATTACTGGGCGAGAAACCGAAATACGATCCCGCGCCGGTCCCGGAGTATTTTTTCAAGGAAGAGGAACTCGAAAAACTGCCGCTTTACATGACCAGCTTCTTTCCCTACTTTTACACCGCGCTGGGAATCCCCATGCCCGAACAGGTGGACCGGATGCTGCGCGCCTTGATCGAGAAGAAGCAGACCGCCGATGGGTATGTCGGAAACCATGTCGCTTCCACGTTTCACGCCGCCCATTATTTCCGGTTGACCGGTTTGCCCACTCCGAAAGCCGGGGTCATGGTGGAACGAGTCTTGCGGGATCAAAAGGAAGACGGTTCGTGGCACTTGTTCGAACCGGATTGGGATGTCCATGCCGCCTTCGATGCGCTTTTCATATTACGGCAACTGGGAAACGCGAAAGATTCCCGCATTCAAAAATCTTGCCAACGCGCCAACCAATGGCTGTTGCGGTGCCGGAAACCGGAGGGAGGCTTCGCGCATTATCCCGGCAATCCCCAGGCGGACATGGATGCCACGTACTTCCAAGCCGGAGCCCTGGCGCAAACCGGTTATTTACCCATCTCCGCCAAGTTGGAACATGAGGAAATCTGGGGTTGGGGACATGCCATGATCCCCGGGAAACGATATTCGTGTTTGCGCTCCTGATCTCCCGCGGCCTTCATTTCGGCTGCCTGATGGTTATGTAATCCTATCTGGTGCCTTCACTTCCCTGGTGGTTTGGGATCCGAGTATCCAGTATTTTATTGCGAAATTGGCCGCCATGGATTGGCTTTGGTCCCCACCGGGCATGCATTTCCATGATGCACCCAATTGATCATGAGGTGTTTGATGAAGAAATTTTTTTTGGGAATTTGCCTGAGTTGGCTCAGTTCCGGCATGGCGCTGCCGGCGTGGTGTGAATCACGGATCGCCATACTCGATGATTCGCTTCCCCGGCTGGACGCGCAATTGGTGGAGGATCTCGCCAACCGCTTGAAGAGCGAGGGGTATGAAATCATCCGGATCACCGCCGATGAACTCTGTGATCCGGCCATTATTACCCCGGACCGCGTCGATCTGCTGCTCCTGCCCGCGGCCGCGGCGCTTCCCGCCGAGAGCATGAAACCGGTGGAGGATTTCATCCATCAAGGAGGCGATATCATCGCTCTGCAGGCCCCCGCCTTCACGGAACCGTTGTGGAAATCCGGCGCGGACTGGTTGACCGTTTCCGAGTGGCGCGGGCGGCTCAACCAGGTCCCTGCCACCCATGTTCTATTTGATTTTGAAAACGAAAAACTGGAACGTTGGACCCGGAATTCCAACACTCCCAACTCGCCGGCTTCATGGGAACTGAAAGCGGGATATGAAGGTAAGGCGCTGCATGTTTCCATCGAAAACATGGCGGGGTGGGACACGATGGCCTCGCCGGTGTTGGACACACCGTTTCCGGACGGGCATACGCTGACCTGCCTTTATGCCAAGGGCGTGGGCAAGACCAACGCCCTGAGCCTGGAGTGGTTGGAGAAGGACGGTTCGCGCTGGATCGCCGTTTTCCCGGTGACGAACGAATGGCAACGGATCGTGCTGACTCCCCGCGATTTCAAATACTGGAAATCGGTCCCGGAGCGGGGGCGCGCGGGCGATGGTTTCAATCCACAAAACGCCGTCCGGCTGAACGTAGGCGTGGCTTGGACGCACACCGGGCCGCGGGGCGGGGAATACGAGTATTTTGTCGATCAAATCGGCACGGCTCCCAATCCCTTCGGCGATCACCTGAGTGAAATCCAGGAACCGCCCCGGATCGAGGGATTCAGCCCCTCGTACAAGTTCTATCCACTCACGGATGTGGCAAAGCTGCAACCGCGATGGATTCCGTTTGAGGGGAAAAGCGTACCAGTGCCTTCTTTAGAAACGATGCAAGCGCATCATCCCCGGCCCACGGGCAAGGGATTCGGCAAACGCCGGGACTGGCGGTGGATTCCCCTGATCGAAGCGCTGGGGCCGCATGGCGAATGGCGGGGCGCGCTTGCGGGGTTGTTCGTGGACAACGCGCTCCATCCCGGCAGCCTGCGCGCCTGGTTCGGGATTCAGGATCCCGCGTGGTACCGCCGGCCTGAAGTTCAGAAGTTCATCGTTCAACTAACCAACCGAATGGCGGAGGGTTTGCTGTTGATGGAAGGGGGAACCGAGTACTTCACGTACCGTGAAGGGCAGCCGGTGATCGTGGGAACGCAAATCGCCAACCTATTGCGTGATGCGACACAGGAATTCACGGTTTCGTATGAAATATCCGCCAAGAACCATCCCGAGCTTCCACTCGTGAAACGGGATACCATCGCCTCAGCCGCGCCCGGTGGGATCCTCTCGGTTTCCAGCCCGGTGTCCTTGCCGGGGAAGGAGAGGCAGTATCAAATCACGGTGCGGCTGGCGAGGGAGGGAATAGTACTCGATCAAATCACCCACGATTTCTTCATTTACAAACCCAAGCCGGAGGACCAGCGCCGGTTGGTCACGGTCCGCAAGGGGGATTTTTATCTTGACGGCCGCAAGTGGTATGTCCACGGCGTGAATTACTTGCCCTCGACGGGTATCGGCGTGGATGATTATGGCTTTTTCGAACAATGGCTGGGCCGCCGCGCGTACGATCCGGAATTCATTCAACGCGACCTGGAACGCTGCCGGGACATGGGCTTGAACTCGGTTTCCATCTTTCTTTACCACCGCTCCCTGCGCGACAACAACCTGCTGGATATCCTCCGGCGCTGCGAGGAATTGGGGCTGTATGTCAATCTGTCCATCCGGCCCGGCAATCCCATGCAATACGACTGGAACCGATGGAGGGAAATCATCGAATTCAACCGGCTGTGGGAACAGGATATCATCTACGCCTACGACATCGCTTGGGAGCCGTTTTTCGGGACGATCGAGGAACGGCGGGCGTATGATGCCGATTGGCAAGCCTGGATCATCCAACAATATGGTTCCCTCGAGGCGGTGGAAAAAACCTGGGGCGTGGGCGCTCCCCGTTTCGACGGGAAAGTCTCCTCTCCCACCCCGGAGCAACTCGGCGAGGATGGCCCGCACCGCCGGATGGTGGCCGATTACCGCCGCTTCGTGGATGATTTGATCCATGAAAAATACCTGGCGGCGGCGGAGCAGATCCGCGCCCTCGATCCTCATCACCTGGTCAGTTTCCGCATGACGGTGACGGGCGATCCTACCTTCAAAGGTGATCTCCAAATGCCCTACGATTTCAAGGGCGTGGCGCGGCCGATGGATTTTCTCGCGCCCGAGGGCTATGGCCGCATCGGGGATTGGGAGCGGGTGAAGCCGGGGATCTTCACCGTGGCCTACGCGCGGTACTGCGCTTCGGACAAGCCGGTCCTGTGGGCGGAAGCCGGGGTACACGTGTGGAACCACCAAACCATGCGCGTGGATCCCGAGTTGCTCGACTACCAAGGCCGCTTCTACGAGGATTTCTACCACATGGTGTCGGCCTCGTATTCCAACGGCGTGGTGTGGTGGTGGTATCCGGGAGGCTACCGCGCCAACGAGCAGTCGGATTATGGAATCATCAATCCGGATGGTACGGACCGCCCGGCCACGAAGGCCATCCGGCGGAACGCGGCCCGGGTGTTGGCGGAACGGACCATCCCCCGGCCGGACGTCTGGATCGAAATCGACCGCGACGCCGACGCGCGCGGATTGTATGGTGTTTACGACCGGGTGAAGGACGCGTTTTGGCGAGCCTTCGACTCCGGCCGTTTTCCCGGCTTGCGGTAAAGTGTTTCCCATTGCGGTTGGCGCGTGAATACTGGAGAGAGCCCAGCGATCTGGGGAGGTAAAAAACCATGAATCCACAAATCGTAGACCGCCGGACATTTCTGAATAGATTGGGAACAGGCCTGCTGGGCGGGGCCGCGGCGTTGACCCTGGGCCGCTATGCCGCTGGAGAATCCTCCCATGACCGGTTGAACATCATCTTTATCCTTATCGATGATTTCGGCTGGACCGATTTGGCCTGTTATGGCAGCCCGTTTTACGAAACGCCGCACATCGACCGCCTGGCCGGCGAGGGGATGAAATTCACCGATGCCTATTCCGCCTGCACGGTCTGTTCACCGACTCGCGCCGCCATCATGACCGGAAAGTACCCCGCCCGGTTGGGGATTACGGATTGGATTCCCGGGCATAACCGCCCGTTTGCCAAGCTGCGGATTCCCGCGATTCACAACCAATTGGCGTTGGAGGAAACCACCATTGCCGAAGTTCTCAATCCCAGCGGATACGCCTGCGCGCACGTCGGCAAATGGCACCTGGGCGGCGATCCGTTCTATCCCGACGCGCAGGGATTCGACATCAATGTGGGAGGCAATTATTTGGGCCACCCGCCCAGCTACTTCAGCCCGTACAAAATGCCCATCATGAAAGAAGGCCCGGAGGGGGAATATTTGACTGACCGTCTGGGAGACGAGGCAGTCTGTTTCATCGAGAAAAACCGGGACCGGCCGTTTTTCCTGTATTTCGCGCATTATGCGGTGCATAATCCGCTGCAGGCAAAGAAAGAAATCATCGAGCATTACCAGGCCAAGGCCGATCCCAACGCCCGGCATAACCATCCCATCTATGCCGCCATGATCCATAGCGTGGACGAAACGGTGGGCCGGATTCTCGAAACGCTGGAAAAACAAGGCATCGCGGACCGTACCGTGATCTTCTTTACGGGTGACAACGGCGGCCTGCTGCCCAACACCTCCAATGCGCCCCTGCGCGCGGGCAAAGGATCGGCTTACGAGGGCGGGGTGCGCGTGCCGCTATTGGTCCGTTGGCCGGGCGTGACCCCGCCGGGGAGCGTGTGCGCCGAGCCGGTGATCAGCGTGGATTATTTTCCCACCATCGCGCAAATGGCGAACGTTCCGGCTGGTTCCGGAGAGGTGGACGGCGTGAGCCTGGTCCCTGTGCTCAGGGATCCCCAGGCTGCCCTGGGCCGCGAGGCGGTCTATTGGCATTACCCGCATTATCATCCCGGGGGCGCGGCCCCGTATGGCGCAGTGCGGCGGGGGGAATACAAGCTGATCGAATTCTTCGAAGACGGGAAACTGGAGTTGTACAACCTGAAAGAGGATGTGGGTGAATCCAACGATTTGTCCCAAAAACTTCCCGATGTGACATCCGCACTGCGGCAGGATCTGGCGGCCTGGCGCGCACGGGTCAACGCCCAGATGCCGCGGCCCAATCCCGATTATGATCCTGAAAAGGCTGGGGAGAGGGGCAGGTAGCATGGATTGTTCGCTGTGCGAGGTTGGCCGCGCTTGGCATCCACTTGGCCGCCGGCGTATTTGATTGCAGGCTGGACGCCCTCACTGCCATATCATGAATGGCCGCTTTCCTTGGGGATTAATCCTAGATCCACCATAATAACGGGATACCGATCCCCAGGCGGAGCAGCGTGGTTCCATGGCGGATGCGTTGAATTTCCCGAAATTATCCCGATACAAGAATCCGGACGCGTTCCGCGGGCGGCTGGCGGAACTGCGGCTGGATCTGCCCCTGGATGACCGCGTCCTCACGGCCGGTGACGATTCGCCCCTGGCGAAGCCGATAGAGATCTTCGGCCGGAAAGTGGGTAACCGCTGGTGCATTCATCCCATGGAAGGGTGGGACGGAACCCGGGAAGGCATGCCTTCCCCCCTCACGCTGCGGCGGTGGCGGAAATTCGGCCTGTCGGGCGCCAAGTTGATTTTTGGGGGGGAAGCGACGGCGGTTCAGCCCGGCGGGCGCGCCAATCCCCGCCAACTCATGGCCCTCGAAAGCACCCGCGCGGGCCTGGCCCAGTTGCTCTCCACGCTGAAGGAAGCGCACCGCGAGACCTGCGGCGCCGTCGATGACCTGCTGGTGGGCCTGCAGCTGACGCATTCCGGCCGGTTCTGCAAACCGAACGATTGGGGACGCCCCGAGCCCCGGATTCTGTTCCACCACCCGATTCTGGACCGGAGGGTGGGCGTGGCGGCGGATGACGATTCCGCCATCCTGAGCGACGCGGAGATCGACGCATTGATCGAGGCCTACATTCGGGCGGCCCGGATCGCCGCGGAAACGGGCTTCGATTTCGTGGATGTCAAACATTGCCACGGCTATTTAGGACATGAGTTCCTCGGCGCGCATACCCGGCCGGGGAAATATGGCGGATCGTTGGAAAACCGCACCCGTTTTCTGCGGACCATTGTGGAGCGCGTGCGAGATGAAATCCCCGGCCTGGGCATCGCCGTGCGGATCAGCGCGTTTGACCTCGTTCCCTTTCATGATGACGCGGCCACCCGCGTAGGCCGGCGGAAGGGGACCGGCATTCCCGAACCGTTCGAGCATTGTCTTCCGTACCGGTACGGCTTCGGGGTGGACCCGGAGGATCCCACCCGGTACGACCTGACGGAAACATGGCAATTGATGCGGATATTGCAGGACCTGGACATTCAACTGGTCAACATCACGGGTGGGAGCCCTTACTACAATCCACACATCCAGCGTCCGGCGATTTTCCCGCCGTCCGATGGGTACTGGCCCCCGGAGGATCCCCTGGTGGGAGTCCACCGCCATATCGAGGTGACCCGCGTCCTCAAGCAGCGGTTCCCCCGGATGATCTTCGTGGGCACGGGTTACACTTACTTGCAGGAGTTTTTACCCCACGTGGCCCAGGCGGTGATCCGGCAGGGTTGGACGGACCTGGTGGGCGTCGGACGGATGGTGTTGTCCTATCCATCCCTCCCCATCGACTCGTTGACCTCCGGGTTGTTGGATACGAAGCACATCTGCCGGACGTTTTCCGATTGCACCACCGCGCCCCGCAACGCCCTGGTGTCGGGGTGCTATCCGCTGGACGAGTTCTACCGCGGCCGCGACGAGGCGCGGCGGTTGAAGGAAATCAAGGGCGTGGCAGGGGAGACGGGGTGATCCGGGGAAGGTACGGTTTTCGAGCGGATAGCAGGGGCGCGTGGCAACGTGCCCCTACAAATTCAGACAATAGGTTCTGTTGAGTGTTCGCATGGATGATTAACTGAAATGCAGAATTGTCTTTCCAGCGCCAACGGCGGGTAAGAAGCGAGTCCAGGGCAACACCCTGAGAGAATGGCGAAAACATAATAAATTTCCCCCCTCTGGGAGAGGGATAAGGTGAGGGTAACCGTGGAAGGGCGCAATCCATCCTTTCTCTGCAATTGAGTAAACCGTTACAAAAAATGATGTGTCCGCTTGAACAACATACCGTGCATCGGTAAATAAGAACGAAAAGCCAACGAAATCCCTTGCAGGTGACATTTTGAAATTACCCCACATTCCGGACGTCGATAGGTATTTGTGCCTCTTTCTATTTGGCGTGCTGGCATTGAGCTTTGGCGGGCATGGATCGTCCGTGGATGAAAACCTGATCATCCAGGTGACCGAGTCACTGGTGGAACACGGCGAACTCACCGTCGCCAACATGTTCCAGGCCTTGCCGGGATCGGATGGGAAATACTACAGCCGTTACGGCATCGCGTTTCCCATGGCGATGGTTCCGTTCTACCTGCTGGGCAAGGGCTTGGAGATATTGTTTCCACCCACGCCGGCGTTTTTTGGGAACGGCCGGTTTTTCGCGATGCTGTGGGGCAACCTGCTGATCACGGTTTTGACCGGCTGGTTGTTTTACCGTTTGTGCCGGATGGTGGAGGGTAAGGAAAAAGCGTCCGCGGGATTGGCCGTGGCCTTGATCATGACCACGCCGTTCTGGCCCTACAGCCAGACGCTGTACCGATTGACCGCGGCGGGGGCGGTGCTGACCGGGGCGCTGCTGCTGATCCTGTCGATTTTCCAGAATCCATCCAAAGCCCGGCTGATCGGGTTGGGGGCATTGACCGCCTTCGGGTTGAATCTGCGCGAGGACCTGGTCTTCGCGTTTGGGCTCATGGGTATCTATGTCCTGTGCCAGGGGGAAGGAGCCGGGAAATGGAGGTGCGCGGCCGCGATGACCGCCGGGGCGGCGGCCGGCGTGGTCATCTGGGGGATTCATAACTATATCCGTTTCGGGCAGGTGTTCATCGAGAACTACGAAGATCTGTCGTTTGATTATCCCTTGATCCTGAGCTTGCCCCAGTTGATCTGGGGAGAACGCCACGGCCTGGTTCCGTATGCCCCCCTGGCGTTGCTCTTGCCGTTCTCCTATGGGGCCGCCTGTAAAAAGCAGCGGACCGGCCTCTGGTTTTTGTGCGCGGCGGTCATGGTGGTGTATATCGGCCTGTACGGGAAATCGAGCATGTGGCACGGGGGAATCTGCTGGGGGCCGCGGCATTTGTATTTTTTGCTGCCGTTCTGTTTGCTGCCTGGCGTCTGGATGTGGGACAATATTTCCTTGCGCCGGTTTCGGTGGTCTATCGGCATGGGCTTTATCATGGGGATCGTCATGAATTGGCCGGGCGTGTATTCCCACCAGGGCAAATACCAGGATTTTTTCAGCCGCCCCTCGTTTTTCCCGCTGGTTTGGAAGCCGGTGGTCCATCCGGATTATATTACCTTTGATGAACTGGATCTCTGGTGGATTCGCATGATCAAACTGGAGCCGGTATCTCCATGGCCGGTGCTCTTCGCGGCGCTGCTACTCTTCACGGCCTGGAGTGGATACCGGTTGTGGAAGGCGATTGCGCGGCCGCGGTTGGAGGAGGAGGGTGGATTAAGCGCAGCGAAATCCGCGAATATATCCGTCTGAGGCGGTTTGACGTAAAGGATTTTCCTTCCCCTGGGCTACTCCCTGGGATCTAGTTTTTGAAATTCTGATTATGCGTTGAATTGGATCCCCTAGGGATTAGCAACGATTTACCCGGACGCGGAACTTTCTCAGTGTGTAATTCGTGGTATGACTAAAGAAGGGAACGCGAAACGATTCCCTCTCCCTCCGGGAGATGGTTAGGGTGAGGGAAGCCCTGAAAAGACGAAATACATCCTTTCTCTGCAACCGAGTAAATAATTGCAGGGATTGCATGCAGGCAGGCTGCCTGCATCACCAGGGCCTGGATCCCCGCTTGCGCGGGGATGACATTACATCAGGCAGCCATAACAAAACATAA
The DNA here is from genome assembly GCA_041946805.1 of bacterium. Taxonomy (GTDB): domain Bacteria; phylum Hinthialibacterota; class Hinthialibacteria; order Hinthialibacterales; family Hinthialibacteraceae; genus JABLXU01. Next base: position 18,295 of record JBHGBC010000007.1, read on the forward strand.
CACGAAAATGATGATGGATACCGAATGAACACCTCTCTTCTCTTGTTTTTTCGTTTGCCTTTCTGGCTCGGGCGCAACCGGGTGCGTTCGGCGGGATTCGAGGATGTACTCAAGCATGGCGTGTTGCTGTTGTTCGGCCTGGGCGTGGGCTGGGCCGAGTACGCCTTTTTCGAGCGGTTTTGGACCATCTTGGGAACCGTTCCCAATGGTTACGCCCTGTTGCTGCCCCGCTTCTTTTCCATCCTGGGGTCGTTTCTCTTCGCGTTTCTGGCCTATTCCAGCGTGCTGACCACGCTGGCCGCGTATTATCAATCCGAGGATCTTCCCTTTCTGTTGTCGTCTCCTCTGCGGTTGCCTTGGATTCTGTTGTACAAGTGGCTGGATGTGGCAGTGCGCAGCGGGGTGACGCTCGTGTTGCTCTCCTTGCCCCCCATGATCGCCCTGGGCCTGGTTCTGAAACTCCCTATTTCATTTTACCTCGCTTACCTGGCGGCGGTGATGGCCTTTTCCGGCATCGCCGTCAGCCTGGGCGTATGGGTGGCCATGGTCATGGTGGCCGTTTTTCCCGTGAAACGGATGCACCAGACGGTGGCGTTTTTGGGATTGAGCCTGGCGGTGTTTTTGATCACCGTGTTGCGTTTTCTGCACCTCGAAACCTTGTGGAGCGATGCCGCCGCCAGCAATCCGTTGATCCTGTTCCTGCGGTACGAACCGGGCGGGTGGATCCGCTACGCGCCCGGGCTGTTCTTCTCGCGCGCCATTCAACCGTTCGTTCTGGCGGAGGCGGGATCCGTCACCGGGTTGTTGCTGCTGTCCGCGCTCAGCGGAGTGGCAATCACCGGCACGGTGTGGCTTCCGAAGCGTTTATTTCTCCGGGGGTGGTGGAAAAACCAGGAGCAGGCCGATCCCGAGGTTCATCCCCGGGGCTGGACACGGAAAAGCGGCTCCCGTGTTCCTTCGAGGCCCCTGCGGGTGCTGATCAGGAAGGACTGGCTGATATTCAAGCGGGATCCATCGATTTGGACGCAGTTATTCATGATGGTTCCGCTGGCCGCCTTGTATTTGTTGAATCTTTCGTTTCTGCCATTGCAGGGAGAGGTGCTGGCGCCGTTTTTCGCTTTGGCGGACGTGGGCATGATCGGCCTCATCATTGCGGCGGTGGGGGCGCGGTTTTTGTTTCCCGCGGCCAGCCGGGAAGGCCGGCCGGTCTGGATTCCCGCGGTATCGCCGGTACCGCCGGGAACGATCATCTGGCAAAAAGTGATCTTTTTGATCCCGCCGGTGATGGTGTTGAGCGCGGTGATGCTGATTTTCTCCAGCCGGATTCTCCGGCTGCCCCCCGCCCTGGCCCGCTGGTGCTTCGGCTATGGGCTGCTCGTCTCGTTGCAGATCTGCCTGATGGCGGTGTTTTTGGGATTCTGTTTACCCTCGTACAAATTCCGGCATGTGCTGGAAGTGTCATTGGGCAAGGGGGCGTTTTTGTTTATGATGCTGGCCTTGGCGCAAATCATGCTGCTGATGTATGGAGCCTGGAGCCGGTTGATGATCAGCCCCGAACCGGTTTTGCCGCTGTGGGACGGACGTTTTATGATCTGGCTGGCGGGGTGGAGCGGAGTGACCGCGTTTTGCTATTGGGCCGGGCGGCGCAGATGGGCCGCCGCCGGAGAAGGGGAATAAAGGCTCTCCCGGTTTGAACTCCCGCGCCGGGTATAGTAGGATAACTCCGGCAATCCGACGGATTTTCCACGGCTAAAACAGGGAAAGGAGAAGGAGAATGAAAACGGGTTTTGTATCAGGAGCCGTCATGTTGGCCATCGGAGCGATGTGGCTGACTCCCGCCACGTTCGCGGAGGAGCCGGTCAAGGTGCTGTTCTTGACCAAGTCCTCCGGTTTTGAGCATTCGGTGGTGCAACGGGAAAAGGGCGAGCTGGGCTTCGCGGAAAAAGTCATGTTGGACCTCGCCAAGGACAACAACTTGTTGGTGGTGGTCACCAAGGACGCCGGCATGATCAACGAGAAGCAATTGGCCGCTTTCGACGTGGTGCTGTTCTACACCACCGGCGATTTGACCCAGCCCAGCAAGGACAACGGCACCCCCATGGGCGCGAAAGGCGTGGACGCGCTGGTGAACTGGGTGAAAAACGGCGGCGGATACGTGGGATCCCACACCGCGTCGGACACGTTCCATGAGAACCTTGAATACCGCAGACTGTCCGGCGGAGTCTTCAAAACCCACGGTCAGCAGGAAACCGCCACGATGAAGGTGGTGGAGCATCCCATCACCAAGCATTTGGGGGATACGTTGACCCTTCAGGACGAGTTCTACATGTTCAAGGACACGACGAACACTTTCCAACCGTTGCTGATTCTGCAGACCAAGGGCATGAAGCAGGAAATGTACAACCAGGTGGAACCGTATCCCAACACGTGGATCGAGGAATTGGGCCAGGGGCGGATCTTCAACTGCGCCCTGGGCCACCGCGAGGACGTCTGGACGAATCCCGGTTTTCAGAAGCTGCTCATCAATGGAATCAAGTGGGCGGCGAAGAAATTGTAACGCCTCCACCTCCAGCACCAGATGATTCAAACAAACCGGGGCAGGGGGATGATCCTGCCCTGGTTTTTTCATTTTTTAGAGCAACTTTTTTTGCTACTGTTTACTGAATTGCAGCGAAGGGATGAATTTCGCCCTTTCAGGGCTTCCCTCACCCTGACCCTCTCCCAGAGGGAGAGGGAATCGTTTCGCGTTCCCATCAATACTCGTATCACGAATTAGTCATTATGAAAGTTCGGCATTCGGGTAAATAGTTACCTTTTTATTAAACCACGCGGCCACCAGCGGTTCACGCGCCCGCAATATTCGATGTACGCCTCGCCGAAGGTCCGCCGCAAGGCCGGTTCTTCATAAAGAACGGTAAAGAGATGGCATCCGGTCACCAGCAGGAGCGCGTACACGAGAAGCGTGCCGGATTCAAAAAAGACGGATTCGCCCAGGATTACCAGGAACATCCCCCAATACATGGGATTCCGGACATATTGATACGGGCCTTGCACCACCAGGTGCTTGGGAGGATCGATGGGCGCCGGAGTTCCCTGTCCATACATCACGAAATTCAGGGCGCACCAACCGGCCAACGCGGTTCCGGCTAGAAACACGGGTAGTCCCAGCCAACGCAGCGGTCCCAACTCCGCTTGGTATAGTTCGCGATGAGTTGAAATAAACCAATACGGAATCCATCCGGCCACCGTTCCTGGGATCAATACCGCGAAACAGAGGGTTTTAAGCCATATCTTGGTCATTGTTGCCCGTCCGGAGACACGCGCTTCAAATACAGCACCGCGTCCGCTTTTGCGAAGGGTGATTTCAATTGGCGGGTTTCGCCACCGGAAATGGATTCTCCCTTCTCTGTAGTATCCTGTGACGGATTGAACCATTCCACCGTGAACGATCCTTCCGCTGGCGTGAGATCCACGGTCACTTCGCCTTCCTCCGGCAGGTAGACCAGATATTCCCGGCCGGGATCGGCCAGGCAATACCGGCTGGAGGCCAGGTCATCCCGGGGCGTCATGTCCGCGAGGTTCATCCGTTCCGCGTAGCGGAGGGTATATCCCAGGGAGCGTCGGACGGGATCCCATTGCGGATCGAAGGGATTGCCCAAGGTCACGCCGTCATAGGGATCCATGAAGAGGGGATGGAGGCCGCGGGTGAAGCTCTTCCACACCCAGGCTTGATGGCCGCCGATGCCCCAGAGGTGGTCGGTGTCGTTGAGGATGACTTTCCGGCCATCGTTGGCCGGAGGATCTTCCCGGTAACCGCCATCGGGATTGGGGGAGATCCAATCGGCGGGGCTGTCGAACAGAGACTGATTGCCGCCGCCCTTGTACTGGAACGTCATGCCCACGGGATGCTGCAGGGGCTTGGATTTCTCGTACGCGTGAATCAGGCGGATCATGTGATATTGCCACGGCGTGGAAGGCGGGTGGTTCTCATTCGAGATTTCGTACAGCACGTTGTCCAGATCGTTTACCGTGTCGATCACGTGCTTGACGTAGGCTTCCTGAATGGCCGTGACCGCGGGGTTTTTCAGCGTGTGGATTTCCAAGCCCTGGCCGTCGCTGTTCAAGTCGCCGTTGATGCCGTTGATGTTGTTGTCTTGGTTGAAGGGATGGCCTTTCCAGGCGCCGGGGGCGAATTGCACTCCCCAGCCTTCGAACAGCATGATGGAGACATAAATCCCCCGGTCCCGCGCCGCCGCGGTCCGGGAGTGAAGCCGGTCGAAATAATCGGAATTCCAGCGCGCGAGGTCGAACTTGGGCTTGCCGTCCAAGGCGTTGCCCGGCCCGGTGCGCGCCCAGGGATGCGGCGCCGCGTGGTGCAAGGTAATCGGGGTATGCTGGCTGTTGGCTTCCGTGTTCCACCACACCAGTTCCCACGTCCACATGCGCATGAAGTTGTGGTTGAGGTTTTTCATCCAATCGAGGTAAGCGATGTAATCGAAAGGTTTGGGGGGATCTTCCGGACCCATATCCACCAGGTTGTACCAGACGTGCGAACCAGTGAGATACACCGCTTTCCCGCTGCCGTCGGTGAAATAGCGGGGATTTTTCTCCAATACCCGCAACGGGCCTTTGGCGGGATCTCCCGCGGCGGAAAGGACAAGGACGAGCAGGAAGGCGAAGGCAAAACCGGATTGCGGGATTTTAATCTTCATGAGGGCGCTCCTGAACGAGTCGCTTGGTTTCGGCGCAATGCAGGCGTTTACCGAATAACGGCCCTACTGTAGCACAGGGATTGTGGAGAAGGGCAAGGGGAAATGAGAGGCATGGTGTCAAAGTCAGGCGTTCCCTTGCCCCGGCCAACGGTTTTCCCCGGTTTTCAGATTTGATACTGGATATCCCGTTTGGGGGCGGGGGGGCAATCCGTGCCGAGGTTGTCGATCAGTTTTTGATAGAGGGCTTCATACTGAGTGGTGATGAGATCCACATTGAATTTGCGTTGGACCAGTTCCCGCCCGGCCGCGCCCATTTGGCGTTGCAGGCCGGGATTGGTCAGGATCTTGACCGCCGCTTCGGCGATGCCCTGAATGCATCCCACCGGATTCAGAAAACCGGTCACGCCGTCTTCCACCACTTCCACAACGCCTCCCGCGCGGGTGGCCACCACGGGCGTGCCGCACGACATGGCCTCGGCGATGGTCATCCCGAACGATTCGCGCTCGGAGGTGGAGATCAGCAGGTCGGAATCCTGCAGAATCTCCCCCACGCCGAGGCGGGGGCCCCAGAATTCGACCTTGTCCTGCAGCCCCAGCCGGTCCACCAGCATCTCCGCCTTGAGCCGTTCCGGCCCTTCGCCCACGAACACCAGCCGCGCGGGAACGGCCGAGACGATCAGGTCGAACACCTTGATCACGTCCTCGATGCGTTTGACGGGGCGGAAATTGCTGATGTGCACAAGGGTTTTTTTCCGCCGCGCCGGCCGGGGATCATTGGGTGGCGGGGAAAAATACTCGGTGTCAATCGGATTGTAGATGACCTGAATATCCTCTTTGATGTCGAATTCCGCCAACGTGGCTTTTTTCAAGTAATGGCTGACCGCCGTGACCGCGTTACACGAGTCGATGCTGAATTCCACCACCGGTTTGTAGGAGGGCATCTGGCCCACCAGTTCCGTGTCCGTGCCGTGCAGGGTGGCCACCACTTTCAAGGCGGCCTGGTATTGCTTGCAGAGCATCTGCTTGGCCAGGAAGGCGGAAGTGCAATGCGGGATGGCGTAATGCACGTGCAGGATGTCGAAGGGAGTTTCCTGGAAGATCTGGTAGATGCTCGAGGCCAGCGCCAGGGTGTAAGGAGGAAACTTGAACAGGGGATAGAGGGGGACATCGACGTGATGGAAATGAAACTGTTCAGTCGCTCCCTGAAGACGCCGGGGGACGTCGTAGCTGATGAAGTGGACCTGGTGGCCCCGGCGCGCCAGCGATTTGCCCAGTTCGGTGGCGACGATTCCGCTGCCGCCCACGGAGGGATAGCATACTATGCCGATTCGCATCGTGGTTTCCCCTTCTTTCGGGATTTTTCCGAGACGTGGTCCGCGTAGGTGATAAGGGTATTTCTGCTGGCTGGTTCAGGCGGGCCCCAAGGTCCGTCCCTGCCAAAATTCCCTCACCCTGGCCCTCTCCCCGAGGGAGAGGGGATTTTGGGTTGATCTCTCAAACCAGACTGTTAGAAGACCAGCCGAGCTATCTGGAAAATAAGTGCGCGCTTACCGGGTGAACTTATTTATTCATGGGACATGGATTGAATGGATAATCGGGCCAGTTCGACGCATCGCGCGAAATGGTCCACGATGGTTTTCAATTCCGTGACAATGGATTCGTATTTCGGGATCATGACCTCCAGAAAGGCGTTGCCCGTGTTGTCCCGGGGATATTCGGCCCGCTGCCGGCGGTAGTAAAGGTGCTGGACCGAATTTCCCAAAAACGCGTCGAACAGCTCGTCGCCGCACATTTCCACCCACAGCGCCTCGAATTCCCGCCACCGGCTTTGCGCTTCCGCCCCGCTCACGGCCTGGTTCCGGACAAGGTGTTTCCACTGGTTGAGCATTGCCTGCAGCCGGTCACATATCCCCCTGGATACCAGGAGGCGTTCATAACCTTGGCTCAGCCTGCCGGTCAGTTCGGTGACCTGAGCGGCGCGGCGCATCCCGCGGAACGTATCCAACCGTTCGGGGACACCGGGCGTTACGAGATATTTTCGCATCGCATCCCGCAGCGGCAAGCGGACCGTGCCTTCAAAGCGCGCGCCGCCCTCGGTCGCGTCGACGACCTCCACCCCGCATTCCGCCACGGTTTTTTCCAGGGCCTTGATGTAGAGCGAGAAGGGAACCGTGGTCGGCACTTCGTCTCCGTAATAGCCGGGGACGAGCATCATCTTGCCGGATTCGGCCGCGGCCTTGCCTTCTTTTCCGCCGATGACCACCGTCCCGTCCTCACGCATGGGTTCGATTTGGCGGGACAAGGCGGCCGAGGCGGCGTGGGTGGCGCCGCCGCTCCGGGGGAAGGCGAAGTCAAAACCCGCGAGCAGAATGGGCGCGCACCCCATGTGCAGGGCCAGGTTCAAGGCGAGATGGCCGACGTTCATGGCCCGTTTCATCACGCCGTATTCCGATTCGAGATCGAAGAGAAACCGCAGCAGGGGCGAATTCGAGTCAAACAAGGGCAGGAGATAGGGATGGCTGGAGTATTTCTGGGTGATCTGCCGGTAAACCTCGGGATGGAACGCCAGAAACGCGTGACCCAGGGAATCGATCTGTTCAAAATGGCTGAAATTCAGGGGCGTCGGATCGCCGGTGACCACCACATCCGGCGCGACGCCGATGGTTTTCATCGTGTTTTGGGCTGTATCGACGACAAACAGGGCCGCCCGGCCGTTCACCTCCCGCAGTTGGCGGACGTTCTTGTCCAGGGATGGCCCGGCGGCCGCCACGATGCCGGGAAAACCCCGCAGCAGGCCCGCGCAATCCTTCAAGGCGTACCCCCGCGCCAGGGATGGCAGGTTCATGAAGATATTGAACTGTCCCCGTCCCTGGTTTTCGATGTTGGTGCGCATGTTGACTTCATCGTAGGTCAGCATGTCGAGCAGCGCCTGCTGGGCCGCGGCGTAATAATCGGGGTCATAACGCAGGGAGGCGGGATGAGAGAGGATTTGACAGTTGTGGATCACCAGGTCGCGGCGGGCGTCTTCCAATATCCGGGACGGGAGGGAAGCCGGGACCGCGTCCACCAGAAACTGGGTTCCGGGCCGTTGGAACAGGCTCCGAAGGTCAAGGACCGACAGCGCCAGCCGGAGAACGCGCGGATCGCGTTCGATCACGACCAAAAAACGGATCCTCGTGACGTGAGCCTTCAACAGGGTCAACAAATGATATCCCAGTCCGGCGCCCAGGACCAGCACATTGGTGGGCCGTTCGAGGACGACGCTTTCCGCCCACCGCTGGGCTTCGCGCAAGGGATCGTAGGCGCTATGCAGCAAAACCGGCTTGTCACGTCCCGGCGGGAGGACGCGGAGCGTGGGAGCGCCGCTTTTGGCGTGCGTCAGTTCGGCCGGGAATCCATCCAGGGACGTGGTTTGGATGAGCCGCGCCAGTTCCGGGTGGGTTTGTTGGACCGCGGCGAGGTTGGCCTCCAGGATCGATGCTGACAAAACGCGCCTCCGGGGGATGGATGATGACGGCATTGTACCGCCGGCCGGGCCGGGGGATAAGCGTCCACCGGCGGGATCACCGGGACCTTCCGGATGGCCTGTTGCTCCGGTTTCCATTGGTGTTGCGGGGCACGAAGTCTTTTTCATCCGGCGCGATCTTGGGATCACCATTTCCCGCCAGGATGCCCGTGAAGGTTTCGGACTGGCCGCCTTGCAAGAGCAAGATCTCCACCCGGCGGTTCAAGGCCCGGTGTTCCTCGGAATCGTTGGGAAAACGGGGCCGGTTGTCTCCACAGGACATGACGCTGAACCGGTCCTCCGGCACGCGGTTTTGGGGAGGCTCCAGCTGGACGCTCAGGTAGGTCATGGTTTCGAAAGCGCGCGCCTGCGCCAGCCGCCAACGGTCCTGGAAGGGGGAGTTGCCGGGCAGGGGCGTGTCATCGGCATGGCCTTCCACCCGTATGCGCAGATGGGGGAAATCGTTGAGGATACCGGCGAGGGTGTTCAAATACTGCTTGCCCTCCGGTGTGAGTAAAGCCACGCCCGGGTAGAACAGGATCCGGCCGGCCAGGGTGAAGCGGATGCCTTCTTTCACCCCTTCCACACGGACATCCTGGCTGTCTTGATCGGTCACCAGCCGGGACCGGGCTTGTTCGACAATGGCTTCCTTGGCCTTTTCGATGGCCGGGTCCCGCTGGACCGGTTCGGCCCGCTGGGGATGGTTGGACGGAGCCCGGATATACGAGATCGTGAACAGGCCGGGAATGCGGCCCAGCGCGCCCTGGATGGAGCCGATGGCCTGATTGAATTTTTCCTGCTGCATGCTGCAAATCGAGAAGAGCAGGACAAAAAAGCAAAGCAGCAGCGACATCATGTCGGAGAAGGTGCACATCCATTCCGGCGCGCCGGCCGGTGGATCTTCTTCCTTGCGTCTGCGAGCCATGAGTCGAAACCTCCTTAGGGGCGCGGGGAATCCGGCGGCATCAAGGGGGTCCGCGGATCCTTCACGAGCGGTTCGCGGAAGTAGGTCCCATCGCCTTCATCGGTTTGCAGCAGGGTGATTTCCACCCGGCGGTTTTGTTTGCGGCCGATGGCGGTGGCGTTGTCCGCCCCGGGCACGGGCTGGTATTCACCGAACGATTCGTAGACGAACCGGTCTTCACTCACCTGACCGGCGGGGGATCCCATTTCGGAGAGGAATTTCATGACCGTATACGCCCGGTTGGCTCCCAGCAGCCAGTTCACCCGCCGGTCGCCGCTGGCGTTGGTGTTGTCGGTGTGACCGCCGACCTTGACCGGATTGGTGGGGAATTGGATCAATTCGCCGGCCACGAATTGCAGGGCCGCGATCCCCTCGGCCTGCAGATGGTATTGCCCCGGCTCGAAAAGCACATCGCCGGAAAGGCGGAACGTGATGCCCAACTCGGTTCCCGTGACCTGGAGGACATTCTGCAGGTTGAGCGCCTGGATTCGCCGTTGCTCTTCGCGGAGCAGCTCTTCCTTGGCGTAGGATGTCCGTTTTCTGGTCTGGGCCGGGCGCGAGATCAAGGGATCCGTCTGCCGGAGGGGAAGGGGAGGGACCACGTAGGGGGCGGGGAGTCCGCCGAAAGCCGCCTTCAGGGAACCGGCCGCTTGGGTCATTTTCTTTTCTTCCATGGTGGACAGGGCAAAGAGCAGAACGAAAAAACACAACAGCAGCGACATCATGTCGGAGAAGGTGCACATCCATTCCGGCGCGCCGGACGGAGTATCATCGGTTTTTTTTCTGCGCATCGGGTCGTTGCCGGCCTGGTCCCGGGTCCGGGAAGCCGGATCCTCCTTGTCAGTCCTCCCGCGGGGGGCGCATGGTGGGCGCAAGAAACGCGAGCAGTTTTTGTTCCAGAATGCGGGGATTGTCCCCGGATTGGATCGACATCACGCCTTCGATCGCCACTTCCTTGACCAGGATTTCTTCCTGGGACCGGGCTTTCAATTTGCCGGCCAGGGGAATGAAGAGCAAGTTGGCCATGAGCGCGCCGTACAGGGTGGTCAACAGGGCCACGGCCATGGCGGGGCCGATGGCGGAGGGATCGTCGAGGTTTTTCAGCATGGCCACCAGGCCCACCAGGGTGCCGATCATCCCCAGGGCGGGGGCGACCGTTCCCATGTAGAGCAGGATGGATTGTCCGTTACGGTGCCGGTCTTCGATAAAGGCCAGTTCGGTTTGGAGGATATCCTTGATGAGCTCCGGTTCCACGCCGTCGACGGCCAGCCGCAGGCCGGAGCGGACGAACTCGTCTTCGATTTCATCCATGGAGGCTTCCAGCGACAGGATGCCTTCCCGCCGCGCGCGTTCCGCGAAGCTGACCAAGGTGCTGACGGTGTCCAGGGGAGAGGCGGTTTGGGAGAAAAACGCGTTTTTGATGACGCTGGTCAGACTGAGAACGGAGGGCAGCGGGAAGTTGATCAAGGCGCAGGCAAAAGTTCCTCCCACCACGATCATCACGGAGGGATAGTCGATATAGGTGTTGAGGCTGCCGCCGGTCAAGATCGCCGCGATGACCAGTCCGAAGGCGAGTACGAGGCCGACCACAGTCGAAAGATCCACAGGTAAACCTCCTGATTACCGGGGAGTGATTAGGGCCGCGGAGGCATCCCGATTTCCCGTTTGTAGTCGATGCATTTTTCCCGCACCCGGTCGACCGGTTCCCGGACGAGGTATTTCCGGCCCGTGACCAGGGTGATGACGGTGTCCGGAGTCGCTTCGACGGTTTCGATCAGTTCGGCGTTCATCATGAAGGGCGTTCCGTTGAGTTTGGTCAGCTGGATCAAGCCGGATCTCCTATAGAGAACTCCGGGCATGGCTTGCTGGATCAAGCTGTCCGGAATCGGTTCCTGAAATTTCTTCGTCAGCTCCTGACGGATACGCTGAATCCGATTTGCATCCCAAGGGCCCATGGTCATGGTATCTAAACGGAAACAGGGGAAAAACCGGCTTTTCCCCATGGATAAATCCTTCCCGGCCGCAGTGGGCCGAACCGCCTTCATTATCAGCGTGCCGCCGGGCAAACTTGAGTGGTAGCCCGGTAAACGCCCGCGAGGACAGCGGGGGCTTTGCCCAAAGATATTTGAGTATCCGGAATGATTCGGCATCCATTTTAAAATCGAGTCCACCCAGACCCAAGGGATGCCGGACCCTCGCCGCGTTATTGCGTGAAGGGATGGGGGCGAACCCCCGGCCGCCTCCTGCCCCCTCCTGATTCGGATCAAAGCCCCATCGTGCTTTGATCTGAGGATGTATGAGGCGAGCCGGGGCCTGTGGCGTCCTGCTCCTGTTGTCATATGCTGGAGCCCCATGTGATCGCATTGTCATCCCCGGCCGCAAGCATGCGCCGCAACAGGAAAAGTCAGGCCGGAAATTCCAAGAAATTTCCGGCCCCCTCAACACGCAAGATCAATAGGGATCTCGAAAGAGTATTTACCGTTTCAGGGAGACCACCTCGGTCAGAATCTGGTCGCCGGTGGTGATCACCCGGGCGTTGGCCTGATAAGCCCGCTGGGCGATGATCAGGTTGGTGAATTCCTGCGCCAGATCCACGTTCGACAGCTCCAATGCGCCGGAGTTGATCTCGCCGCCTTCCACGCCCGCTTCCACGTAAACGCGTTCGCCGGAGTTGGGGCCGGTGGTGAACACGGTGGCCCCGTCCTGGATCAAGCCGCCCTCGTTGGTCACCTTGGCCAGAAGGATCTTGCCAAGAGACTGTGTGTCGCCATTGGTGAAGATACCCATAATATCACCGTTTTGCGTGACGGTGACACTGTCCAGGCTGCCCGCCGCGCGTCCGTCCTGGCTTTGAAACTGGGCGGTGTTGGAACCGCTGAAGTAGGTGATCCCATCGAGAGCCATCTGGACGGAAATGGGGGCGACGCCGCTGTTGTTCGGATCCGTGCTGTCCGGATCGAAGGTGATCACCGGCGCGCCATCTCCGTCGCCGTAGGATTGGAAGCGGCCTTCGCTGTCGAAGATCAAGGTACCGGTGGTCTGGCCGGCTTGGCCGCGGGGATCGTTGGGAACCACCGCCTGGTAATTGACCGTGTTGCGGATCATACCCGGCTGATGGATGGTGTTGGTGGTGAACGACTGGCCGGAGCCGTCCCGCGCCACGATTCCCACCGGGACCTGGGGCGCCTGGTCCGCGCCCGGCCGGCCGTCGAAGTTCGTGGGGATGCCGTAGCCTTCTTGATTGAATAACGCCCGGAACGCGGTGACCTCGGGTTGGAACGCGGCGTACCCGTCGAATTTCTCCGTGGTCAGACTGGTGTTGGTGGGATACACGCCCGTGCTCAAGGCCACCAGGTGAACGCCGGAATCGTTGATGCCCGAGGGCAAGGTCGTGGCGGAACTGCCGGAGGCGGAACTGCCGTCGTGGTTGGCCACGCCGAAAGCCTTGGAGAGGTCGGGATCGAAGGGATCGGCGGATTTGATGAAGCCCGTCGCCTTGCCGCTGTCGGCGGGATTGGCCAGGGGTTCCAGGGGATTGAGGGTGCTGACCCGGACGGAGCGGGTTTTCGCGGCCAAGTCCAGGACCAGGCCCAATTTATCCTCGCCTCCGGCGGCGGAGATCAGGTTTTGTGTGAGGGTGGCGTCATCCGACACGGACATGCCCAGGCTGCCTCCCTTCGCGCTGAAGGCCAGGCTTCCCTCCGGCGTCAACGTGATCTGAATGGTGGGAATTTCGGCCGGGGCGGAAAGCGTGGTGATGCCGTTCAGGTTCAGGCCGGTGGCGGCGGGATCGATTTTCGTGAGATTCATGGCCACCTGTTGTATGGCGGCGTTGATCCGGTTCTCGATCTGGGTGCGCATCTCATCCAGGGTGGTGGTGGGACTGAATCCCGTGTCACCCAGCAATCCGCCGCCGGAATTGTTGTTGCTGGTCAGATTCAGCATAGAATCGCCGGTCACATCCAGCCCGGCGGCGGTGAAGTTCGCGTCGATTCCGCCATCGGCCTGGATGGGAACGTTGAAGGTTCCCCCGTTGAAGGAGAGGGCGCCGTCGGAAAGCCGCAGGGCGATCAGGTTCCCGCCGCCGTCCTTGAAGGTATAGATTCCCTGGGTGGCGACAATGTTGCTGATTTGGCGGGCGGTGAATACGGCGGTGTTGTTGGCCGTGTCGAGCACCGGTTCATTGTATTCCGGTTCCGCGGGGATGACGCCGCCCGGGATAAGCGGACGTCCCTGGCTGTCCTGGAACTGGCTGACACGGGTGGCCCCATCCGCGGGCGGGGTTTGGGTGTCCTTCGCCAGGCCGACCGTGATGGTGTGCGTTTTCCCCTGGGAATCGTAGATGTCGATGGACGTGGTGGTGTCGGCCCGGCGGATTTTGTTGGTCTGTACGACGGAATCCGGATTGACATTGAGTGTCTTGGTGAAATCGGGGTCGTCCTGGTTCATGAAGAGATTGCCGATCCGCTGGTTGGCGTCCGCGGGCGGCGTGTCCGAATTGTTCCGGGGGGTCACACCGAGCCGGATGCCTTGGTACGCGTTGTCTCCGCTGTTGGCCAGTTCGAATTGGCCGGCGCTGGTGAAACTGACCTCCAGTCCGCTGGTCCGAGACGGATCGATGCTCGAGGCCGCCTGGTTGAAGAAATGGTTCAGGGCGGCCTGCAAATCGGCCACGGTGGTGGTGGAGGTGACGGTCAGGATCACTCCTTTCCCCTTGCCCGTGTCGACACCGGTCAGATCGACCGGATTTTGGATACTCTCCGGTGGATTTCCGAGGTTCATGTATCCGGTCTCGAAGCGGATGACATCGCCATTCATCAGGCCGAAGGATTTCCCCGTGGCATCGAACAGTCCCAGCAGGTTCGTCGAGTTTTGAGCCATCTGGACCGCATCGCCGCTGTTGGGATCGCCGATCCGGGCGTTGAAGTTGCCAGCCGCCCGGACGGTATCCGTCTGTTTGGGCAACGACTGCCGGTTGAAATCGATCTGCAGTTCCGACGGGGCTTCCGTGCTTTGCAACACGCCGTTCGCATCCGCCATCCGCCCGGTCAACCGGTAACCGGAGCCGGGATCGACGATGTAGCCTTCGTTGTCGAGGGTGAAGTTACCCGCCCGGGTGAGAAATTCCTGCCCGGCCCCATCCTTGAGGACAAAGAAGCCGTCCCCATTGATGGCCAAATCCAGCAAACGGCCGGTGGTCTGGGGGCTGCCCTGGGTGAAAATAGTATCCACGCTGCCCAGATTCACGCCCGTGCCGATTTGCAGCGGATTGATGCCCCCGATGTTGCCCGTGGCGCCCGATCCGTTGAATAAGGTTTGATAGAAAATATCGTTGAAGGTCGGCCGGCTCGCGCGGAATCCGACCGTGTTGATGTTGGCGATGTTGTTGCCGATGACGTCGATGTTGTGTCCCATGGCGGTGAGGCCGGTGAGACCCATGAAGATGGATTGTACTGTCATTGGTGTATGACCTCCCTGTCCAAGCGTTTGGCGCCTTGGCGCCCGGTTCCTCCTTGAACCGCCGTCAATCCGATTGTGGGTGATTTCCAGGCTCCGGATACACGGGAGCGGAAATCCGGGTGTGGGACCGCGTCCAGCGGTCGGCGGTCCCCAAGGCTTCCTCGGAGAGGTCCAGCCTTGCTGAGGATCGATTGTTTACCCTGGCGTGGGCATGACCACGGTACTGTCGATCTGGGTGAAGACGATTTTTTGCAACTGGGACTGGTCCATCGCGGTGACCACCGTGCGGTTGTCCACGTTCACCACGAAGGCTTTGCGGTCCATCAGGATGAGGGAGAGGTGGCCCCCCTTCTCCTTGGCCAGGTCGATGGCCTGGTCCAGCTGGGTCAGGGTTTGGTCATCCAGATCGATGCCCCGGGATTCCACGCGTTGCCGGGCGTGGGCGGAGAGGTTGACGTCCACGCCGGGTGGAACCATTTTCTCACGCAGAATATCCCCGAATGAACGGCCTTGATTGGCCGCGGGCCGCATGCCCACGATCGGCGGTTGGAGAAAATCGGTGATCGCCGGGGTTGGCAATCCGGCCGGCGGCAGTTGGATCGAATTCACGCGGCGTTCCTCCTTTCATAGACGGCTTGCACATCCGATAACGGCGCGGCCTGGCCGTTGATCAGCAAAATGGGAGTTCCATCCAGGAAGGTGACTCCATCCACCAGATCCCGGATATAAACCGGTATTTCGCTTTCGTTGCCTCCCGCGTCCACGGTGGAGCCGATGGAAATCTGGTAATTCCCTGCCGTGAGCGTCTGGCCCTTGGCGTTTTTCCCATCGAAGTCGTATTCAACTTCTCCGGGGGCGGGGGCGTTGATCACATCGTTGTAAACAATGCGGCCCGAGGCATCCGTCACCTGGACCGGAATTTCGCCCGCCTGGGGCGCCTGAAACACGAAATGGACAGCCTCGTCCGGCTGGAAGGCGAACTGATTGCCCACCACGGTCGCTTCCTTGCCGATCAAGGAAAGCGCCTGGGCGGTGGCGTTGTTTTGCTGTCCCGCGACCAGTTGCTCCAGGAGTTTGGTTTGCGTTTGTTGCTGCTCGAGCGAACTGAAGGTCGCCAGTTCCGCCACGAATTCCTGGTTTTCGATGGGATTGAGCGGATCCTGATGCTGCAATTGGGCAATCAACAGGCGCAGGAAGTCTTCCTTGTTGACGTTGTCCGTGCTCGTGGAGGTCAGCGTGGTTTCGTTTTGGGACACCGGGCTGTTCATGGCGGAAACGGCGGCGGTCATGGTTCAAGCTCCTTTATCGATCCGCGTCATTGGAAATAATCCATCGCGGTAAACCGGTCTTTCCAATACGAATTGTTCCGGCGGGAATGGCGCTCCCCGGACGAGCGGCGGCCGGACCGGTCATCCTCTCCGGCGGGATCGTGCCGGCTGGACCGGTTGGATTGGGAATCGTTCTTGGCGGAATCCTGTTGTTTGGCGTCCAGCGTCTCCTTGGAGATGGTCAACCGTTCCACGCGAATGCCTTGATCGTCGAACGCGGAACGCAGGGCGGTGATATTCTGTTCCAGCAAGGCGCGGGTGGCGTGTTTTTCGGCGCTGATCTGGGCGGACAACAGGTTGTTTTCCAAGGTCATGCGCACGACGATATGGCCGAGCGATTCGGGAACCAGGCGCAAGCTGACCTGGCTGCGCTGCGAGCCGAGTGATCCTTGCACGGCGCGCACGATCTGGCGGGAAGCGGTTTCCTGCAATTGGGCGATTTTTTCGGTATAGGCCTGGGCCATGCCGGACGCGGAGGGAGTCTGGGCTGCGTGGGTTTCATTCATCACCGGCGGCGCGGCGTCTGGATGCATGGGCTGGTGGCATTGCGCCTGAACGATTTCCGGATGGACCGGGGTTGCCGGGGTGGTGGCCGGACGGGAAGCCGGCGGCAAGGTTTCCACTACCGTGTCCAGGGTGGCGCCAGAAGACGGTGGCGCAGATTCGGTTTGGGATTCCGGAATCCGCTGGAGCTGGGTGTCCGGTTCGCGGTTGGCGGCTTCACGGTGAAGAGAAGCAGATGCGGTTGTCTTTTTCACAACCGGTATGGCTATCTTTTCCATGGATTCGTTCGAGCATTGGTCCGATGGGCCGTCCTCGGCCATGACATCGATCCCAGGGATGAAATTCTTCCGTTTGTCATCCAGTTTCACCGAGCCGGGATCATGGGATGGGATTGTCTTACGGGCTTGCGGATTCGCGGCGGACAGGAAAACTGTCTGATCATCTTTCATTCCCCACTTGGAAGGGATTTCACTGGAGTCCGAAGTGAACAAGAGAGGGGAACGGTCCGGGTACTCCGGGGCTGTGCCCGGGGCGCCGGTTGATGGGAATCCGTTCTGAAATCCGGAGGGCATTCCCTGAAACGGAGGAAGAGAATTGGCTGATTGGATGGTCTCCCTTGTTGTGGAAGTGTTGATTTCATCCGTACATTCAATGGGCTCTTCCAAGGTTATTTGAGTGAAAACAGATTCCGCCGGGAGAGACGGTTTCTCAGTTTTCCGCTGCATGTTCATATCTATTGGGGAGGAATGAACCTTGCCGGCGGCATGCGGCAT
Organism: bacterium; assembly: GCA_041946805.1. Lineage (GTDB taxonomy): Bacteria > Hinthialibacterota > Hinthialibacteria > Hinthialibacterales > Hinthialibacteraceae > JABLXU01. The sequence continues at coordinate 35,541 of JBHGBC010000007.1, forward strand.
GGAACCATGGTGGTCCGCGGATATTCTAGAATGCTCCGTCAGAAACGTGGTTTCAGCGGATAGTTGTGCGCCGGACTGGAAGTGTGTGACTTTCCTGACCGTCTTCTCTGAACTTATCCCTACGGGAATTGCGGTGTTGTCATTATTGGCGCTTTTGATGCCAACCGACTCCTCTTTGATACTCCGCTTTGGGGAGTGCTTTGATTCCTGTATTTTATATTTCCCGGTGGGTGCCGGCTGATCAGGGCTGGACTGGATATTCAATGCCATCGGCCTGTCGGGAGTGGCTAAAAAATGCCGAGAATCGGCAATATTTTCCCACGTTGGGATATCATTTGGGGGGATGGATGGCCCGGATGGAGAAGGGATGGGAATGTCCGTTCCCTGAGGGTATCCTTGCACGGCAGGTTGGGACGGAAAATCGAAAGAAACACGTGTAGTTTGGCACTCATGCGATGCATTCGAGTCGAGGATGGTTTTTGACACATCGATGGAGTTGTATCCGTTTGACTTGGCATCCCCTCGTTTATCCCGGACCAGGCTGCCAGCGTGAATAATCCGGGGGGAGAGAGCCGGGAGTTCGCCTGTTTCTTGCGGCGCCGATGCGAAGTCCAGCAGCCGTTCCGTCAAAGGGGAATCCGGTTTCGAGGAAATGCGGTTGCCTTCCAGATTTCCGCCCGCCGGGAGGGCCAGCGGATCCTGAGTGGAATCCGGCGGGGAAAGTATATTTAAGTGAATCGTGGGATTTTTGTCTTGGCCCTCGGTCCGCGTGGATTCGTGGGACAAGAAAAGCGCACGGGCAGAGCTTTCCTTTAAGTTCTCTGCCGATATTGCTTTTCGAGACTGGCCAGGCCGGGCCGGGGAGGTTATGGTCACTTCCTGGCGGGAAGAATGATTGGTTGAAGGACGATGCAGCGCTTCCTGAAACAGGGGGAAGAAGGGGGAAGTGGAGGTTGAGTTCAAAACCGTGGGAGCCTTGGCTCGAAGCCCGGCCGCCGTATTGGAACGGGAGCGGTCCAAAAAGAAAACAGCGGCGTTTTGTCCCATGTTTACCATCCGTGGCGACTTTCGCGGCGGCTCCGGCCGCAATGTGGGAACAGATAATGATCAAGGAAAAGCAAAGTCGATGCCAGGTTTGATTTATGGCAAGAAACCAGCGTGAGTATACGGTAATCACTTGATTTTGTTGAGCTAAAAACCACAATGGCGAAGGAGGGACGGGCAGGGGAAGTCAGGGAAAGGGGCAATTTTTGCCCAGGATGGGATGGATCGCCAATCGGGCATCACAGGGAAGCAAAGGATCAAACGCGTGAGTGACCGGATTTATCTGGAAGATGTAGTGGTTATGGCGCGGGTGGGGGCTGGAAAGCGGGAACGGGGAGAGCCGCAGCCTATCCGTTTGACGATTGTCATGGATTTCGACGCGAGGGCGGCGGGACGATCGGACAACCTGGCCGAAACGTTGAATTATGTGAAAGCCTACGAGACCGTGGTGCGGGTGGCTCAATCCCGCCCCTTTGCCTTGTTGGAAGCGCTTGGCGAACGGATCGCGGAGGAGTTGCTGGCCTTGAAAGCCGAGGCGGTACGTGTCAAGGCGTATAAAGAGAGGAATCCGATTCCCGGAATGCAAGGCCGGGTGGCGGTGGAAATCGTTCGCAACCGTGAACGGATGGGAACATGACGCGAAATCCAAAGCCTCTCGATAAACTAGCATCCGTCCGGGGATTCAAGGGGGGATTGGAGACGCCTATCCAATTCTGCCCCGGGGTAGGTCCGCAGCGGGGGGCGATATTTGAAAGGCTGGGGATTTATACGATTCAGGATTTGTTTTGGCATCTTCCCCGGGGATACGAGGATTATCACAGCCGGACGCCGGTGCTACGCCTGCGGGCGGGGGAATTGGCCACGGTGTCGGTGGAAGTGACCGCGGTGGAAGAACGGCTTCCCCGTCACGCCGGCAAGGTACGGCATATTCTGGAGGCGCGGGTCAGCGACCGGACCGCCGACATGATCGTAGTCTGGTTCAATCAGCCTTTTTTACGGGACAAGGTCAAGAGGGGAGTTCGGTTGCTGCTGCACGGCAAGGTCGAGTTATACAACTCGTTTTTGCAGATGTCTTCTCCAAAATACCAAATTTTGGACCGGGAGGAGCCGGAAACAGGGGAAAGCGGGATACTGCCTCTGTATCCCTTGAGTGAGGGATTGACGCAAGGCGTGGTGCGCAAGGTGATCCAAAAAGCCTTGGAGCGCTTCGGAGCGTATTGCGAGGAATTCCTCCCCCCGGAATGGCTGGAACGGCATGGGTATCCCGGCCGCAGGCGGGCGTTTTCCATCTTGCATTGTCCCAAACCAGGTGACGGCGCTCCCACCGATGTAAACGTAAGGCAGATGAATTTCCTGTGGGAAAGCGGAGAGGAAGAAGCGTTGCCGGTTCCCTGTTTGACCGGCGCGCCGGATTCCATCTGGGAAAAAGCCCGGCGGCGGCTGGTGTTCGAGGAATTCTGGCTGCACCAGTTGCTGACCCAGAAAAACCGGGCGGCGCGCCAACAACAACGGGGAATCGCGCATCCGTCACCCGATCCCAGCCCGTGGGGGGAAGACGCGGCCGCCGCGAATCCAAGCAATCCCCGGAGCTGGCCGGCGGTGTTTGTGAACCATCTGCCGTTCCGCCTGACGGAAGACCAAATCCGGGTATGCCGGGAATTCGAGCAGGACATGAATTCCTCCCGGCCGATGAACCGGCTGTTGCAAGGGGACGTGGGATCGGGCAAGACGGTGGTATCGCTGTATGCGATGGTGGTGGCGGCGGCCGGCGGTGCGCAGGCGGCGCTGATGGCTCCCACGGAATTGCTCGCCCAGCAGCATGCCAACACCGTCCGCAAACTGACCGCCGGCCTGCCGGAATTGAAGACGGTTTTGCTGATCGGCAGCGATACTCCTTCGGAACGGCAGGCGCATCTGCAGGCGTTGGCGGATGGATCGGCGCGGATCGCGGTGGGCACGCACGCCCTGTTTCAGGAACAGGTGGAATTCGCCAACCTGGGCCTGGTGGTCGTGGACGAGCAGCACAAGTTCGGCGTGCAGCAGCGGCAGCGGTTGATCGAAAAGGGGACTCACCCCGACTTGCTGGTGGCCACGGCTACCCCGATTCCCCGCACCTTGTCGCTGACGATGTTCGGGGACATGGATGTCTCGGTGATCCGCTCCCTCCCTCCTGGACGGCCGGCGGTGATCACCCGCTGGACGACCTGGGATAAGGAAACCAAGGTGTGGGAATTCGTGGAGGAGAAGATCGCGGCGGGCCAGCAGGCTTACGTGGTCTGCCCGATCATTGAACCGTCCGAGAACGTTCCCCATTTGCCTTCCACGGAAGAAGCATTCGAGAAATTGTCGCGAACCTTCTTGCCCCACCGGCGGGTTGAACTCCTGCATGGGCGGCATTCGGCGGAAACCAAGGCCGGCATAATGGCGCGCATGCAAGCGGGGGAGGTCGACGTCGTGGTGGCGACCACGGTCATCGAGGTGGGCGTCGATCTGCCTAACGCCACGATCATGGTGGTGCTGGGGGCGGACCGCTTCGGCCTGGCGCAATTGCATCAGCTCAGGGGACGAGTGGGACGGGGAACTCGGAAGTCCTACTGCATTCTGATCACGCCCGATACGATTTCGCCCTTCGCCCTGAAACGCATGCAGGCGATGGAAAAGACGCGGGACGGTTTCGTGATCGCCGAGGAAGATCTGCGGCTGCGCGGGCCGGGCGAATCGTTCGGAATCCGACAAAGCGGGCATCTCAAGTTCCGGCTGGCCGATCCGTTTCATGATTTGGATTTATTGCAGGAAGCGCATGAGGAGGCGAAGAAGCTGTATCAGGAAGATCCCAGCCTGTCGCTGGCCTCGAATCAGCGGATTCAAAAAGAGCTCGACAAGGCCGGCCATCATTTCGAGGGATTACGGCCTTCGTGAATGGATTTGGAGGTGAAGCGGGTGTTGCAACCGGTTTCCATCCCCGAACGGAGCATGGTGGGGATTCAAGTCAACCGGCCAGATACTCCCGGATCAGCCGGATATTTCCGGGGGGCGTTTCCAAGGGCAGCGCGCCGGTGCCCATCAGGCAATTGGACCGGTTGCCGGTGATGCCAAGAATAAAATCGATCGCGCGGTAGATGCGTTCCGGTTCGCGGCAGGCCACGACGCCGGGATCCAGATTGACTCGGATTTGGACCGTGGGGCGGGCGCGTGTGGCGGCTTCGACAAACGCCTGCTGATTAGTTTCGACGTTGCAGACGACGTATCCGGTGCCGGTGGAAAGAATATCCTCGAGTATCGGATAGGTGTTGCCGCCCATGATGCAGGGCACGGGATGCCCGACGCATTCCGCCGCGATTTCCAGGATGCGCCGGAGCGCGGGCAATTCCACCTGGTGGAACATCCGGGGAGACAGCATGGGGGGCGAGGCCGCCGATTCGAAAAACGCGAGGTCGAGGCCCGCGTCCGCCACGGCGCGGCACAGGACGGCCTGGTTCTCCGCGAGCCGCCGCAGGAAGGCCGCGGTGATCTCGGGGCGAACCGCGACGTCCTCACACAATTGATTGATGCCGCGGAGATTGAAGGCGATCGAGAACGGGCCCGCCACGGGGATGCGCACATCGGCCTCGGGGAATTCCCGCTTCAGGCGTTGCCCCACGCCGATGACCATCGCGATCCGCCCATCGCGCCGGGGATCGAAAGGCTTCAGCGCCAAGCCATCCTCCAGCGAGTCCAGCAGGGGCTTATGAATGGCGGGGATGCCGTTGGCGCCCGGCACCTGGATCGTGGCCCCGTACGCTTCGGCCTCGAGGTTGTAGATATCGATTCCCACGGCGATCATCTGGTGGCGGTATTCCAAGTACGCCGCGCGATGGCCGGCGAAGAGGAGTTCCGGATCGCGGGAGACTTCCCAGGGCGTGTGGCCCGTGAAACGGGCGGCGTGTTCGTAAATAACGGGCGTGAACGGAATCTTCATGGTGATACCTCCCAGGGCGCCAGGGACGCCTTATTTTTCCCAGTTTTCTTTCCGTGTACGGCTCATCCGGCCAGCGCGTACTTTTTTTCAAGCATGCCCGGCCGCTTTTCAACCGGGCGGGCCGGGGGACGTAACCACCAAATCCCCTCACCCTCGGGGAGAGGGCCTGGGTGAGGGCCTATTTGCAGGGGCGGACCTGGGTGTCCGTCCGAATCCTTGAGTGGATAGTCCGCCTACCTCATTAGCCGGTACGCGCTGGCCGGATGAACCCCATGTCAGAACCTACCCTATCATGTTTTTCACGGGGATGAAACGAGGGGGACGAAGGTCTGGCGGATGGCGGTTTGGATCGCCCTATCCCTTTCGCCCCGGCCGTGATTCATTGAGAGGTTGCGTGTCAATTCTTGAGATGCGGGAGAGACTTCATGGATGCCTCCTTGGGATGGTTGGATAGCGGAATTCTGATCGTCTACGCGGTCTTGATGGTTGGGACAGGAATTTATTCGATGGGGAAAAGCCGCACGGCCGAACAGTTCATGGTCGCCGGGCGGTCCATTCCCGCGTGGGCCGCGGGATTGGCGATTTTCGGCGCGTACACCAGCAGCATTTCGTACATCGCCACGCCGGGCAAGGCCTTCGACACCAACTGGCACCCGTTCATCTTCTCGCTGACGATTTTTCCCGTGGCCTGGGTCTCGTGCCGGTACGTGATTCCCCACTACCGGAACTCCGGGCTCATATCCGTGTACGCTTTTTTGGAAGACCGCTTGGGTTCGTGGGCCCGGTTCTATTCCTCGTTTTCCTTCCTGCTGTACGAGACCAGCCGCACGGCCGTCATCCTGTACCTGGTGGGATTGCTGGTGAGCCATTACCTGCCGCTGAGCATCGGGACAATCATCATCCTGGTGGGATTCATCACCATCTTGTACACCCTGATGGGGGGCATGGAAGCGGTGGTGTGGACGGATGTGATTCAATCCCTGGTGATGATCGCCGGCATCGCCTTTTGCGCCTACATGCTGACCATGGCCGTGTTCGCCCCGCCCGCTTATTTGATCCAAACGGCCTGGGACCAACACAAATTCAGTCTGGGCAGTTGGGATTTGTCCTTGTCCCCGCGGGAGGGCTCCCGGACGGTCTGGGTGATGATCATCTATGGCGTGGTGGAAAATCTCCGCAGCCTGATCGCCGATCAGAATTACGTGCAAAAGTACGTTTCCGTGGCCACCGAGAAAGAAGCCCGGCGTTCGGTCTGGATCGGCATGCTGGTCTATGCGCCGCTCACGGTGGTCTTCCTGTACATCGGAACCGCCTTGTTCGCGTTTTATTCCCCCGGGGGACACCCCCTCCCGGACTCCGTCACCAAGGGCGACCAGGTTTTTCCGTATTTCATCGCCACCCAGGTGCCCATGGGGTTGAAAGGGCTGATCATCGCCGCGATCATGGCCGCCGCCATGAGCACGGTGTCTTCGTCGTTGAATTGCGCCGCGACCGTTACCCTGATCGATTTTTGGCAAGTGTATGTCAATCCCCACATCAGCGAGAAACACAGTGTCCGGTTGCTGCGGTGGATGACATTGGTCTGGGGCGTTCTGGGCACGGGTTTCGCCTTGTTGATGATCAAGGCCGCCAGCGCGCTGGATGTCTGGTGGACGTTCGCGGGCATCTTCGGCGGAGGCATGCTGGGCTTGTTCGTGCTGGCGTTGTTTGGAGTCCCGCTGCGTGCCTGGCAGGGAGTGACGATCATCGCCATCAGCATTTTCGTCATCATCTGGGGGACTTTTTCCTCCAGTCTGCCGGCGTCCTGGCAATGGGCGGCGCTGTCGGTGGACGATATCCTGCTGGGCTCGATGGGTACCGCCGCCATGCTGGTCTTCGCGCTGCTGTTTGGATGGAGCAACCGGAAGAGCCACGGGCGATAGGGAAGCCGATGGATTACGCGCCGCGCGTCAATCCATCCACCCCACGGGACCGCCGCTTTCTCGAGGATGACATGAGGAGCACGAAATGGACTTACATGCCCCGCTCTCGCAGTAATTCTTCCGCGCGGCGCAGGTCTTCCGGCGTGTCCACGGCAAAGCCGGTGAAGGTGGAATCCGCGACGGAGGTTTTCACCACCTTGATCTTATAGCCATGCTCCAAGACCCTCAGCTGCTCGAGTGATTCTTCCCGTTCCAAGGGGGTCGGACTCAGCGTGGCCAGGATCCGCAGGAAATCCCGGCGGTATCCGTAGATGCCGATATGGTCATAGATGGGAATTCCGGTATGCTGGCGGGGATAGGGAATCAGCGAACGGGAAAAGTAGAGCGCGTAGCCTTGCCGGTCCGTAACGGTCTTGACAATGGCCGGATTGGTGTAATCTTCCGGGCGCTCAATCCGGTAAATGGAGGTTCCCATGGGAACGGCGGGATCTGCGCGCAGCGCGTCGACGATTTCGTCGATCATGCCGGGATGGACGAACGGCATGTCCCCCTGGATGTTGATGACGAGTTCCGGGCGGATCCCCTCCTGCTGTTCCAGAATATCCACGGCCTCGGCGATCCGGTCGGTGCCCGATGGATGATCGGGCGAGGTCAAAACCGCCTGGCCGCCGATCCTTTCGAGTTCCGCGGCGATCCGGGAATCGTCGGTGGCCACGTACAGCCAATCGAGGGTGCGGCAGCTAGAGGCTTGTTCATACACGCGTTGAATCAGGCTTTTTCCCGCGATGGAAGCCAACGGTTTGCCGGGCAACCGCGTGGATCCAAACCGGGATGGAATGACGCCCAGGACGGCCATGTTTTTTCCCCTTTCATGGGACCTCTGGATGAAATGGATCCGGTTCCGCTGTAAAATACAAAAGGGAACACGCCAGGGTAAGTTTGGATGAGGGATTTTTTCTATTATTTGGGATGAACACCCTTTTTTCGCCCTTTCGGGGCTGCCCTCACCCTGGCCCTCTCCCGGAGGGAGAGGGAATAGGAGGCCCGCCCATGGGGAGACTGATCAACTGGTTTGGACAACAAGCGTGTACAGTGGATGAGGCCAATTTTCTTGGGTGATAGATCTGTCCAATTTCTTTTTAAAAGGAAAATTCCATGAAACCGGAACGCAAACGAATCGAGGAATGGCGCGCGGCGCTTTCCCCGGAATGCCGCGGCCGGATCGATCAGGCCTGTGACATAATCTGCCGGACGAAGGAACGGGGCGGCAAAATCGCCGTGGTGACCGGTAGCGGGCCGAACGTGCATGAAGGCGTCACGACGCAGATCGCCGAACTGATGCGGGCGGGAATCGTCGATGGGGTCACCACCAGCGCCGCGGTGGTGGCGCACGAAATGGGGGGCGTGCTGGACCGGGTGAAACGGGTGGACGGCCGCGCCTTGGGCATCGCGCCTGACCTGCTGCCCCGGGGCGGATTGTTTGAGTTTTCGTTGATCGATAAGACACGGCTGGAAGTGGTCGCCGGCGATCTCCCCATCGATTGGGAACTGTGGAACCAAGGGGAGAAAGCCAGCGGCGCGGTGATCATCAAGGCCGCGGGCAACATGGGCTATCCCATGGGATTGTGGATCGAGCAGGCGGCGGAGCGCATTCTCCATCTGGCCCGGGACCAGAATCAGCCATTCGAAAAAATCGCGGGAGACTATGCCGATGAACGCACCATGACCGGCCAGGGCGCGCGCCGCGGAGTGCCAATGTTGGTCACGATTCCCCAGTTGGTTGGCGGGGGGATGGTGGGATTGGCCATCGGCGACAGCATCCCCATTTCCCAGCGCGCCCGCCGGATCGCGGAACTGCTCGAATCGGCCGAGGTCATCATCGAATCCGCCGTGGTTTTGACCCAGGAGATCCACGACGGCCCCTATGAAACCTTTACCGGACACGGCATCTGGGCGGGCTGGCAAGGCCAATCCACCTACCGGCTGGAAAACAAGCAGCTGATCCGCATCGATCTGGATTCCGCCCTCGACCGCGCCTGGCGGTTCGAACGCGAATCGCGGACCGTACAGGAGGCGATCGACAAGGGACTTCCAAAAACCAAACTCATGGATATTCCGTTTCGCATGGAAATGTCGGGATTCGCCCGGCTGGAAGGCAGTTTGCCCATCATCGCCGACATCGGTGTGGTGTGGCCCATTCTCGCGGCGGGCCTGGAGGAACGGCTGGGGATCGAGTTGGACTTTATTTCCGCCCCGCAACAGACGCCGGAAGGCCAGCGCATGCGCGCATGGATCGCGGACGAAATCCAGCCGATCCAGCCGGTGCGGGAGAGAACGCTTACCGGATGATCCATTATTCTTCTGAAAAATACGATCGGTAATCATCCGAATTGACTGGCCAAATTTTTCACCTGATCCCCTGTCCTCCGGGAGAGGGTTCGGGTGAGGGAGGTCCTTGCTTGGGCGTCCCTCACCCGGCTGCTCCCTGATGGGGGGGAGAAGAAAAACAAACTGGCGAGGCATCGGTGTTTCCAAGGAAAATTGGCTAGGGACTGGAATCCAGGCTTAGCTGGATGACTGGGCTTCGGGCGGCTCGTGTTTCGGCTTCTGAAGTTCCATCATGCGCGACCACACCCAGGTACAGGCTTGGTGATATTCCTCCTTGCCGGGTGGAATCGAATTCTTGAAGTTCGTGTAATCCATGGTTTGGACATAATCCGCGAGCCATTTTTCCACTTCCGCCACTGGAAGGAACGCGCGGAAGCGGTAATCGGCTTCAGGGTCCTGAAAAACCTCCGCGTCCGGAAAAGCGGATTCGATATCCCCTTGGCAACGGGCGCGGACCAAGCGGCGCTCCGGATGGTTCCGGTCTTTCACGATCGAGAGAAAAGCCTGGCTGGTGAAGATCCACATGTATCTCTTCCTCCGCGCGATGATTTACGATTCCACCGGGAACGCCGCGAGATGGCAGAGGGAATCCTCGAACCACACGCCGGTCCCGTAGAGGGAGGATTCCCGCACCATCAGTTCGTTGCCCAATCCGATGGACGGATCGCACAGATTGACCGATAGGCTGAGCCGGACGAGGAAATCGCGGGCTGCCTGGGGATCGGTTTTCGGCAGGCGGCGGGGATCGAAAGCCGCCTGGGTGAAGTACGATCCGGCCAGCTGGTCCCAGCAATCCTTGAAAACGCCGGGATCATGGAAGAAATCCAGGCCGATGATGGCATCCCCGCTGCCCACGAGGACCCCCGCCGCGTTGTCCGGCAGTACCAATTTTTCCCGGAAGGATTGTGTCTTTTCCTCCGATTGCTGGTAGCCGTCGGTGACCGAGGAGGTGGGGGAGCAGGCGTGCAACTCATGCAGGTGCAGATCCACCTCTTCCCAGACCTCGCCCTGATCGCTCATGGCCATCCCGGTGGAGGCCCGGCATTCCTGGACACTGCGCATTTTCTTGCCGCGCAGCCGGGGGTGGGCGTAATACGCGGATTGGAAGCGGCGGGACGAATACCGCCAGCGCCCCCGCTCCACGCAACTGACGGGGATGCGCAGCGACTGCTTCGCGGCGACCAGGATCGACACGTTGACCACCCGGTTCTGCTTGGCCCCCACCAGAATTTCCCCCTCGGGGACCAGGAGGGGTTTGGAACCGAGGTTGTGGACCGTCAGTTCCTGCACCCGGCCTTCTTCGGACACTTCCTCGATCTGCGCCTCGCCGGTTTCCAGGGCCTTGCGCAGCAGGACGAAGGGGGCCTGCGAGCCGTTGAGCGGATACAGCGGGAACAGGGTGAGGTTTTGGTGATGGATGGCATCGCCCATTTTCAAGCCGCCGATTTTTTCGCGGATCGTGTCCAGCAGCGAGTAGGTCCGCGAGTGTTTCAGGGCTTCCGCCTTGGCGGGAAAGAGGGCGAGAAGCAGGTGCGTTTCGGGAGCCACGCCGCGCGCCGCGGTTTTCTCCAGCCGTTTGGACAGACCCCAGATCACGTCCGGATTTTTGTAGGTGTCCAGTTTGACGAACACCTCGCGGATGGTCTCATGCAGCGCCTCGACGTCGGTGGCGGGATTTTCGATGGGCGCCAGGATCGAAAAACCGTGCCGCGTCAGGAACACCTTGAGTTCCGCGGGAAAGCCCTCGTGCCGGCGGAAGGGATTCGGATTCCACGAGGCGGGAACCCGGGCCTCGAGCCAGACCGCTCCCCGGTCGATCAAGGGCGCAAGCCACCGCGTCATCTCGCGGGAAAGATAACCGACCCGCGCGAAATCCGGATTCTTCACCAGAATCGCGTTGGAGTCGTGCGGATTGTAGATGTCCCGCTCCAGATGCAATTCGTCCCCGGGACGGACTTCGCCCGCCACGTATTGGCACCCGGTCAGCCTTGTCTGAATCTCACCCAGATACTTTTCTTGTACATCGCCGATGGGGGTCATGATCGTTCTCCCTGTCTGGACAGTATGGACCAGCCTCAATTCCAAGCCTGCCATGCCCGGTTCCTTGGAAATCCCATGAAGAGGATGTCTTCTTGGGATTCCCCTTGAATACAAGAACGATGCCAGGTTGCGATGGCGCGGGACTCCCGGGGCGTAATTGTCTGAATCCAGTGATCCTGATGAAGATAAAATTACCAATAGGGTAATATTTCGGCGGGGTTGGGGCCAGGATTTGAGTTCAATTATTGCGTGGGAGATTCAATATTTGAGCACGGGGCGGCGGCGGGATCATTCGTCCTGCACCCATTTGCGGACGGTGTTGGGGGAGATCCCCAACGCCTCGGCCGCCTGAGAGATGTTGCCGCCGAAAAGCCGGTGGACGTGCCGGATGTAGGTTTTGCGGATTTCCGCCTCGGTCACGACCTCGGCGGGATGGGATGGACAGAACATACGCCGGCCGGAGGCGTTGTCCTCATCCGCGCGGGCGGTGCCGGCGTGGAACAGGGCGATTTCCTCGGCCAGAATATCCCGCACCGGCTGTTTCATGTAAGCCGCCCGCCGGAGGATGTTGATGAATTGGCGGATGTTGCCCGGCCAATCGTATTTGTAAATGGCCTCCCAGTCGGCCTTGGTGATTTCCAGGGCATACCCTTTGTGCTTGAGTTCATAGATCTCGCTGCGGGCGATGGAGGGGAGATCCTCCAGCCGTTCCTTGAGCGGGGGAACGTGCAAAAACAGGACATTGAGGCGGTGGAACAGGTCCCGGCGGAACGTGCCCGCGCGGACCATGGCCGGCAGGTCCTGATTGGTGGCGGCGATCACGCGCACATCCACGTCATGGGATTTCATGGTGCCCAGGGGCGTGACCCGGCGTTCCTCGAGCACGCGCAGCAGCTGGGTTTGCACGGGCAGCGGAAGCTCGCCGGCTTCGTCAAGGAACAGGGTACCATCGTCAGCCGCGGCGAACGCCCCGGGCTGGGCGTCCTTCGCTCCCGTGTAAGCCCCCGCGGCATGGCCGAACAGCCGGTCGTGGGCCAGATCGGTGTTGAGGCTGAGGATGGCGCAATTGACCGGAATGAAGGGACCTGGGCGGCCGCTGGCCTCGTGCAGCAGCCGGGCGGCGATTTCCTTGCCGGATCCCGTGGGACCGATCACCAGCACGGGCTCGGGGACCGGTCCCAGGCGGGCGATCTGAGTGCGCATGCGCTGCATGGCCTTGCTGTTGCCCAAGGGAATGGCGTAGCGCCCCTCTTTCCGGTAGGATACGGCTACGCGGCGGTCGGCTTCGGTGAAGGGAACCAGCCCCGCGAGTTTTTGGATGACATGGATGTAACTGGACTTGTCCTCGTATTTGAAATACCGGCTGGCGCCGGCCGCGATCAAATCGTGCCAAAGGGCATCGGTTTCCGACCGCTTCAGGTCGCGGTTCACAAATTGCCGGGCCAGGGTCAACAAAGTTCCCGTGATCTCGGTGTCCCGGATTTTGAGATGCTGATACACCGCCTCGGTGTTGCTCGAACAGGGTATAAACACCGGCACGCACACTGGGATCAACAAGGTCCGGTATTCATCCAGGTATCCCCGCCCGCAGTACCACAAGACCTTGATCCGCTTTTTTACAAACGCTCCGAGGACGGTGGTCACCCCCGCGATGTTATCATACACACCCACGCCGCAGATATGGATGATGCCCGGCGGGGGATCCAGTCCGGCGATTTCCTCCAGGGTCAGGGCGATCCGTTGCGCGCTGGTGGTGACGATCTGGGCCTTGGGGAAGCGCTGCAACACCATGGCGGCGGCGCATGCCCCATCCGTGCCGTTGGTGGTGAGAATCAAATGCGGCTGATTTTGGGAATACGGCATGATTTGTAAGAACAAGCATCTCTATTCGGGTGATCAAGCTTCTATACTATATTATTCCAGGACGGGTCATGGTAGATCTCATGGAACACGCATCCGGATTTTCGATGAGTGTTGACGATCCATGGTTATATATTTCTGGGGGAGAAATAGGGATGTTGTCCGAGAGGTCTCCCCATCGATTGGTTACGCGAAGGGTGTCATCCAGGCGAAACGGGGTTCTGGCGATTGTCCAGGATTGAAACTCCGGATGCCAGAGGATCCTCCAATATTATGGAAGGGAGGCGCGTTGCCGCGTGCCCCCATTATTTGAATTGGACATCCCTCCCTCCTCTCCCAGAGAAATTGGTTCCTCGATTTGATTCAGTTGCGGGATGCAACGCATCAAAACCGAACAATTCCCGGATGGCCCATTTTTAATGCGTCCCTTTCCACCTATCCGAGAAGAGCAGCAAGTCTTTCCGGTCGATCCGGCCGTCCTGGTTGAGATCGGCGGCGGATGATCCATGCCAGTTGTGGATGAGGATCAGCAGGTCCACGCGGTTGACGAACCCGTCCTGGTTCAGATCACCGAATAGTGAATGAGCCTTCGTCGTAAACCAGGCGAACTCGGACCACTCGCTCCATTGTTCGTTGGCGTCCTGGTACCGGACGCGCCATTCGTAGTTTTGGCCGCTTTGGAGTGGACCTAACGGGATCTTGGTTTGGGAGGTGGGAGCGAGGGATCCGCTTTCCCAAACCAATGTGCCGAAGGTGTACTCGCGGATTTCGAATTGCGCCGCCTTCCGCGGAGTGCCCAGGGGATGCGCGTATTCCGAGGCTTGCAGGACCGGGGTCAAGGCGGGCGAATACGCGCCGGCCACGGGAGAAAGAGCCTCGGGCGGGTTGGGCGGCTGCGTGGCGAGAGTATGGATGGTTTCGTTGGTGACGATCGCCGCGTTTGCGTCGAACACGATGGATGCCTGGTTGCGGATGGCGGTCCCCGGCTGCAATCCGGCCGCGGGATCGATCCGGAACGTGACATGGCCCTCGCCGCGGCCCGTGGCGGAGTCGTTGGGCGGCAGGAAGCCCGCGGTCCCGTCCAGGGGGATCGCGCCGGTTTCGGGATCGATCAGGGTCAACGTCCACCGCGCCCGGCCGGTGTAGGGATTCAGGCGCGCCTCGATGTCCACCGCGTATTCATCCCAGGCCACACGTTGATAGTGATCGGTATGCCCCGCCGGGATGGGAATGATCCGGCCGCCGATGGCCACCTCGGACAGCTCGAAGGAAGTCCAGTCCAATTGGTTGCTCAGATCGTCGGTGAGGATGACCTGTTGGACCGAGGCCGTGGCTTCCGGGGTGTTTTCGAAGAAGATGGTGTAGGTCAGGGGATCCTGGCCGGAGATGACCGCCTCCTTGCCGCCGGGACCGGTCTTCTCGTTGGGATCGCGAGTGACGACCACAGGGGAGTTGGTTTGCTGGACGGGGGTCGTGGGCGGCTGGGGGAAGGGAGATTTTTCGCCCGTGCAATCGAGATACTTTTGAAACGCCTTTTGCGCCCGCGCGACGTACAACTGATACGCGTGGTAGCGTCCGGAGGCGGCGTTGGTGTTATCGCGGATGCTGCGGACCGCATCGATGGTGGATTCGACCAGTTTGATCGATTCGTTGACGATCCCGATCAGGTTGAGGACCGGTTCGAAGGCGCGCTTGAATTCTTCACTCTTAATCATATTCATAAGTGGTTTCAACTTGGCCAGGAGACCCAGGAAGGTATGAAATTCCTCGGCGATGGAGCGCCAAGTCAGCTCGTTGTTCCGTGCGTCTTTCAAGAAGGTGAGCCGGCCCTTGTATTGTTCGATGTAGGAAAGCACCTTGAGCAGCCGCTGCCCCCAGACTTTGCCTTCCTTCAGTTTCTGGATGGCGGCGATGATCTTGGGGCCGTTGACCACGGCGGCGGCTCCGGCTTCGTAAGCGGCCAGTTCGAGCTCGGCGATCTTCCCGGCCAGCACCGCGGCCTGCAGGCCTACTTCGCCACCGCTGGCCAGCCAGGTGAAATTGGCGTTGCCCTTGGCCTTCCAGGCGTCCATGTAGACATATTCCGATTGCGCGAGCAGTTTGCCCACGTTTTTCGCTTCATTACGGCATTGGGCATCGGGATTTTTGACGATGGCGTTCCAGTTTTGCAATCCGCCCGCGTGGTTGATCATCTCCATCACGCGGGGATCGCGGGCCAGGCCGCTGCGTTCGGTCACGAACAGACGGTAATCCGCGGGAATGTTGGTGTTGGAAAGCCAATCGAGGAATCCATCGAGATATTCTTGAAAGCCCCGGGCATTCATCAACGATGCGCTTGGATCATCGGCGAGTTTTTTGGTGGTATCGACGAATTGCGGTGTGATGGGCCAGGGATCGAAGCCCGCGCCCGGCGCGAGCGGCAGTGCTATATCCTTGACGAATGAGCCGGATAGATCGGTGACTTCCACGCTGTCTTTGGCAACCTGGGAACCGAAAATAATATCCAATTGATAACTTCCGACAGCGAGAGGCGTGGACTGATACACCCCCTCCGCGCTCGCGGTGGAGCGGGCGGCTTCCAGGCCATCCAGTTTGAAGATCACCACCGCGCCCGCCAGTGGCAACAGGGATGCGCTGTCCCGGATCGTGCCGGTTACGGTTTGGTCTTCACTGGGCAGGGTGATGCTCAATGGCGGTGTCGCGCCACTCTCCAGCACCGCAAATCCGGACTGCTTGTACCGGGGGAATCCCGCGGCTTGCACGTGGACCTCATAGGTTCCGGCGGCCATCCCTGCCATGGTGAAAGTTCCATCCCCGGCGCTGAAAGATTTGAGTCCGGGATCCCCGGCCGCTTCTTTGAATAGGACCACTGCGTCCGAGACGGGATCTCCGGTCCGCGCGGAGACGATTTTGCCCGTGACCAGGCTCTCCGCGGGCAGGGCGAAATCCAGGGATAATGCGGAATCGCCCAGCGTGACTTGTTGCGTCATCCGGCCCAGGCCGGGTGCGATGACCGCCAGCAGGTAGTTCCCCGGAACCAGGTGGTTCAACTCATACTGGCCGTCCGCGCCGGATGAGGCCATCGATCCCTGCCGTACCTCCGCGCCGGGATCGAGAGGAACCGCCTCGATGATGGCGTTCTCCACTCCCAGGGCCGAGGTTCCCGCGGTGATGGTCCCGGCGATCTTTCCCGATGCCGCGATGAGAGTGATTCCATCCATGTTTCCGTTGACCTGGATGGTCTGTCGCGGGAATGTGTAATCGGCCAGCAAGGCGCTGAGAGTCAGACTGCGTTGGGGCAGGTTATGGAAGGCGAATCCGCCTTGCCCATCACTCATCACCATGCCCAGCACGACTCCATCCACGCTGACCGCCGAGACGAGGCTGTCCGCCAGGGGCGTAATGCCGTCCGCGTCCAGCACCCGGCCGGTGAGGGATCCACCGGGCGGGAGGAGCACGTCGCCCAGCGTGTTGGCCGCGCCGCTCTGGATTTCGATCATCCGGATTTGCAGTTCATATCCGGTGGCGTTGATCCAGACGCTATGGATTCCCGGCGTAAGCCGGGACACGGTGAAATTCCCGAGCGCGTTGGTTTGGGCGGTGTCGGACGTTTGCGTGACCAGGTTGGTGAACAGCAGGATGGCATTCTCCAAGGGTGATCCCGCCGCGGCATCCAAGACCCGGCCTTGGCAGACCGCGCCGCGCTTCATCTGGATCGTCAGGCCGTTGAGTCCCGATTCGGGCACGGTGACCGCGAGCGGCGCGAGGACCTGGTACCCGTCCGCCTGGCAGCGCAATTCATAATTACCCGGCGCGAGTTCGGCAATGGAATATGTCCCATCCTCGAATGACCAGGCAGGCAGAAGGCTTCCCTGGGGAGTTTTGAGATAGATCATCGGGTTGGCGATAGGCTGGCCGGTATCGGCGTCCTGGACCACGCCGTTCAAGTACACGGAAGGCTCGAGCAGGAAATCCACTTCCTTCAAGGCCCGGCCGTTCCAGACCTGCAGCCCGTCGTAGCGTTTGGCGGCGTACGAGGGATGCAGCGCTTCGAGGCTGTAAAGGCCCGCGGGCAGGGCGGGGAAGCGGTAGGCCCCTGTTTCATCCGCCACCATGGCGCGGATTCCGCCCAGGCCGTCCTGCAGCGTGAGCATGACGCCCTCGAAGGGCGTACGGCCGGGCATCTCGAATACGGTTCCCTCGATGATCCCGCCATAGGGAACCCGCCATTCCACGCCGGATACGATTTGCCCTTCGTTCACGTTGATTTGACCCGGATTGACGCCGGGGTAACCGTTGACCTCGATGGAGTAGATGCCGGAGGGCAGATTGATGAACTCGAATTGCCCTTCGGCGTTGGTATCGGCGGTGGTGGAGAAGGCGGGAATCCCGGAGCTGGAGATGTTTTGGATCAAGATACTCGCCCCGGTCTGGGGATGGCCGTATTCCTCATCCACCAGCCGGCCGTGGATTTCCCCGCCCGGTTTTTGTTGGAGGGGGCCGAGGAGGCGGGCCAGCAGTTCATCCGCGCCGGCCAGGATGACGCCCTGACTCCACAAGCCGGTGGCCATTGTGGCGAGGGCGTCTTGGTAATCACCCCAGGTGGGGCCCACCGCGTCCACGTAGGCGGTCCATTCCGGCGCGTCCCACGCCACCAGCGAATTCAAGTCCTGGATGGCCTCCAGGCTGAACGAAATGCGATTCGCGGCGCCTGACTGGAAATAAACGGCGATGGAACCTTCCGCGCCGGGGGCCAGAATCCCCGCCGGGCCTTCCCGGGGGACCGCGAGGAACCGGACGGGCTTCGTCTCCAGCGGCGCGTCCGGATCGAGGCCGAGGGGGACATCCGCTTCGGACCGGAGCAGCAACACCGGCGCGGTCATGTCCGCGTCGCCGGTA
This sequence comes from bacterium, assembly GCA_041946805.1. Taxonomy (GTDB): domain Bacteria; phylum Hinthialibacterota; class Hinthialibacteria; order Hinthialibacterales; family Hinthialibacteraceae; genus JABLXU01. The sequence continues at coordinate 53,652 of JBHGBC010000007.1, forward strand.
TTTTGATACCGGATCAGCAGCGTATACGTACGTCCCGGGCGGATGGCGTTGGGGGCCAGCAATTCCGCTTCCAGGCGCGGGCCGATACCGGGAGTCACCTGGAACGCGTTTTCGAAGGTAGATTGAGCGATGCCGCCCGGCCATTTCACCTCGAGATTGTACGAACCGATTGGCGCACCGCGCAGATTCATCCGCGCGTGCAGTTTCGTTGAATCGGGAACCAGGATTTCATAGGCGGAAATGGCCGTCCCGCCCGGTCCCGCCAGGCGTACCTCCACGCCGGATTGGAAGAGGGAGCCTTCGAGGGACAATGTGACATCGCCGAGATTGCCACCCTGCGTGGGCGACAGCGAAACGACATATTGGTCCACATAGTCGAATTGGATTTGATACGTTTCCTGGCTGTCAGCCAAACCGATGGCGAAGACGAGGAAATAATAATCCCCCTCCCCGGTTTGGGTCATCAGCAATTCATACGCGGGCCGCAGTTGAGGTGTAATAGACCGGCGGTCATACCGCGCGGGAGAAGGTTCGTACCCCAGGGCGGCAAAGATGTGGTACCGGCTGGAAGCGTTGGCGTGGATCAGACGGCACAACAAGTTGCGCCCGGCTTGCGCGTGGAATTTGTACAATTTCAGGCCATATTTCTCGACGGTTTCGGAATAGGGCGTATGGAGCTCCACCTCGCGCGCCACGAGGACCTGATCCGGGACCTGCTCTTCGCTGGTGAACCACGGCTCGAACAGGACTCCCTGCGAGACGGAGTCCCCGTTCCCCGGGCCGCTTCCCGAGGGGCCGTTCGCGCTGCCCCACCAGTTGAAGGTGGCGTTCACGTTGATCGAGGGCGAGAGGTTGTTCACTCCCGCCTGGTTGCCCACGATGTGGGAAAACTGCACGGCCGCGTCCATGCCCGATTGCCCGTTGGTTTCCAGCGCCGTCCCGTTGTTCAGAAAGCGGCTGTAGGCGGTGGTCATGCGGGCGGATTGCAGCACACGCAAGGCAAATTGATTGTATTCGAAACGGCAGCTCTCCAGGCTCACATCCGCCAGGCCCCGCGCTTCCACACCCGCCCGGCCGATGCCCGCGTTGCGGATCACCGCATGGCGGATCGATCCCTTGCCTTCATCCTGGAGGAGAATGCCGGCATAGACCGACCAGCGCGTCGCGTCGGGAACCGTGGGTGGAGCGGCCAGCTGGACAGGCTGATTTATCTGGCCGTTGATGCCCAGGAATCCCGAGACCACGAATCCCGCATCCCCTCCTTCGAGGGCGATGAAAGTCCCCGGCCGGATTTGCAAGGAACCGGTGGGCGCGATGGTCCGCGAACGGTGAATTTCGTAATATCCGCCCAGGAGCGCGTGGAGCGCGCCGCTTTCTTTCAACTCCCCGCTGCCGATCTCCAATCCGGCCTGGTCTCCGGAGACGATGTTGCCCGGCTCGGATGACGCGGCGGTGAGGAAATTCACCGAACCCGTCCGGTTGTTGCCCAGAAATTGATTGTTGCCGAAGCGGATACGCGATTCATCGCCGTAGGTGAACAACGCGTCCGTGTTTTCCTGGAACACGTTGCCCCGCAGCGTGAGTTGGGCCTGGTCCCGCACAGCCACGCCCTGCCCGTTTTTTGTGAACCGGCTGGCGGTGATTTCCACCGCGGCCTTCTGATCGCCCCGGAGGCCGCCCCGGGTGTTATCCTCGAACGACAGGTTGGTGAGCGTGGCGGCGGTGGCTTCGGCGATCATCCCGTAGTTCAGGCTCTCGCGCAGCGTCAGGTTTTCCAACGTCACATCGGCGCCTGCCATGAGGCGGAACTGAGATTCCAATCCCTCGGACGCGAAATTGGAGCCGCCGTATTCCACCTCCGCCTGGCTGAGGCGCCCGGACGATCCGGCCGTGAACACCAGCGCGCCCCAATGACCCCGGGCGGGAACTGTCTGGGCCGATGTGAAAAGAATGGGGAGCGTATCGGAACCGGCCGCATCCAATCTCCCTTTTATGAGAAGATCCGATGAGATTTGCAGAAACTGAATCGTGTTGCCCTTGGCAATGGTAATCCGGGCTTCCGGGGCGATTTCGACGTCCTCGGAGATCAGGTAGGGAATGCCCGGTTCGATCCACTCGCCGCTGCCGGTCCAGCTGCCGCCCGCGATCTTGATGGCGTTGAAGCGGTTGGCCACGGCGGCGGCATCCTGAATGACGGGAAACGCGTTGGGGAAAATCTGCGCCGCGAGGCCCTTGTTATTTTGGATGACCGGTTCGATGAACACGGGGGAGCCGTTCTTGATCCAAATGCCGTCGCTGTTGCTGTATTGAAACACGCAATTTTCCAAGGCGGGCGAGGCTCCGTCACAAAATACCATGGAAGCCTGCGTAAGGCTGGCGAAGTTGGAACCGCCGTATTCCATCACGCAATGCTGGAGCCGGGTGATGGCGTTGTTGGTGGTGGAGCTGAAATAGATCCCGCCCCAGGATCCCGGCGCGGGCGTCCGATGGAGCGAAGTGAAACGGATGGGATTGGACACGGTCCCCACGGCCCACAGCGCGCCGTCCACCCGGAGATCGGCCGCGATGTCCGTGAACTGGAGTTCCGTTCCCGGATCGATGGTCAGCATGGCTTCCGGGGCGATCACCACATCGTTGCGGATCAGGTAGGGGATTTCGGCATAATCCCACCGCCCGCTGCTATTCATGGTTCCGTTCAGGATCAGGATGCCGTCGAACTGGTTACTCTCCGCCGAGACCGCAGTGAATTGCGGGAAAGATTGGAGGTCCATGAAAGCGGCGTAATTGGCGTTGGCTGCGAAACGCACGGATGCCACGTTCGCGCGGGAAGTGATCAGGCTCAATCCGTTGGTATGGGAGTTGGCGATCCAGCAATCGCTCAGCGTGGGGGATGATGCTTCGCAGCGGATCATGGAATCCACCGTGGCGGAGGCGAAATTGGTTCCACCGTAGCGGATCTGGCAATGTTTCAAGATCGAGCCATCCGATCCCGAGTTGCTGAAGAGGATTCCTCCCCACGCGTTATCGGGGATGTCTTTCAGGGAGGTGAACACGATGGGCCGGCCGGTTTCCCCCGCCGCGTACAAGGTTCCCTGGATGATGAAATCCGTGGCGATGTCTCGGGATTGCACCACCGTCCCCGGATCGATGGTCAACGTGGCGCCGGAGGCGAGGGTGATGTCCGAATCGAGAAGATAGGGGATTTCCGCGTAGTCCCAGCGGCCGCCGGCCAGGATGGTCCCTCCCCGGATCAGGAGCGCGTCGTATCCGTTGCCCTCGGCCGTGATGCCGGTGAACACGGGGAAACACCGCGCGTCCATGTAGAGGGCGGCCGCCCGGTTGTTCACGAAGTGAATGGAGGTCAATTGGGCCTGGGAATCGATCAGGCTGATCCCGGCGTTGGCGGAATCCTCAACCCGGCACGCGTTGAACGTGGGCGAGCTGCTTTCGCACCGGATCATGGAATCAATCGCCGCGGACGCGAAATTGCTTCCCCCGTGGCGGACCGCGCAATGTTCCAAAACCGAGGCGTTGGCCGTGGAACCCGTGAAGAGGATGCCTCCCCAGCGGTTTTCCGGTTTGTCTCCCATCGATGTAAACAATATAGGTTGGTCCGCGCCGCCCACGGCATGCAAGGTTCCCTTGACCAGCAGGTCGACGGCCAGGTCTCCCGTTTGGATGACCGTGGCGGGATCGATGGTCAACGTCACGCCGGATTCGAGGGTCACATCGCCCGCGAGGAGGTAGGGGAGTTCGGCATAGTCCCAACGCCCACTGGCAGTCAATGATCCGCTCCGGACCTGGATGGCGTCGAAACCGTTGCCCTCGGCGGTGACGGACGTGAACACGGGAAACGAGGCGGTGTCCATGGTGACCGCCGCGCGGGGATTCCCCTTGAACAGGACCGATGAGATCACGGCGGCTGAATTCACCAGGCACATCCCGTGATTCTTTGAAGCCTCCATCCGGCAATTGCGGAACAGGGGGGAGGCGTTTTCGCAGCGGATCATGGCGTCCTGGGTGGCCGAGGCGAAATTGCTGCCCCCGTGGCGGAGCTCGCAATATTCCAGCAGGGACGCGTTGGTTTCATTGCCTGAAAATAGAATACCGCCCCAACTGTTCGCGGCCTCGTCGTTCAGGGAGGTGAAAACAATCGGATTGCCGCTGGCGCCCACCGCCGTCAGTTTGCCGGCCGCGATCAGGTCGTCTTCGATTCCGGCAAACTGGATGACGGCGCCCGCCTCGATGGTCAACGCCGCGCCGCTGTCGATCTGGATATCATGGTCAACCAGGTACGGCAGGTTCGAAAACCGCCAGACATTCGTTTCCAGGATATGGCCCCCATCGATACGGAGGCCATCGAAGCGGTTGCCCGTGGCGCTGTTGTTGGACAAGGCGGGGGAGCAGGAGGGAGTCATCTGGACCGCGTCTTGCGCGTTGGCGGTAAAGACGCAATCGGAAAGGACCGCTTCCGAATTTTCCATGCGGAGCCCGTTCGAGTGGCTGTTCCGGAACGTGCAATGCCGGAACCGGGGGGAGGCGTCAAGCACGCGGAACTGGGTGGCCGCCGTGGAGGAGGCGAAATTGGATCCTCCGCCTTCAATGACGGCGTATTCCAGGCTGCTGGGCCGCCCGGGCGATTCACCGTTGATGAATATCCCGCCCCAGGTGTTGACGCCTGCCGCGGGCTGGAAGGTGACCGGCGCGTTCGTTGTTCCTTGCGCATCCAAAACGCCTAGGACTTCCATATCCACGCTGATATCGGCGAATTGTATGACGCAGCCGGGAAGGATGGTGAGAGTGATATTTTCCGGCACCGTCAGGTCGCCTTTCACCAGCACCGCCTGGTTGGGTCCCCAGGTGGTATCCGAGGGCAAGACGCCGGAGATTTCAAGAACTTGTCCCCAACTGGAGAGTACCAAGCTCCCGGACACAAAAAGCCACCCCATCCGACGAATCAAGAGATTGATTTTCATGGCTTCCCACCTTTTCCCGCCTGGAACCGGGAGCCCGATTGGTAAGGATATGGAGGAGCTATAAAGGATGTGTAATTTTAGCCAAATTCTGGTTAATTTTCTATCTATTTTTTAAAAAAAGGGGTTCATCCGGCAAGTGCGTACTTTTCATCAAATGGCCAACCCGCGACTCGTTGAAGGGACCCATGAAAACCACCCCCAAAATCCCCTCTCCCTCTGGGAGAGGGCCAGGGTGAGGGAATTCAGGTCGGTGCGGACCTGGAAGTCCGCCCTCATCCCGGGGTGAATGAAATCAATTTTACAACATCCGGTACGCACTTATCGGATGAACCAAAAAAGGGATATAACAAGCGCTTGCTGTGCTTTGAAAAAGGAGCGGTGCACAGTTTTTGAATCCTTGACAACTCGGGAAGATCATGTCCGTTCCGGCCCGGGATACTCATTATTTCAATTGTTCACAATCACTTCACACCGCGGACCGGTTCCAGCACAATGATGTTCATAACAAAATAGCAAAGGCTGAATTAGCCATGACCCAAGTTTTCAGTTTCAAATTCCCTAGGCCTTGGTTAATTTTCTGTTTCATGGTGTGGTTTACAATGGGGCCCGATGCCTCCATGGCTCAAGAATCCGTTCCCCGGTCCATCGGCGGGATCTATCCGCATCTGGCGTACTGGAATCCCAACGACGAATGCGGCACGGGCGCGGTCGTCCCCTGGGCCGGAAAACTCTGGGTGATCACCTACTCCCCGCACTTTCCTCAGGGATCCGAAGACAAACTGTATGAAATCACGCCGGATTTACACGTCACGGCCTTTACCGGCAGCGTGGGCGGAACCCCGGCCAACCGCATGATTCACCGGGAAACCAATCAACTCCTCATCGGGCCGTATGTCATCGATCAGGAAGGCACTGTCCGCGTCATCCCCCCCGCCCAGATGTTCGGACGCCTCACCGGCAACGCCCGTCATCTCTTCGAGCCCGAAAGAAAAATTTACTACGCCACGATGGAAGAAGGTTTTTATGAAGTCGATCTGGTCACGCTGGAAGTCAACGAGCTGTTCCGCGACGATCAGGGAAGCATCCAAGGCGGACATCTGGCTGATAGCGTGACGGCGAAACCGTTGGCGGATTTGCCGGGCTATCATGGCAAAGGCTTTTATTCGGGCCAAGGCCGGGTGATCTACGCGAACAACGGCGATCCATCGGCCGAGGCCCGCCGCCGTCCCGACGTCCCCTCGGGTTGCCTGGCGGAATGGGATGGCCAAAGCGCGAAATGGAACATCGTCCGCCGCAACCAATTCTGCGATGTGCGCGGCCCCGGCGGAATTCATGGCAATCCGAATCCGGACACCGATCCGGTGTGGGCAATCGGCTGGGATCACCGTTCCTTGATCCTGATGTTGTTGGATGGCGGGCAATGGCACGCCTACCGGCTGCCCAAGGCGTCGCATACCTATGACGGCGCGCATGGCTGGAACACCGAATGGCCGCGGATCCATGACATCGGGGAAGAAGACCTGGTCATGAACATGCACGGGATGTTCTGGCGGTTTCCACGTACCGTTTCGCACAAGAACTCCGCGGGTCTCCGGCCCCGGTCCACTTATTTGAAAGTCGTGGGGGATTATGGCCGCTGGGGGGACCGGCTGGTGTTCGGCTGTGACGACACGGCCAAAAGCGCGTTTCTCAATACCTGCCGCGCGAAGGGGAAACTGGCCGCCCCCGGGCAGTCCAATTCCAACCTGTGGTTCGCCAAGCCCTCCATTCTAGATGAACTGGGCCCCCCGCTGGGACGCGGCGGAGTATGGGCCAACGAGGACGTCAAAGCGAATCAGCCCTCGGATTCGTACCTGTTCCAGGGATTCCAACGACGTGGAGTCCACGTCGAGCACAACACGGACGCGCCGGTGAAGTTTACTTTCGAAATCGACCGCGAAGGCAATGGGCAATGGCAATTCTTCCGGGACGTGACCGTCCCGGGGCAATCGGCCACCTGGTGGTCATTTGATTCGGATGCCCCCGGCATATGGATTCGTGTGTCAACGGATAGAGACTGTCTGGGCGCGTCGGTTCAGTTCGCCTACTCGAACGCGGACACCCGGAGCATGGAAGCCGATCCAATTTTTAATGGCCTGGCCGGGCTGGGATCGCGCAATCTCTCCGGTGGCATCGTGCACGTGCGCGGCCATGATCTGAAAACGTTGGCTTTCGCGGCCGTGCGGGCATCCGAGGGCAAAATCTCCGAACCCCGCTTTTATGAGTTGGATGGAAACCTGGTTCTAAAACGGGTTGATGATCAACCGGCATTGCAATGGACGCTGGACAACTGCGCGATCCCCGAAAATATCCTGATTCATGACGCGGCATCCATAATTTACATTGACGATGACGGCAACCGGTGGCGGTTGCCCAAGGGCCATCGTGCATTCGACACCAATGGATGCCTGGGGCCCGCGCGGATCGACCGCGAGGTGGTCACGGAACGGGATCTGTTCCATTGCGGCGGGATCTTTTATGAACTGCCCGCGCGCAACGCGGGCGGTTTCGCCAAAATCCGGCCGATTGGCCATCACCATTTCCGGATTCATGATTATTGCAGCTACCGGGGCATGCTGATCCTGACCGGTGTGGAGACTGATTTTCCGTCCGGTAATCCGCATATCATCCGTTCGGATGACGGCCGTGTGGCGCTATGGGCGGGCGTGATCGATGATCTGTGGAAGCTGGGCAAACCCGCCGGCGTGGGCGGCCCTTGGAATGACAGCGAAGTTCAAGCGAAGGTTCCATCCGATCCCTACTTGATGACCGGCTTTGACAACAAGTCCGTTACCCTGTCCCATCGTTCCCCAAGGCCGGTTACTTTCACCCTGCAGGTAGAAATCGATGGCGCGGGCACCTGGGTGGATTACCGATCGTTCACCGTTCCGGCGGGTGAAACCGTGACATATCAATTCCCGCCGGAATTCTCGGCCTATTGGATCCGCGCGGTCAGCGATCAGGATACCCAGGCCGGCGTACTATTCACGTACCGGTAAATCCGTGTCCATTCGATAAAACGGACTTTCCTCGATGGCCGGGATCTCTGCTCGTATTTCATTGTCATCCTTCCCGCCTGAAAATGGGAATTCACTTGGCATGATTCCATGTTCGCCGATATGGTATAGAGGGCAAGAGGATTTTCCTCCAGGAATTTCTGATAATAAGCGTACAGGCGAGAGAAAATCACATGTCTATTCAAATCAAACGCGCGTATGATCCGCCGGATCCCGGCGATGGATTCCGGATTCTGGTGGACCGGATCTGGCCCCGGGGACTGAAAAAGGAAGAGGCGAAAATTGACCTGTGGCTTAAGGACGCCGCTCCCAGCACGGAACTGCGCAGGTGGTTCGATCATCAATCCGAACGCTGGGAGGGATTTCAAGAAAAATACCTCGCCGAGTTGAAAGCGCGCCCCGCGGTTCTCGAACCGTTACGGGAAACGTTGCGAAGGGAAAAAAACGTCACGTTGGTTTTTGCCGCCAAGGATGCCGAACATAACAACGCCGTGGTGCTGCGGGATTATCTGGCGCGTGGACACTAACCGTGGCTCCTCGTAAAATTATTCCCACTCCCTCTGGGAGAGGGCCAAGGTGAGGGAATACCTTTTCAAAGTGTTTTTACTTCCCAAATCACGCAAATGCCCCTGGTGATCAATCATGGATGTTTCCTTTCGGGAAAGGCTCTTCCGTTGCCCGGGTTTTCAACCCCAAATTCCCGGCTCACCTGCTCAAAAGCCGGGGAACATGATATGATTTCTGGATTCGGCCGCGCGCGGGGGCGAGAAGATATTTCGTACATTTCCCAGGCCCCGGCGGGCGGACACAATCCGCAACGAGAAACGCAGTTGGTCAGGGGAATACCGAATAGTGGATGAAATGGTCCATATCGAAATACAGAATGCCAAAGCCATAACGCTCCCCGCATGGCATCCCGGCGGTTGGCGGTCGCGGCCGGTTCTGCAACAGCCCGAGTACGAGGATCCCGCGCGGCTGGAGCAGTGCGTCGACGTGTTGCGCGAGAAACCGCCGCTGGTCGCCCGGGGCGAAGTGGACCGGCTCCGTTCGATCCTGGCCGAAGCGGTGCGGGGGAAACGGTTCGTCCTGCATGGCGGGGATTGCGCGGAACGGTTCACGGATTGCACCAGCGCGGCCTTGACCGCCAAACTCCAGGTCCTTTTGCAAATGAGCCTGGTGTTGACGTACGCCACCCGCAAACCGGTGATCCGCATCGGGCGTCTGGCCGGCCAATACGCCAAGCCCCGCAGCGAACCCTACGAGCGGATCGGACAGGCGCAACTGCCGGTTTACCGCGGCGATCTGGTCAATTCCCATGAAGCGAATCCCGAGGCGCGCCGGGCGGATCCCGGCCGGATCATCGAGGGGTACCATCACGCGGCCGCCAGCCTGAATTTCATCCGCGCCCTGATCGAGGGCGGTTTCGCCGATTTGCATCATCCCGAGCAATGGAACCTGGATTTCGTCAAGAACGGCGCGTACAACCAATCCTACCGCCGGGTGGTCGACGCCATCACCGACGCCATCGCCTTCATGGAAACCGTGGGAGTGTCCGATTCCGCCGAGCATCTCAAACGCATCGAATTTTACACGTCGCATGAGGCGCTGCTGCTTCCGTACGAGGAAGGCCTGACCCGTGGATTCGGAGAACGGGACTTCTACAATCTGGGCGCGCACTTCCTCTGGCTGGGGTACCGGACCAGTATCCCGGACGGCGCACATGTGGAATACCTGCGGGGGATCCGCAATCCGGTGGGCATCAAGGTGGGGCCGCGGACGAAACTGGACAACCTGTTGGAAATTCTCGAGCGGCTCGATCCGGAGCGAGAACCGGGGCAGGTTACGCTCATCACCCGCTTCGGGGCCGCCCAGGTCGATGCCGGCCTGCCCCTTCTCCTCCACGCCGTCGCGGAGAGCGGCCACCCGGTGTTGTGGAGTTGCGATCCCATGCACGGGAACCTCGAATATACCCGCGAGGGACGCAAAACCCGCCGTCTCGGTTCTATCTTTTCCGAGTTGGAACAGACCTTTGCCATCCACAACCGCCTGGGTTCGTGCCTGGGGGGGGTCCATTTCGAACTCACCGGCGAGGCGGTCACCGAGTGTGTCGGGGGATCCAGCGGATTGACGGAATCGGACCTGTCGCAATGCTACGAAACCGCCTGCGATCCCCGGCTCAATGGCGCTCAGGCCCTGGAGATGGCCTTTTTAATCGCGGACCTGCTGCGGTGAAGCTGCGGGGTTGCTCTCCAGATTCCTAAGCGGAAGCAGGTTGAGACACTAACGGTTTTTTCTCCTTCCGCCGGCGGCGGAGTGGATCGTCTGAGAAAGTCATGAATCCGATCCCCATTCCCCCTCTGGATGAAGATCTGTTGGCTGAATGTGACCTGGAAACCTTCCGTTCCAGCGGCAAGGGCGGCCAGAATGTCAACCGGAGGGAAACGGCCGTGCGGCTGCGCCACCGCCCCAGCGGGATAGTCGTCGCCTGCCAGCAGGAACGCACGCAATTCCGCAACAAGCAGATCGCCCTGATGATTCTCCGGCGCAAACTGGAACGCCTGAATCAGCGGCGGCGGCCCCGGGTTGCCACCGCCATGCCCCGCAATGTCCGGGAACGGATTCTGGAATCCAAAAAACGCCACTCGATCAAAAAACAACTCCGAACCAAACCGGACAGGGACGATTAAGATTTTTCCAATTCCTTTTTGCCGAGGGCTGGGAGCAGGGAATTGGCCCGGGATGGATTTTGTGTCCGCCCCGGCCATCCGGTTTTCCTGCTTGGGAATAGGTTTTTTTTCAATTCCCTGTGAGTTTTGTTTGATTTTTCCCTTTGAATATGATATAGACGATACGTGCCAGCCAAGGGAAAACCAAATCAGTCGCATTTTTCGGTATCCCGTATCCACGGTCATCGTGCCGGTCCGGATTTCTTTTCATGATCCAGGTGGAAAATCTCCAGAAAAGTTACGGCAATCTCCGGGCGGTGGATGGGATCTCGTTCGAAGTCCCGGAAGGCGAGTTGTTCGGTTTCTTGGGGCCGAACGGGGCGGGGAAAACCACCACCATTTCCATGATATCCGGCTTGTTGAAGCCCGATGCCGGCAGTATCCGGATCGGCGACATCGATGTCTGGCACACGCCCAAGGCCGCCAAACGGATCTTGGGGCTGGTTCCTCAAGATGTTTCCTTGTACGAGGAACTGACCGGGTGGGAGAACCTCCAGTTCTGGGGCAGCCTGTACGATCTGCCGCGCGCCGAATTGAAGGCGAACATTGGTGAATGGCTGGAACGGGTGGGACTGTCCGACCGCGCGCGCGATCCGGTCGCGAAATATTCCGGCGGCATGAAGCGGCGGCTGAATCTGGCTGTGGGATTGGTTCATAATCCCAAAGTGGTGCTGCTGGACGAACCGACCGTGGGCATCGATCCCCAGGCGCGCAACGCCATCATGGAAATCATCCGCGAGATCGCCCGGTCGGGTGTGACGATCTTGTTCACCACGCATCATCTGGAAGAGGCGGAAAGCCTGTGCCAGCGGATCGCCATCATGGATCACGGCCAGATCCTGGTGACCGGCAGCGTGGCCGAGTTGGCGAAAGTGGTGGGTGACGGCGACATCGTCACCGTGCGCGGCCCCTTTACCTCCGTGCAACTCAAAACGGTTTTTGAAAACGATGCCCTCCGCTTTTTGAGCCTGGCGGATGGTGAGGCGGTGATCAGTGTGCCCTCCGTGGGCAGCGGTCTGGCCTTGATCACCCAGCGGCTCAGCGAGGCGGGCATCGAGATCGCTAATTTAACGATCCAAAAACCTACCTTGGAAAGCGTGTTTCTCAAACTGACCGGAAGAGAGTTGCGCGATTGAAAACCATCTGGATCCTGGTCCAAAAAGATTTGCTGCGGGACCTGAAACGCCCGTGGGGGGTGATCGTGCTCATGTGCATCCCGGTGATCACGGGATGGTTCATGTCCCTGGCCTTCGGAGGCGGGGAGGGAACCGAATCCGCGATCGTGATCCACGTCGCGGTCCTCGATCAGGACGAGAATTTCTTTGGCGGCATGATGCGGTCCATGGGATCGCAGGGAGATTCCCGGCAAAATCTGCAAATTCATCCCGTCACAACGGTGGAGGAAGGCATCCGCATGTTGGAGCGGCGCAAGGCCTCGGCGTTTTTGGTCCTGCCCGAAAATCTGACGAATGATTTGATCGGCGGAGTGACCGCCGCTGTTCAATTGTACAAAAATCCCGCGGAGGCCATGCTGCCCAAGGTGGTGGAGCAGGGAACCGGCCTGCTGGCGGTGGGCATATCGGAGTTTATGGACCTGATCGGGCCGCAAGTCAAAGATGTGGTGGACATGCTGGAAAGCGACACCGCGCCGTCCAACTGGGTGTTGGCCATGCGGTTTTATCAAGGTCTTCAGAAATTGGACACCGTGCGTGATTATGTGTTCCCGCCCCTGATTGGGTTCGAGACGGTGGCCGCCAAGGAATATATCCCCAGCGCCTCCCGGATCGCGTCCGGCACGGGAGGCGCGCCATGAATGAAATATTCACGTATATGTTTCCCGGATTGATGATGATGTGGATGATCTTCATCGGGCAGAATATCATGGCCGATGTCTATACGGAGTCGGAGAGGAAAACCCTGCCGCGGATGCTGGGGACTCCCGTGACTTTAAATCAATTCCTTCTGTCCAAGATCATTCGTTGCGTTCTCGTTTGCTTGATCGCCGAGGGGCTGCTGATTGTCTTCACCGCGGTGGTTTTTCGCGTGCGCTGGGGCAATCCCTTTTGGTTGATCCTGGTAATCGGGGCGGCCAATCTCTCGATTACCGGGCTTCTGGCGGCCGTGTACGGCCGGGCGAAAACCAAAACCCTGGCGGACGCCATCACCGTGGTGGTGGCTTTGCTGACCTCCATCGTGGGGGGAGGCATGATACCCTACGACGAGATGCCCACCTTCATGAAGACCATCGGAGCGTGGAGCTTTGTCCACTGGAGCGTGCAGGGGATTCAATCGGTCATGAACGCCCGGCCGCTGGGGGAGACCGCCGTGCCGGTGATGAAGTTGTTGCTCTTCGGCGCGGTGAGCATCTCCTTGGGAATTTATTGGATGAAACACCGCTTTCAGGCAGGCCGTGTCTCATGAATATTCTCCGCATAGCCCTGTGCGACATGCGCCGGGTCCTCAAGGACCGGCAGATCCTCTTCTGGTGGGTGGCCATGCCCATGGGATTCGTATTGCTGTTCGGTTCGCTGGGTGGCAATCCCATGCAGCGGCAAGTCTGGATTCCTGTAGTGAACCGGGACGATCATGAATTGTCACGGATTTTCTGTGAGCAACTCCAGGCGGCAGGTTTCAACGTGGACATCCGTTCCGCCACGGACGAGGCCTACGTGAAAAACTGGTCCCGCGCCATTGTCATACCGGCTGCCTTTTCGGCGGATGTCCTGAGCGGGACGCCGGCGGGTTTCACGTTCCTGAGGGGCCAGGGGGACATGGAGCAAACCCTCACGGCTCAGGCGCGGGTGCTGCACACCATTGTCAAATTTACGGGCGCGATGGCCGCGGCGGACGTTATTCGCAACAAATGGAACGAAGCCACGAAGGAGAAACTCCTGGCTGAATTGAGCAAGCCCCAGTTGCTGTCCGTGGAGACGCCGAGTCACCCGTCCTTGCGTCCCCCGCCTTCCGGCCGGGCTTTTACCTTGCCGGCCTATCTGATCATGTTCGTCCTCGTGAATACCCTCATGTTCGGGGGAGTGACGCTGGTTAATGAGCGCGCCCAGAAGCAGCTGATCCGGCTGATGGCCTCTCCCACCCGCGCCGTGGATATTTTCTTGGGCAAGATTCTAGGCCGCATGCTGCAACCTATGCTGCAGATTTTGATCTTGCTGCTGCTCGGCAATTTCCTCATGCATGTCTCCCTGGGGGATCATCCCCTGACTCTCTTGCCCGTCATTTTGTGTTTCGCCCTATGCTGCGGAAGCCTCAGCGTCCTGCTGGGTTCGGTCTGTTCCACCGAGCAACAGATCAGCAGCATCGGATTGTTGCTGACCATGGTCCTGTCGGCTTTGGGCGGCTGCTGGTGGCCCATGGAGCTGGTTCCGCCTTTTCTTCAGTCCATCGCGATGTTCACGCCCACCTTTTGGGGACTGCACGGTTTTCACCAAGTCATGTATTTCGGCAAATCGTTCCCTGACATCCTGATGGATTGCGCCCTTCTGCTGGGATACGCCGCCGCCTTCATTCTCATCGCCATCCCGCTGTTTCGGTTTGAAAGAAATTGAGGTTCATCCGGCAGGAGTTTACTATTTTACCCGGCCGCCGGCACGCGTTGCCTCGCACTGACCGGCGAAAACCTCCGCCAAACTGCCCTCTCCCTCTGGGAGAGGGCCAGGGTGAGGGCATCTGGTCAGGAGAGTACCTTTGGATTCGTTGCCTCATTCAAGTGATGATGCCTTTATCAGGCTCGCGCGCGCATTACCGGATGATCCCGAGGCGATGAGAATAGCCCCGCCATCATGACCGGAATCCACTCGATTCCCATAATCGCTTTCGCCGGCCTGCTTGGAATTCTGGCGTGCAGTCCCCCGAATCCTGAGCAAGGTGGAGTCCCCCATTCCTTGTCCACTGGGGAAGAAGAAATCCCCTTGGAGCCGATGGAGGCGGTTCCCGCGATCGACCCCGCCGTCAAACAACAACTCGAGGCCATTGGCTACACGGCCTCCGCGCATCCCGCCCCGCCCCAAGCCAATGTTACAATTTACGACCCCGCACGGGCCGGGAATGGATTGAACCTCTACGCCTCCTGGCACGCCCCGGAAGCGATGCTCATGGACATGCGCGGCCGGGTGCTGCACACCTGGCGGTACGCGTTCGAGGAGGTCTGGCCCGCGCCTGAAAGCCGCGCCGAGATCGACCATCCCGATTTCTGGCGGCGCGCGCGCCTGCTCGGGAACGGGCATCTGCTGGCCATTTACGAAGGTTACGGCTTGATCCGAGTGGACGCCGCGTCACGTATCGTCTGGGTTTATCCCGGAAAATGCCATCATGACCTGGACGTGACGGGGGAAGGGAAGATCTACGTGCTCACCCGCGAAGCCAAGCTGTTGCCACAAATCCATCCCAGCGAGCCGGTTTTGGAGGACGGCATCGCGGTTTTGGATTTGGACGGGCGGGAACTCGCGAAGTACTCCATCCTCGAATGCTTCGAAAATTCGAATTACGCGCCTCTGCTGCGCAATCTGCCTAGGCGGGAAGGGGATATATTCCATACCAACACCATCCGGGTATTCGATGGGACTTTGGTGCACCGGTCGTCCTTGTTCAAAAAAGGCAATGTGCTGATTTCCATCCTGCATACCGATACCATCGCCATTCTGGATCTGGAAAAGCGAAGCGTGCTGTGGGCGCTTTCGGGGATGTGGGATGCGCAGCACGATCCTTCGCTGCTGCCCAACGGCCGCATGTTGATTCTGGATAACCTGGGCAATGGGGGCCAATCGCGCGTGCTGGAGTTCGATCCCTTCACCCAGGCGGTGGTATGGATGTACACGGGCGAGCCGGACAAGCCTTTTTTCACCCAAGGCTGCGGGACCTGCGCGCGGCTGCCCAACGGCAACACCTTGATCACCGAGACCGATTTCGGCCGGGCCTTCGAGGTGACGCCGGATCGAACCATCGTGTGGGAATTCATCAATCCCCACCGGGCCGGGCCCAACCAGGATCAAATCGCCAAGATCGCCGAAATGATCCGCCTGGATTCATCCACCTCCTTGGATTGGATACCCAGGTAGGCTCGATTTACTTCAATTCACCGGTGACGGATTCAATCTCCGCTTGACCGGCCGGGAGTGCGTTCGCGGAAGGCGTTTCGGTGGGGACCGTCCCTTCCGGTTCCGGCCCGATGATTTGGATGGATTGAAATTCGGCCCGCGTGTTCCAAGTTCCCACGCCCAGGCGGCCTTCGAGGGGAAGATCGAGTTGGGTGGTAATCACTTTCCGGCCGTCCACATATCCCTCAAACCGGCTGGTGTCTGAGTCGATGACCGCGCGGATATCATGCCAGAGGCCATGGATGAACGAATAACGCACCGGTTGATTTTTCATGCCTTGGGGAAATGGATTCAAGCCGCTCCATAGTTCGATACTGGGGTACTTGTAGTTCCATTCTCCGATATTCCACGAGTGAAATTGATTGAACGACGCGAAGCCGAAGATGATCTGGGCTCTCTCCGCTCCCCCGCTGGTTTTCACCCGCAGGCGGATCTCGCCGGTTAGCATATAAGGGCTGAAAAGCAACACCGCGGGCTGGACGGCCGTTTCGGTTTGCTCGAAGGTCTCCCCGTTTTGGAGCCATCCCCCCCGCAACGGCAGGTAATGCTCCTCGGAGCGAAGGGTCAGGGATCCGGTCCAAGGCGTATCTTCCCATTGTTTATCCGCGATCATCCGATCTTCCCGGAGGGTGATGGGAGGGCCGGGCATGATGCCACCCGGTCCGCGCGGTCCGCCCGGTCCGCCAAAGCCATACCCGCCCATCCCCATCATCCCCATCCCGCCGATGAATCCTCCAGGACCATTGGGTGGATAAATCTTCGAAGGAGTAATCCGGGGGATCGTCGATAGGGTCACGGTCCGGGACTCCGGCGCGCCGCTCCGGGTAATGGTGAGAGTGATCGTGGAGCGGCCTTCTCCGGAGGCAAGCGCAAGGGCCTTTTCAATGAGGGAGCGGTATTGTGAGGGATCATCCAGCGGGATGCCTTCCACGGCGGTGATGAGGTCATCGCTTTGCAGGCCGGCCACAAACGCGGGTGAATTGTACACGACGGCATGGATGGGGATTCCGGGCCGGCCGGTTGATTCCCACACCACGCGGATTCCCAACTTGTTGAAGAATTCCTTCGGGTTCGTGAGGGTAGCGGGATAGACCGGGCCGGAAGAACCCGTTCCCGTGACGCGGATGGACTTGAAACTGGCGTGGGTCAACCATGTTCCGATACCCAACCGCCCCTCGAAGGTATCGGGAATTACGCATTCCAGGATTTGTGCGCCGTCAACATACCCTTCCACCCGTTTCTCGCTGGAATCGAGCACCAGACGGATGTCGTGCCATTGCCCGTGGGATAGTTGGAAGGGTACGCGCGGCGTGATTTCCTCCAAGATCCGTTCGTGCAAGTGAGACCATTTTTCCACCATGCTGCACGTGTTGTCCCACCCGCCGAGGTTCCATACGAAATACCGAGTGGGGGAATTATACCCGAAGACTACCCGCACGCCTTCCTGCCCGGCGTCCGGCCGCGCTTGGAAGTGGATCTCTCCATTGGCCATCACCGGGCTGAAGAGCAGGATCGTTTGCGTGAAGCCAGGATTCGCCTGCTCGATCTCCCCGTTCTTCCAGTTCCAGTGTCCCCGGAGGGGAAGCACCTGGTTGGGTGTCTCGATGTCCAGCGGACCCGCGATCAGGTTGGAAAGCCATCCTTGATCCCGGAGGGCTTGTTCTTCCTCACCCTGGGGCACATGCTTGCCCAGGGAGTATCCCATTCCCTCGTCGATATACAGCCAGCCATCGTTTTCCGATTCAGCCCCGGTGTCTCCGGGATTGGGGGATGCAGCCGCGGTTGGGGTGGAACTATCCACTTCGGCGGGACTGTTCAGACCGGTTCCCATGAAACCCAAGAGAAAAGGGATCAGAAGAAAAACCGGAACGGTCCAGTAAGTGGCGTCATGGAACGTGCGTTGGAAATGGGGTGTGGACTTCGGCATGGTTCGCCAGGCTCCCCTGTGTTCTCGATCAGTTTTTCCAGTTTAAAGAGACTTCTACGCACGGCCGGATTCAGCTCATTTCCGTCTGCCGATCTTTTACACGGTCTCCCGATCAAAGAGTAACACAATTGCGCTTGCCGCAACAACCGGATCGAGGAGCCGCCTGCCGTTTGAGCAGTGGCCGATCTTTGGAATTAAGAGCCCGCTTTTCTTTTCAGGCCGCTTGAATTCCCGTATTCTATTTTTTAGGCTCATCCGGCAAGTGCGTACTTTTTTCAGATGGTCTGTTTGCGTCTTTTCGAAGAGATCGAAGATAACTACCCCCATAAAATTCCCTCTCCCTCTGGGAGAGGGCCAGGGCGAGGGAATCTTTTTTGGGGCGGATCCGGGTGTCCACCCTCAACCAGGAGCGAATTTACTTCATCAGGTACGCACTTCGCGGATGAACCAATAACCGGTAAAGCGGTAAAAAATCACCGCCATAGAATACTCAAGGGAGAAAACCATGTCATTCAGAATATCCTGCATGCCCACAGTTCTTTGTTTGTTGATGCTGGCCGGATGCGGTTCCCCGGTCAGCGATGAGACGCAATCCGCGGCCCCGGCGAAGAGCCGCGTGATCGGCGTCAGCTTCCAGTCCATGAACAATCCCTTCTTCGTGGACCTGAATGAGGGCCTCCAGGAGGTGATCGAGGCCCACGGCGACAAACTGGTCACCCTCGATGCGCAATGGAACAGCATGAAGCAGATGAACGATCTCTCCGACCTGATACTCCAAGGCGCGGCGTGCGTGTTCGTCAATCCCGTCAATTGGGAAGGGATCCGGGGCAGTCTGGAAAAAGCCAAGCAGAACAACGTGCCGGTCATCGTGGTGGACGCGCCCGTCCGCGACCAGGAACTGATCCTCAGCACCGTGGCTTCGGACAACGTGGAGGCCGGCCGCCTGGCCGCCAAGGCGATGGCCGAAGCCGTCCGGCCCGCCAAAATCGGCATCCTGGCCCTGTCGATCAACAAGGCCTGCATCGACCGGGTGGCGGGATTCAAGGAAGTGATTGCCCAGTATCCGGACATGATCATCGTGGATGAGCAGGAGGTGAAGGGCACCACGGAAAGTTCCCGCCCGGTCATGCGCGACATGATCGGCCGCCATCCGGAGATCAACGCTCTGTTCGCCATCAACGATCCCACCGCCCTGGGCGCGATATCCGCCCTGGAATCCGCGGGCCAGCTCAAGGGAGTGAAGATATGCTCGGTGGATGGCGCGCCGGAAGCGGTGCAAGCCATCCGGGAGGGCCAACTGCTCGCCACCTCAGCCCAGTTCCCTTATGAAATGGGTAAAGCCTCCGCCCAGCTGTTTTACGATCATTTGGAGGGAAAGACCGTCGAAAAGGATTTGAAAATCCGGGTGGAACTGATCACCGCCGCCAACGCGGAGCAATTTTTGAAGAAATAAACTTGAATCCATGAATACCCACTCAGCCTTGTCTTCGGCGCGGTCCATTCCCTTGCTGGAATTGAAGGGAATCACCAAGCGCTTCGGCGGCGTTACCGCTCTCGACCACGTGGATTTTGAACTGTGGGCGGGCGAAATCCATGCGCTGCTGGGTGAAAACGGCGCGGGGAAATCCACTCTCATCAAAATCCTGGCGGGCATCTATCACCCGGATGAGGGCACCGTTTGGATCGACGGCCGGCCGGTGACCATCGCCGAAGTGGCCAGAGCCGACCGCCTGGGCATCCGCGTGATCCACCAGGAGCTCTCGCTGGCGCCCAATCTCTCCATCGCTGAGAATCTTTTCCTGGGCCGCGAACCCACCCGTTGGGGCTGGCTCGACCGCCGCGCCATGGAAGAACAGGCCGCGCAATGGATTGTCGAGTTGGGTTTGGACAGCATTCAGGATGTCCGGATCCGGGTGCGGGACCTGAACGTGGCGCGCCGCCAGATGGTGGAGATCGCCCGCGCCCTGTCCCGGCAGGCGCGTATCCTTATCCTCGACGAACCGACCTCCTCGCTGGCCGAAGCCGAGACGGAGGCGTTGTTTACGGTCTTGCGGCGATTGCGCGGCCAGGGCGTGGGGATCATCTATATTTCTCACCGGCTGGAAGAAATCATCCGCCTGGCCGACCGCATCACCGTGTTGCGCGACGGCTGCTCCATGGGAACCCAGCCGGTCTCCAACTTCGACCAGAAAGAGCTCATCCGGTGGATGGTGGGCCGGGAGATTATTGACCGCTTCCATCGTCCGGCCTGGAATCCCGGCGCGGTGGCCTTGGAAGTGCGGAATCTGCGGAATCCCAAAATCCGGGATGTCAGTTTTGAATTGCGGTATGGCGAAATCCTGGGTTTGGCGGGCCTGGTGGGCGCGGGCCGTACTGAACTGGCGCGCGCCCTCTTCGGCATCGATCCCCGTGACCATGGCGAAATTCTCGTGGACGGCCGCCCCGTGCGTGTGACACATCCCACCGATGCCCTGAACGCGGGAATCGTCCTGGTGCCCGAAGAACGGCGGCAGGAAGGGCTGGTCATGATCCAATCGGTGGCCTTCAACATCGCTCTGCCCTGGACGGCCGATTGGAATCCCTCGTTCCGTCCCGATCTCCGCAAGCGGGACGCGATCGTCCGCCGCGCCCTGGACGCCTTTCATATCAAGGCCACCCATCCCGCGCAATGCGTGAGCGACCTCTCCGGCGGCAATCAGCAGAAAACCCTGGTGGGCCGCTGGATGGAACACCGGCCCAAGGTTCTCATTCTTGACGAACCCACCCGCGGCGTGGATGTCGGCTCGCGCGAGGAGATGTTCCGGATTGTGGGTTCGCTGGTCGAGCAGGGCATGGCGGTTTTGTTGATCTCGTCGGACCTGGTGGAAGTGATGAACGTGGCGCACCGCATCGCCCTGTACCGCGACGGGCGGATTTTGCGGATCGTGGACGCGGACCGGATCACCCCGGAAGATCTCATGATGGAACTGACAGGAGCCCGCGAGCATGAGATTGCTTAAGGAAATCGGTCCGCTGCTGGCGGCCATGGCCTTATTGCTGGTATTGTTCGGCCTGTGGGCGCCGGTCTTTTTGACCCTGCCCAACCTGATCGATCTGCTCCAGCAAGTGACCGTCAACGCCATCCTGGCTTTCGGCATGACGTTTACCATCCTGATCGGGGGGATCGATCTCTCGGTGGGGGCGGTGCTGGCGCTGGTGGGGACCACCACGGTGTATGTGTTGACGTTGGGCGCGCCGGAATCTCCTCCATTGGTCTGGCTGGGTCTGGCCGGTTTGGCGGGCCTGACGGTATCCGCCGTTTTTGGATTCTTCAACGGCCTGTGCGCCGCCCAGACCAAGATGCCGGCCTTCATCATCACCCTGGCCACGATGCTCATCGCCCGGGGCGGGGCGTATTGCTTCAACCAGGCCCGGCCCATCCGCGTGCCCACGCACCAGGAAGCCTTTCTGGCGCTGGGGAACGGACGGCTGTCCGGCGTGATCCCCGTACCGGTGATCGTCATGCTCCTGCTCTTCGCGGCGTCGTCGGTATTACTTCACCGCACGCGATTCGGCCAGCATCTCTATGCCATCGGCGGCAACCGCGAGGCCGCCCGGTTCACCGGCATCCGCCTGGCCCGCTGCGAGATCGCGGTGTACGTGATCTGTTCGATGCTGACCGGCGTGGCCGGGATGATCCACACCTCCCAACTCTATTCCGCCGAGCCGGCGTCGGGCATCGGCTTTGAGTTGAACGCCATCGCCGCCGCCGTGGTGGGGGGAACCAGTTTCACCGGGGGCGTGGGGACGCTCCACGGCACGCTGATCGGGGCCATCATCATCGGCATCCTTGACAAGGGATTGAACCAGGCGGGAGTGCATTTTTCATTGCAATACATCGTCAAAGGATTCGTGGTGCTGGCGGCGGTGTACCTCGATGTACGCCGGAGAACCTGAATCGGACGGTTTCCCCGGCAAAAGGATGGCCTTGATCCTGTTACAGTGCGGGAAGGCAGAACTGGGGCCGATCAAGCCTGTCTAGTAAAGTAAAAAGCGATCGAGGAAATGGAGTTAACCATCTCGCGGATTGCGATTGCCCGATACCGAAACACTCCACTATTTACCGCGGCCGGCCGGGTTTCACCACGTCGTTGCCGCGCTCGGGAGGCGTGACCTCCAGGCGGGTGATTTTGCCGTCCCGGTATTCGCATTCCACCACGGTTCGCCGCGGAGCGCGCAGTTTGAAGCGCACGTTCCAGTCCTTGGGCCAGGCGGGCAGAAGATGAATCTTGTTGCCATCGGTCTGCAGCGCCATGGCCTGGAGCGTCTTGATCAGGATGGACCCATGATCCTGATCGGGCACCCAGTCGTAATTCGGCCCCCAGAACGCCGGAAAGCGTGATGCCTCGTGCTTGCTGCGCGCGCGGGCCACGAGGTTTTGCCGCGCGTCTTGAGCCAATCCCAGGTACGCCATGAACACGTCATCCTGCCGCCAGCCGGAGTTGCCTTTGTCCCCGCGGTGGTTCAAAGCCTGCACCGCCAGTTCCGCGTTGGGCTTGTCGAAGGCGAAAAGCCGGAAGGGAAATACGGCGTAGAGTTCGGGATTCTCGATGTTGCGCTTGTCCTCGAACTTCTCCGCCGGGGCGAGCATGCGGACGCCGTTCTCCACGCGCGTGGGGAGATCAGGCAGCTTCTGGCGCAAGGCCGTCCAGGCGGAACGTTGCTCCGTGGAGGCCAGTTTCTGAGGCAATGCCAACAACCGCGCGCTCAAGGCATGCAGGCCGGCCAGTTCGGGCATGGGATTGGTGCATTTCCACCAGGTTTCCACCGCCTGGGAGGGATGCATGACCAGTTTGCCGTCCGGGCCGGTTTTGTAGTACTTATCGAAGAACGTCATGACCGCATTGGCCAAGGGAATGGCCTTGGCGGTGAGAAAGGCCTCGTCCTGGGTGTACTCGTAATAATCAAGCGCCAGCCAGGCCAGTTCGAGCCCCCCGACCCACTCCCATTTGTGATACCCGGAATCCTGCAGCGGATCCGGGCGTTGTTCGTAGGGCGTCCAGCCGTAGGTATCGCTGAACACCGCGCCCCAGAAATAGATGCATTCGGGATAGAACGCGCCCGCGTGCTTGAAATACAGCCGGGTCCGTTCCTGGCAGAAGGGCAGCAGGGCATCGATGTACATCCGGAACAACGGCTCCATCAAGTCGAAATCGCCGGACGCGCACATGCCGTAATAGGGCAGGCGGGTGTTTTGCCACCAGTAGCCCGGCCCCCAGCGGCGGTAATCGGGACCGCCCGGCCCCTCCTCCGGCCAGTCCACTGTGAAGAGCGTCCCGTTGAACTTGATCGGATACTCTCCCCGGCCCGCGCAGGCGTTGATGAAGCGCTGCAGGGCATATCCCCGGCTGACCACGAACGCGTCGTTTTTTTCATCATCGGCGGATCGATCCGTTCCGGCGGCGGTGACATGAATCCAGCTGCGGTCCCAGAACTCGCGCCACCATTGTTCATGAGCCTGGCGGCGTGGCTCGAAAGGAACCTGGCGCGCCTCGTCCATGGCCTGATCCAGTGCCTGCAGCCATTCCTCCGGCGTGGCGGGATGTCTCGTCATGACACCTATATCAAACCGGTGCGACATGGCTGCGGGCGAGGCCAGCGTCCGGTCATCGATCCGTTGGCCGTTTTCGGCGCGGATCACCGCCCCGAAGATCCGGTTCAGCAGAGGATCGGTTTTCAGTAAACTGGACAATCCTTGGACTTTCAGGGTCAACTCGGGACCCACGGATTTTTTGTTGTGGTGATACCAGCCGATGCGGTCCCGCAGCCCGGTCAACAGGGTATCCGGTTCCACGATCGTGGAGCCGTGTTTCTGATCGGGCCGGGTATGGTCCAGCATGACATCGCTGACCTCGATGGAGGGCAGTTCGTAGGGTTCCGTTCGCCACAGTTCGATCTTCGCGGTGGCGGTAACCGATTGCGGGCTGTCGACCGTGACATGAATCAGCGGGCGGTTGGCGTCAACCCAGAGAGACAATTGCGTGGCGGCCTCGCCTTTGCCAAACCGGACGTACAAAGTGGCGTCGGCCAGCGACAACGTCTGCTTGAAGCCTTCCTTTGCATCGGGGGCGGGATCAAGGTGGACGCGCACCCGGCCGGCTTTCACCAAGCGGCCGTTGTCATCCCAGAAATCGGTCCGGCTGATATAAAATAACAGATCGCCGCCCGCTTCCACCCAGGCGTTCAAACCGATGGCGCCATTGCCCAAGGGGACCGATCCGGCCGGGCCGCCGCCGGGCGAATCCCAGACCACGTCATACCGGCCGGCCGAAGCCTCCCCCGCCGCCGGGTCCGCCGCGGCGATTCCCGAAATCCAGAGTGCGGTCAGGATCACACTGGCCAATCCCGCGAGTGGTTTCATCATCTCGGACCTCCCTGCTCTCGATATCGATCTGAGATCAGACTATCAAAATAAAGCAGATTGGGCTACACCGCTTGATCCGAACGTGGAGGGAATGCTCATGTTTCCGGTTTTTTTGGATTTATCCCGTAAGCGGGCCGGATTGCGAACCGTTTGGTTCTTCTTGAAAACATGGACGCGCCAGCCGGATGAGCCTTATAATCGGATTGGTTGGCGGATCGGACACTTCATCCTTCCCTCGCAAGGGAGAACCACCATGACTGGACGCGCTTGCCGTTCCCGGATCCCGCATCGTTTTTCATGCCGATGGCTGACAAGCTTCTCTCCCGTACTCTGGATCTGGTTTTTGGTTCTGATCCCCCATTCATCCCTGGCCCAATCCATCCCTTATCCCGGCGCGTTCGCGTTCATCCAGGTCCCTGTTCCCCTTGCGGGTATCAATCCCACCTTCCCGCTGGTTGACGCTCCTCTGCCCGCCGCGGGCGCGCCGTTCTGGGATCCGCGCTTCGGCACGCTGCAAACCCGGGTGACCGAGACGGATGGCATCAACAGCCGCCATGAGTATTCCCGCTTCGATCCGTTCAATGCGGACGGCTCCATGATCCTGCTGCTCAATGAAGACGGCGGTTTCATCGTGTACCGCACCGCGGCGATGCCCTACAACCAGGAAGCCAACCGCGTCCTCAACCTGGACATTCAGGAACCCCGCTGGGACGCCGCCGATCCCCGTCTCGTGTGGGGACTTCAGGACTATCAAATTGTCACTGTGGATGTTTCCACCGGACAACGCGCCGTCATCAAGGACTTCACCTTGGATCCGGTTATCGGCCCGGTCATCCAAAACTCCACGGTGTACCGGATCACCACCCAGGAGGAAGGCGAGGCCTCCCAGGATTTCCGTTATTGGGTTTTCATGCTCCAGGGCGATGCCCGGGCCGATTATTTGCCGTTATATTTCTTCACCTGGGACCGGGAGACCGGCACGGTTCCGGGAGTGTATCCGCTTCCCGAGACCGAGCGGGCGATTGACTGGGTGGGCATGTCGTGTCTGGGGAACTATGTCCTCATCGGCGGGGACCCGGGGAACACCGGCAACACGAAAGGTTTGACCCTGGCCAACCGCGAGCTGAACCGCTTTCACCAACTCGCTTACGATACGGCGCATTCCGATGTGGGGCTCGACGCCGGCGGCCGCGAAGTGATCGTCATGCAGAACAGCCGCACGGATTACGTGGACCTGATCCCTCTCGATTGGACCACGCGGCCCGTCCTCGGGAGCAACGGTTACGCGACATCCGGCATCATCCCCTTGATCCGGCTTTTTTACAGCAGCGATTCCCCGCAGGGATTGCAGAGCGGTGTGCATATATCCTGTAATTATCCCGGGTACGCCGTCATCTCCACGACCATCGAGCCGGGGCGGCCGGAACAAAATTGGTTGGACCGCTCGATGGTTCTGGCCCGGCTGGACAAGGCCGAACCGGACGTGTATTACCTGGCCAAGCAGCACAACACCACGGGATCGTATTGGGAAGAAACTCACGCCGCGATCACCCGGGATGGGAGTAAGATCGTCTGGGCCGACAACTGGGGCCAAAACATCGGAGAAAACCGGATGTTTCTGATGCAGCTGGATATGCCGCCGCGGTGGACATCCATCATTACAGGCATCGGGGATTGGATGTTGATCGGCGGCTGAAGGCCATGGATATGGGATCTTCTGGCCAGTGAAAGTAGGATGGATTAGCGCGCAGCGTGTAACCCATCAACAACTCTCTCACGCTTTTCCATCCCCTCTCCCTCCGGGAGAGGGCGAGGGTGAGGGAAATAAATAGATTGCAAAATCAAATACACATTTCCTGGAAGAACCCATTTATATCACAATAAAGGAGCCATTATGTCCCCTATTTCACGCCGCGGTTTTCTTCGCGTCATCGGAGTGAGCGGCATGGCCGTGAGTGCGAATGGCGCCAGGATCACCGCCGCGGAGACGCAACCCTCAACGCCAACCACCCGGTATCTGGCCGCCTACGACACGGAATCGCCCGGCTGCTTGGCCGCCTGCCGGAAAATCGTTGAAGCGCACAAACGCTTTGCCATGCCCGCGACGTTTTTCATCACCGGGAAAACGTTGGAAGCTAACGCCGCCGAGTACCGGGAACTGTTCGGCCACCCCCTCTTCGAAGTGGCCTCGCATACGTATTCCCACCGCATGTTGAAGGACAATCCCATCTGCGGCCTGGCCATCGCCCTGGATGAAAAACGGGTGGAAATCTGCAAGAGCAAAGAAATCATCGAAGGCGTTTTCCAGCGGCCTTGCCTGGGACTGCGGCCCGGCTGCGGATTCGCCGATGGCTTTCGCGGCGCGCCGGAGTTGCTGGGCCTGATCGCGGAAGCGGGATACGCCTACACCAGCAGCTGGCTCTGGGGGCCGGATTATTCTCTCCCCGCTCTGCTGACCGAACCGTTCCGCTATGAAAAGGAAGGTTTTCCGGACCTGTGGGAACTGCCCGGACACGGCTGGCATGAAAATCTACTGAAGAACAATAACAAAATGGGTCCCCGCCGGCTCACGTTATGGCCTCCCGAGATGCCCGAAGCCATCCCCGGGCATTATCTGACCACTGCCGAGGAAGAATTCGCCGTTAACCGGGTGTTTATCGACAAAGCCGTGACGGAAAAAAAGCCGTATGTGACCCTGATCTGGCATCCCTGGTCGCTGAACCTGTTCGATCCCGCCATGAAGATGCTCGAGCTGACGTTTCAATATGTCCGGGATCAACGCCTGGAGGCATGCACGTTCCAGAACATGTACGAACACCTGTCAACATGAACTCCCTATTTGAATCGGGGATACACGTGGGCGTACGGGAGGAGGGTTTTTCCATAATGGACAAGAAGAGTCAGTCCAGCACGTTTTGAATGGTCTCTTCCAAAATCTGCAGCGTGAAGGGTTTGGGCAGGACGCCCTGAAAGCCTTTCTCCCGCATTTCCTCCTCGCTGATGGCTGAACCATAACCGCTCGCGATCAACGCGGGAAGGCCGGAATGCTTGCGGATTTGCTCCAGGCATTCATATCCGTTCATTTCCGGCATGCTGATGTCCAGGATGACCAGGGATAATTCGTTTTGATGGGTGAGAAACGTCTCGAGCGCTTGCCGTCCGTCCTTGGCGAGGATGACGTCGAAATCCAGATGATTCAACATGGCCTTCGCCACGTTCCGGACCATTTCCTCATCGTCAGCGAGCAATACTTGACGCTTTTTCATTATGAAGCCAGTCAGATGGATGGATTAAAAAAACGGCGCCTCATCAGCAGTCCAAATTGAAGTTAAAATAATTATTATAGTCTCCCATGATGGTCAAGTATAGTTCGTTTGGTGATTCCGAAAGACAACCGCCGCTGGCGCCGGCCGGGGCGGGATGATTGAATCGCAATACGGAAACACGCTTTCCGCGAACCATGGGAATCCTCCTGGATTTCCTCCCCTCATCCCCTCGCGTTTTCCGAGGATTGTCAATCGGACAAAGTGCTGTCACCATAGTCCTGGCAGGCATGTTTCAGGCCGGCGATTCTATCCTCCGGAGGCTCTTCGTGTTCCAACCCGCCGTCGTGCAGTACGCCTTGAAGGAACGTTCCGTGGAACTGCGGGAAGTGCCCATCCCCCAACTCACGCGGGGCAATGTTTTGCTCAAGATCGCGGCGGCGGGAATTTGTGGAACGGATGTGCATCAATACCTCAATGAACATTCCTGGCCGGTCAATATCCCGGTGGTCATGGGACATGAATTCAGCGGGATTGTCCATGATACCGGGGATGGAGTGATTTCGTTCGCCCCGGGCGACCGCGTAGTCTGCGAAACCGCCGCTGTCATCTGTGGCGATTGCTATTACTGCCGTACCGGCCAGTATCATTTCTGCGAACACCGCAAAGGCTTTGGCCAGCTGCAGGACGGCGGATTCACCCAATACGTCCAGGTTCCCGTGCGTTGTCTTCACCGCGTGCCCAAGAACCTGCCCCTGCACTTGGCGGCGCTGACCGAGCCCAGCTGCATCGCCTATCACGCCACGGCGGTCGCGGGCGATATCAAGCCGGGGATGAGCGTGGCCGTCCTGGGATGCGGGGCCGTGGGCTTGATCTGCGTCCGCCTGGCCAAATTGCAGGGAGGGGACCCGGTCATCCTCACCGGCCTGGCCCGCGATAAGACGCGCCTGCAGGTGGGTAAAAAAATGGGCGCGACTCATACCGTGGACATGGATCAGGACAACCTTTTCAGCCTGGTCCGCCAAGTTCACGACGGCAACGGCATCGACGTGGTGATCGATGTCTCGGGGCGCAACCGGACCTTGAAGGACGCCATTGACATTGTCCGGCCGGCCGGACAGATCATCCGCGCCGGCTGGGGGCCGGGGGCCTACAATTTCTCCCTCGATCCCCTGGTGCACAAAGGAGTGCGGTTGCAGGGCGTCTTCAGTCACAACTGGGAAATGTGGGAACGGGTGCTGCGCCTGCTCGATTCCGGCAAGCTGGACTTGTCTCTTCTGTCGCCGGAACGGCTCCCCCTCGAACGCTGGCAGGAGGGCTTCGAAGCCATGTGCGAATCACGCCTCATCAAGGCCATCCTCGAACCCAGCGGGAAGATGAAATGAGATGACAAGGAGGAGGGGGTAACTACTTTTAGGTTTTGTTGAATTTTCGTAATACGGGATTTACTGGAATTCAGTATTGTGAATCAAGAGCCAACGGCGCGCAAAATGCTAGCCCGGGGCAACGCCCTGGGAAACGGACGAAAGAAGTAATAATCCCCTCTCCCTCGGGGCTACTCTCCGTACACAACCGAGGAGGTATATAATGTTACCCCAAAAACGACAAT
>JBHGBC010000070.1:0-28643 GCA_041946805.1 bacterium
AGGTGATCACGCCCGCCATCCAGCAGGTGATCCAGGCGCGGCGCGATCCCGAGTTCCGCCACGCGCTGCGGGACGCGGACTTGGTGGTGGCGGACGGCATGCCCGTGGTCTTGGCTTCACGTTGGCACAAGACCCCTCTCCAGGACCGTATCACCGGCGTCGATCTGGTCCCTGAAATCTGCCGGATGGCCGCTGGCGAAGGCTACACGGTGTTTTTCTTCGGGGCGGAAGAGGGCGTGGCCGCGGAGACCGCCCGGCGCATGCTAGAACGGTTTCCGGATTTGCGCGTCGCCGGTTCCTACAGCCCTCCCCGGGGGTACATGGACAATCCGGTAGAAAACGAAAAAGCCCTTCAGGCCGTCCAGGCCGCCGCGCCCCAGATTCTCTTCACGGCGTTGAGCAGCCCGGCCCAGGAAAAATGGCTGCACCGCCACCGCGCCCGGCTGGGCGTGCCCCTCATGATCGGCGTGGGCGGGGCGTTCAACATGATCACCGGCCGCGAGAAACGGGCCCCGGCGTGGATCCAGCGCCTGGGGATGGAAGGGCTGTACCGGTTCGTCCAGCGGCCCCGCGAGATCGGGCGGCGGATCGTCATTAACGTTCCTTACTTTTTCCTGCTGCTGTTCGACCGGTTGACGTATCGTACGCAAAAACGGCTGGCCCGGTGGCTCCGTCCGCTCATCCTGGCGGCCGGCGATGCGCTATTGGCCCCCGCCGCGTTTCTGTTTTCGTACTGGTTCTATTTCCGCAGTGGGGTGTTCAACAACGCGGCCGATCCCTTCGCCGAACATCCCGCGCTGCTCAACATGCCCGCCTACAGCGACCTGCTGATGGTCGTCTCGCTGCTGGGCGTGGCCTCGCTCTGGTTTTTCCGGCTTTATGAGCGCAACAAGTACATGACTTTCCAGGATTTGTTCGTCCGCCTGCTGAAAACCTCGTTGACCGCGGTCTTCCTGCTGATCGGCTTCCAATTCCTCTTCTTCAAACACATTTTCGCCGAATACAACTTCCGGGGATTCTCCCGGGTGGTCTTTGGCTTCTTCGGTATCAGCGTGTTTTGGGCCTGGATGGGTTGGCGGTGGGGATTCACCGTTTGGGAAAAATGGCTGCACCGTACGGGCTTGAACCTGGACCGCATCATCATCGTGGGCGGCTCTCCAGCCCCCCACCGGATCGCCGAATCCATGCTGCGTCATCCCGAATGGGGAAACCAGCCACTGGGGGTGGTTGCCCCTGAAGGTCAGGCCTTGGATTCAGATAGCTCCATTCCCTGCCTGGGTACGATCCAGGATCTGCAACGCCTCCTCCCCGCCCGGAAGGTGGATGAAATCCTGGTGGCCGATCCCGGCCTGCCCATGCCCGGCCTGCTCGATGTGGTGCGCCTGTGCCGCGAACACCGGGTGAGGCTCAGCATCATCCCCTCCATCCATGAACTGCTCGGCGTCTCGTCCGAAATCAAGCGGATGGGCGAATACCGGGTCATCACCGTGTCACTCGACCGGTCCGCCGGGGAATGGTCCGCGCCGGACCAGGAGACCCGCGCATGACGCTTCGCCTCCTCGAACGCGCCGCGCTGCCGGATGAGAAGCCCTATGACTTGTGGTGGAACCTGCTGTCCCGGATGGAGCGGTATTCTTTTTTCCACATGCCCCGCTGGGCGGAGTTGCTCACGAACACCCTGCCGGATTTACGCCCCTTCCATCAGTGGCTGCGGTTTTCGGATGGGACCGAAGCGGTTCTGCCCCTGTTTATGCTCCCCAAACGGTTGGGTGTGATGAAATTGGAATCCCTGCCCTGGGGGACCTATGGCGGCCTGGTCTCTCCCGATTCTCTGTCCTGGGATCACTACCGGCTGGCGGTCCGGGAATGCCTTCGCCTGTTCCGCCCGGTTTGTCAGATCACCCTGTCCCCCGGAGACTTCGAGCGGTTCCATTCGGCCTTGCACGCCGATGCCGCAATCCAAAACCGTGAGCGTAGCACGCATATCCTGCCCTTGAGTCGGCCGTTTGAGGAAATCTGGTCACGCCGGTTTCAACCCCGCAACCGGACGAATATCCGCCGCGCCCGGGAGCAGGGAGTGCGTGCCGAATGGTCGAACTCGCGTGAAGCCGTGCAGGCCATGAAGCAACTCTACCAACGGGCCACCCATCGCTGGGAAGGGGTGGAAACCGTACCGGAACGGTTTTTTGATTCGCTGGCGGATCTTTCGGGAGATGAAGTCCGAATCTGGCTGGCCCGGAAAGACGATGCAATCCTCGCGGGAGATATGGTGTTTTATGGGAAGGGGGAAGCGCAATATTTCGCCGGAGCCGGTGACGAAAGATTTCTGTCATTCCACGGAAGCAAATTGTTGATGAGCGAGATCATTCGCGATGCCTGCGAGCGGGGATTCTCCTGGTTCAATTTCGGGGCCAGCGGCGGTTTGGCCGGAGTGGAACAATTCAAGCGGATTTTTGGGGGCGAGACGGTTCCCTACGCTTCGATAGCCTGGCGGCATCCGGTGGCGCGCTGGGCATGCCGGTGAGGGAAACTAGTCAGTGAATGAAAGCAACGGGAATGCAAAAAACCGATAACCTATGCTCCCTCCTCGTAAAGGGGGCAGGATATGGGAATACCATAATCCCCCATGGTATCCTGATTTCTATTCCATCTCCACCGGAGGCCTTTCGCCAAATGTGGTAAGAGCCATTTGCCCCGCATCCCGGCGTTTTACATGATGGAAATCCGTGCCGGTTCGTTATTCTCATAGCGGCCGCGCTGGGAAAAATGAAAGATTCAGGGAGGGCGGGGATATAGTGGTATAGTATGAAAAAGGCTCGAACGGATAGGTATCGCCGCCACGATTGACATCCGTTTTTCTCTCTCTCAATCTCCCAAAGGCAGGTCATTGGATCACCATGTTTGCATTATGTATTTTTCTATCTCTCTGGAAGCCGGTTCATCCGCTCCGCCTGTTTATCGCCGCGGCCATCTGCCTGATGGCCAACGTGTACACAGCGGACGCTCTCGAAAACGCCTGGCTGGGATCGATCAACACCATCAATGACTTCAATCTGCTTTCCTTGGAAGACCACAGCCGGAGCGACTTGCTGCGCGTCACCAAGTTCCTCATCCCCGCGCGCCAGGATCCGGCCTTGCTGCCATCCGTCTTCCAAAATGTAAACCTCTACCGCCTCCACCTGGAGTTCATGGTGAATGAGTTCCCGGAGCGCTTCGGGGGGTTGACCTCCAC
Source organism: bacterium (assembly GCA_041946805.1). GTDB lineage: Bacteria > Hinthialibacterota > Hinthialibacteria > Hinthialibacterales > Hinthialibacteraceae > JABLXU01. The sequence goes on from JBHGBC010000070.1 coordinate 3,233, forward strand.
GGAGTACATGGAGCTGGTCTTTTCCGCAACGCGGACCTATTACGCCGGGGCGGTGTACCAATTCGAGGACCGCAACGGCCAGATTCTGTATGGATTCAACATTTACGACTCACCGGATCACGTGGTGAATCCCGCCGAGGTGAAGGCGGTGTACGACATTCTCGCCGGGGCCATTCGCTTACGGCCGCTGGCGTATTCACCCATCAGCCCACGGGAGATCCAACAAGCCCGGCAATGGACCGATCCGGGCTTCCCCGTCTACCTTCCGGAGGGAATTGTCGAGCCGGGGTATGAATCCTATTCCCCCGGCACGGCGTACGGCCGCGTGCGGCGCTTCACCCTGGCGGCCTTGGAGACGGCGGTTCAGCAGGGCCGCCTCAGCTGGCAGGACATCGTGGTGGTGGATGCCGCACCCACGGACATCGAAACCGTGGTCGCGGGAGTGATCACGGGGACCCGGCAGGGCGAATTGTCGCACATCAACGTTCGTTGCCTGCGCCGCGGGACGCCCAACGCCTATATTCAGAATCCATTGCCCGTGTTCGCGTCCTACGAAGGGCAACTGATCAAACTGGAGGTCTCCTCCGATGCGTATCAGATCGTTTACCCCGTGGATGTGGAAGAAGCGGAAGCCTGGTGGAAAGCGCACCGGCCCCAGATTCCCCCGCTGCCGCTTCCTGACGACACCGATTCCACGCTGCTCTCCTTGCCGGATATGGCGAAATCCCTGAATGGCGATGCACTGGTCCGCCGGTACGGAGGCAAGGCATCGCAATTGGGAATTCTGTATTCCGTCATGGCGCCGCGCTACGAGGGGCAGCCGGACATTCCCATCCTGGTGGATGGCTTTGCGATTCCCTTTTATTACTACACCGAGTTCATGCGGTCCAACTACATCCCCAATCCCCATGTGCCCAACGCCATGGTGACCTTGGAGGAATACATCCTGGGGCTGCTGGAAGATCCCCAGTTTCGTAGTGACAGCGAGTTCCGGCGGAGATCCCTGGAGGATTTCATGGAATACATCGAGGACTACGGCATCGTGCCCAACGCGTGGATCGAGGCGATCATCGCTAAGATCGAGGAAGTGTTTGGATCGGACTCGGTGAAGGTGAGGTTCCGCTCGTCATCCAATGCCGAGGATGACGTGGCCTTCAACGGCGCGGGATTGTATGATTCCACCTCGGTCTGTGTGGCCGATAACCTGGATGGCGATGATTACGGGCCCTCGCTTTGCGATCCCACCGCCAAGAAGGAACGCACGGTCGAACGTGGATTGAAACGTGTGTGGGCCAGCCTATGGAATCCCCGGGCGTTCGAGGAACGCGAATACTACCAGATCGAACATCGCAACACGCGCATGGGCGTGCTGGTCACCCTGGCGTATCCCAGCGAAGACAGCAACGGCGTGGCCTTCACGGGCGATCCGGCGACGGGGCGCAAGGATTACCTGGTCATCAACGTGCAGCAAGGCGATGAAAGCGTGGTGCAGCCGGGGACGGGGATCATTCCCGAAAAGGACATCGTTTATCTCGAATACGGCTGGCCCAGCCGCATCCAGCGCGCACGGCCTTCTTCGCTCATGCCCGCGGGCGAATGGATACTCAGCGAGGAGCAGCTGTACGAATTGTCATCGCTGATGGTGGAGATCGACCAAAACATGCCCGTGAAAACCGGCGAATACACGCGCGATCAAATCGTATTCGATATGGAATTCAAATACGACCAAGGCCAGCTGGTCATCAAGCAGATCCGGCCCACGCTCATGGCCACGGCGGTGAATCCACCGGTGTTCCCCAGCGAAGTGATCTTGCGCATCCCGGAGAAAACCACGCTGGTGAAGCAATTCGAAGTGGGGCGCACGATCGAAGAGGAATACCAACTGCTCTCCCGGATTCAATTCAAGGCGGGAAAGTACCTGCTGCCCGTTCAGGCTGGGGAACACGAGTTGGAAATTGTTGAGGAGCTGGAATTCGGCCCGCGCCGAATCGTGGCGGTTCCCCTGGCGCCTGGGATCGTGCGCGTGGAAGCCTTCACGCGTCCGCAAAACGGCGTGCTGTTGCGGTATGAATTCGAGGAAAAGTTCCGGGTTCAGGATAGGCCGGAGAAGACCTTGATCCTCACCATCCAGGGGTTGCAAATCCTCAATGAAAACAAACAGCAGTATACAGTCGAGTTGGATACCGTGGTGCTGAGCTACGATCTCTTCACGCAGCTCCAGTGCGAGGAAAATGGGGAGATCAAGAACATTGCGTACGGCCCGGCTATCGACCTCTCCGCGCAAGTGTATCTACACGAGGCGGTGCTGGAGGGCAATCAGACGATCAAGTTCTATGAGCTGATCAAGCGCCGCACGCAAGGTATCGGTATCGCGTATGCCAACTTTGTCTTCGCCGACATGGAATTAAATGAAGGCTCGTTTCAGCCAAAGGACTACTGGCGGCTGGCCTATTCGGCCATGGGGCACTGCTGGAACGCGAAGTTCTGGGCCTTGCTCGACCAGCCCGTGGGCGATGTATATGGCGTGGCCTTGCTGACCACCACCATCCAGTGGGGCGCCAGCACCGAGGCGGAAGTCTTTCTGCTGGACAAAGACCTCAAGCCTCTGCGGAAGGTGGAGATCATTTCGTATTCGAAGCAAGAGATTGAAGAACTGCCTGATCCCATCACCGCCGTGCCGGAGTGGGATTTCTATTAATAGATACCTGCTACCGTGAACCAAACTTTCCGTGATTGCACTCAATACCTTGATAAATAATGACTTATGCAATATAATATATACAGCTTACTAGCCACCCCGGAGGTGAACAGCTTTCCGATGCTTTTTGACATCAAACAAGTCGATGAATCCCTCACCAGTCACAGCGGCCTGGCGTTGATGGGATTGCGTTTGCCGAAAACGAAAATTAAGGACCGGCTCAACGCGGTCCCTCTTCCCGGCCACCCGTACCCGGCGATCAGCCACGGCGACAACGCCCAGGTCATGATCGGATTGCTGTGTTTGGGCCAGCCGGATTTTGCCGCCATCGAAGCCTTTCGCGATGATCCCTTTTTCCGCGCCGCTTTGCACCTGCGGCAGGTACCCTCCGAAGCCACCCTGCGACAGAGCCTGGACAGCGCGCGCGGGGCGTTTGACACGATCCTCAAGGAAGAAGCGGCTGACCTGATCGCGCGCCACGCCTTCCGGATCACTCCCTGCCACCAGAATCTCGTGCCCCTCGATATCGACGTGTCCCCCTTCGACAACTCGGGCACCCGCAAGGAAGGCGTGTCGTGCACTTACAATCAGGTGGATGGCTATGCGCCGATCTTGGCCAACCTGGGCGAGGAAGGGTATTGGATCAACGCGGCATGGCGGGAAGGCAAGGATTGGCCAAGATCATTTTTCGTGATGTAAGTTCCGCCGCGATTTTTGGGGAATCGTAGTTCACGGATTCAGGTATTTGACATGGTGAAATTCTCTCGCGATGGGAACATGGTTGCATTCGTAAAAGGGGATACCGTTTATCGCTACGACATCTCCGGCCTCGCCGCCGGGGTGAAGGGATCGGAAAATTTGCGGCAATAATGGGAGAAACAAAACGCCTCCCTGTTCGTTCCTCCCTCCAGCGGTGTTTCCCCTTCCGCGGGGATTCAATCCTCAAAACAGGCTGACTTCCCGCCAGGCCGGGGTGGTGTCGTCCCGCCACAGGGCCAGGCCGTCGTGGGCGACGTAGACGGGGCCGTGGTAGTAGCGGCCGATCACGCGCCGGATTTCATACGGGGATTTGTCCTCCACCTCCGGGTAGAAATGGACCAGCAGCAAGGCTTCGGGCTCGGTTTCCCCCGCCAGGATTCCCGCGTCCTCCAAGGACATGTGCATGAAGAGCTGCGTCTCGCTGAAGCTGGCTTCGGCCACCAGGAGGTCCAGCCCGCGCAGAGACTCCGCTTGGTCCTCGAAGCGCCCGGTGTCGCCGGTGAAGGCCACCCGGGCGCCGGCGTCCGTTTGCACGCGGAGGCCGATGGAACCGTCGATGTGCCGGGAAGGCAGCGCCTGCGCCGTCATCCTGCCGAGTGTAATGGTCTGGCCGGTTTCCAGCGGGTGGGGGACGAAGATTTCGGCGTACATGCCCTCCAGCCCGGTGTGGTCCAACATTTCCTCCACGGCGGCCAGGGTTTCCCGGGTTCCATAGAGGTTGACGGCCGGGCCGGGGCTGTAATCCGGCGTGTATTTCCAGGCCACGGCCAGACGGGTCAGGTCGACGATATGGTCGGAGTGGGCATGGGTAAGCCAGAGGTGGGTGATGGAATCCAAAACCCGGTTAATGGAACCCTCGAGGCAGCAGCGGCGAAACACCGCCCCGTGGCCGAAATCCACCTGCAGCCGGGTCCGCCCTTCCACGCATTCATAGCTGGACTGCAGGGAGAGGTTCGAGGAAGCGGATCCGCATCCATAAACACGCCACTCCACCATGAGTCAGGCTCCTTTTCCCAGGATTCATGCGTACCAACTGCCGTTGACGAACAATAACCAGCGCGCCGCGAACGAGTCGATTCTCCGAACCGGTTCCCGCCGGATGGCTTCCTGTTAACCATATATTTACCTGATTCTGAACCAAAAACGAAGCGCAGTCGGGATTCTCACAGGCGATTTCGTGTGGAAATCAATCTTCGGGCAGGCTGATAGGAGGAAAAACGCCGCGGCGCCTGGATCTCCATTTCCGCGGGGATCCAGGAATTTGGAGTGCAGGCGTTCGGCCCGCATCCAATCTCAATCGGATCGCATAGGAACAGCCGGGGTGACAATCCCTGGCGCCGTTCTCAAAGGGATCGGCATTTCAGGATTCGAATGATCTTGTGTTCAATCCTGGCGGGATAGTTGTTTTTCTTTCACAAAACCGTGAGCTGTCGTGTGCGGCTCTTCACCTGAATCCCCTGCGGGGATGAAAGTCTCCTGCATGACCGGGGCTTCGGGGTAAAGATCAGCGCCGGGGGGAGGGGATGGATTCGCCCGCGGGATGATATACTGTGGTTCAGGCGGCGCGCGAGGTGCACAGGAGCGCGTAACCATTCATTCCGTGAAACAGGACAAGCGAGTCAGGATTCATGAAGTGGAAATGTTGGGCGGTTGTGGCGCTGTCGTTTCTCGCCCTGGGGGCGGTCAACCGGCCGGACCAGTTGACGATCGCGCGGCTGAAATACGCGGGCGGCGGGGATTGGTACGGCAATCCGACCTCCTTGCCGAACCTTCTCCAGCAGTTGCGGGAACGGTTGGGCCTGGAAGCCGCGGCGGAAGAATCGGTGGTCCCCCCCGCGGATCCGGAGTTGTTCTCGTATCCCCTGGTGTATATGAACGGGCATGGGACTGTGCGCTTTTCCGACCAGGACATCAACAACCTGCGGGAATTTTTCCGCCGCGGAGGCGTCTTGTGGGCCGACGACAACTTCGGGATGGACGAATCGTTCCGGAGAGAGATCGCGCGGGTGCTGCCGGATCATCCCCTGGAGGAGATACCCTTCGACCACCCGGTGTTCTCGGCCTACTATGTCTTCGAGAACGGGCTGCCCAAGATCCATGAGCATTACGGCGGCCCGCCGAAATTGTACGGAATTTACCTGGACGGGCGGCTCGCGGTTTTCTACACGTTCAACACGGATATCGGGGATGGATTGGAGAGCGAGGGGGTGCATCCCCAGGATTCGGCGGAAATCCGCGAGCAGGCCATGAAAATGGCCATCAATATCGTGCTCTTTGTCCTGTCCAGTTGACCATTCCGCTTCCCTTGGACCTGGAATCCGGCATAATCAAAGGAAACACCCGATCATCCGATGGGCCGCCGTGGATTAAAGCATGGATCTGCGCAGGGGATACGCTTCCGAGGAGGAACGGGAACGCCTTTTGTTCCGGTTGATTCTCGTCAACAAATGGTTCCTGATTCCCACTTCGGTCGTTTATGAATGGATCATTTCCACCGCCCCCTTCCGCCTGGCGGTGTACGATTTCATTTTACCCACCATTCTCTACACCAGCAGTTCGCTGATTTTCGTGATCCTGCTATGGTTTTTGCACCGCAACTACGGCGAGGACGTGAACGCGCCGCGGTATTTGCGGTCCGCCATGGCGCTGGGCGCGCTGTCGTTTTTGGCGGACGCCGCGTATATCTTTTTTTTGACCTTCAACTCGAGCGCGGGCAATGTGTTATGGCTCTTGTTCCTACCCCCGATCTCGCAAATTCTCCTGGTTCCCCGGTGGCAGCAATGGAAAACGTTGGTCGTGGATGGGCCGGCCGCCTTTGTGGTTTTCATCGTCCTGTTCGGGTTGTTGCTTTCCTACGAATACCCCGCCGGGACGCCCCGGTTCCCCCCCGCGGATCTCTTGCTCAGCCTGGCGGGTTTGCTTTTCATGTGGGTGAACGTGCGTCTGGTGCGGGTGTGGATCGACGCGCTGTTGACGGATGTCCAAGGCCTGGGGAATCTCGATTCGCTGTGGACGGAGGTGATTCACCGTTTTCCGACGGAGTTTTTCCTGGTGAACGACCAGGGGAAACTGATCATCGCCTCGGAGGCGGCCCGCAAGCTCTTATCCCTGCCCGAAAACGGCAGTTACGATTGGCCGGAGCCGACGCAGTCGATCCGCAACGCCTTGTTGCTGCGCTTTCATGCCGAAACCAAGTTGGATGACAACATCACCGTTCCGGACGACGACTATCCGCATCCGGTCAAGATTTACCCGGCCTTCTTTTTGATGGGCAACGAGCGGTTTTGCATCGCCCTGGCGCAGGAAGAGAATCCCGAGATCCCCAAGCAGGCGGCCGTGTTGCGTTCGGACCGGTTGACCATCGCCGGGCAGATCGCCGCCGGACTGGCGCACGAGTTGGGCAATCCCCTGGGGATCATCCATTCGTGTGCGTCGTATCTGAAACAGAAATCGCCCGAGGACCCCAACCGGGAAGAATTCGAGTTGATCGAGAGAGAGTCGAAGCGGTGCCAAAATCTGATCGACCGCCTGTTGTCGCTGGCCTCGCCCAAACGCGACACGCCTGGCGTGCATGACCTGCGGGACATCGTGCGCAATTCCCACGCTCTCGTGAAGTACCAAGCCGGGGAGCGGGAAATCGACCTGTCCCTGCCCAGCGAACCGGTATGGATCCACGCCAATGAAGGCCAATTGTCCGCCGTGTTCGTGAACTTGTATCTGAACGCGCTCCAGGGGATGGAAACCGTGGGGCCGGAAGCCAAGTTGCGCATCCACATGCGCACGCGCGGAGAGCAGGCGATCGTGGACGTCACGGACGAGGGCGTGGGGATTCCCAAGGACGAGCTGGAAAAGATTTTCGATCCCTTTTTCACCCGCAAGGCACAGGGGACCGGTCTGGGATTATACATCGTGCATCAAATCATCCACTCGCTGGGCGGCCGGATCGATGTGGCGAGCACCGTCGGTTCCGGAACCACGTTCAGCATTTACCTGCCCCTGTGCCAGGATATCCCCGACGCGGAAAAATCAGAATGAACAGGATGGGAATTTGAATCCATGGCCCAACGCCGCGCCCCATACCCGATTCCGTCACCCCTGGCGTTGTTTTTTGAAAACCTGACCCATTTGGCGTTGTGTTTTCAGCTCATATCCACCGCGATATATTACAACGGATGGATGCATCCCCTTTCGCACAAGATGCTGCTGGCCCAGTTTCTGGCCGTGACCGCCTGGTTCTGTTATCTGCTTTACAGCCTCCTGGCCCGGCGGTTCGTCCTGGCGTTCAGCCCGTATTACTGGCCTGCCCTGGTTTTGTGCGTCTGGGCGGGCATCCGCGCCTGGACCGCCCCCAATACCGACGCTCCGCGCAATTATTGGATTTTCATCAACATCACCGCCACGTTTCCCCTCTGGATCACCGCGTTCCGCAAGCCCCGGTTCCGGAGCTGGTTCGCGTGGTCGTTGCTGTTCGCCGGGGCTTGCATGGCGGCGGGTTGCCTGCGGCAGTTGGCGATGGACGATCCCAAGTTCGAATGGCCGTTTTTCCGGGCCATCACCCTGTCGAGAGGCTCTTACGAACGGCAGGAGTTGGGATCATTCATGGGGCATAACAACGACAGTTCCGAATACCTGGGCATCACGATGCTGTTCGCGGGTTTTCTGGCCTGGCGTTTCCGGCGCTCGCCGGGAGTCCTGGCGTTCGTGTTCTATATTCTGGTGGCCCTGGTCCTCATCTACCTTGGCGGCAGCCGGGGGGTGGCCTTGATGGTGTTGGTGTGCGCGGCGTTTCTGTTCATCGCCGCGTTCACGCGCCGGCCGGGGCTGGGATCCGTGTTGAAGAACCTGCGGCGGTGGCTGTCACCCCAATGGGTGCTGGGCGGCGTGGGGTTGCTCGCGGGGCTGCTGGTGGCGCTGGCGGTGATTTTCCCGGACGCCACCTACCGGAAGATGGACCAGAATGTGATCCGGCGGTTTTTCACCTCGCCCGAGACGCTGTTGTCGGGTACATATCCCCGGGTGTGGTGGATGTCGGTGCTCATGGCCGGCGACAATCCCCTGTTCGGGGTGGGATTTTCCTCCTGGCCGTATCAATACCCGTATTATCAGAAGAAATGGTTCACCGAGAATCCGCAGACATCGCTCGGATTGCCGGAGATGGGGCGGCATTCCCTGCAGGCGCACAATGATTATTTGCAGTTGTGGGCGGAGCTGGGATTCATCGGATTGCTGTGCCTGCTGTGGCTGCTTTGTGTCCACGTCCGGGCCTTCGTGACCTTGCTGAAAGCCCAACCGTTGTCTCCCCTGGGCCTGACGGCCGGGGCGGCGACGCTGGGCATGCTGACGCGGGCGGTATTTGGTTTTCCGTTTCACATGGCCGCCGCCAGTTGCCTCTTTTTGGCCAACTTGGGATTGCTCTCGGCGGTGGTGTGCCGCAAGGATTGGATTTGGCAGCCGGATTGGCTGGCGAAGGCCACGCCGGGCGCCCAGGCCGGCATGGCGGCGGGGGCCGTGGCGGGGATGTTCGCGTTGTGTTTTCCGATCCACACACTGATCCTGGCCGATTATTCCGCCCGCAGCCATGGGATCTGGGCCTACGAAGCGATGAACGTCCAGCGGGCGGGGAACCAGGAGGCCGCCCAACGGTATCTGGATTACGGCTACCGTGATTTCGAACACGCCGTGCAGGTGCTTCCCAACCAAGGGAAGTATTTGTATGAATTGGGATCGGAAACCGTGATGCGGGGGACGTCCTCCCGGAATCAGGAGTTGTTGAAGAAGGGAATCGCGTACCTGGAGCAATCCCTGGAGAGTTACACCTTTTACAACACGTTCGCCTGCCTGGGCCGTGCATACCGGATGCTGTGGGAGGGGACCCAGAATCCCGAATACTGGCAAAAAGCCCTGGACAACTTCGAGGAAACGGTCGGCATCATGCCGACGTTCGAAGAGGGGTATGTGCAGCTGGCCCTGTTGTATGGCAAGAATGATCAGCTCAAGAAAAGCCTGGACCTGTTGAGCGAAACTGAACTGCGCTATCCCGGCTTTATCGAACGCGGCGTGCTGGAGGCGGCGCACGTGGCGGAATCCGGCCAGGACATCCCCACCGCCACGATCCTCTACAACCTGGCGGCCAGTATTACTCCGCAGAACAAGAAGATTTTTCAGGACACCATCCTGTTTTTCCTGAAGATCGGCCGGATGGACATGGCGGCGCTGACCCTCACCCGCCTGGCGCCGTATCAGGAATCCGGGGTGGTGGTTGACGCCATCACTTCGCTGCTGGTTCTGCAATTGGAGCAGAAACAGACGCCTCTGGCGGCCGCCATGATGCGGGATCTCCGGAATCTCCCGGCATTGCGTTCCCTCCAATCGCTTTGGTATTATTCCGGCGCAGTCTCCTGGATGGCCGGACACCCGTGGGAAACCGCAGTGTATTGGGCGGCCGCGCGGGACCAGGGGGTGCCCCTGGCGCAGCTGGATCCGCCCTTGTCCCTTGTCCTGGAAAAACTGGTCAATCCTTTGATTCCGCGCTAAAGTTACCCGGCGGGAGTTCCGACGATAGCGCCAGACCGGCCGGGCGGGGGAAGGGGGAATTTTTATCTTCTCAAGCGCGTCCAATCGACGTACAATGAGGAAGTAATCTTACTCAAGGGAGCATGGAAGATGCGGCGTGCGTGCGCGGTAGTGCTGGGAGGGAGTGTTTTTTTTCTGTTCGCGGTGTTGCCCTGCGGCGGCGCGGACAATCCGTACATCGATCTCAAGATTGGCCTCAACAATTTCAGCCGGGTGACGGAACTGATCTACACGAAATACGAAAAAGAACCTGATCTGGCCGCGCTTTACGAAAAGACCTGGGTGAGCCTGGCCAAAATCCTGCCGGCCACCGAGGTGATTCCCTCCGCCACGCTCCCTCCTTATAGCAGTTCGCGGGAAATCCGCGATTTTTACGCCAACCGGATCGAGCAGGCCATCACCATGACCGCCCGGAAGCAGCCGGATGACGCCACCCCCTCGGTGAAGCAACTATGGAACCGGGCCTCCAGCGCCCTGGTGGGAGCGCTGGACGATCCGTACAGCCAGTTTTTGCCCGCCGAGGAACACAAGGAACTGCAGCGCGTCCTGTCGGGCGAGCCGGATGAAACCAAGCAATTTTACGGCGTGGGGATCAGCGTGGATTGGGACACGACGGGTAACGAAGGCGTGTTGGTGATCGCACCCCTGCCGGGCACGCCGGCGGAACGAAACGGCATCCGGGCGGGCGACATCATCATCGCCGTGGATGGGGATTTGCTCAAGAACTGGGAGGGGACCTCCAGCGAGAAACTGACCAAGGCGATCGATAGAATCAAGGGCGAGCAAGGAACCGAGGTCAAACTGACCCTCAAGAAACCGAACTCACCGGAACCGGTGGATGTAATCCTGAAGCGGGAACCGATCAATCCCGAACTGCACATCACCAAGGAGATGCTCGACAAGGAGGTGGGGTACATCCGCCTCTTCAGTTTCTACGCCCGCGCGATGGAGGACGTGTTGGAGTCCATCCGTTATTTGAAGACGGAAGGCCTGAAGAAGTTGATATTCGACCTGCGGTACAATCCGGGCGGATATCTCGACCAGGCGGTCAAGGTGGCCGATCTCTTCTTGAAGAAAGACGATTTGATCACGTACACCTACGGCCGCAACTCGCCTGAACGGTACTTTTACGACGAATCCACCGGCGCCGACGGCTTGATCGATATTCCCATGGTGGTGTTGATGAACGAATGGTCGGCCAGCGCCTCGGAAGTGGTCACCGGCGCGCTGAAAGACAATCACCGCACCCTGGTGGTGGGCAAGAAGAGCTTCGGCAAAGGATCCGTGCAGGAAGTGTTCAATCTCAATGAGGGCGCGGGCCTGCGCCTCACCGTGGCCCGGTATTACACTCCGTCGGGAGTTTGCATCCACGAGAAGGGCATCCAGCCGGATATCGAAGTGGAGCGTCTGACGGACGAAGAGGCGGAAGCCATTCTGCAGAAAGACTACAACAATATATCCCGCCTGAACCGGCTGCTGGAACGCGATCCGCAGCTCAAGGTGGCGCTCCAGTATCTCCGGGGGGAAATTTCGCTCGCCGGCGTCAAGAAAGACGGCGTCAAGGATGACGGGTGATCCATGGCCCTCCATGACCTGACCTTGCCGATGCGTCCCGAACAGCCGCCGTGGCCGGGCGACCCTCCTTTTTCCAAGACACCCGTCAGCGCCATCCACCAGGGGGATTCGGCGAATGTGTCCTGGCTCGCCATGAGTTCCCATTTCGGGACCCACCTGGACGCGCCGTATCATTTCGAGGAAACCGGCCTCCGGCTCGATCAAATCCCCCCGGAAGTCTGCGTGGGGCCGGCGACCGTGCATGCCGTTGACACGCCAGACCTCATCCGTCCGGAACACCTTCCCCGCCTCGAGGGCGTGGAACGGATCGTTTTCAAAACCCGCAACACCCGCGTGATCGCCGATACCGTCTTTCACACGGATTATGTGTCACTGAGCCTGGAAGCGGCGCGGGAATTATCGGGGGCGGGTGTGAGACTGGTGGGGATCGATTATTTTTCGGTGGAAGCGTTCAAGAATCCGGGGCATCCCGTGCATCACGAGTTGTGCGGGAAGGGGGTGGTGATCGTGGAAGGTCTGGATCTGCGGCGGATCGCGCCCGGCCGTTATGAGATCATCGCCCTGCCTCTGTTGATCGCGGGAGGCGACGGCAGCCCCTGCCGGGTTTTGCTGCGGGATCTCACGTAAGCAGCTGGATAGCCTTCATCCCTTCCTGCAAGGCCATCATTTCATCGTCTTCCAGGTTGCGTTGGGGGAGGCGCATGGAGCCCGCGTCCACGCCCAGGAGCCACAAGCTGGCCTTGAGGTGGGCGATCAGATTGGCGTGGACGATCAAGTCCACGTAGCGGTTGATTTGCTGCTGGCATTGCATGGCGGTTTCGTGGTCGCCCGCCTGGACGGCGGCGAGGAGCGCCAGGAAAACCTTGGGCTGCACGTTGGCCGTGGAGGAGACGATGGCTTTGCCCCCCGCCTGGAGGGAGCGGCAGACCTGCGTGTCGTTTCCGCAAATGATTTGAAACTGGTCGGATTTATAGGGCAGCCAGCGTTGCAGCGCGCCCTCCTCGCCGCTTTCCTTGATCCCCCGGATGTTGGAAAACCGTTTGAGCAGCCGCTCCAGGGTGACGGGTTTCAAGTCGTTGCCGGTGTTCTGAGGCAGGTTGTACAAATAAAGGGGGTTGTCCCCCACGGCTTCGGCCACCCGGGCGATGTAGGTGAATTGGGCCTCTTCGTCGCAACGGAAAAACCAAGGCTGCAGCAGGCTGATGGCGTCCACGTTCATTTGCACGGCGGCCTTGGCGGTGGCCAGGGTTCCCGGCAGATCCCCGCATCCCACTTGCATGATCACCCGCGCGCGGCCGTGCAGGCAGCGCAGGGTTTCTTCCAACACGACGATTTTTTCCTGGGAAGAGAGGCAGGGGCCTTCGCCGGTGGTTCCGCAGATGAATACGCCTTGGACTCCGCTTCGCAGCAGCCATTCACAGAGCGGTTTGATTTTGGCGGTGTCGATCTTCATGCCGTCCGGCGTGAAGGGAGTGGGCAAAGCCGGAAATATGCCACGTAACATGGGTCCGGGTGTCCTTTCTCAACGTCAAATGGGTTTGTGCGAGTCTACTCCATCCGTGGGAAAACAGAAGTGAACCGGTGATTTTGGCTAGGGGGGCGGGAGGAACGAAAGGGAAGCTGCGCCGGCCGTCCCGCAACGGGGAACGTGAAGAATAGGGAAGGATGAGGACGGTGAAGGCAGGATGGCTTGGCCGATCCGGAACACAAAAACAACAAGGCGCGGACAGGCAAGCTTCCCGCGCCTTGTTTGGTCATTTGTCCGTTCAGGAATCCAATCCCCGCCGACCGGGCCGTTAATACAGGTCCCAGAGTTGGACCGCCGTGGGGTACGGTACGATGTCGGCCAGCATGTCCACGCCGGCGTTTTTGCCCACGGGGCGGATCACCGCGTAGCGGACCCGGCTGATATACACCGCGCAATTGTCGGAGAACCCCAGCCGCACCGCTCCCGGGGAGACATTGACGCCCGTGAAGTTGACGTCATCGATCACCCAGGCCACCGTACGCCATTCTCCCGTGCCTTCCAAGGTCAGGCGGTTTTCGGCGGGATAGAACTTGATGGTCACAATCCCGAAGACGTTGGTTTGATACACTTCCGGCCCGAAGCGTTCGCCCGCCAACGCCGGATCATCGTAATAATCATAGGCCATCTTGATCTTGGCGTTGGGTTGGCTGGTCGGCCCGAACACTTCGTTCAGGATGACGAAGTTCATGTACCGGTCGAAGTTGGTGTCCGTCCCCTCGCCCAGCGCGGGCCGGACCGCCCGGCGCTTGTCATTATCGGGTCCGATGCCTTCCTCGATGATGTACTCCTGGTCGCCGCCGCTGCCGACCATGTCGAGATTGTCCGTGACTCCCAGGTTGAGGTCCAGTTCGGCGTAGATCCCATACGGATCGGGATCGAAGGGATAGACGTTGGGAATGGGGTCGACCCCCTCATAGATGCCGGAGGTGCGGATCACGCCGAGGCGTAGGCGGCTGATGTACACCGGCCCGGTGAAGACGAACTGGGTGGCCGCCTGGGTGGGAACATTGACGCCCTTGAGTTTCACGTCCGTCACATACCACAACGCCTCTTTCCACTTCCCGCTGCCTTCCAACACGGTCCGGCTGGCATCCGGATAGAACGCCAGTTGGTCACCCACGGAGTAGTATGCTTCCGGCCCGAAGATGGCGCCGGCCAGGGCGGGATCGTCGTAATACTCGGCGACGATCTTGTACCGGGCGCTAGGCTGGCTGGTGGGGCCGAAGAACTCATTGAGAATTTCCCAATTCACGTAAATGTCCCGCGTCCCATCCGTGCCATTGTCCAATGCCGGGCGGATCGCCTTGCGCTGGTCGCCGGCGGGTCCGATGCCGGACGATTCCACGATTTCCTGGTCGCCGCTGGTCACCCGGTACACATCCAGGCCGTTTTTGACGCCCTTGTTGATGTCCCATTCGGCCATGATCCCGAAGTTATCGGGGTTGAATTCCACCACCGTGGAGACATTGATGTCTTCCGGTTCCCCGAACACGCCCGCGGGGGCGAAAGCCACTGCCCGGATGATCAGGCCGTTGGTGTTTTGCAGCCGGATGGTGCCGCCGTTCACGCCGCCGGCCGTGGCGCCGGGATCGACCTGGTTTCCAGCCCAGCCGTCGGAGTTGTCCACGCGGAAAAGCCGCCATTGATACTGGTCGGTCACCGATTCGAACGAATAGTCGGGCGTGCCATGCAGGTTTCCGAGCGTGCCGAGCAGAAAGTTGAAATTGCTCCGCTTGGATTCGGAATTGGCGAAATACAAGACCAGCACGTCGATGGAGGTGATATCCGGCCAGAAATCGAAGAATTGGTCCGCCACATTGAAATATTGGGACTCCGATTTTTTGGCGTCGAGACCGCCCACGACCACATCCGTGGTTACCTGATCGCCTCCGGTCAGGACGGAAAGCGAATCGATGAACTGGGTTCCCTGGCCGCTGGGAATCGCGTCAAACAGGAAACCGTCCGCGCTCCAGAAGTGCACCTCCGCGGTGAAGTCGGTGAGGGGCGGCCACTTGGTGGTGTCCGGCGCTTGCGCGTTGGCCGCCATGGCCGTCACCACAAGCAATCCTAGCAAAAGTCTGGTGCGTTTCATGCAATTTCATCCTTTCGTGGAGAGTTTGCCAAGATGCATCGATTGAGTGCTTATTTGATAATTCTCTCAAAAAAAATTACTTACTGTCAAGCTATGTCCGGTTCATGGCATAATATCAGTCCGGCGATGAGGGGATCGTTGAAGAAACCGGATATTTCCATCATGATTTCACCGGCCGGGATGATCCGGATGAGGGAAGTAGAGGCCTCCTTCTCCACGAGACGCGGGAAGGGGAACGCGATTCAGAAAGGGACGAGACGTGAATGCGACATTGAATCGGAGAGGTTTCATTCGGCGCGGTTCCGTGGTGGCCTTGAGCCTGCCGGCGTTCCAGCGGACAGCGAAAGCGGGAGAGCCGGCGGCGGATCCCGCCCGGCCGGTCCGGATCGGGGTGATCGGCGTGGGCGGGCGCGGGTATTCGTTGCTGAGCCTCCTTGCAGGCATCGAAAACGTGCGCATTCCCGCCCTGTGCGACATCCGGCCGGAGCGGGTGGAAATCGGCCAAAAGTTGGTGACCGAAGCCGGTCAACCCCAGCCGGAGGGGTATGTCAAGGATGATTACGCCTACGAAAAGCTGTGCGCGCGCGAGGACCTGGACGGGGTGATCATCGCCACGCCCTGGGACTGGCACGCGCGCATGGCCGTGGCGGCCATGAAAGCGGGGAAATACGCCGGGGTGGAAGTGCCGGCGGCGCAAACGCTCGAGGAATGCTGGGACCTGGTGGACACCACGGAGAAGACCGGCGTCCCGTGCATGATGCTCGAGAACTGGAGTTTCCGGCGGGACAACCTGGCCGTGTTGAACATGATCCGCGCGGGCCTGCTGGGCGAAACGGTCCATGCCCAATGCGCCTACGCCCACGATTGCGTGACGTATTTCTGCGACGCGGAAGGCCGGCCCCGCTGGCAAGGCGAATATTTGTTCACCCGGAATCGCGATCCCTATCCCACCCATGGCCTGGGGCCGGTGCTGAGCTGGATGGACATCCACTGCGGAGACCGTTTCGACCGCCTGACCACCGTGGCCACCGCCCCGTTCGGTCTGCAGCATTATCTCCAAAAGCAATTCGGGCCGGATCATCCCGCCGCCAAGCGCCCGGTCCTGCAGGGCGATGTGGTGACCACGATCGTGAAGACCAAGAAGGGCAAGACCATCACGATTATCAACGACATGGTGCTGCCCCGCCCGTACGACAACCGGTGGCTGGTCCAGGGGACCGGCGGCATCTACAGCCAGGAACATGACGCGGTGTATCTCGAGGGCCGCAGTCCGAAATCGCACGAGTGGGAGCCGTTCGCGCCGTATCAGAAACAATACGACCATGCCTTGTGGCGGAATGCCCCGGCGGATGTCGAACAACGCGGCCACGGCGGACCGGATTATTTCGAGTTGGCGGAATTCGTGCGGGCGGTCCGGGCGAAAGGCCCGTTGCCGTTGGACATCTACGATTCGGTGACCATGAGCAGCGTGGTGGCGCTGTCGGAGCAATCCCTCGCCCAGGGCGGCGCGCCGGTGGAATGCCCCGACTTCACGCGGGGAAAATGGGAGAGCCGGAAGCCGGTTTTCGCGGTGGAGGCGTGAGGGGGTAATGATTCCATTCCTCACGACAGAAAGATGTCATCAACGCGAATCGCGGATGATTTCCGCTAATTTTCTAAGGGCATCATTGACGGCGGCGGATGTGGGAAATACACGCGCCACATCGGGATCGAGCACGACCACATTGGTTCCATGCGCGTAGCGTTTGGCCGTTACTCCCCTTTCGGCCTTGGAAAAGTCGTATTCGGGGCGCATCGTATCTTCATCCGCATGGGCGGGAGACGTTTTATTGACCGGTTCCTTCTTCATATTGTCTTCGTTCCCGTGGAGTCGCTTCCCGCGCACTGATCAAGCGGGTTTTGTTTCTCTCTCCACATACGACACAACCAGACATCGTTTTCGTTGAGATACTCCAAGAAGCAAATAACGATCTTCGGTGATTGAATGATCCGGATCCGGCATATTCATGGAAAATGGATCGCCGAAAACCGTCGAGACCTCTTCAAATGACACTCCGTGTTTGCGCAAATTCATAACCGCTTTTTGGGAATCCCATTCAAAATAATACATCACAAATCATCCCCTGCCAAGCATTTGTTTTATTAACTCCTTTGTAATCAAGGATTTCTATACTACACTCCCCACGAAACCGCCCGATTGTCCATCTTCTAAATCAGCCACTCCAACAACTCCAACGCGCTCTTTTTGCCTTGCGCGCCGATTTCCAGCGGGGGGCCGGCGCAAGAGGGGCATCCCTGCTTGCATTGGCAGCCGTGGAGCAGGTCGCCGGCGGCCTTGAAGAGCTGCTGGTCGATGTCGTATATGCGGCGGGCGATGCCGATGCCGCCGGGATAGACATCGTACAGGTAAATGGTCGGCAGGCCGGAGAAGGGGGCGCGCACCATGGGGGCGGCGCTGATATCGCGGGGATCGCACAGCACGAACACGGGAACCACGTTGCCCAGCGCCGTGGCCAGGGCGCGCAGGCCGCCGCCGAGGTCGACCTGCCGGCGGGCCAGTTCTTCCATCAATTCGGCGGGAAATTCAATCCAATAGGATTCGGTCTGCTTGTCCAGCTGGGGCAGGTGGATGTTGCCGAAGCCCACGTTTTCATGGGTTTCGAAGCGGATCTTCTTGTATTTCGGGACGATGGTGCTGACCGCCACTTCGCCGAAGTACCGGTGAATGTGGGCGGGCGGGTCCTTGCGCCCGGTCTGGATCGGTTCGCTAAGGTCCGTGGTCAGCACCTTGATGTCGCTCTCTTCCACGGCGTCGGTGTAGTAATCGACGTCCACCTCGCGGGCGTAGGCGGTGCGGCCGTTCCAATCCAGTTTGTCGATGACGTAGGGCTGGCTCTGGTGCAGGTAGATGGCCTGCTCGTGGATCAGCATGGGCGCGCTGTGGAGGTCCACTTCGCCCAGCACGCGGTTGCCGTCGCTGGTGTTGATGATCACGAAGTTCTCCGAACTGGCCGACCGCAGCGAGATCTCCTCGGCGGGATAGGCGGCGCTGGACCAGAACCACTTGTCCCCCGCGTGGCGCAACACGCGCTCTTCTTCCAGGTAACGGAGGATGCCCTCGACCTCCACGCGGCCGAAGGGTTCGCCTTCGTTGAACGGCAACTCGAACGCCCCGCATTTCAGATGGCTGGCGAGGATGGCGAGGTTGTCGGGATTGACCAGGCCGCTTTCGGGGGTCGTGCCGAAGAAATACCGGGGGTGTTGGATGATGAACTGGTCGAGGGGGGCCGAACTGGCCACCAGGAAGACCACCGAAGATTCCTGGGTGCGTCCCGCGCGGCCGCCCTGCTGCCAAGTGGAGGCGATGGTTCCCGGGTATCCCGCGAGCACCGCCGCCTTGAGCCGGCCGATGTCGATGCCCAGCTCCAGGGCGTTGGTGCTGACCACGCCCAGGTAGCGCCCGGAACGCGTGCCTTCCTCGATGTCGCGGCGTTCGTTGGGGAGATAGCCGCCCCGGTAGCCGCGGATGCGGTCGGGATCTTTCTTGTGGCGCTCCATGGCGCGCTTGAGGTAGGTGGTGAGGATCTCCACGCGCAGGCGGCTGCGGCCGAAGACGATGGTCTGGACGCCCTGCAGCAGGAACTTGGTGGCGATGCGGCTGGCCTCGTTGATCACCGACTTGCGGATGCCCAGTTCCTGGTTGATGACCGGGGGATTGTAGAAGATGAAATGCTTTTCGCCCCGGGGCGCGCCGTTGTTGTCGATCAGGCGGAAGGGGACGCCGAAGAGCTGCTCGGAGAGTTCCTTGGGATTGGCGATAGTCGCCGAGCAACAGATGAAGCGGGGATTCGCGCCGTAGAAGCGGCCGATCCGCCGCAGCCGGCGCATCAGGTTGGCGAGATGGCTGCCGAACACGCCGCGGTAGTGATGCACTTCATCCACCACCACGAATTGCAGATTTTCGAACAGCCGGATCCAGAGAGTGTGGTGCGGCAGGATGCCGGTGTGCAGCATGTCCGGATTGGTGACGACAATATGGCCGGAGTTGCGGATGGCGCGGCGGGCGGTTTGGGGGGTGTCGCCGTCGAAGGTGTGAATCTTGATATCACGCCCTAGTTGCGAGGCGATATCCCGAGCCTCCAGCACCTGATCCTGCGACAGCGCCTTGGTCGGAAAGAGGTACAACGCCCGGGCTTCGGGATTGATGAGGGTGAGATGATGCAGCACCGGCAGGTTGTAGCACATGGTCTTGCCGGAGGCGGTGGGGGTGACCACGATCACGTTTTCACCCCGCAGGACACGATCGACGGCCGCGGCCTGGTGGCTATAAAGGTTCTCGATACCCCGTTGTTTCAACACGTCCCGCAGTCCGGGGGAAAAGCCGTCCGGCCAGGGGCCGTATTCGGCCGGCTGGGCGGGAATGGTATGCCAGAAGGTGATATTCTCCCGGATGTGGGGATCGGAGCGGAGGGATTCCAATACGGTATCGACGTCGGCCATCTCAACCCAGGTCATAATTCAAGATGTTGATTTTGTTTCCTAACAGAACAAATGTTCAGTAAAGTATAGGGATGAGGAATGAGAAAGTCAAGAAAAGTCACAGAAGATGTTGCCATTTTCCTTGGCGGGATTGAAATTTACGAATTTCAAATATAACCAATTATGGATTCGGTTAATCATTCAATCTGTTGTTTCATATTGAAATCAGGCAGGAAATGATATAATGGTCTGCTTTTTTAGAATTCCATGTTGAAAGGAGGCCGACTGATCGCAGAACCAGACGATGACTCAATTCGGAAATGGGGAAATTGTTATCTGTCACAGGTCCATTTGGGTGTAGCCCGGAATGGGGAAACAGCCGTTTCCTGAAACCCGATTAAAGAAGGAGAAGAGCAGATGAAACAATATGCGGTGATTTTCGGATTGCTGGGTATCTTGGTGGCTATGCAGGTCCCCGGCTACGCGCAGCCATTGGCGTCGTTTGATTTCAACGAGGGGAGTGGAAACACGACCACGTCCAATCCAGGCGGGCTGGTGGGAACCTTGGGATTGACGGATCCTCCTGATCTTACCGGAGCGATCGTAGTGAATGACGACAATCCGTCCGGGGCGGCCAATGACAAGTCGATTCAGTTCACGGGCGTGGACGGCCTGAGCGCGGCGGGCGAGCAGGCGGCGTTCGCGGACTTGATCCAGAATCCGCTGACGGTGGAAGCGTGGGTGAAGGTGGACCAGTTCGCCCAGGAATGGGAAGATGTCTTTCGTTTGGGTAACAGCCTGAAACTGGGTTTCCACAATGGAAACATTGTGTGGACGACATTGGGCGTCCTCGACTGGCAGAGTGAAGTGCCGGTGCCCGCGGGCGAATGGCACCATATCGCGGTGGCGTGGACACCCGGGGACATCGCCATTTTTTATCTGGACGGAGAGGAAGTGAATTCCATTACAGACGCCGGTCCGGCCCGCGCTCTGCAGAACAGTTTGCTTTCCATCGGGTCATCGCATACCGCGTCGAGCATCCTGATCGGATCAATCGACCGCCTGCGGATCCACAAGGCAATTCTAGAGCCGGCGCAGCTCGATTCCGTCGCCGCCACGCCCAAGGCGGCGGACGCCAACACGGTGATCGCCTACGACTTCAACGAGGGCTTGCCCGCGCAGAACAAGGGTTCTTTCACCATGCAGCCCACGGCGGGAATCGTGGAGGCCCAATACGCTAACGCCATGCCGGAGTTCCGGACGGATACGCCCACGGGCCAAGCGGGTGATTACTCCCTGTATTTCAATGGGATCGGTTCGCGGGTGGAAGTCCCGGATCCCGATTTCAAGATCGCGTTGGACGTGACCGGGAATTTCACCCTGGAAGCGTATATCAAATTCGACGACCTGCCGGGCGCGCGTTCCATGATCCTGGCCTATGGCGTTCCCGGAGCGGGCGGGTATTCGTTCTCGGTGACCAGTGACCGGAACCTGTTCGCCACGACCTATGGCATTTTGGATTTCGATATGGCGGTCGAAGCGGTCATCTCCGACACCAACTGGCATCACGCCGCAGTCGTGCTCGACGGTGACAACGGGCAGATGCGGTTCTACGTGGACGGCGAATTGAAGACCACCGTGGACTACACGGGCGGGATCAATACAACGACAGGGAATTACCTGTTCATCGGTATGGAAGGGACGGCCACCGCGCCGGGGAATCTCTACAAGGGATTCATTGACCGGATCCGGATTTACGACACCGTACGGACACCCGACCAGTTCGATATCGTCACGCCGGTGAGCGTGGACAGTTGGATGATGTTCTAAGCGAGTATTGCAGGTTTGAGTGTTGAGTAAGGGGAGCGCCGACTCCCCTTTTTCTTGTTTTTTCGCAACTATAGTACTTGTCCGCACGGATCATTGGCCGCCTTTTTCCCCCCCCATTTCTGCATCAGAAGGGTGACCTGTTACCCTGTATTTACACAGTCATGGGGTCATCGCTCTTGGAAAACGCCTTGGCGATATTCTTGAGCGTTTCCACCATCTCCACGGGGAACAAAACCACGGTGTTCGAGGGGCCGGCCCCCAGGGCGTCGATGGTTTGCAGGGTTCTCAGTTTCATCGCCCCGGCCGTCTTTTCCATAATGTCAGCCGCCGCCGCCAGATTCACCGCCGCGATCTTGTCACCCTCCGCCTTCGTGATCGTGGCCCGTTTCTCCCGTTCGGCCGAGGCTTGCCGGGACATGATCCGCTTCAGGTCTTCCGGCATCTCGATGTCCTGCAGACGAATGGAATCCAGGTGCAATCCCCAATTTCGGATGTGTTCTTCCACCACCTCCGCGATCCGCTTCTGAATCTGCTCGCGCTCGGACAAGAGTTCATCCAGCGAGAGTCCGCCCACGACGTCCCGCAATGTCGCCTGCGCGTACTGAGCGATGGCGAACGCGAAATCCTGAATCTGGATGATGGCCTTTTCCGCGTCCGACACCAGGAAATACAAGACCCCGTCGATGGCCGCGGGCACATTGTCTTTGGTCATCACCTGCTGACTGGGAATGTTGAGCGTCAACAACCGCAGGTCCACGAACCGGACATTATCGATGTAGGGTATGATATACATAATGCCCGGCCCCTGGACGGCCTGGAACTTCCCGAGACGGAGCACCACGCCCCGTTCCCATTGCGCGGCGACACGGATTCCGGAAATCAAGATTCCCCAAAGGACGGCACATATCACTCCGGCCGCAATCCGGCCGAATCCGATCGTGCCGCCTTGTTGAAGCGGTCCCGCATAAAGCATTAGCCCTCCGAAAATGACAGGAACAAGAAACAGGATCATGCGCAACGATCCGCCCAAGGAGACATGTCCCCTTTTCGGTTCCGCGTATACTCTTTGTGATTCCATCTGCTTGACCTCCTTTTGCCGGTTCATCCGGGATCGGAGTTCTCGAGAGTGAAAACCGAAACCCATCTCCTTCGGCTCCCCCCGGATACAAATCCAATTGATCCTACCAGAAAATGGCCGGGAAGTTATCTCATTTTTGGCTCATCCGGCAATCAGGATGATCCCGGAACATCAACGACTCGTTGAAATGGATACGAAGCCAGTGGGCGCCACTACGAACGGCCGGGGTGCGGTGAAAAGTGAAACGGTCAGCCGGACCATGAGATCCTTGGTCCATGGATCACGGGGAAGCAACGGAATAGTATAATTTACCGGAAGTCAGGAACCGTTTATCCCCGCTGAAGGGGATCAAGACCACCTGGAATTGATACACATGGCCGTTTTCCGGGCCGCCGGCGAACAGGGCGTTGGTGGAAAAATCTCCCCGTGAATTCCACAGGAAGTAAGGAATGGACCCGTTATAGGTTTGCCCCAGGAATTGATATGTACCGCCATCGATGCTGACCTGCACATGGTAGTCCCGGACACTCTCCGCGCCGACGCCGAAATTCCAGGCGATTTGGAGGGCCCGGGTGGCGGGGCGGTCTTCATCGAAACCGCTGAATTTGGCCGGCGCTAAGTCGTTCCCCCCCAGGATGTCGTCGTACAGCGAGATCTGGCCCGGTTGCAAGGAAGGATTTTCATATTGATCGATGGGGACCGCGTTGCCTCCCGCCATGTTATAGCCGACCGGCGCGGCCAAATCGAAGTAATCGTCCGGCCCCAGTTGGCCGTCGATGCGGATCACCCGGAAGTTGTACACGGAATTGAAATCGGGCCCCTGGGCGAAATCCCTCGCCAGATTGGGGGCTCCCGCGGCCCATTTCAGGAACGAGGCCGCGCCGCTGCCGCACCGGCCCAGGTATTTCATGCCCCCGATCCCCCGGCGGACATACACATGCCAATCCGTGGCGCCGCCTTGGTCCATGTCCCAGGCGATGGTGAGGTTGCGCTGGCCGGCGGCGTCGTACTTGGTGAATCCGGCCATATCAAACTCGGTCAATTTAGACAGGATGTCCGGCCGGGTCACGATGTCGTAATCGAGCACAAACACATGCTTGAGCCGGATGTGCGGATCGATGGTCGGCAAGGGCGTGGGCGTGGGGGTCGGCGAGGGGCCGGGCGTGTGCGTCCGCGTCGGGGTCATCGTGGGCGTGCGCGTCGGCGTCCGGGTGGGCGTCGGCGAGGGGAAGTTGGACGTCTTCAGCCCGGTATAGGTGGTATTGTTGTTTTCCCGGAACGATTCGCTGACCCATTCGCCCGAGTCGATGATGCATCCGATGTAATAATTCCGGTTGGGATACAGATCGTTGGGCAGGGAGACCGGCAGGGCGACGGTCCAGGGAGCGTAAAATACATTGAGATTGAAATTGTAGGTGGCCAGGAGGCGGTCCGACTTGCTGATAGCCCAGTCATCCGACAAGTAGAACTGTCCTTGCACCGTTTGATTGGTGCGGCCGTTGTTTTCATACGAGAATTCCACCTGGATGGCTTGCGCGTTATTGACATAATACGTCGGTTCGTAGGTGCTCCAGTCACGGCTGAGTTCCACGCCGTTTGCGTTGAAGACGCGGCAGCGGTCGTGCACGCTGTATTCCCCGCTGCTGCCCACCCATCGCCAGTGGACCACGCTCAGGTCTTCCTTGTACTGGCTGCGCGCGCCGTAGAGAAACATCAATCCTCCGCTGGCGTCCGGGCCCAAATAGGCTACCGCTTTGGTGTTTTCGGGATGGATATGGGTCCAATCCGTGCCCATGATGTTGTACCAGATGGCGTTGTGCGCGAGGCCGAAGGCATGGCCCAATTCATGCAGGAAAGTCGTTTGGAAGGGCCGGTAGGCTCCCCCGTAGGAATTGATCCCGCTTTTGTCCTCGAAGGGGGTCCAGGCGACATTCGCGTCGAAAAAGATGTCGGCCTCGGCCAGGCTCGAGCCGTAGCGCCGCCACTTGGTGACCGCCGGCGCCCCGCCGAGGACGTCTTGATTCGTGATGAAACACACTTCATTTTCCCCGTTGCCGATGGATATGCTCGTGTCATCGAAAGACAGGAGGACCTGGCAATTGCTGGGATTGTTGGCGTTGAAATCCATGATGAACAAATCCAGCGCGCTGCGGTACGCGCTGTCCGGCAAAAAACTGTTATGGCCGGCGGACATCGGAATCACGGAACCATCCCATCGCACGGGATTGCCGTCCACAATATAGTAGTAAAATGAAAAGGCCGGGGAGGGCGCAAAGCAAAACCCACATAGAAACGCGAAAAGGGGCGAATATTTCAATATCTTCATGATGGCGTTTCCTTTCCGGAATATGGACATCACGATCAAGGGTAACGGTTTATCCGATTGCAGAGACAGGATGAAGTTCGCCCTTACAGGGCTTCCCTAACCCTCTCCCAGGGGGAGAGGGGATCAATTACTATCGTTTTATCTTTCCCAGGGCTTACGCCCGGGGCTACACTCATTCCGCGCCGTTGGCGCTCGAAAGCTGTTCCGCCAACCGGTAAATCGTGACTATCAAGGCTCTATCGCGCCGGCGGCGCGGGCGTGGCTTCCTGCATGACGTGGGCCTGGAAAGGTTGATTGACATCCTGGCTGGGCACCTCCACCAATCCGCGGAGTTCCTCCTGGGTATGCAGTTCGTTCACCATGGTCTGCAGATGCGAGAGATAGCGGGCGGCATCCAGCACGGCGCCGGCGGGGATTGGCGCGGCCGGCGGGGTTTCATAGGGTGACTGGTTGGAAGCGGCGGTTTGGATTTC
>JBHGBC010000071.1:0-28631 GCA_041946805.1 bacterium
CATTATTAATCAAGGTGTTGTATGAATTTATGCACAATTTCGGTTCACGGAAACAGGATATACATTTCCTCCCATCCTGTTTTGGAAGACTTTGTCCATCACCTAACTCATGCATTCCGGCCCGGTTGATTGATGATTTGTAGTAGTTGGTTTTTGTCTGCCCGTTCTCCTTTCTGTCCCTTCCTTCGCAACACATTCCCATGCGCCTGACGACGGAATTTTGCCGCACACCTCATTCCCCTGAGAGAAACCAGCAGCCTTTCTGGTTCTCTCAACCAATACCGCGAATTCATGCGCATGTCAACGGAAATCGAGAAAATGGATGGATAAATCGGATGAATAATTGGTTAAATGGGTGGGTAAGTCCGGAACGGCTGAAAACGCAGATGGCGGGATGTTGGAAACCAGTGTCTTTACGTGTAGGGATCAGGAACTCCGGCCCGCCGCTTCTTCGCTCAATAATCCCCTCAGGGTTTGGTAGGAGCGACCGGCGGATCGCCCCCGGTCCATTGCGGACAAGATTGTTCGTAGTGTGTTGCCACAGATTAACTTTCCATCTCTTGATGACCCATGGTCAAGTGGGAATAATCGATTTCGTGAAAAACTTCCCCACCCCCTGGATCACCGCCTGACGCGTAACCCATGCATACCCTAAACCTTGTGTGATCCGCCATACTTCACTGGGTCATGTCAACGACGTAGGCGTCTTCCCGGATTTCCGGGATCAAGGCTTCGCTCTTCAGGCCCTGGTTGAGCTTCATCTCCCCGAAATCCACCTGGACGCCGTTCTCGCCCGGCACGGCGAACCGCTTGGGCAGGTTGGTCCCGCGGTCGATCCATATTTCCCGCACCGGCTCCACATCCTTCATTTTTGAGCGGGGAATCACCCGCACTTTGTAGGTCGGAGTTTTATCGATGGTTTCCTCCAACACCTTGGCGTCGATATAAGCTTTTTCCTTGAGAGTCTCGATATCGAAATCCAAAAAGCCGGCGAGGTACATGAACTCCGGAAGGGGTGAAGTCTGTTCGTCCAGCCGCTCGATTTTCAATGTGTTGGAAACCGCGTCATACGTATAGAATTTCCGGCTCACATCGGAGAAATACACCTTGAACGGCTCGTCCGGCGTGCCGTTCTCCACTTCCTCCCCCGCCGCCAACGGCACGGGGTGATCGTAGAACTGCAGCAAAAAAACCGGCTCGGGTTCCGGATTGTCCTTGGTCCCTTTGACCAGATAAACACGGGCCCAGAATTCCTTGGTTTCGCCGCTCTCGTGCCGTTCGGCGTGATGCAGCACCGTTTGATAATCCGCGATGGTTTCCCAGGCTTTCGCCGCCCGGTCCAGCGCCTCGCGTCCGGGAATGCGCGACTCCCGCGCCGGTTCGACCTGGCCCGCTCCCGCCAGGGATGCCCAGGTACTTATTTCGATAATCAATAAACAAAACCGCCGGCAGCCGGCGGAACTCATCTTGCGTGTCCGCATCATCTTTCAACGCCTTTCTTCCATCTCATGCCCGGAGGGGCGGAATTGGGAAGCCGGGGTGTGTCACACCGCGCGCCGGGTGCTCCACTCCACTTTCACATGAACCAATACAGGCTCGAATTCGCCGCCGTGTACCCCGGCAGGTAGACCTCGCTGCCGCCCGGGATCGAAAACGCCGGCCGGCTCCGGGATTCAAATTCCAGATAAAACCAGGCTTCCTGCGTGGGCGCGATACCCGCCGGTTCCAGGTCCACCACGCCCTCGATCCGCGCGTTTTGAATCCGCGCCGTGTCCGTTCCCCGCGGCGGATAGACGGGAATGGTTTTCATCACCGGCTTGGTGATCTGCAACGACACCCGGCTGTGTTCCTCCAGTTGGGTCCCGTCTTTGAATTCGACGTGAAACGCCAAACTGTTATTCAGGCGGCCGTATAACAGGTCCGCCTCCACGTCCTTGGCTTGGCGCATCGCCGCGCCCCCCGAATTGGAGGACACCAGCTGCGCCCCCACCCAGGGATAATACCCCTTGGCCCGGCCCATCGCGTTGGGGGCATGGAAAAGGATGCCCCCGCCCTTGAGTACCCGGCGGGGCTGCTTGATGGGCCGTTTCAGGCCTTCCGGCGCCGGCAAATCCAGCCGGGCGTAAAGGTGAATCAAATGGTTCCGGAACAGCGCGTCGAACAACATTTCCTGCGTGGACACGTTTTCGTCCCCGTACCACCAGAACCAGTCGCTGCCCTCCGCGATATGCAGCAGCCGCCACGCGTCCCGGCGGGTTTCCTCGTCCAAGTCCTTTTGCTTATCCAACAAGGTTTCCCGCGCCTGCCGTAAAAAATGCCAGGCCGCGTTGTCTTCCTGGTGCCCGATCCAGATCCGGAAATTGCTGTTGATCCACGATCCGGGGAAAATCGAGCGCAGTGTCGGCTCCGCCGGATACAGCGTCCGGTATTCCGGCGCCGTGACCGGTTGGATCTGGGGATCCTTCAGGATGCCCTCGATCAGGAAGCGCAGAAAATCGTGCCCGTCGCGCGGGTAATACTCCCAGCAGTTTTCCCCGTCCAAAATCACGCTGACCAACGGCGGGGCTTCCCGCGTCCAATCCTGGCCGATGGCTTTCAAATGAGTGATGAAATCGTTCGCCGCCTCCCGTGCGTCCCACCGCTGGTACGTGAATCCGATCAAGTCCGACAAGCCGTGATCCCGGAATACGCAATCGATTTCCCCGTGCGCCGTCTGCAGCCGGTGCAGCCGGTACAGCTCGTCCCGGCTTGGATCTTTCCCTTCCTGGAAGAACCGGGACCGGAACAGGATGCCCTCGTCGGCCGCGAAAAACGGCATGCCGGCCTTGGCCATCAAGCCACAGGCCGCGTCCGACACCGAACCTTCCGAGGGCCACATCCCCGCCGGCCGGAAACCCATGATCCGCTCGAAGACCTGGATGCCCTCCTGGATGTGCCACTCCGCGTCTTCCGGGAAGGCGAAAGCCGGCTCCGGCACCGGATCCATCGGATTGGAGACCTTCGCGGCGGCGTTGTCGCACAACAGCGGCAGGATGGGATGAAAATAGGGCGAACAGGTCAGTTCCAAGTTTCCTTGGTGATGCAGCATGCGGTGGATGGGAATGATCTTCGCCAGAATGTCGCGCTGGACTTCCAGGACCAGGCGTTTTTCTTCCTCCGTGAATCCCCGTTGTTTCTTGATCAATCCCGCCAGCGGCAGGTTGGGATCCTCCCGCCAGAGGGGATCCACCCATGTCAGGTTGAACCATACCTGCAGATCCCGGAAATCCTCGGCCGTGAAACGCTTGAGCGCGGCGGCGGCCGAGGCCCCCCGCTTGCGGTACAATTCGTCGTAGCGGGGATGCGGGTGGATCATGCGCGGCGCGTGCGCGTCAAAGAAACGGGACAGGATTTCCGTTTTCTCTTCGCTGTTGAGTTCCGCCGCCGGTTTCTTGGACAACTCCAACGCCCGGTCGGTCAGCGTGCCATCGACGTACATCTGGATTTGTTCCAAGAGAGAGGGAACCAGGTTGATCGTCTGTTTCCAGCCCTCGTACTGCTGGCACAACCAGGCGATGTCGTAATAATCCTTGATGCCGTGCAGGCGCACCCAGGGCAGGACGGCTTCGCGCGTTCCCGGCTGCACGTACCAAGGCTGGTGCTGATGCCAATGGATATTCAAATAAACCGGTTGGAGGGAGGTCATGGTCCTTTTCTTTTTGCTCTTGCGTGGGCTTCTTCCATGATCGGCATGATAGTTCAGTATAATAAGTGTTGCAGGGTGGATTGAGCGAAGCGGTATCCACCTCCTCTCCGGGCTCCGGAACCGCGTACCCGGTGCGTTGGGCGGGGATCCAGATTGAGGGAAAGCACGCGTGACCCAATCCGGTACGCCTTAAATCCATGATTCACTTCCCACCGTGTATTTTCGAGCGCTGTGGCAAAAGCCGGGGGGGTATCCATTGGTTTCTGCCCGGAATAATCCTGCCCTTTTTGACCGCCTGCGCTTCGTTTTCATGGCCTGCCTTGTTCCCCCCTCACTCCCTGACCAACGATTGATACACCCGGAGGTACTCGCCGGCGGAACGGTCCCAGGAGAAATCCATCCGCATCCCCCGGCGCGCCAGGGTCAACCACGCCTCGCGGTCTTCGAAATACGAGATGGCCCGCTCGCAGGCCTCCAGCAGCGCCGCGGGGGTGGCCTCCTCGAAGAGAAAACCGGTGCCGTCGCGCGATTCCCCCACGTCCAGCACCGTGTCCACCAGCCCGCCCGTGGCCCGCGCCACTGGGACCGTGCCATAGCGCAACGAATACATCTGGTTTAGTCCGCAGGGTTCATACAACGACGGCATCAGGAACATATCGGCGCCCGCCTCGATCTGGTGCGCCAGGCGGTTGTCGAAGGCGATGGCCACTCCGCAGGACTCGGGATATTGTTTCTGCAGCCCCCGGTACATTTCTTCGAGTTTGGGATCCCCCGTGCCCAGGATGACCACTTGCGTTCCCCGGCGGATCAGGCTGGGCAGCACCGCGCCCAGCAAATCCAATCCCTTCTGGTGCGCCAGCCGCGAGATCACGCCCAGGAGCGGCGCGCGTCCCGCCGGTTCGCTCAGTCCGAATTCCTTCCGCAGCGCCCGCCGGTTCGTGTCTTTCCCCTCTTCCACCGTGTCGATCGAGTAACGGGCCGCGATCTGGGTGTCCACTTCGGGCGACCAGACGCGGTAATCCACGCCGTTCAACACGCCCGACACTTTCTTTTGGTGCTTCGCCAACACCCCCTCCAATCCGCAGCCGTACGCCTTGGTCTGGATCTCCCGCGCGTACGTGGGACTGACCGTGGTCACCGCGTCGGCGAACACAATGGCTCCCTTCATCAAGTTCAGCTGATTGTAGAACTCCAACGCCTCCACGTGGTAATGCTCCCACCCGATCCCCGTCACCGGGAACAGAAACGGTGGAAACACGCCCTGGTAGGCCAAGTTGTGAATCGTGAAAACCGTCCTGATCCCCCCGAGGACCGGATGCCCCGCGTGAACCGTTTTGAGGTAGATCGGCAACAGGGCTGTCTGCCAGTCATTGGCGTGCAGCAGATCGGGTTGGCAATGCCCCCGCTCGATGATCTCCAACACTCCCCGGCAAAAAAACGTGAACCGTTCAAGGTTGTCCGGGTAATCTTTCCCCTTTTCGGTGTACAGCTCGTTCCGGTGAAAAAATTCATCCTGCTCGATCAGGTACACGGGCGCCGGTTCGTCCGGCAGCCTTGTCCGCGCCAACCGGCCCGCCACCAGAGTGTCCTCGATGGGGACCTGGATCGCGCCCAGATCTTCGCACTCGGCCTGCACCTGACGGTATTTCGGCATGACCAGCGACACCTCCACGCCTTGACGGCGCAAGGCCGCCGGCAACGACCGCTGAACGTCCGCCAATCCGCCCGTCTTCGCGAAGGGATCGATCTCCGATGCGGCTATCAAGACTTTCATGATCGCGCTGTGGCTTCCCCCGATCTGTCCCGTTCTCCGGCCGGCGGGCCGGCCGTCCCGGCGTTCGCTTCCTCATACCAGCTCAGATCCGGCTGGCGGTCGGGACGCCCCGCCAAGGTTTCCAGGTACCGGACCACGGCTTGCATCCCCTCGGGCTGCGTCCGGGCCGGATGGGCCTCCAGAAATGACTTCATCAACGCGTCCCGGATTTCCTTCGTCAGGCTTTGGACCACCTGCCGGCCGATGACGCCGCGCGCCTCCTCGTAGGTCATCGGCCGGGAAGGCTCGATATCCTTCACGTAATATATCTCATACCCAAACCGGTTTTTCGATAGATTATACACGCGCCGCGGACGGCCGATTTCTCCCGCCTCCAGGCCCTTCACCGGTTCCACCTGGCTGGGCCCGAGATCGCCCAGCGCCACCTGGCCCAACGGTCCTCCAGTGACCGGCAAGGAACTATGCTGCGGGAGTTGGGTCAGCGCCTCCTCGAAGGAAAGGCCTTCCCGCATCGCCGCGTACGCCCGGTTGGCTTCCGCCTCCGCTTTCTGGAACAGGATCAGCGTATCGTAATGCGGGGTGGAGGCTTGCACCGGCGCGCTGAAGAACATCACATGCAGGTCGTACCGGTTGGGGGTCTGAAAGTCGGGCAGGGTACGGTTTTGTTCATAAAATGCCCGCATTTGTTCCTCGGTCAACGCCCCCCGTTTGTCCACTGCCGACAAGATGTAATCCTGCGCCAATTGGTGCTGTTCCCAGTACGCCAGCGCCGGGGCAATCTCGTTTTCTCCCCACCCCCGGCCAAGGGCCTCGGCCAGAAACAGCGCCTTGTGCGTCAGGAACGACAGGTATTCCTCCCGCGCCTCGGCCGTCCGTTTGCCGTTGGCCGCCGCCAGCCGCTCGAAATCACCCACCGTCAATTGATACACTCCGGGTATGGAGAGGATCACCGCCTGGGGATCCAGCGCCGCCGTGTCCTTCAGCCAGTCCAGGTTCACCAGCAGGCCGTGTTTCAGTTTCAATTCCTGGGCGTAAAGGAACACGCCTTGATTCTGCAATTCCTGCGTCCGCGTGGCGAGGATCGCGGGGCGGGCTTCTTCATAGGGAATATACTCCGGCGGCACGAAACGCAGACGCTTGAAGATGAAGAATTGATTCCCGGCCTCGAACACCTCGCTGACCTGCCCGTCCTTGAGCTCCATCAGCCGCCGTTCGATTTCCGGATCCGCCAGTCCGGGTGGAATTTCATTTTCCTTGCCCCGCTTTTCCGCCGGGGCGTCCGAATAGGTTTGCGCCACCGCCTCGAAGGGCGCGCCCGACTCGAGTTTCCCCCGCGCTTCCCGCGCCAACGCCTCCGCCTTCTCTCGTCCCCGCGGTTCCATCAGGATCCGGATGCCCTGGACTACATATACGTTTGTGTTCCTTTGAATGAACAACCGGTTCCGGTTTTCCTGGTAATACCGCTGATTGTCCGCCTCGGTGACCTGGATTTTCTTCAGGACCTCTTCCAGGAAAACCCGTTGAAACAGTTCATCCTGGATGACATCTTTCCGGAACGCCTGGAACGTTCCCCGCCGGTCCAGGCCCGCCCCCCGCGCCCGTTCCGCCAGGTCCCGCTCGAAGCCGAGGGTTTTGGCGAGCTCTTCCATCCGCTGGGGCAGATCCTTCAACGCTTGACCGGCCGCCACTTCCGCGAAATCGTGCGATTCCTGGAACGCGATCAGAAAATCCCGCGCCGTCACTGTCCGGTCTCCCAACGTCATTACCACCGCGTCGGGATCCGGCCGCGCCAGCTCTTCTTCCCGTCGTCCGCATTGAGCGCCGAGTATCACTAGCAATGCAGCCAGCCCGGCCGCCCAACATACAGTTCGCGCGTGGTTCACTCTCATCGGCAATCTTTTGCGATCCTTTCTCCGCTCAATCCGTGCCCCCTCCGTGCCCTCCATGATTCAATCCGCCTATCCACCGCCACCCCGTTTATCATGGTCTATCCGGTTCCTGAAAAACCTCCGCGGCCTCCGCGTCTCGTCGGTGAAATAGAATGTTTCCCTTCCCGGCCGGCATAGCCTCCCCCTCAATGCGTCCACAGGTTGATCCGCACGATCAAGTCCGCGATCAGGCCCAGGACGAACATCTGCGCGCCGGCCATGGCCAGCACGATGAAGGTGGCGTCCATGAATTGTCCGGTCAACGGTTTGCTGAACAGCAACACCGCCAGCGCCAGGAGGCCCAACAGGAAACTGAGGGGGAGAAACACGTTGAGCGGACGCAGCAACACCACCGTCCGCAAGATCACCAAAATCATGTTCCATGTGTCCCGGATGGGATGAAACTTCGACTTCCCCGCCCGCTTCTGGTACTGAATGGGGTGAAAATACACCCGCTTCCCCATCGAAAGGAACGCAACCGTAATCGTGGTCGTCAATGAAAATCCGTCCGGCAACAGTTTCTGAATCCTCTCGAGCGGCGCGCGCCGGATGGCCCGCAGTCCCGAGTTCAAATCCGGTATGGGCCGCCGCACCATCCATCCCGCAAACTGGCGGATCAGCCACTTGGCCGGCCGCCGCGTCCAGGGAACCCGGGCTTGAGGACCCAGCCGCGCCCCCACGACCATGTCGTATTCTTCCAAATGCCGGATGACCGCCAAAATCTCCTCCAACCGGTACGTCCCGTCCGAATCGATGATCACCACCGCCTCGCCCCGGCTATGCTCCAGCCCGGTCTTGATCGCCGCTCCGTAACCCCGGTTCTCCTCGTGCCGGATCACGGGATAAGGCTGCCCCCGCAGGATATCGGGCGTGCCGTCATCCGAGCCGTCATCCACCAGCGTGACTTCCATGGAATAGGGAACCGACTCGATCACCCGCTGGATTTCCGATAAAAAGGCGGGCAACCCCTCCGCCTCGTTATACACGGGGATAATGAGGGAGACACCCTGGCTGACCGGGGATTCCGGGGACGATTCGGCCATCCTGCTCCTCGCTGCCGGCGGGGCATGGCTCTCCCGCCCGGACTCACTGTAACCCTAGCCTTTGTGCGCCGCAAGTCCGGGACATTCTGTCATTTTACCGTAGGGATGTTGTGATTTTATGAGAATTCCTCTATAATTTCCCTTGTTCCCAAATGACTTTGATTTATAGGGGTTAGGGTGTGAACATGAACGAGGAACGCCTTTTGCGGTGGATCTCGGAAAAAGATCCCCGGTATCATCTGTACGCCTACCGGTTTGTTTTGGAAGCGTTGCGTTACACCCAATTCGTCTTCAAAAAACCCCGGCATATCACCGGCCAGGAACTGCTGACCGGCATCGCCCGCCTGGGACGCGAACGCTTCGGAGACATGGCGCTCACCGTTTTTCAGGAATGGGGAATCCACCATTCCCGCGATTTCGGCAATATCGTCTTCAATCTGGTGGAATTGGGGGAAGTCAAGAAAACCGCCGAGGACCGCATCGAGGATTTCGACGCCGGTTTTGACCTGCAAGCCGAACTCAGCCGCGCTGAAATAGCCGGCTGAGCCACTTCCACTCCGCTTTCCCGCTCCGCTTAGGGATTGTCCAACGGTGTGACCGGACTCATCTGGGTCCGGGGACGGATTTCAATTTTGGCCTTCGAACGCAGTCCCTTGATCAATTCCTCGATGATCTGCTGTTTTTTGGTCTGCATGACCAGGTCGCTGATGTCGTTCTTCTTCTGCACCTGGACGATGTGATACGCCCCCGGGGTCCGGATCGGATCCGTGATGTCTCCGGGCTGCAAGCCGAAAACAATGTCGAATTCCGGATTCAACATGCCTTTTTTGACGGGCGGCAGCAGGCCCCGGTTGCGCCGCGTGGCCTCGTTCTGCGAAAAGGCCGCCACCAGGTTCGCGAAGGGCTCTCCCGACCGCGCCCGCAGCGCGATTTCTTCCGCTTTTTGCCGGATGGCCTGTTCCTGCTCCGGCAAGGATCCCGCGGGGATGTTCAACTGGATATGGGCGATTTCCACTTCCCCGCCGGGTTGGGCCTCCGGATGAGTCCGTTGGAATTCCTCGATTTCTTGCGCCGTGGGACGCTCCACTTGACGCCGCGCCAGCTGGAACGCCACCACTTCGTTCAAGTATTGGTCGTAGTTCATCCGGTATTGTGCCTGCCGGTACTCCTCCCAGGTCATGCCCATCGATTGTTCCTTCTGGGCCAGATCCTGGGGAGTGGTCAACGTGCTTTGGAAGGCGGCCATTTCCTGATTGGTCTGCCGCTCCACTGTCGCGCGGATCCGTTCCAGCTCCTCGGGTGACAGCCGGTTCTTGACTTCCTGAGTGATCAAGGCCTGGTCAATCATCGCGTTGAGGATCCGGTTGCGGACCTCCTGGTATTGCTCGTCGTTCATTTGGGTCAGTTTGCGGTCGAGCGCATAGCGGTACACGCGCGCATCCACTTCACCCGACAGAATCAACTCGTCGTTGACCTTCGCGTCGATGGTTTCCAGGATGCGGGCGTGGACCGCGGGCAGCGCCAGAAACAGGATCAGGCTGATCGGCACGCTCCGTTTCATGATTGCCCTCGGTTTCCGGATAGGTACTCCCGGATGCTCCCGCGTAACGCGGGAATTCTTGATTTCAACGTCTCATCTCCCCTTCGGAGTAACTCTCCCCTTGTTTCATTTCCGCCAACAGTTTCTGAAACATCGAACGGTCTTCCGCGTTCATGCGCGAAAGCCGCGGCAGGATTTTCAACAGGGTTCTCCAATTGCCTTCAAAATACCCCTGCAAAATATAATTCAAAGCCTTCTGTTGTTCCTCCGATTGGCTGGTATTCGCCGAATAATAATACGTCCGGCCGAACTGCTCATGCCGCAGCATGCCTTTCTTCTCCAGAAACTTCAGCATGGTGGCGATGGAGGTATACGCTCCCGCGTTTTCTCCCCCCATCTCCAGGCGGATTTCCCTCACCGAAGCCAGACCGAGTTTCCAGACCGCGCGCATCACTTCCAATTCCCGTTCCGACAGGATTTTCGAACGTCTTCTGGACATTTTTGTCTCCCTACTGTTTCAATGCAATTCCAACTCATCGGAACGACTCAAACATTCGGGAGCTTCCTCAACATCAGCCTCGAAGGGCATTACTGGCCAGGGAAATGCAAGAAAATGTAACTTACTCAGAAACAAGGACCTTCGTCAAGGGTGTGATCCCATCCTGCCCCGGAGGGGATATCATTGCCATCGCCGCGGCCGGCCTTACCCGCTCCACTGAAATCCCTTGATTCCGCTACGGGCGCAACTCCAGATCTGATTGTTCGCCCAGTCCCACAGGCGGCCCTTGTCCACGGTGATGTCCACGGGACTGACCGCCCAATCGCTGGGATAACAGAAGGCGCCGATGCCCTGCACAAGCAGCGAATAAGCCAACAGGACATAAAAAATCCCCCGGAGCCCGCGGCGCGCGGCTAGCCGGTCCCACACCGCCGCCAGGTACAACATCAGGAACGGATACGTTTCGATCTGATACCGGGGACCGTAATGCGAATTGCCCCCCCACCAGACGATATATTTCCCGAAAACCACCCACATGAGCACCGGTATGGGTATGGACCACGCGATCAGCCGCCACACGGGCCCCGGCTTGCGCCAGGCCTCCGCCATGCCCCATAAGGCGAACAGCAAAAACGGGCTGAACACGAAGATCCCCCGGCTGGGACTGATCAACTGCCCCGGCAATCCCACGCTCAAGGGCGTGGACCACGAAATTCCCACCATGCGGTCCAATTCCCAATGCAAAGCGTGTAAAACCGAATCGCCCCCCTTCCACGAATTGAACAACGCCACGTTGTAACTTATCAACGCCGCCGACAACGCCGCCGCCGGGACGGTAAACACCCACGCCCTTCTCCCATACCGCGCCGTCATGCCGCAGCACAAGCCGGCCGCCCCGATGCCGTTCACCGTCCGGCACAGCACCGCGCACCCCGCCGCCAAGCCGGACAACGCCGCGTAACCCGTGAAACCACGTCCGGTTTCTGCTTCCACAGCCCGGACCAAACCGTACAAACAGACCGTCCACCAGAAAACGCTCGGCCCATGCTGCCACAAACTCTGCGCGGCGATGGGCCACAACGCCGTCCCCAGCCCGTAGGCGGACGACAAGATCATGGCCCCCTCCGGGGCGGTCAGCCGCTTCAGGGTCAGATACATCACCAGCACCGAAAGCGCCGTATACAGCGCGCCGGACAACTTGGACAGGTATTTCCAGACCAGGTCGCCGTCGCCCGGCTCGATCAGCCCCATCCACACGAAAGGGGCATACACCGGCGCGGCCATGATCCCGGGAAACACCGGGTAATTGGAGACGATATGCCCCATCCGTCCGGAGACGTAATACGGCGTGTTGTGATAGGGGATATACTCGCGCAGATCGTCCAGGAACACGGTCCCGTGCTTGACCACGTTGACGGCCACGAACACCGTGGGCGTGGGATCCCCGCTGCTGATCTCCCGCCCGTTGATCAGATAGATGAAAAATGGGACGAAAAAGATCAGGATTTTATGCGTGTCGAAAAATAGAACGGTCCGGGACAGTGTCATGGTGTGGATTCTACTTGCCCTTGGGGAATCTTGTGAATAGGCGTGAGCGGGAGGATTTCGTGTTCTGTTTGGAGCGTATCGTGGCAAGGATTTCCAGGCCATGTCCAAGGGCTGATAGGCCATGTCTCCTTTTCACTGACCCCCGGCATAGGGTTTTTTTCCGCCATTCATTTTCCGGAATCCCTGGTGACCGCTTGTCTCCCCTTCGGCATGAATTGGTAATTGGTCTTCCTTGCGATATAATACGATCGATGAAAATCCATGGCCGTGCAATTGCCGCCATTCCCCCAGAAAAATAAACCAAAATACTTAGCCGATTCCCTGGAGGATGCGATAATATAGAGGAATGCGCAAGAAAAGAATCAAAATCGAGGAAACAAGAAGGCGAAGAACGCCTTGAATGAAAGGAGCGGATCATCATGAACCAAGTGAAACTGTTAGCCATCATGACCGGAGTGGCGGTCTTCGCGGCCGGTTGCTACACCTCGCCGGCTCAGGAAGGGGCCATGTGGGGCGGAGCCACCGGGGCGATCGCGGGGCAACTCATCGGCGGCGACACCAAAGGGACCTTGATCGGCGCGGGTGTGGGCGCGCTGGGCGGCGCGTTGATCAACGACCAATACCAGCGGGAGAAATCCAACGCCCGGCAGCAAGGGTACCAGGAAGGCTACAACCAGGGCGCGGCCCAGGGCGGCCCCCGCGGCTACACCCAGCAGCAACCCCAATACAACACCGCCCCCCGGTAATTCGACTCGGATTTGAATTAAAAAAAACACGCCCGGAGAGATTTGAGACCTCTCCGGGCGTTTTTGGTTTTTCAAAGGTTTTCCCTCACCC
Organism: bacterium; assembly: GCA_041946805.1. Lineage (GTDB taxonomy): Bacteria > Hinthialibacterota > Hinthialibacteria > Hinthialibacterales > Hinthialibacteraceae > JABLXU01. The sequence continues at coordinate 12,855 of JBHGBC010000071.1, forward strand.
TGGCCCTCTCCCGGGGGGAGAGGGAAGAAGTTATTTGGTGGGCTACCCTGCGCTTTGAGCCCACCCTGCATTGGGCTTTGTAATCCAAACTGAAAATTATGTGCAATTTCTACTTGTCTAGTGTCCCGGCCTTGGCGGTAAAATGGCGCGTGAGTACCTGATCCCATCTCCCGCGGAAGGGCTTCTCGATTTCCGTGAGAGGTTTCAGCCCGAATATCACCGCGATCGTGACCGGATCCACGCGGTACGCGGTGTGCCCTTCATAAAATCCGTACCGCATGATGTAGTACGGTTCCATCTCGCCCGTGCGCAGCCGCGTCAGCCGGTCAATCAAGGCCGCCCGTTCGGCCGCGCTCAAATGCTCGTACGCCTGCCGCAGGAATTTCAACTCGTTTCCGTCCAACTCCCGCCAAAGTTCGATGTCAAACGCGCCCTTGATCTCATCGTTGAAGATGGATTCCTGAAATCCTTTGGTCCGCTTGGACTGAAGGTGAATCTCCCGTCCATGATACCAAAAACGGCTCACATCTTCTGAAAACCGCCCCAGCTTGCCGAGTTCGTACTCCCGGAGCAGCAGATTCCAGACGTGAAACAGGGGACGGGCCAGATCGGGGTGTTTCAAGCCCAACCGCCGCACCAGATCGTTGTCACCCCGCAGCACCGATAGGATGTCCTCGTCCTCGGCCAAGAAACCGATACCGGAAGTTGTCCCCGGCCGTCCCAGGCGGGTTATTTCCTCCACCGGCTTCCCCGTGATGCTCTTCACGCGCTCCAGCTCCTCCACGGAGTGCAGTCCGCTGGCCGCCAGGGTTGGAAAATCACTGCCATCGACCTGCAACTGCCCGCCTTTGCCGATCTTCTCGGCTCCATACTGCAGGTTGGCGCCGCCGTTTTCCACGGTCACCAGTACCAAGGCGCTTGGCCCCGCGGCCGTGCGGACCACCAGGTATTCAAGCCCCTCCCGGGTTACGCCCGGCGAGGTCAGCGTGAGAGCCGGAGGCAACGTGGCTGGATAAACCGGCACCTGTTGTTCCCCGATCGTCACGAACTCCGGATTCACCAAGTCCACGTTCAGCGCCGCCGCATACCCCGAGGCGGCCACCGCCGCAAGGAGCAATCCGCCAATCCACCGCCATCCCTTGATTTGGATATGCATTGGCTTCCCTTTCCCTATCTCATGATGCAGATGTTCATTACCGGATCCCGCCGATCAATCCCTGTCCGGACTTTGGATAACCGCGCCGCTCAGCCTCTTGACTGGGTCTCATGCTCAGCGAGGAATCGCTCGACGTCGCCGATGAATTGGCCGGCTTTCTCTTCGATGCACGCCGTCAGGCGGTCGAGGCCGCCAAAGTCGAAGTCCTCGGCCAGGCCGTACTCCAGGATCGAGTCAACCCCCTTGGCCGGCGCCACCAGGCGGTATGCAGTCCAGCGGCTGTCCCGGAACAACTCCCAGTATTTCCGTTGAACCTGCCTGTTTCTTCCCGCGAGCCATATTTCGAATCGGAACGCTTCGTAATTGAATACAATCGCGGCCTTCAAGTCCCGTTGCTTGAGCGGCGGCGGGATAATGGCGAAATAGGTCATATCCATGCATCCCTGATAAATCCCCGAAATGGAGTGATTCGGGTAAATGTTCTTGAAATGCGTCCGCAAATTCATCATGTACCCGAGCAGCGCTCTGTATGCCTTTTGGATCGACCCGGTCCGAAGCTGGCCCCGAAGGTAATTCATGTCTTCCTGTATCGATGGCATGCCTCACTCCTCGTCTTGCGAAAGATGGCCTGATGGTTGGAACCTGTCTCCGCCCGCGAGCGGGAATCCGGACCATTGGGTTGGATCCCCTCACTTCACTTCCAACTCGCTCGGCGGAGCGGCCTGCTTCTGCTCCGGATTGTAATATTCGTAAATCACCGCTTCCGGGGCCTTGGCCGTCATGGGCAGCGTCGCCTTCATGGGAACCTCGAGATCCAACGCCGCGCCACCTTCCATCGACTCCAGGTAGATCAACAGCTGCCGGGCGGTCAGCGTGTACCGGGCGATGGTTTTTTGGTCCACGTACTCGTCCAGCGTGGGCCGTTCCACCCGGAATCCGGGCGGGATGCCCACATCGATCATCACCATCTCCACCCGCTCCGGCCGCTGGTTCTTCGCGTGGATCCGGCAGGTCACCGTATCGTTGCGCCGCAGTTCCTTCCGGTCGTAATCCACCTGGATGTCAAACGGCGCGGCCGCGGTCTTTACCTCGCCCCACGGTTCGAAATATGTGCCTACGACCTGGTACAGCAGGCTGCCCTCCCCCTCCAGGTCGATTTCGATGGTTTGTTCATTCCCTTTAACGTATGGGCTCAAATCGATCTGCCGGAACAGGTCCGCGTTCTCCGGCGTGACCGCCAACCGCGCCGCGTCCTGCCCGTTCACCCGCGCCAGGACCGTGGCGTTGACCTCCCGCGTCGCCTGCTTCAGTGACAAGACCATCGCCTTGAGGGCCAGCACCGTCCCGTGCGTGGTCCCCCAGGTGCCTTGGGGATCCTTCTGCTGGATCAGCCAGTTAAGCGCCTTTCCCGTCTCGGTGTTGAACCGCCCGTCCTGGATCAGGGCCATCGCCGCCCAGGCCGTGGCCTCTACCGAGGCATGATCGCCCCGCGCATAACTCATGCTCGCTTCGGCGGCCCAGTGCATCTCGTTGCCTTGGATTTCACCCAGATTCACCAGTCGTTGGACACATTCCCGGGTAATATCACTGTCAGGAACCAGGGCTTGCAAGGCGTTGCACAGAATCCCCAGCGTGTAGGCGTCTGTCGCGTCTCCGGCGTGCTCCAAGAGATATTGCGTAGTGGGTCCGAGCTCGGATGGCGCCTCCGTCCGGCTGAGCGCCAGCGCCACGTAGGCCGTGGTCAGGAGCGGATTGTCCTGGATGCTTTGCCACATCTCGGCATGCGCGTAGTTTTCGTCCGGATCCCAGGTCCCGTCCGGCCGCCGTTGATCGATCAGCCAGCGCGCCGTGCGGGGGATGAGGTTTTCGTCCACCGGGTACACCTCGTTCATGTCGGCGAATTCCATCAGCCCATACGCCGTCAACACACGCGTGGCCGGGGGATTGCCGAACACCTGGAATCCGCCGCCGGGGATCTCGAACGTCAACAGCCGCTGGTAGCCCAGGTTGATATACTCCCGCGCCTTCATCTCGATTTCCGGCGTGATGTTCTGGGTTTGCTTCATGTAATTCAGCGCCAGCACGTTGGGATACGTGGTCGAGCTGGTCTGCTCGAAACACCCGTTGGGCATTTGCAGGATCGAATCCAGCCCCTCCACCACCTGGCTGAAGATGCCGGGATAAATCTTCACGAACAATTTGTCCGCGCCCGGAACCCGTCCTTCGGGGAACATCACTGTGTGCTTCACGCCGTTGTCCAGCCGCCCGTTGAACGTGATGTACCGCGCTTCGCCGTTGGGCCGCACCTCGATGTCCCGCCCCGTGGCGTCGCGGTCCTCGGTTCCCCAGGCGTACACTGTCAGCGGGTTCTTCCCCAGCCGGGTGGCGCGGACACGGTACGACACCGAGGTCACTTCATTGGCCGCCACGCTCACGCGGCGCTCGAATCCGCCTTCCAGCAGGTCAAACCAGGGCGCGCGTTCCAGCTCCACTTGCACGGTCTGCTCGGCCGGCAGGTAGTTGTACACCGCCACGGGAATCGTCACTTCGTCGTCCTGGATCAACGCCACCGGCAGGTCCAGATCCACGAAGAAGGGCTTGAACACCTTCAGCGCCGCCGTGGAATCGCCCACCGCCCCGTTTTTCGCGTTGGCCATCGCCGACATCCGCCAGGTGGTGATCGAATCGGCCACGGGCAGATTCAGCATCGCCAGCCCTTGCTCGTCGGTGATCAATTCGGGTGTGTAGAACAGCGTCTCGGGGAAATATCGCCGCACCCGCACCGATTTGTCTTTCACCGCTTCATTACGGATAATCTCGGCGGGAGAAGCCGGAGTAGTGGCCATCTGCTGTTCCAATTCCGTGACCTTGACGATCTCTTCCCGGATTGCATGTTTCAATTCGCGGGATTCCTCGTCTTGTTTAAGAAGGCTCTCACGTAGTTGCGTGCCGTCCACCTCGCCGTTCACCGCCAGCGGCAGGGTTTCCTCTTCACCCAGGGCCACGGCTTTATCGGGATCGAGCACCGAGGCCGGATCGGGGACCTGAAGTTCATTCGATAAATCCAAATTCCCGAGTTGTTGAGCGGGAACGGCTTCATGGACTTTTTCTCCAACAAAAATCCCACTTTCATCCTGCCCTGCCAGTTTCCTGAAATCCGCTCCGGCGAGTTCGGGCTGGTTGTTTTTTTCAACATTGGGAAATGCCAGAGATAGCGATTCCTTCAAATCCATTGGCATCGCTCCGGCGGGGGCCTCTTCCGGCGCGGCCATCATCCCGTAGCCGCCCGCCATTTCGGCTTCCACTTCGACCCTAGCCAGCCGTTCAGCGCCCTTGGCCATGTCCAGTATTATGGGCGCGCCCACGATGATCTCCGGCTGCTGGATTCCATCCAATAAAGCACTCCCCTTGTCCCCAACGGCGCGCCCCCGTTCCATGGGGCCGCCCATCCTGCGGAGGTTGAATCCCCTCCGCCCGTAGCGGTCCACCGGGACGTTCGGCACGGCGTAGAGGTACTGAGCCTGGTCACCGCCCGGTCCGGCCCTGCCTCCCTTATCACCCTGGAGCGCCGGTTCCTGGGGCTGGGCGGCATCCGCTATTCCCGTGGCGGCGGGGACTTTTATGAAATACCACCGCGCGTTAGACCGTCCGTCCGCGGCCATGATCTGGTAATAATCGGCCGGGCCTTGGATATCGTCCGCGGTGTTGAACTTCCCATCCGGCCCCGCGCTGGAGACGCCGACCCGGTTGTCCCTAAAGTCCACGCGGAAAGGTACGCCCCAGGGATCCACCGTCTTCACGGCGTCCGGCGGCAGGTTCAGCGAGAGCAACAGCTCCTCCGCATCCTGTTCCGGCGTGTTCATGGGCAGCGAAGTCTGCCTCAGGTAATTCTGCAGGTTGTATACCTCCTGCCTGGCTTGTTCGATCTTCGTGCTTCCCGTGAAGATGTTGAGGGCGTAGGCGGAACTGACGTCCAGTTTGGAGAGCAGCGCTTTCGAGAGATTCGCGTTCTTCTCATACTCCACCGCCGACAGCCGCACCACCTTGTCCAGCGCGTAGCCGTGGATTTCCACCTTGGGCTGCAGCAGTTCCTTCTCGATGGCGAAGAACACCTTGGCGAGGCCCGGCTCCTTCTCGCTCAGGCTGTACACGCTTTCGTCCACGATGTGCAGGCCCATCGCCGCCCGCACCGGCTCGCCCGATCCGCTCCGCACCGCCACCCGCAGCCGCGCCGGCTGGCCCGGTTCGTATTGCTCCTGGTCGGAAGTGATCTCGATCCGCAAGTCGTCACTTCGCAAAACCACCACCTGCCGCGTGTCCCGCACCAGGTTGCCGTCCGGCCGGATGACATACGCGCTCAACGCCAACGTTCCCGAGAGCGCATTGTCCAAGGGAACGGCCAGCGCGGCGCGGCCGTCTGCCAACGGCAGGGTTTTGGTGAGTACCGTTTGCCCATTTTTGATGATGTCCAGAAATGCGGTCTCCTTTTGGAAAGCGGGCGAGAACACCGTGAGGTTCATCGCCTGCCCCACCGTATAGACGCCCTTGTCCACCCGCAGCAACAGGCTTTCCACTGCGTTCTCCGTCTCCAGGTCCTTGACCAGCACCGCCCGCCGGCCCTCCTCTTCCGCCGTGATGCTTAACACCGGCATATCGGGCCGCGGGACGGCCACGTTTTGCGTCATCGGGACGCCGGGAGTGGATTCCACGGCTTGGGGAATCAACGTCACGGAGGCGATGCCGTTCGCGTCGCACTGCAATTCCACGGATTTGGGCAGGAACCGCGAATCCACCCGCAGCTTCGGCTTGGCCACGCTGCCGTCGGGATGCGACGCCACCAGATAGATCTCGTTCTCCACCCCGGGGACCAACTTGCCGCTTTCGGGAATCGCGTCCACCTGGATGGGATCCACCGCCACGGGGAACGTATGGATCTTCTGCTCCTCGTGATCGGCGCTGTCCCGCACCCGCACATCGAGCTGCACGATCGTATCACCCTTGAACAGCGGCTGGCCCACGAGTTTATCGGGGATGACGAACGAAAACTCGCCGCGCCCCTCTTCACCGGTCTCGATATTCACCGTTTCGAATTCGTTGAACCCCACATCGAAGCAGTTGGCGGTGATCTTCACCTTCGCCCCCGCCACCGGCTTGCCGAAAAAGTAGCGCGCTTCCACGTTCCCCTTCACGGATTCGCCCGGCGCATAGAAGGTCCGCTCCGTGTGCACCGCCACCCGGAACTTGGGCAGCACATATTCATACACCTGAGCGGTCTTCTCGGTCACTTCTTTATCCAAAATTGCCTTGAAGCGGTACTCGCCCTGGTTGACCTCCTCCGCCAGCTGAAAATCCGCCGCCACGATGCCGAACTCGGACGTGGTTTTAATCTCTTTGAAAACTTTGTTGCCCTTGCCGTCGAAGACTTCCAGCGTCACCGCTTTCTCCGCCAGGGGGACGCCCGTAGCCTGGTTGACCACCAGCGCCCGGATGTGAATCAACTGCCCCGGCTGGTACACCGGCTTGTCCGTGGTGAGAAAAATCCGGGTTCCGGGAACGATCTGCACCTCCGAGGTTACTTCGTCCTTGCCGTAGGCCGATTCAATCGTCACCGTCAGCGTCTGGCTGCCTTCCAAGGTTCCCGGCACTGCGAACCGCACATCCGCGTTGCCCCGCTCGTCCGAAACCGCTTCCGCCAGCGTGACCGCCTCGCCGCCCTGGGCGGGAACACACCGCGCGGTGACGGCCGCCCCCGCCACCGGTTCGTTTCCCGGAGCGCGGGTCACCACCACCCGCAAGACCGCCTGACTCCCGCTGAGCCATTGCGGCTGGCCGATCACATGCACGTCCTGCGTTTGACGAGACGCCCCCAGACGCTTCAGCCAGGTATGGCCCATCAGGTCGATCCGCACCCGGCACGTGTCCATTTCCGGAGTCCCGGCCGCGACCGGCATGGCCACCTGCTCGGATTGTCCGCCGGGAAACAGCACCAGTTTCTTTTCGACCTTGGCTAAAGACCGGGAACTCTCGTCCAGCAAGGTCACCACCAGGTCCCCCATCGCTTGCGTATCCAACGCGTTTTGCAAGGGAAGCGTGATGAGGAGCGCGTCCGCCTTCCGCTCCGTTTGGATTTGGTCCTTGTCCAGCGTGATTTCGCCCTGGCTCGCCCCTGGCAGCAAGACGGCGAACCACAGCATCCATATCGGTATCGTTTTCATCATGACAACCTCGAATCGCTTTTTAGATCATCCACTGACCGCTTCACACTGATCGCATCGCGCGGGATCCACAGAATATTGATTCTTCCGCCCTTTCAGGGCTTCCCTCACCCTGACCCTCTCCCAGAGGGAGAGGGAAATGAAAAGGAGGGATTGTTGTTGGACTCATCCCAGGGCGTTGCCCTGGGCTAGTTTCTTCCGCGCCTTCGGCGCTCAAGGATTGTTCATCCATCGCAGTCTAAAAGGTTCATCATACGGATTAAGGAATATCTACTTTTTCCATCTCCCCGAAGATGATTCATTCGCTCAAGCTGATCGCGCCGCCCTTGCCCGGATCGGCCTTCAACTCCGGACGCAGATGCCCATCCAGGCCGGTGGGAATCGCGCTGAATTTCCAGGCCGCCTCCGGACGTAAGTGATAGAGTTTGATCAGGATTTCGTTCCAGCCCGCCCTAAGTGGCAACATCACGGCGTATTGGTCTTTCTGAAAATCCTGGTTCGTGATTTGGCCCCACACGGGATCGTTGTTGCACCAGATCCGGATGCCATCGCCGAATCCGACCTGCAAAAAGATCTCCTCGTCCGTGGCGCTGTGGATGTAGGTCCGCGCAAAGGCGCTCGCCGGGGCGGAGGGATTCTTGAATTCCTGCCGCAGGTCGATTTCCAGCCCGCGTTCCCGCCGCAGTTCGTACCGCGGTTGGGTCCGGGGAGTCCGCCGCGGCTTGAGCCACGAGGTGAAACGGGATTTTCCATCCTCCTCTGGCAGCGTCTCCGCCGGCAACGGCCCCATCAGCCACCAGGATTCGATGTAATACGTGTCCCGCAGGGTGTTCTCCACTTGCGCCAGCTTCCGCGAGGCTTTCTGCCGCTCGGGATGCTGTTCCGGAAACTGCGCCATCACCCGCCGGCACCAGGCCATGGCCCGGTCCGGATGATCTCGCCGCATGATCTCGCCGAACTCCATCGCCAGCCGCGCGAACTCCAGGCTGGCCGGATACCGCGCCGCGTACGCCTCCAATTCGTTCTCGGCTTGCTCCACGGTCTCCGGACGGTTCAACCACAACTTGACCAGCGACTCCCGCGCCTGCCGGCAATAGGTCTCCTCCTCCGGAAAACGGCTGATCATCCGCTGGTAAGTCCCCACCGCTGTCTCTATGTCGCCCAGCGCCCGGTGCGCGTCGGCGATGAGGATCAGCGCCAGCGCGATCCAATAATTCTCGCCGGGATACTGTTTCTCCACGTCCTCGAGCATCAGGATGGCGCTTTTCAGCAGCGTCTTCTGGTCTTCGCCGATTTTGGTAAAGGCGGTGTTATAGAGTTTCAACCCGGTGCGGAACAACTCCCCGGCTTTTTGATACTCGTCCGCTTCCTCCGGTTTCGATGCCAACTTCGCCCTGGGCTCCCCCTGGAAGGCACGGACCGGCCGTCCCGCCGCCAGCGTTTCGGATTCGGGGGTAGAAGCCGGGCTGTCTCCCCGCATCGCCGCCGCTACACCCAGCGTGGGCGCCTCGGCCGGGGCGGAAGGAGCATCATGAGTTTGGTCCATCGCCACGGATGGGGCGGCGGGAGGAACTACAAGTCCCGCTGCCGCTGGCTCGGGAACCGTCTCGTTCCGGACGGTATGCCGAAGTGTAACGGCATGCTGCAAGGTATAGGGATACACCCCGGCGAGCAGCAGCAGGAACGAGGCCGCCGCCGCGAACTTCATCCAGGTCCGTATCCGCGGCGGCCGTATCGGCAGTTCCTCGGCGAACGGTTCCGCGGTCACCTTCCGCTCCAGCCAGACGGGCACGGCCGGATCATTCATTTTCCTCAGGATGGCATGCGCGCGTTGCACTTCGCCCCACTCCGCCGCGCAGGCGGGGCAGTCCGCCAGGTGCTTCTCCAGCCGGGCGGTTTCCTCCGGATCCGGTGGTTCATACAGCCGTTCCATCATCAACGCGCGCGCGGTTTGGCATCGCATCATGCTTCGATCCCCCGTTCTTCCAGCCCGCGCCGCAGCGCCAGCAGCGCATAGTGCATCCGGCTCTTCACCGTGTTGGCGGAGCAGCCCAGCACCCGGCCGATTTCTTCAAAGGTCAACGATGTTTTCTCCCGCAGCAGCAAGACCTCCCGCTGCGCTTCGGGCAACGATTGAATCACTTCTTCGATCGCCTCCTGCACTTCGCTCCGGTAACTTTCCTCCCGGGGCGAGCAATCCGGGCTGGGATAATCGTGAATGCCCGGCGCGTCCGGATCGTCCTCCCGCGCGGGATACAGTTGGATGATTTCCGCGCTCTTTTTTTTCCGCATGGCGTCGATGCAGGCCGACCGGGTGAGGGTGAACAGCCAGGTCGTGAACTTGGCCTTGGGTTGGTAGCGTCCCCGGTTCCGGACCAGGCGGTAGAAGACGATTTGGAACACATCGTCCACCGGGTCGGAAGCCGGCAGGAACAAACGGATAAACGCGTACACCGATTGCTTGTGCCGGTGGAATAGCTCTTCGAAGGCCTCCGCCTCGCCCCGGGCGTAACGCAGCATCACCTCTTCATCCGAACAGGCCGGCAGGTCCTTGATCTCTTCCGTGGGTTGTTCCATGACCGTGCTTTGCATGTTGTGGAATGGAACGCCGGGAAACGCCAATGGTTTTAAAGATTCTTGGAATATTCAATGATGAATAAGGGCTGGAAGGGCGCTACTCCCGGACGATGATTCCCCCCATGGTATCAGAGGATGCCATCCGGGTGAAAGCGTGGAGGCCAGATCCTTGTGGTGCAGGCATCTTGCCTGCGGTCAATCCCCTCAGGGATGGTAAGTTACCCGTTTCGCACCAACCTATCCGATGGCGAACGGAAAGGGCAAACCGCCCTGCAAGTGTTGCATTATCCAAAATTTATGATCGGTTACCCATAAATCAGGCTGGAGAGAACTAGTCCGGTTTCCCTCTCCCTCTGGGAGAGGGCCGGGGTGAGGGTAAGCCTCCTGGCAATCGGTCCACTCGGCCGATTGCGCGGAGCCGTACGCGGATCGGAAAAATGAGCCCGCTTCACGAGACAACTTGAAATCAACTCAGAAGTACTAATAAATACTAAAATTTTTAAAAAAATATTTCTCCACCGGCCGTAACCAAGCCGGTGAACAGGATTATTTCCGGCCGTTGAATTCCTGGACCGCCGACACCATGGCCGCGATGTTCTCCACGGGCGTGTTGGCCTGGATGTTGTGCACGGTGTTGAAGATGAAGCCGCCGTTCCTGGAGAAAATCTCGCAGCGGCGCAGGACTTCCTCGCGGATTTCGCCCGGCGTGCCGAAGGGCAGGGTTTTCTGCGTGTCCACGCCTCCGCCCCAGAACACGATCCGGTCACCGTAAGCATCCTTCAGATGGCGGGGATCCATGCCCGCCGCCGAGCACTGCACCGGATTGAGGATATCAAAGCCGGACTCGATGAATCCCTCGATGAAGGTTTCCACCGCGCCGCAGGAATGCTTGAAGGTTTTCCAGCCCGTATGGGCGTGGATCCAATCGTTGACCTGCTTGTAGTAGGGCATATACAGTTCGCGGTACGTTTGGGGGGAGCAGAAGGTGGATTTCTGCGTGCCGAAATCGGTCCCGCAAATGAATACCGCGTCGACCACGTCTCCCACCACGGCATGAATCTTCTTTAAATTTTGCAGGGCGAACTCGCATTGCTTTTCGAAGATCTGGTGAATGTAATCCCGGCGCGTGGCGGTCGACATGTACCACTCGGCGATGTCGCGGATGCCCTTGGGATGTTTCAAAAAGGGCGCGGGGACCAGGGCGATGTCCCCGAACGCGGTCCCCCCGAACGTGGCGGTCACCGCCCGGCGGCTGCCGGCCAGGCGGCGGGCTTCGGTGGCGAAATGGGCCAGGTCGGCATCGGAAACCGGACCGAATTCCTCCAGGTTGTCCACCGGATCGAGGCGCTCGTCGTCGAGGAGTTCCTGCCGCACGATGGTGTCGAAAAAGAAGCCGTCGTTGGGCATCTTGCCGCTGGGCGGCGCGGAGGTATCGCCTTGCGGATAGATGAAAATATTCCCCTCCGCGTCGCGCGTCGTTTGAAAATGCCGCGAGACCAGCACTTCGAGGCCGTTGGGCAGCCGCCAGGGCTGCCAATCCTCGTTGGGGAAGCCGAACATGGTCTTGGGGGGGAACAGACCGTCTACGTCCACGCCCAGGGCTTCCTGGAGGTCTTCGTCGAGCCACCCCAGCATTTGGTAGGGTTCATGGATTTTGACCAACCGCTTTTCCAATCCGTAATATTCACGCAGGGCGGCGACGGCGTTGACGTGGATGCCCGTAACGGCGGTCGCCCCGAATTCGACGGGGACGCGGCCGGCCGGTTGATGGTTTAACGCGCTGCGCACAAGCTCTCGGCTGGACATGAGGTCTTCTCCGCATGGACGGTATGATTGCCCCGGTATTTTGTTGGAAGAAAAGTATCACAGGCCGGTATGAAATAACAGCCGGATGGAAGCCCTGTGGGCAGGGATGTTTTTCATGGTTTTTGAGAAACACTATCCAACCGGCATGATATTTCCGGCTCATCCGGCCGGGCCATACTTTTTTTCTGTTGCCCGGCCGGCGTCCCCTCGAAATATTCCATGAAAACCACTCCAAAATCCCCTCTCCCTCTGGATCCGGGTGAGGGATTTTTGGAGGGGCGGACCTTGGTGTCCGCCCGTATCAGGAAATGGATGGAATGCCTTTTCCTCATTGTGTATAGACGTACCGGAAGAGCCACCAATTCCCTAGGACAATCTCTTTTCATCATGATCCGCGCTTGCCATTTAACTGGGGGATTTCATGTGACCGTTCCCGAATTTTAGTGTCGTTTTTTGATCGCCGGCCGCTCGGCATGAGCCTAGCCCAAGGCGCAAGGCCTGGGAACATCTTCTTCCGGGCAGGAAGCAGACATGAATTCACGTTATTTTCTCCACCCATACGGATGAGGGTGGATTGGTCTCCCCCCGCTTTGTTTGCTAGACTGGCCGGGTCTTGATCGTAACCATACGGAAAGGAGAGTACGAACCATGAAACGATGGATTCTGCTCACCAGTTTTTTAACGCTTTTCAGCCCACTCGTCTTCTCCCAGCCCATCGGGATCTTCGATGACCAAGTCAGCATTGGTGACGATGCCGGCGCCGGGAGCGCCACGTTTGCCAACGGGATCTATGACATCGTCGGTTCCGGAAATGATCTCTGGGGATCGGCCGACGGCTGTTATTATGTTTACCAAGCCGTGACCGGTTCCTTCTTGATCACCACGGAGGTCAACTGGGAAATGAGCGGCCCGCGCGATGGCCACGAGTGGAAAAAGGCGGGCTTGATGGCGCGCGACAGCCTGGAGTTCCCCGATGATCCCTCCGCCAGCCACGTGACCGGAATCATCATCCGCAGCCAAGGCTCCAACCTGGAGCGCCGCCTGGATTACAACGGCGGTTCCCAGGACATCGAAGTGCAGGAAAAACGCTCCGATGAAACCAACGTCATCCAACTCATGCGCGTCGGGAACGTATTCACCATGCTGCGCGGCCTGACCGACGGTACGTTCCGGGTGATCGGTTCCACCGAAGTGCCCATGTCCGACACGATCATGGTGGGGCTGGTGGTCACCTCGCACGATACCAGCACGACGGAACGCGCGTTCTTCAAGGACGTGACCTTGCAGTCGCTGGATGTGGCGGTGGCGGTCACGCGGACCATCCCGTCGTACAAAGTGGAAGCGGGCGCGGCATTGGCTGGAGTGACACTGGGTTTGGAAGTGGAAACCGGAAAAACCACGGACGCCACGGTTACGGAAAAAGTGCCCGAAGGATTTACGGTTTCCAACCTGCAACCCTCCGCGGGTACGGCCAACGCCACCGCGGACGGCGTCATTACCTGGACAGTTCCCGGCGCGGCCGGCTCCGGCGCGGCCTTGAGATACGATGCCGCCGCACCGGCGGCCGCCGTGGGTGTCAAGAGTTTTTCGGGATCCGCCAAATCCGGATCCAGTGAATTCTCCACGGGAGGCAATTGGGAAGTGACCGTGGTTCCTCCCCAATCCAACGGCTTTGGGATCTTCACCACGCACGAGGATGTTTTCGACAACGAAACCGTGGAGGGGGACGCCGGCTATGATCCCAACACGGGAACCTACGTCGTGATCGGCACCGGCAATGACATCTGGGGCGCGGCCGACAATTTCCATTTCCTGTATATCGAGGTTTCCGGCAAGGTGTCGCTCAAGGCCAACTGCCAACTGATCGTGGGACAAGGCCATACCGAGGACGCCAAAGCCGGCCTCATGGTGCGGGATGAAATCGATCCCTCTTCGCCGCATGGCATGTCGATCATCCGGTCCTGGGGACGGGATTTCGGCCCGTTATGGCGGGATGCCTTTGCCAGTGAGTCCGGCGAGGACGAAAATCTGAATGTGCCGGGCGGCACGGTGGCGGGACGTCAGAGCGGAACGATCGAAATCACCCGCGATGGCACAAGCATCGGTTATTATTATTATGACGCCGCCACGGGAGAACGGGTGGAAACCCTCGTTCATGAAGTGGCGGAAATGACCGATCCCGTCTACGTGGGATTCGCCGTAACCTCTCATAACGCGGGATATTACAGCACCGGGATCTTCACTAACGCCGTGCTGACCGTCAACGATAAGCCCGTGCCGGTGTTGGATTGGGCGTTGTATTAGAGAAATCCGCGCGATGGACTTCCAAAGGGCAGGCAAGGGATTCGCCTGCCCTTCTGTTTATTATCCCTATCAACAGGAGGGACGGGTTGGTTGTGCATCGCCCTTGCGCCTACGGAATTTGGAATGATCCCAGGCAATACCACCCATCCGGATCTCTTCCGGCAATGGCCAAACGAACCGCCGGTTGGTTGGTGGAAGGATCCCGAAGCGCCACCCGCAATTGGTATGAACCGGGAGACCAGTTTGGCGGAATGTGAATCGGCTCTTCGATCCGGGAATAACCCGGTAGCCAATTCCGTACATCGGCCGAGGAAGAATGCTCGAAGGTTGCGGCTTCGTTTTTAATTTGGTAAACAAGCCGGTAAGGGAGATAGACCGGCGCCACCCCGGTGTTTTCCCATAAGGTTTCCAAGTTCATCACCGATCCGGCCTTGACCTCATCGGGCCACTGTATCCGGCGAAGCACGAACCGGTATCCCATTTTCCGCAAGAAATCGTTCACAAGTCCCCAATGCTCCGGGGGTACGGCCGAGGATTTGTTATTGAACACGGACGTGTGGTATTGCAACGCCCGGTCGAATATGGCCTTGATATCCCATCCCTGCTGGGCCCAGTACTGCATCGTCCAACAGGACTCGAACACGACGGGGGCCTTCTTCCAAGCTTCCAAGGCTCCCGCCTTGGACAGTTCGATCGGATAGAGGTCTTCCATGTGGTTCCAATTGGGGCTGAAACCCCCCAGGTCGCCCAGGCAATCGGCCCGCCACCCGGTCCCCAGCTGGATCGCGTGCGCCATCGCTTCCCCCCCGCCGATCAACATCACCAGCCAACTTTTGGTGAACGCGTGGCGGTAGAGATCGGTAAACTCGATCTGCGTGGCCACGGAGGGCATGGGATGCCCCGTTTCGGAAGTATGCCATTCCCCCCAGCGCCCGACGATCCCCATATCGATGTGATCGATGTCCGGGTGTCCATCGTAGCGTTCTCCCATTGCGGCCACGAGATTCCCGAAATGCTGACGAAATAGAGGGCTTTCATAATCCGGCATCCAACTTTTGCCGTCTTCATACGTAAATCCGGGGGCCATCGCGTGATACCAGGCGGGAGCCTTGGGTACTCCGTTTTGCGGCATGAGGCGAAACGCCAATTTTTGTCCATTGCGCCGGGCTTCTTCGATGGCGCGGTCGATCAGATCCCACCGGTACCGGCCTTGTTCCGGTTCGATTTCATCCCAATACCACCGGAAATAGGCGATCGAGGAAGGAGGGTAGCCACTATACCTCAGATCGCCGTTCGGCTGTACCAGCTCATCCAACTTCCGGGAATCCCACTCCTTTCCCTCTCCCACATGATCCTTGTTGAAATGGTGGAATGTCGTAAATCCCATGCCGGGATTGATCAGGACGTCGTGTATTTCCTTCGGCTTCACGATCGTATATTGACTGAAAGAGGCGGGTACCGCCAAGCAGAACAAGGCCCCGCTGATGCCCATGGAAATCAACCGGCTTTTTTTCATGATGTCGTTGTCTCCCTGGAACATGAATTCAGGATTCAAGGCAATCTAAATCGCGGTTCCATTCTACCTTGGGCTGGGAGAAAAAGTTCAGTGCGGTGGAGCAGAGAAGGAGAGGATGTTCCGGCCTCATGGTTCTTTTTTGGATCATCCGGCAAGTGCGTACTTTTTTTCCGATCGCCGGTTCGCATCTCTTCGAAATGATC
>JBHGBC010000072.1:0-28384 GCA_041946805.1 bacterium
TGATGGACGCGATCGACGCCGGCCTGCGCGAGACCACCAACGGGAGGGTGGACCACCGCTACATCATCGACGTCGTGCGCAACCTGGGGCCGGAAATCGGGATGGAGATGATCCGGGAGGTGGAAAGACATCCCGTTGACCGGGTGGTGGGCATTGGCCTGGGGGGCAGCGAGGATTTCCCGGCGGAGGATTCGGCGGCCATCTACGAGTATGCCGGAGCGATCGGCCTGCGCAAGACCGCCCATGCGGGGGAGGGCCGGGGGCCGGATTCCATCTGGGGGGCGATCCGCTCGTTGAAAGTGGAGCGGATCGATCACGGCGTGCGCTCGCGGGAGGATCCGGCGTTGATGGAGTACCTGGCGGAGCACAAGATGCCGCTCAATCTGTGCCCCACCAGCAATGTCATGCTGGGGGTGGTTCCCAGCCTGGAAGAGCATCCCTTCCGGTTCTATCACGAGCGCTGCATTCCCGTGAACGCCGGCACGGATGATCCCACCTTTTTCAAGGTTTCCCTCACGGAAGAATTGAGCAAACTGATCCACTACCAGGGCTTTCGGCCGGAAGAAATTCCCCTCTTCATCGAAAACGCCATCCAGGCTTCATTCCTGGAACACTCTGCCAAGCAATCCCTTCTCACTCGCTTTGGGGACGAGATCCGTGCGCTGACGCGGGAGTCGCCACCGTCCGGGGAAGCGTAAGCGGCTCATTGGGCCGGGTGAATTCCCGCGTGTTGTATTCCACCATGTACTGGAGATTTTCGTCCGTCAGGGGATATTCCTCATCCGGCCCGAACGGATAAGCGGACATCCCCCGGAAGGGCAGCGGTTCCACCTGTTGGCTGTATGCGGTGCTGTAATCCAGGTCTTTCACCCAGCCCACGGCGTGCAGGAAGTAGGTGACATCGCCGGGCGTCTCGCTTGGGGGGGCCTGGAAACGCACCGCGGCCTCATCGCCATGCTGCATGATGACATAGCGGTCGTCGAACGCGGTGAGCAGCGGCGTCACGTCGCCGAAGCGGGTGAAGAATCCCCGGTGATAATCCCACCGCGCGTTGGTGGTGAGTGTGTTGTAGTCGAACCAGTGCGGGCCGTCTTGCGCCAGATCGTAGCAGCGCGCGTAGCCGCCATAGCGCAGATCGGCGGACACATACGGATAATGCCGCACCGCGAAGCCGTCCAGAATGGGGCTGGGATCCACCCAAATCCGGTCCCAGTGCACCAGCAGGGTGGAGACGATGCGGACCGTCCGGTCCGGGCCTTTGAAGATGTTTGAAATATCCAGCGGCACGGTCTTGAGTTTTCCGGCGGGGAAGCCCATGGGATTGAGCACCGTCACCCACGCGCCGGTTTCATCCTTCACTTGCAGATAGGGCATGACGAAATCCAGGGAGGGATTCTGCTCCAATGACAGGGCGTGGCTGGAGTTAGGCCAATCGACATAGCCGGTCATGAACAGGTAGAGGGTTTTCGCGTCCCGGAAATCGTTCAAGTCGATCTCGAACCAATGCTCCTCGCCGATGCCATCATACCGGCTGGGTTTCCAGGGTTTGGGATAGCGGCGGTCGTTCTCGCGGATCAGTTCCGTGACGTCCTCGCCGTGGTTGTCGGTCATTCGTCGCGGTGGCCGGGCGTTGGCGGACAGGCCGATGAGTTTGAACTCGGGGAACGGCGGCAGGGTGAACTTTTCGTTGACATGGATTTCCCGGGCGTCCGGATGAGTGGCGGAAAGCAGTTCCATCTGGTCGAGATAGGTGATCTCGCGCAGTTCTTCGCGCATCAGGACATTGAAAAATCCATCCTTCGGCTTCATCTGCGCGCCGCGGATCCGAATGTATTCATCCGGGCGGGGCGGGAAAAATCCCCCGCCGACATAAAGCCCCAACGGCCCGGTGGAGAGGGAATCGGCGATGAACTCGTACTCGCGGCCGTTCCAGGTATAGACGAAGGGACACGATCCCGCGTAGCCGGGCTTTTCGCTGACGGAAAGGATCTGGTCCGAGGCCACCAGGATCTCATTCTGGAAGATGCCATTCGGCCAGGTGAGGCGGATGACGTTGACTTTTTCACGGTTGCCCAAGCCCATGTGAGTCACGGGCGCCGCCACTTCCTTCTTCACCCGGAACAAGTCGTGCTTGACCTGGATTTTCGAGCCGTAACCGTCCACCGTGTTTTTACTGCCCTGGATCTTGAGGGCGAGCCAGTGATTTTGGTTGCCTCCCTGGTTTTCGAACACTACGATGCCGGGAGTCTCCCCGCGGCGCGTGGCCAGTAGATCGAGATCGCCGTCCCAATCGAGATCCACAGGCACGGGATCCTCGAACTGTACCATCTGGGATGGGGGCGTGGTGGAATCCGCCGCGAACGCGTCATCCACCTTCTGGAACGGCTCGGGAGAATGGTTGTACACGAGAAAGTTGGGAAGCATGATGCGCAGCCGGGGATTGGACCCGGTCACGATATCCTCAAATCCATCATTATTGGCGTCGAATACGCATTGAATCACGCTGCTGGCCGCGCTGGACGTCAAAGCGAGAGGCGCCAGGTTTTCCCCTTGCGGCCGCCAGGCCACGGGGCCTTCCGCGTTCAAGCCGGTAATGGTGATGTCCATCCCGCCGTCGTTGTCGAAGTCCCGGCAGAGGATTTTCGGTTGCAACGCCGCGCTCTGGATTTCGGCTATAAGCCATTTTTGGAATTTCACTTCACGCAGGTTGGCGTAGATCGTGAGGTTTCCCGCGGACCATGCGAGGATGTCCAAGTCGTTGTCGTTATCGAGGTCGGAAGCCGCAAGAGACTGGCTTTTGCCCAACTCCAAGCCGCTGACTTTGCCGGACACGGGGGTGAAACTGCCATCCCCGTTGTTTTGAAAGATCATATCGCCCTTGTCCGGCCGGGCCAGGAGCAAATCGAGATCGCCTTCGTGGTCGAAATCGCACCACAGCGCGTCCGCCACGCCCGCCAGGTCATTTCCCAGTATGGTACTGACATCCTGGAACGCCCAATTCCCCTGGTTCCGCAGCAATACGGTTTTTTCCTCCACCGGACCGGTGGGAGTGGACTTGGCCAACAGCAGCAGGTCCGTGTCCCCATCGTTGTCGTAGTCGGCGGGAGCGCATCCTGTCCAACCGGATCCGGGCAGCGGGACGGCGCGGGCCGCTTCGCCATTGGCGGAAACAATCATCAATATCGTCATGGTGGCGTTGGAGATCACTACGGCCGATTCGCGTTTCTCGATGTCCGGCAGGGCGGCCAGGAAGCGGCCGTCTCGGGAACCGAGGGCTTGAACAATTGGTTGCGTCCATGAGGTATTCGGGGTGAAATTCACGCGCAGGCCGGAGGTGAAATGGGGCAGGGAAGCAAGGGGCAAATCGAATTCGATGGGGCCCATGAACTTGCCTTCGTCCACGGCGTCGGCGGGTCGTTGCGGCTCGGTTTTCTTGAGTTCCTGGAAGATCTTTTGCTGTTCACGGGCGCGCGCCATGTCCTTCTTGGTGACCGCGTAATACAAGAACAAGCGGTAATAGGCGCTGGAGTGCCTGGGATCGATCTGGATGGTCTTTTCGAACCACCCGGCGGCTTCGTCATCACGTTTCAATTTGGTCAAGGAGAGTCCCAAGTTATACAAGGTGGCGGCGTCGGATGGATCGCGTTCGGCGGTGCGTTGAAAATATTCCACGGCGTGGGTGGAGTCGCCAATTTTTTTGGACGCCAGCCCCAAGTTGTAGAAGGCGAACACGTTGGCGGGATCGAGTTCCAATCCTTGCTTCAGGATCCGGATACTTTCCTCATTTTGATCGCCATGGTAATGGGCGATGCCCAGGTTGATGACGTCGGAGGCCGAGCGGGGGGCCAGGGCCACGGCCTGTTGGCAGGCCTCGATGGCCGCGGGGAAGTTTTCTTCCTCCATGTAGGCCAGCCCCAGGGCGCGGTACCGGTCGAGCTCCGGATTCAAGGCCGGCTTCTCGGCGGGCAACACACGCATTGGATACAAACCGAATCCCACAAGGATGACGGTGAACCATATCCTGCGCATAATAAGCCTCTCCCCGGATTAAAGTTATTCCATGTCGTGCCGGGCGGTTATATTACTGATTTCCCAAGGCGATTCCAAGACAAACCGCGCGTTTTTATGGGGGGGCGTTCCGAGAGTGATAAAATTCGGCCTGGTTGCCAACCCTATCCCCTGGATTCAAATGGATCTTCAAGAATCCGTCAGAGAAGTCAGCGCGGCGCGTAATCCATCATTATCCTGGTCATCCCGTACATGTGGACTATTCGGATTCAGAGGAATCACCCTCCGATAAAAAAATCCATTTCAGGGACATTATTTTCCATTCGGTTTTCAGGGAGAGTATGTAAAATGAAGAAATCTGTCCGTTTCTCAGATTGCACTGGAATGGAGTCGATTCCTTCCATGACCTTGGAGCCATATCGAATGGAAAGCCACCTCGCGGTTGAGCAAGAACAACGGGTGGGCGATCCCCTGGTGGAACACCTGCTCGCTATCGATGACGAAATCCGTTGGATCCTGAAAAAAGCGTTGGAAGAGGACTGCGGCGCGGGGGATGTCACCACCATGGCCACCATCGCGCCCGGCAAGATCGGTTCGGCCCGGATTGTCTGCAAACAGACGGGGGTTCTGTGCGGATCGCAACTGGTCGTCGAGGTTTTTAAATTAGTGGATCCAACCGTGAGGGTGGAGCGGTGGGCCAAGGAAGGCCAAACCCTCTCCAAGGGGCGAACGGTTTTCACCCTGGAAGGTTCCATGGGTTCGCTGCTCACCGGCGAGCGGGTGGCAGTGAATTTCCTTTCCTTCTTGTCCGGCATCGCCACCACCACGTCCGAGCATGTCAAGGCCGTCCGCCATACCAAGGTGCGCATCACCGATACCCGCAAGACCACGCCCTTGTTCCGCCGCCTGGAAAAATACGCGGTGCGGGTCGGCGGCGGGGTCAATCACCGGATGGGCCTCTATGACATGGTGCTGATCAAGGACAACCACATCGACAGTTGCGGCAGCATCGGAAAGGCCGTCGAGGCCGCCCGCCTGTGTTGGGGGAACGCGTACGCCATCGAAGTGGAGACCCGGAACCTGGAGGAAGTGCAAGAAGCCATCCGGGCCGGCGTGGACCGCATCATGCTCGACAACATGGATATCGACACGATGGCCGAAGCCGTCCGGCTGATCGACGGGCGGGTGGAAACCGAGGCCTCGGGCGGCATCTCCCTCAACACGGTTTCGTTCGTGGCCGAAACCGGGGTGGATTACATTTCCATCGGTGGATTAACCCATTCCACCAAATGGCTCGATTTCACCATGTTGTTGGACAAGGAACGCACCGAGGCGAAAAACCACAACTCCCATCCCGCCGGCCACCTCACCCCCAACAGCAATTTGTAATCCGTCCCAAACGGAAGCAGCCTCCCATGGTGGAAGGCGCCTTCCACTCCCGGCCGGTCCTACCATGCGTCTTCCAAGGAGGTCATCCCCGCGAGAGCGGGGATCCAGACGTGTAGGGTGGGTCAGCGCGTAGCGCGTATCCCATTATGAGACACCTCTTACGCGCTTCCCCTCTCCCTCTGGGAGAGGGCCTGGGTGAGGGAATTTTTTAGAGGCGCGTGGCGGCGCCCCCCTACTTGGGTAACGCTTCTCGATCTTCGCAATTATGGAAATTCTCCCCCCTTTTCCCCCACACCATGTCCGTCAGATAAAATAGCCCCTCCCCCGTGGCGTAAGCCATAAACGGAAACAGATGGGCCACCGTGCGCCAGTCGAACGTCACCGGCGAGTGATTCAACATGGCGAGCACGAACGCCATGGGCCCCAGCAGCAAACCTACGGACAACAAAAATCCCCAATTCTCCGGATTCTTCACCCAGCGGATATACCCCACCAACGAGCAACCGATCAGCGCCACCGAAAACGGCAAATAAAAGAGCCGCAACGCGAACCGCCCGAACAGAGTATCCAGAATCCCTTCCACGGTCAGCGCCAGGGATTTATACCAGGGATAAATCTGGAACATCACCTCACCGGCGGTGACGAACGGGACTTGGGACGTATCGGGCGCGCCGGTCCCGAAAACGGTCATGTAGTAGAACTTGTTGATGTGATAACTGCCGCTGTACATGGGATCGCCGTATTGTTGCCAGCAGTAGAAATAATATGGTGACGCCAGAACAAAACCCACCCCGGCGGCGATGGCGCATTCCCGCAGTGTCCGTTTTTTCGCGATCCAGGCCCAACCGAAAACGAGCGCCAGAAAGGGAATGCTGGCGGTGCGGATCAGCAGCAGAATCCCCGCGGCGATTCCCAGCGCGGTTCCTTGCCGGAAGGCGTTCCCCGGTTTTTCCGGCTTCCGCAAGGCTAGCCATAGGACGGCCAGGATGGCGACGGTGAGGATTTCAAGCCGCAATCCTTGCAGCGAGCGGTAGATCAGCGCCTTGTTTAGTGCGGCCATCAAAGCGCCCAGAAACGCTACCCGGTGGGAGAAGAACTGCCGGCCCAATATGTACATCATCCCCACCACCGCGCCCGACGCCGCCACCGTGAACACCCGGATGGGCCAGTACCCGGTTTGCGCTGCCTGGCTGGGCACGGGGATGAGAAACGACAGGAGATAATTGATCCAGGCCAAAAACGGCTCGCGGTGCCCGGTGTCGTAAAACCAGGTCATTTGCTGTGAGAGCTGGACATATTGAATCACATCCGGCTGTAACGGTTGCGACCAGACATTGGGCAGTTTCTCCAATCGCAGGATCAACGCGATGAACACCAGTCCGGCCAGGATGATCCGCGATTGTTCGTTTGCCGTGCGTTCCTCATTCCAGGGATACACCAGCGCGAAAAGAACGAGAAACACCATCAAGGCCGTGGACCAGGAGATCACCAGCGCCGCGCCTCCCGCCAGAAACAATCCGGGAATCCATAGGGAGAATCCCGTGTTCCGGGTTTTTGGATGGAATCGATGAATCCATCCCAGGGCAAGGATTCCGAGGCATTTGAAGATCCAATCCGATTTTACGGATTGCACCGGAAAATCGTCATAAAAGGCATAGGCGGCGTCCCCGCTCGAAAACGACAGCCACGTGTAATCGCGGGTGGCTGGAGTGAGGCACGCGAACAATCCCCCCGCGGCCAGGAACGCGGCCAGCAGCACTTTCGCCCAAAATGCGCGCGTCAAATGAAGATTCATCCGATACCCTTCCAGGATTGGCTCTGATCTTAACCCAGAAGTCTTTTAAGAATGTCATCCCCGCTGAAGCGGGGATCCAGGGCATTTTCCCGAGGAATAAACGCCTTCCGTGAGGTGGAAACGCGGCGAAAAGGCTTCCCTCACCCCAACCCTCTCCCAGAGGGAGAGGGAGTAGATACTTGCAGGGGCGGATCTAGGTGTCAGTCCGGTCGTCTTATTCCTTCCTCCGGCCTACCTTCAATCCTCCGTCCCCCCTCCTGGTTGTCGTTTCCCCGCAGGCGGATCACCAGGTCGATCACGAAATTCAACGCGCCGATGGTGAGCATCTGCAGTCCGGCCAGCACCAGCAGGGCCCCGGCGGCGATGTAGATCCAGGAATGCTGGATTTTCCCCATCGACCAATATTCCCGCAGGGGCGCGAGATTGATCAGGAATCCCACCAGGATGGCCGCCAGCCCCAACGGCGCCAGGCTGGAGAGGATGCGGTTGTACAGCGTCAGAAATCGCGAGGTGTAATTGTGCAAATACAACGACATTTTCTGCCCCAGGAATCCAACATTCAGCAGCATCAATCCTCCCACGAAGAAAGTGATCAGCGACAGCATGCGGTAGATGCGGTCATCCGGGATTGTCTCCAGCACGAGCGCGTCGTGGATCAGCCCGGGCGTGTAGACCAGGCACAGCGCGAACAATCCCAGCGCGGCGGTTCCGAAAAAGTGCAGGGGGCGGTAGATGAGCGCCATCTCCAAAATGATGCGCAGAAACCGCACGCCGTCCTTCACCACGCTGAGCTTGGATTCGCCGATCCGTTCCGCGTAGGGCATCGGCACCTCGGCCAGCGTCAGGCCGGGGCGGAACAGCACTCGTGAGGTCATGGCCGGCGTGTAATGCAGCCCGTCCGGCAACGGCTCGATCTTGGAGAGCGAGGCGGCCTTCACCACCCGCATGCCGCTGGCGGTGTCGGTGATCCGCTGCTGCGCCAGCAGCCCCAGGAGCAGGGAATAAAGGCGGTTGCCCAACCGCCGGACAGCGGGCATTTCACTCTCCGGCCCCATGCGCGAGCCCAGGACCACGTCGTAATCCCCCTCTTTCTGTTTGAGGCACAGGGGAATGAAAAAGAGCGGATCGCAGGTGCCGTCCGCGTCCAGAAATCCGGCCAGCGTGGTGCGGCTTTCCCGGAAACCGTGCTTGATGGCCGCTCCGTAGCCGAGATTTTTTTCATGCCGCAGGACGCGGATTTCCGGCTCGTACCGGCTGGCTTTTGCGTGAGTTTGATCCGTGGAGCCGTCGTCCACCACGATGATGTCCACCCGCCGCAGCCCGGTCTGCTGCTGGATGGGCGCGCGGGCCGCCAGACAGCGCTGGATGGTGGATTCGATCGCCTCCTCCTCATTCAACGCGGGGATGACGATCGTCAAACCCTCTTCTCGCACGGTGGGGGATGGCATGGGGACGGTTTCCTCGTTCCGATGGTGAACCATGGAAAATAGGGGCTGCGCGGTTGAGAAGACCCCGCATGGTAGTATGGTCTATTTTCCGGTTCAAGATGGACGGGAACCCGCGGTGCGGGCATCCCGCCTCCCTCCGGATGACATCCTCGTAATCGCTGTAATCCAGGAAGCGATGATTCATTATAATGCATTCAATAGTCATCCATTCTTGTATCTATGAATACGAATTACTGATATGACGTATTATGAATCAATCCTTCCCGCGTATTTCTTTCTTCAAGGGTATTCGCTCCCGAATCAACTCCCGCTATGATGTATCCAGAAAATAAATTGGCGTAGCGGATTGGCGCTCCAGGCTGGATCCGGATGAGTTCCGGTTGAGGATCCCAGAAATTTTCTTTCCTATTATGTCATTGACATTAAGCTTAGAATCCTGTAGTTTTTATTCCGTTGCTGGAAGGCTCGAGACGCCCCGCTGGCGGCTGTGGAACGCGTAACGCAAAAACATCGACGGGAATTGGATTCTTATTCGATAAAGGAGTCGAGTTCATCATGGCCGAACTGAGTGAAATCCGATCGATCCACGCGCGGGAAATCCTGGATTCGCGCGGGAATCCCACTGTGGAAGTGGATGTCTTGTTGGAGTCGGGTGACCTGGGCCGCGCGGCGGTCCCCTCCGGCGCTTCCACGGGCGAACACGAAGCCATCGAAATGCGGGACGGCGACAAGAAACGCTTTCTAGGCAAGGGCGTCAGCCAGGCGGTCGCCAACGTGAACGAGAAAATCACTTCCGCCCTGGTGGGCCATGACGTGTTCGATCAACGGGGCATCGACCGGTTGATGATCGAAATGGACGGCACCCCCAACAAGTCGCAACTGGGGGCCAACGCCATCCTGGGTGTTTCCCTGGCGGTGTCACGGGCGGCCGCCAGCCTCCTCGAGATCCCCTACTACCGCTACCTGGGCGGCTGCAACGCCCATCTGCTGCCCGTCCCCCTCATGAACATTCTGAACGGCGGCCAGCACGCCGACAACAACCTGGATATCCAGGAATGCATGATCGTTCCCCACGGCGCCGCCTCCTTCCGTGAGGCCTTGCGCATGGGGGCGGAAGTCTTCCATTGCCTGAAAAAAGTGCTGAGCGAACAAGGCAAGAACACCGCCGTGGGAGATGAAGGCGGATTTGCCCCGGCAGTGGAATCCAACGAGGAAGGCATGGCCGTCATCGTGCAGGCCATCGAAAAGGCTGGTTACAAACCCGGCGGGCAAATATCCCTGGCCCTGGACGTGGCTTCCTCGGAATTTTATGACAAGGAAGCGCAGGTGTATGTCCTCGAAGCGGAGAAAAATCCGCGGAAAAGCGCGGCGGAACTGGTTGATTTTTATGCCGAGTTGTGCGATAAGTATCCAGTTGTATCCATTGAGGATGGAATGGACGAAAACGACTGGGAGGGCTGGAAACTCCTCACCAAGAAGCTGGGCGGCCAAGTGCAGTTGGTTGGGGACGACCTGTTCGTGACCAACCGCGAGCGTCTGGTGCGCGGCATCGGAGAGGGCATCGCCAATTCCATTCTGATCAAGCTGAACCAAATCGGTACGCTGACCGAAACCCTCGACGTGATCGAGATCGCCAAGAAGGCGAAATACACCAACGTGATCTCGCACCGCAGCGGCGAAACGGAAGACTCGACCATCGCCGATCTGGCCGTGGCCATCAACGCCGGCCAGATCAAAACCGGTTCGCTGTGCCGCACCGACCGGATGGCGAAATACAACCAGCTGCTGCGCATCGAGGAGGAACTGGGCGGCGCGGCGGTGTACCTGGGCCGTAAAGTGTTCGCCCAGTAGAGATAGGGATAGATCCAAGTAAAAGTAGTCGATTATAATTGTTCGGGAAAGGAACCGTTTCACGGTGCGCGCGATTCATGCCGTCAAGGCGTTGTTGCAGGATTCCGTGGCCTGGGGACTGGGTTTTCTCCTGGTCTTCACGATTGCCGCGGGCCTGACCACCTTGTTCGAACGGTATGATAAGTTCGAGACGTACAAGAAGCGGTTGTACGAGATGGAATACGATATAGTCTTGTTAAAACAGGAGTTGGAAAGCAAAAAGGAGTGGGCGGGACGCCTGGAGTCCGATCCCGCCGCCTGGGAGCAGGTAGCCCGGGAAAAAATGAATTTTCTCGCTCCCGATGAAATTTTAGTCACGTTTGTGCCCGGACGATAAACAAAGGGTAGGAAACGGGAGAAAAAATGGGGGAGCGGGGAGGCGCTGGTGTGCGCGGAAGTCGTCGGCAACTCTTTTTTTTATCGAAAGTTGCGAAATTTCCTTGACAAAGAAATTGGGATAGGTTAACGTAGAATATTCTTGCCGAATGGTTCATTTGAAACGAGTTGCGAACCGTCGCATGATGGCCTCGGACGAGATCAAATTGACGCGGGGTGGAGCAGTGGTAGCTCGTCGGGCTCATAACCCGGAGGTCATGGGTTCGAATCCCATCCCCGCAATATAAGGGAATGGAGGTTGGCCGGTTAGCGGATAACCGGTCAACCTTCCATTCCAAAAACCATGATCACATTAGAGATATGGATGCAATGGCATGAAATGAAAATGGCTGAATCGGGAGTTTGGAGCGCGTGACCAAAAAAGAAATCATCGAAATCGTATCCGACCGGACGCAGCTCAAAAAAAACCACACGAAGGCCATTGTGGAGTGCGTATTCGATGTATTCATTGAGACCTTGGCCCGCGAAGGGCGTATCGAGATACGGAACTTCGGTGTATTCAAAGTGAAAAGAACCCCCGCGCGCGTCGGCCGCAATCCCGTCACCAAGGAATCGGCCGACGTTCCCTCCCGGAACATCGTCCAGTTCAAAGCCGGGAAATTCATGAAAGAGCGCGTGGCGAAGACAGAATGATGGAAAGCCCAAAAGAAACCTCCCCGCGCGAGTTGGGAGATATTGGTGTATCCAGCGATGTGTTTGAATCCATCGCCGCGACCTGCACCCGGCGCGTGGCCGGCGTGGCGGGGATGGAAACCGCCGACGGCCTGGTGGATAGCCTCTCCAAGGTTTGGGGACGCAGCGACGCGCCCCGGGGTGTCAAAGTCACCGCCGGCGAAGAAGACGTCTCGATTGATTTATCCATTATCCTGAAGGAGGGGTATTCCATTCCACAAGTCACGGGTCGTATCCAACGGGAAGTGAAAAGCGTGATCGAGGAAATGACCGGCCGTACGGTCAAAGCCGTGAATATCCTGATCGCGGACGTGGAGCAGGCGGGGCCGCAGGCCACGGCCGTGACTTCCCCCGAGGAACCGGAAGAATAGGTTGGCCCGCCTTTCCATCCCCTCGGGACCGGTCCGCCGGTCAAGTGTGCGGTGAAGTTCGGGAATCCATTTCACAAAGATTTTGATATAGTAATATCGAATCGTGTTCCAGCGGCCTGGAATGCGTCAGCTTCATCATAAAAGAAATCGGTGAGGGGGAACCTTGCCGGAAACAGTCGCAGCAACTGGTCGAAGAATCAACAGAGAACCCGTCTTGATTTGGTTCCTGCGAGACGGCATCTATAGAGGAGGATGCATGATGTTCCAAAAACATGGGCTGTTTTTTGCGGTAAAGGCAGTGGTTACACTCTTACTTGTCGCTGTTGCTTTACCCTCACCGGTTTGCGCGCAATCTGACCTTGCCGCAAGAGTTAAAATCCAAGGCCCAGAGTTCGGCGATGTTTTGTTGGTCAGGGATGGAAATGACATCATCGTCTTCGGTTTGGCCGGCGCCGTTCCTCCTTCCAGCAAAGTGATCATCACCGCCGGAAATCTCCCTCCCATCGAAACCGATGCCTCTTTTGTCGGGAAATTCCCCATCCGCCAGGGCCAGCCGGTCCGTCTCGCCGGTGGGGCCGCACTCACCTCCGCCACCATCGAGGTGGTCAAGGCGGGTAGCAGTGAACGCGTCTCGGGAACCTTTCCTCTCAACATCACCGGCCCGGAAATACTGCAAGCCTTCCGTGATTACCAAGAAGAAGCCGGCCTAGTGTTGAGCGGCCAAAAAGAGACCGTCGAAAAAGGCATGCCGCCCCATATCCTCCTCGACGTCCAGGCGGAATCGGAAGGAGACCAGCCCTTAGTGGGAAAGGTCCTCCTGACCCAACGGCTGGTGGTCTCCGGCTCGGGCGCCAACCTCAGCGCCAGCATCGTGGATGAATTCGAGGGCCTCTCCGACGCGGGAGTCATGCCGGAGCTCAACAGCCTTCCTCCCTTTGCGCGCGCCGGAGTCTATAGCGTGCCCGTCGATACCGCCAACCCCGACCGCCGCTACCGGATTTATAACATCGAAACCGTCACCTTCTTCAACGGCGAGTTTCTCAGCAACGGCTCGTTCTTCCCCTTCGTCATCGGGGATGTGAACAGCCGGAACAAGGACACGATCAATCCGCCGCTGGAGGAATCGCCGATTCTCATTCCCCAGCCGACCGACACGCTCTACCTGGTGGTGGAGACGGATGCCTCGCAAGGCGAGGTCCGCAAGTTCGCGGCCCGGATCCTCAATGACATCGCGGCCGGGGTGCAGGGAGATCCCACGGTATTGACCAATAACACCCTGGACGTTCCCGGCGCCCCCGGACCCAACGGCTCGGCGGTTGTCCAAGGGAAAGCCGATCCCTACGCCATCGTCACCGCCTACCTTGGAAATGACGTGAAATCCGAATGGCTGGCCAGCGCCCAGGCCGACGCGTCAGGAAATTTCTCCCTCCTGATTCCCTCGCGGGCCGAACTGAATCCCCAGACCAACGAATTCGGACCTTACCTGCCCACCAAGGAAGTCTACCTCAGCGTGATCGACCTGCTGGGGAATGAAAGCACCGCGCTCAAGCCGGTGGCCACCGATGACACACTGGTGATCTTCGAAAACCCGGTGGCCTCGGAAACGGAAGCCGCCTGGGCCGTGCAGGGCCGGACCGAACCGGCCGCGTTGGTGCTGATCACCGGCCGCACCAAAACCGGCGACGTGCGGTATGACGCGGGCGGCGGCAAGGCGGGCGCTGACGGGCGCTTCACCCTGGGCGTCCGGCCTTACTATGAATATCAATTGCAGATCACCGATCTGGCGGGCAACACCACCGAGACCCCGGTCGTGATTCCCGGCGATCAAGCCACTCCCGATCCCTCGGACTTCTCCGTTTCGGCCAGTTTCCCCCGCATCCGGATTTCCGGCAAGGCGGAACCGTTCGCCAGCGTGATCTCCTTCGGGATTGAACTCGACAAGGTGCCCACGGATCCGCAGGTGACCGACGCCCTGCCCGCGGGGGCCTTCTTCCTCGGCGGCGCGAATCTCGAATTCCCCGAAACCACCGCCAAGGCCGACGCGGAGGGCAACTTCTCGCTGACCGTGCCCTTCTCGGTCAGCCGCTGGATTTACCTGCAATCCGTGGATCACGCGGGCAATTCCAGCCGTTTCGTGCCGGTGGAAATGGTTGACCAGAACGGCAATCCTTTCCTGAAGAACCTGATCTCGTTTGACTCGATCAGCGTCGAGAACAAACCCGCCGGCGCTCCGGACCGGGTTTCGGGCCGCACCATCAACGCCACGGACGGGACCCCGGTCACCGGCCTGGTCGTGGCCGGCTTCGCGGGCATCCAGAGCGAAACCGACATCGTGATCCCCTTCGTGGACCAGATTACCGACCTGGTTCCCGTGGATGTCAACGGTCAGTTTACGCTCCTGGTTCCGGACCGTTCTCCGGCGTCCAACGAATTCATCACCGGCTTCTATCTGGTGGCGTTTTTGCAGGATGAAAACGGCGCCTTGCGGGATGTCGGTTTCACCTTCATCGACGAGCAGGATGATCTCAACCGCATCGGGCCGGACATCTTCTTCGCGCCGCTGGCCAGCGATATTGAATTGATTCAGAGCGGGAAGGGATCGCCCGACATCATCAACATCAGCCGGATCTATCCCGCCGGGACGGGCGCGGGCAACGCCGACCTGCCGGCGGACGCATTGCCCTTCATCGTCCTGCTGGTGGATGAAAACGACGATGATCTCATCGACGTGACCTCGTCCACGGTCCAGGTGCTGGACGCGAAACCCTTGAACGCCGTGAAATTCGGCAGCGTCTTCTTCCCGGTTCCGGGCGTGCAGGGGCTCGATGTGGGCGATAACTATTGGGATCCCGAAACTCAAAGCGTGCATGGCCGCTCGGTGGTCTTCGTCTCCCTGATCGACGCGGTGGGCAACTTCAGCCCCAATCCGTTGCCGGTATATCTGGATGTCTTTACCCAGGATCCCGTGGCATCCGAAATCACGGCCAGCGGGAACGCGATCTTCGCCAACGAGGGCGCCGTCGAGTCGTACGCCCTGGTTTCCGTCTTTGCCAATCCGGATAAATCGGGCTGGATCGCGGCGGGCCAGGCCTACGTGAACGGCGGATTCGCCATCACCGGCCTGTCCCTCACGCAGGACGAGGTGTACATCAGCGCCAAGGACGCCGCCGGTAATGAAAGCAATGCCGTGCGGGTTCCGGTCCGCAATCCGATTGCCGCCAAGCAATTCATGGTTTTGGACGGCCTGGGCTTGATTCATACCTCCACCTCCACTCTGACCAGCGGCCAGTTGCCTTCGGACAGCGCCCGGGCCATTTCCGTGGCCGATTCGACCGTCTATGAGCTTTTGTCCGACGGCCGCATCCTCAAGGTTGCGGGAGAAGGATTGGTCACGAATCCGGATGAGCAAATCCTCGTGGACGGCGCTTTCGCCCGTGACCTGGAAGTGATCAGCGCCAATCCGTTCGCCGCCTATGTGCTGCTGGGCAACGGCGTGATTCTCACCTACGGCAATGCGCCCTTCATCGGCGATATCGAATCGTCCGGCATGCCGGGGACCCGTCTGCCGCTGGGCGGCGGCAGCCCGCTCTTCTTCCTCGATCAGAACGGCAACGGCGTCCGCGATACGGAGGACAAGAACGGCAACGGCGCGCTCGATATTTCCGTGGGCGTCGGCGGTGTGCTGAAGACCGAGGATACCGGAATTCCCGGTATCACCGGCACGGCGGGGAACGGCATCCTCGATCAGGAATCCCTGTACAATCCGCGCAGCATCGATAACGGTTTCGGGTGGGACATCGCCCGCGACCTGGAACTGGTGCGGGACAACAGCGGCGTGGTGAAAGGCTATGTGATCCTGGATGGCGTGGGAGTGATGTGGCCTTTCGGCAGCGACATCGGCGCCGATAACGTCCGGCCCAAGGCCACCAACGGCTATTCGCTGAGCAACCAGTTCAAGGCCTTCCAGCTGATCGTGCAGGACGGCAAGATTGTCGACTTCATCAGCCTCAACGGCATGGGCCAGCTCTTCGGGCTGCCCAGCGACCAGGGCGGTGTGCTGGGCGCCGGTCCCTCCACGGATCCCAACACGGCCGGTTTCCTGTCCGCGGATCAGTACGGCATTCCGTACTTTGGATTTGACATCGCGCGCGACATCGAAGCGAACCGCGGCGATTCGAACGGCGATGGCCAGGTGGACTGGAAGGATGGATTCTACGTGCTGGATGGATTCGGCGGGATTCACGCCATCGGCGGCGCGGAGGATATCGAGGATTCTCCCTTCCTCGGATTCGATATCGCGCGGGATCTGGATTTCTAAATCCGCCGGACGCGGATCATGCCCGTTTATGGTCTTCGGGCAGCGTAAACACCATAACACGAGAACCACTGTACGAGCGGAAGAGAGGGGCAAGACCATCGCGTCTTGCCCCTCGTTCTGTTTGCATGGTTCACGCGCGGCCGGATCCATGGGATCCATACAAGCCTGGCGGTCCTTTCATTCTTCAGGGAGCGGTCCGCATGGTCTTTGCGGCGCAGGGATCTTGCCGGCGTAAACCCGGCGGGGGCGGCCCATACTCAGTCAGGAGAAAAATCCCCTGAAACCGGTGTTGGTAATTCGGAATCTGGGGAAAAATCCCGGACGCCCATTAAATCCATCCGCGCCGCCTTGACCCGCCGGAGAAAAAATCTTCCTTCTTTTGAACCGAAACACTGCATTTTTAATTGTTTGCCGTCTTGGATTGTGCTATAGTAAAAACTCCATGTGGATCGCGCCGCCGGGTGGAATGGTTGATGAAACGCGGGGCGGGATGATATGAACACGTGGTGAAACCGGTATGTTTTGGGCTTCGTAATTGCCGACTTGAGATTGGGTGCGGATTATCGCTGTTTGGGTTGTGGGAGACCGCCAGGGATCCGGGTGGATTCTTGGGTTGTGTGAATTCTATCGCTTGTCCCTCCTCGATGTGGATCTCCTTTCCTCCCCAAACGGTAAACTGGATTGGATGCTTTGTTGAGCTGGTTTTTGGTTTCAGAACGGACCGCTCTGAACCGGGCATGGTGTGTTTGAGAAATGGAGATCTTTAAAAAAATCAATCTTCGATTCAAGGTCGCCGTGGCCTGGGCCATGGCCGTGGCTCTATTGGTGTTTCTCTGCTGCAACGCCCTCTTCTGGGTGGTGAAGGAAAAACGGGGGCAGGATCTCGCCCGGCATTCCTCCATGCTTGCAAACCGGATCGCCGCCTTTCCGGCCGTCCGGTCATACCTGACGGAACAATCCGGGGCCCCCACGAAAGACGAAGTCGAGAATCTCCTGAATCTGCTCCTGGCGGGTGATCCCTTCGTGGACGAGATCACCATCATCGACCAGGCGGGCAAGGTCCCATTCCGGATCTCCCAATCCCGCACTCCGGAGGGAGCCAACGTGTCCCTGCCCGAACGGGAACCCATGACGCCGGCGGCCATGCACGAAATCCTGGCCGATGGCAATTCCATCCTGATCGAGAACACCGGGGATTTTCTGGTTCGTCTCGTGATCAATCCGGATTCACAATGGGGTTACGTGAAGGTGCATTGGAAGCCCGAGGCCTTCTGGAAATATT
Source organism: bacterium (assembly GCA_041946805.1). Taxonomy (GTDB): domain Bacteria; phylum Hinthialibacterota; class Hinthialibacteria; order Hinthialibacterales; family Hinthialibacteraceae; genus JABLXU01. The sequence continues at coordinate 17,570 of JBHGBC010000072.1, forward strand.
ACAACCTGTTGAAGTGGAGCATCCTGTGCGTCACGGGGGCGGCCTTCTTGCTGGGCTTGGGGATGGCCCTCCTTCTTCTGAAACGGACCTATACCCGGGAATACTACCGCCTGTCCAAGGCCTTGAACTTGTTGTGCGGCCACGATTTCTGCCAGCGGATCGACACGCAACACTATTCCCCCGCCATGGCCGATATCGCGGTCCATGTGAACCGGATCCTGCAGGAAACCGAAGAGGAGAAAAAGAAAAACAAGATTCTGGACGACAACCTCCGCCAGATGGAGCGGGGATGCGCCAATTACCGCAAAGCCCTGAACCAGAAAACCGTGGAATGTGAAAAAATGCGCCAAGAAATGCGCGAAGGACTCATCCAACTGTTCGATTTGCTCTGGTGCGGCGTGCTGATCGTCGACGACGAATTCGGCATCCACTACATCAACACCCAAGCCGAACGGCTTCTGCGGTTCGCCCGTTATGAGGAATCCTACCTCGCGGATGACCGGTTGCGGACCAGCCTCGCCCCCCTCGTCCGTTTCGGCGAGCTCGACCGGGTGGACGACCTCTGCGTCTGGCCCAAGCCCACCTTCGGACAGTCGGTCTCCTGCCACGTGCGCGCCGCGAAGATTCCCACCGCGGAGGGTGTCCCCTTGTATTTTGTCCTGCTGCAAGAAGAAAGCGGGTATCCCAAACCTCACAATTCCGACTACTATTCCAAGCGGCTGGTGTTCGATATTCTCGATTCCAGCGGCTGGATCGAGGAATCGGCGCCGGCGGGCGCGATGACCTCCTCCCGGGGCGATGGCGCCTTGCGTGAATGGTTTCAGCAATGCCTGGACCGTCTCAAAACCTTCCACGCCTTGGAAAAGGGAGAACTAGGAGAAGCGCAACCCCTCCGCCTGGCCTCCTGGATGCGAGCCCATTTTTCCGGCTCCCGCCATTTCTCCCGGTTTCTCCAAATCGATGACAATCCGCCGGAACTGGACATCGCGCTCCAGGTGCCCGAGCGGGTGCTGGCGGAACTGTTGGAGTCGCTGCTCATCGTGCTTAACCGCTTGATCTATCCCTCCGGCCGCTATCCTGGCGATTCCATGGCCCTCCGGGCTTCGATCGATTCGCGGGGCAAGCCGGTTATCTCCATTTCCCTGCCCAACGTGGCCAAAAAACAGGCCGCCCGCATTCACGACTTGCTCAACGAACGGATCGATTTGACCGGCGAATTCAACACCGACTCGCCCTTGACCCTGGAACGGCTGGAAATCGATATCTGCTACTCGTTGTTCCGCTGCGTCAAACAGTTGCTGCGCGTCCAGGCGGAGTGCGTCTATTCGGAAAACATACAATCGGCGATGGTCCGTCTGATCCTCGAATACCATTCCTCCCCTTCCAGAAAGGGAAAAGAAGCATCCCTAGCGGATTCGGAACCCGGAAATCCGGCCCGCCTGGCGTCCAAAGACATGATTCAGCAATATCTGACCCGGGAATGACCGTAAGAAATAAGGACACGCGAAAGAAAACGCTTGCATCTCGTAAAACCTTGCGTTATAGTGGATTAGGTTCACTATTGCCTTATTTTATTGGATCGAGTGTTTCTCGTTTCTGGGTCACTAAGGGCATGGACTTGTGGAGGGTTTCGAATGACTAGTACGAAAAAGGACATCGTGAAGGAAGTCGCCACGCGAACCGGTTTCGATATTTCCAGTGTCAAAGAAATCGTGCAAACCATGTTCGACGCCATGTGCGAGGGGCTGTCGTCAGATGGAAATATTGAAATCCGTAATTTTGGAATTTTTAAAGTCAAGGAAACCCCCGCCCGGAACGCCCGGAATCCGAAGACCAGTGAAATCATCACCGTCCCCGCGAAAAAACATATCAGTTTTAAACCCGGACAGTTGATGAAGGAAAAAATCAACGAAAAAAACGATCCGTCGTCCTGAGTCATCCCCAGGCGGGGCCTGCCCGCCGGCCGGCCTGAGCCCTCTGGCGCGCGTGGGATCAGTTATCATCTAAAATCGAACGCTTCACCCGCGAAAATCATGGATTCCGAAAAACGGCTCCCGGCTAAAATTCTCAAGGAAATCAAGGAAATTCCGACGATTCCCGACGTCGTGGTCAAGGTCATGCAACTGACGCGGGATCCGGAGGCGAGCGCGAAGCAGCTGACGATGGCCATCTCCAACGATCCCGGCCTGACCGGCAACCTTCTGCGTTTATGCAATTCGGCCTATTACGGCATTCCGCGCGTGGTCTCCTCGTTGAACCAGGCGGTCATGTATCTGGGATTTCATACCGTCCGCAACCTGGTTCTGACCTGCTCGGTCAGCCGTTTCTTCAATCCCGAGAAACAGATCTACGGTTACGTGAAGGGCGGATTATGGTATCACTCGGTCGCCAGCGCCATCGCCTGTGAGCAATTGTGCAAGAAGATCCATTCCGGCTTGCAGGATACGGCGTTCACGGCCGGCCTGCTCCATGATATCGGGCAACTCATCATGGGGACCGCCATCAAGGACACTGCCGAAACCATCCTCGATCTGATGAAAAACGGCGGAATGTCCGAACTGGATGCCGAGCAGGAAGCGGTGGGTTTTTCCCACGTGGAGCTGGGCGCGGCGCTGGCCGATCAATGGAATTTTCCCGATGCATTGATCCATGCCATCCGCTACCATCATGAACCCGAACAGGCCCCGGGCGAGACCCTGCTCCCCGCCATCGTGCACGTCGCGAACTCCATCGTGCTGGATCTGGGTTATGGGGTGGAAGTGGAAGAAATGAAACATCCGGCCAAGCCCGCAGCCTTGCAGTCAATCGGAGTGACCCCGGAGATGAGGGACGAATTGAAGGGCCGGATCGAGGAGCTAGTCAGCCAGAACGCCCCCAATTTCCTGGCGATGACCGAATGAAACAGAGACCGCATCCAGGATATTATCCCGCGATACGCAATACCCGCCGGGCGTTGGCCCGCGTCTGTTCCGCGATGGTCTCCACACTGGTTTTCCGCAAGGCCGCCAACCGGCTGACGGTCGCGGGGATCATATATGGTTCGCACCGGCGTCCCCGGTACGGTTCGGGAGCAAGGTAGGGCGCGTCGGTTTCCACCAGCAGATTCATATCGGGCGCTTCCGCGGCGAGGATCTGCAGGTCCCGGGCGTTCTGGAAGGTCACGATGCCCGAGAACGAAACGCCGTACCCCCGCGCCGCCGCTTTTTCCATCACCTCCCGCGAGGCCGTGAAGCAGTGCAAGATGGCCGCGGCGGGAGGGCATGTATCCAAGATGCTCAGAAAATCCGCATCCGCGTCCCGCAGATGGATTACCACGGCTTTATTCAGGCGGTTGGCCAACTCGATCTGCTGGATGAAGTGCTTGATCTGCGTCTCTTTCGGGCCGGCCGGATAATGGTATTCCAGTCCACATTCACCCACCGCCGCCACGCGGGGATGCCCGGCCAGCCGTTCCAGCTCGTCCAGATATCCCGCCGGGGCGGCCAAAACGTCATGCGGCGACACGCCCGCCGAGGCGTACAATCCAGGCAGCCGTTCCGCCAACGCAACGGCCCGGCGGCTGCTTTCCAAGTCATAGCCGATCACCACGCCTTCCGCCACGCCGGCGGCCTGGGCTTCGCTCCAGGCGGCGGCTTCGCGGCCAAGAAAATCGGGATGGTTCAGGTGCAGATGGCTGTCGAACAGTTGCATCATGTTTGGCAGGCGCCAGGCGGCTCAAAAGAATCGGTGATACACAAAAGTGACCGGTTCAAAGCCGGTGATCATGTTCACGCCCAGGAGCAGCAGAATCGTATAAATCACGGTGGAAAACACGGTTTCGTTGATTCGTTGATTCATCCACACGCCCAGGAGCGTGCCCAGGGGGACGAAGGGCAGGAGGATCAGGCTTTGCTGCATGCTGCCGAGATTGATCATGTGATGATAGAAATACGGGATCAGTTTCAACGCGTTCACGAAAGTAAACAGCACCACCGTGGTCCCGACAAACAACCGCCGGCCCAATTGCTGGGGAAACAGGTACATGGTGGCCACCGGCCCCGCCGCGTGCGCCAGAGTCGAGGTCACGCCGATCCAGAATCCGAAAAACCACCCATGCCATTTCTCGGGCCGGTACGAGTCCAACTGTTTCAAAATCCAGGTTTTACCCGCCTGATAGAGCACGAATGCGATGGAAATGACCCCGATGAAAATCTTGAGAAACTCATTGGCCTGGTTTCCCTGGCCGATTTTCCCCAGGAAAACTCCACAGACCGCGATTCCGATCACGGCCCCCGGCAACAGGAGCATAAGGTTCTTCGCGTCGAACGTGCGGCGGTAATGGAACAGGGCGATCACGTCGCACGCGCATAGCAGCGGCAGCATGATGCCCAGCGAGGCTTTCGGATCGTTGGTGGCGATGATGAAAAGGGGCACGGCGGCGATCCCCACGCCGCTTCCGAATCCTGCCTTGGCGATACCCACCAGTACAACGGCGAGCGGAGCCAGGATGAAATAGGTCATAAGGGTTCCATTTCCGGAAACGATAGTTGTATTGATACCCAAATGCCGGGTAGGAAAGAATCATACTCCCCGATTCGCAGCAGCATACCCCTGAACGTAGCGGAGATAGAGGGTTTGTCTTGTGAGGAGGCAGAGGCACGTTGCTACGTGCAGAGGTTAACACGCTATCTCTGTTACTCCCCCATTCCCGGCATGCGGGTTGCTTTTCAATGGAAAAGTAACATTTCCAGGCTCAAAGATCGGCAAAAATTGCCGATTGCGGCGTTTAATCGGCAAAAAACACTTGCTCACGGATACCACGGCATGGTCTCTTTGTACGGGATTCTCAACATCGGATCACGGGGCATCGCCGCCTCCCAGGCCGGCTTGGATACTACCGGCCATAATGTCGCCAATGTCAACACCGAGGGCTATTCCCGCCAGCGGATCGTCCAGCTAACCGTGGATCCGGTGGTGACGGCCGATGGAGTGTTCGGACAGGGCGTGGAGGTAGTTACCGTGGAACGCATCCGGAACATCCTCCTCGACGCTCAGGTCCGTGATGCGAAAAGCGACACAAGTTATAACCAGCAGCTGAGTACGATTCTCACCCGGATCGAATCCATCTTCAGCGATCCTCTTAATGCGGTTTCCAGCACATCGGAAAATTTGTACGCGGGAGGACTAAATGACCTGATCTCCCGCTTTTTCCGCGTGTTTCAGGATCTATCCACTTCGCCGGATTCGCCCGAGCTGCGGATCGCGGCCATCGAAAGCGCCCAGGCGCTGGCCGAATCGATCGTATCGAAATCCGAACAATTGAACGCGGTCCGGAGCGATTTGAATCAACAAATCAGCGGCCTGGTCCAAAAAATCAACCAGGCCACGCAAGAAATAGCCGGCTTGAACCGCTCCATCCAAGGAGTGGAAGGAGGCGAAAACCTAAACGCCAACGAACTGCGGGACCGCCGGGATCTCCTGCTCCGCCAAATGGCCGAGATTGTCCCCATCCAGGTGGTGGAAGGCCCGGAAGGAATGGTGAAAGTGTCCATCGCCGGCCAGTGGATCGTCGACAACACCAGTTCCAATGCGTTGATCCTCGAGACCTCCCGCACCGAGGATGGGATCGAACTCGCCGGCATCCGCGTGGGCGGGAAGGGAATCAACCTGATTGACGGCGACGTGCACAAGGGCCAGCTGGGCGCGATCCTGGGGGTCCGTGACCGCATGGTTCCCGAACTCATGAAAGAAATGGACATTCTGGCCCGGGGAGTGATCTTCGAGGTCAACCAGCTCCATAGCGCCTCATCCGGTCTGGAGGGCTATGCCTCCATTCAGAGCCAGTTGGATGTCCCCTCGCGGGCCTGGGAGGCGGACAGCGCACTCACATTGAACCGCCTCTTCAACGGCCCGGCAACCAACGGTTTTCGGGGATCATGGGGCGATCGCCCCTATCCTGTTCAGGATGGCGAATTTACCATCCGTGTAGCCGATTCCGGCAACCAGACTCTCGACACCTATACCGTCCAAGTCGATACCGATGAAACGCTGTCCGCTCTGGCATCCCGGATCGACCGCGCTGACGGCGTGGTCAGCACCGTCCAGTCGGCGCTTTCCTTCGATCCGGTTTTCGTGACATCCGCGCAAGGCCGCAAAGGGGCCGGGATTTCCGAATTATCCGCTCCCCTCTCCTCTCTGGCCGCGGCCGCGGGGACCGCCTTGGCGGCAACGCCGGGTGATTATTCGTTCGAAATCCACCTTCTGGACGCGGCGGGAAACCGGGTGGACGCCGATCCTGATACATCCCCAACGGATCCCATCCAGGTGGCCTTCAACAGCGGTATGACCTTGAGTGAACTGGCGGACCAAATTCAAACGGCGAGCGGCGGCCGTTTGCGCGCGAGCCTGGTTCCCGGTGAGACGGATACCTCTTCCTCCGTCACCGTCCTGCGGATCGAAACGGTCAAGAAAGGGGAAACCTTTTCGATCCAAAACGACACATCCGGACTGATCGCGGCGTTCGGATTTCCCCTGACCGATCCCACGCTCCCCCTGGTGGGCGGGACCGCCACGTCCATCGAGTCTGCCTTCAGCGGATCGCCCGATGATTCGTTTCTGGGGACCGGCCATCCCGCTTTCTCGCCCGTGTTCCCCGGCCCGCCGCCCAGCGTAATCCAGGCCGGGAGTTTCGACCTGGTGGTGTTGGATCATAATCAGATTCCAGTTACCACCACCATCTCCATTTCCGCGGGGGGAATCGACTCGCTGTCGGATTTACGCACCGCTATCCAGGCCGCCGATCCCAACCTCAGTGTGACGATCACGCCGGACAACCAATTTCAGATCACCGCCGCCAACGGCCGCTCGTTCTTTTTCCAAAACGATACCACCGGCCTGGTGCAGGCCCTGCAATGGTCTGATATCCACGGGAATGGAAAAGTGGGGGACCAAGTCTTCCAGGAGGGATCGTTTGAGATCGTCGTCGCCGGCTCCACGGGCCGGATCACGCATATCGTCGAAGTTCCCGTGTCCGCCGATCCCTCGAGCGGGGACGGCATGCTGACCCTGAACCGGCTGGTGGAGCAAATCAACCAGTCGGCGGGGAGCGCGGGCGCGCCGGTTAGGGCCAGTTTGGCTCCGGATCCCCGGGATCCCGGCCGTTGCCGTTTGCAGGTGGCCGCCACGGGTGGTTATGAGTTCACTTTCCGGAGCGATGATAGCCTGATCTTATCCGCCTTGGGATTCACGCCGGGTCCGGCGCTGAACGCCACTGGGGACAATCCCATCCTGGGGGCGGAAACCGCCACGAAGGTGGGGGACACTCTCGCCGGCCTGGTGCGCGCCCGGATCCAGGACGGTCAGATCGAAATTTCCACGGCCGGCCAAGACCAGTTCATGTTTACCGCCGACTCCAGCCATTTTCTGGCGGCGGCGGGCATCAACACACTGTTTACCGGGACCAACGCCGGAACCATGGCGGTGAACAGCGGTGTTTTGGAAAATTTCAACCGGCTGGCGGTTTCATCCGATGGATCGAGCGGCAACAACGATACCGCCCGCGCCATCGCCGATTTGGAAAACGCCCGCGTGCTGAATGGGAAGACGTTCGGCGAACAGTATCGCGGCCTGGTGGCGGCCGTGGGGAGTGAAGGAAACCGCGTCAGCCAGCGGATGAGCTCCAGCGAGGAGATTCTGCGCGAATTGGAGTCGCTGCAAGAGCAGGATTCCGGCGTATCCATCGACGAGGAATCGATCAACATCATCCGCTTTCAGCAGGCCTTCCAGGCCTCCGCGAAAATCATCGCCACCGTGGATGAATTGATGGACGTTATCATCAACCGTATCGGCTCGTGAATGCAATTCCTACGGGAAAGGCGTGTCAATAAAAAAGCGGTGTGGACATATCCGTCCGATCCTATAAAAACCCTCACCCTAACCCTCTCCCAGAGGGAGAGGGGATTTTGGAGTTGCCTCTCAGTCCCAAGAAAATCAAGAAAATGTGGACGCAATGTTTCCATGGTAGAGACAAGTACGCACTGGCTGATTAACCTGTAAATTCGCATGAGGAATGTTTCATCATGGTCCGTATCACCCAAAACCTGCTCAGTGACCGCTCGTTATTGTATCTGAACCGAAGCATGGAGCGGCTCACCCGCTCGCAGGAAACCGTCAACACCGGCCGGCTCATCAACAAGCCTTCCGATGATCCCGTGGCTTTTCCCCAGAGCCTCTCCCTGCGCTCGGCGATCACCCAAGGCCGTGGTTATTTGCGCAACATCGAAACCGCCAAAAGCAACCTGGACCTGTCCGAAAGCACTCTCGCGACCCTCACCGATACCCTCCAGACCATCCGAGCGCTGGCGGTGCAAGGAGGCAACAACGCCGATCCCGCCAACCGGCAGACCCTGGCCGTCCAGGTGAAAGAACTGTACGGCCAAATCCTCGACCTGGCCAATACCCAGGTGAAGGGCCAGCCCTTGTTCGGGGGGAGCCAAACCCAGGGAACCGCGTTTGTGTCGCAAGGGGATTCGATCCTGTATACCGGCGACGATTACCAGCGCGAAGTCGCCATCGGAAAGGGGACCACCGCCGTTTCCAACATCACCGGCGCCCAGGCGTTTCTGCATACGCCCCACTCCATCACCGGATCGCTGAGCATCGCGGATATCACAGCCCCCCTGGCGGATCAATTGCTCCAGGCCAATCCGAATTTCCCCAACCTGCCGCCTTGGCCGTCCAGTCCCGCCGGTGCTGTGGCCGTTCCCTCTCCCAACGCCGCCAATTCGCCCATGGCGTCGCCCAACAACTACGCCACGTTTTACATTTATGATCAGGAAATTCACGTGGACCTGTCCGTGGATTCGCTGGCCGATGTCCGGGACCGGATCAACGCCACGGTCAAGGATGTGACGGCGGAAATCAACAGCCAGAACCAATTGGTCTTGACCTCCAAGCGTTCCGTGGCCCTCGATCTGCGGGACGGCGTGCGGACCACGGGGTATCCGGCCGATGCCCCTCAGGGTGTCAATCTGCTCGGCGCGCTGGGCCTGCACCGGAGTGTGGAGGGCGCGCGCAATCTCGGCTTTGGCTACCCGGCCGGCGATCCGCTTACCGTTGCCTCTACCTCTCCCGCGCCCGCCCGGAGCGTCGTTCGAGTTCAGAACAATTCATTCTTGTTTGCTTTGGCCAATACCGGGCCGTCCTCCTCCGCCGCGGTTCCCTTTGGCGACAATCTCGCCCTCACCAACGTGGACGAAAAAGGAAACGAGGTCCTGCTGGCCGATGGGAGCCCGGAGTTCATCGAGGAACTCGAGGCGGTCCGCGTCACGATCGGGAATGACATGATCGATATCGATCTCCGGGTGCTGACCACGGGCCACGAATTCGACGGCGTGGCCGGAAACGGAGACGATATCCCCGGATCGAAACTGGAAGACCTGCTGAACCTGATCAACAACCATCCCTCGCTGAAGGGCCGGGTGACAGCCTACATCAACGCCAACGGAACCGGCATCGCGCTCAGCGCCACGGAAAGCACGGAGGTTTTCAAGGTCGAAAACACGCGCCGGCTGTTCGGCCGCGACTTGACCACCCGTATTACGGCCGATCCGGCCACCGGCGAACCGGTGGTCACCCGGACCGCCACCATCACCTCGGAAACCAAGCTGGACGACCTCCCCGGCGCGCTGGTGGATTCCACCGCCGGCAGCCAGGGGATCCGGCGTTCGGCGCAAGCGGCCGCCGGCTCCGAAGCCGATTTGAATTGGGGCTTGTTTACCATATCCAACGGGGAAAGCACGGATACTATCGACCTGCGGGACGCCATCACAGTGGGGGATGTCATTCAGGCGGTCAATAAGTCATCGGCGGGGGTGGAGGCCCGGATCAACGACGCGGGCACGGGGATCGACATCGTCTCCATCAAACCGGGATCCGGCCCGTTGAGCGTCACCGACACGTTCACGGGGACCATTGCCCGCGACCTGGGATGGTTCAGCCCTCCGCCTCCCGCCCGGATCCAGTCCACCGGCGGGCTGTCGGGTGAGAGCACCCTGAGCGCGGCGTTCCCGGCGGTGACTGACGGCGCGTTCACGATTGAAGTCCGCGATGGGGCGGGCCGGACGCTCGATGCCTACACCATCGAGGTCAAAACCACCGACACCGTGAACGATTTGGTACGGAAGATCGACGCGGCCGATGGAAAGGCCGGGCCGGGCGGGAGATTGCTCTCCGCGTCCCTGGAGGACGGCGTGTTGTCCATCACCAGCCTCTTCGGCGGATACACGCTGTTGATCGATTCGTCCCGGGACACCACCGGAACCTTCGCCTCCCGGATCACCGAACAGTTGAATATCAACCAATACACGGCTGTCACCGAGGACCAGGCGGCGGCTTTGCTGCCCTACGCCAGCCGGCAGAACACGGCCTCCATTCTGGGAATCAATCAGACGGGAACCGTCAACGAAGTGGAAGAGAAGAACGTCTTTCGTTCCATCAAAAATCTCGAAAACGCCCTGCGGAACGATGACACGGAGGGAATCCTGGAGACCCTGGACAATCTCGACACCGACCTTGCGGCGGTGCTTCAAACCCGCACCCAGCTGGGGGCGCGGCTCAACCGGCTCGACGCGGTCCAGTCCCGCCTGGAGGAAGGAGACGATCTGCTGGTGCAGAACCTCTCTCAAAACGAAGACGCCGATCTCGCCGAGGCCATTTTCGAACTGACCCTCTCCGAGACGGCGTTCCAGGCCGCCCTGCAGGTGACCGCCCGCATTCTGCAACAAAGTTTGCTGGATTTTCTATGAATAAGAGGTTCATCCGGTACGCGCGTACCGG
>JBHGBC010000073.1:0-28191 GCA_041946805.1 bacterium
AGCTGGGCGTTGAGAAAGTTGGGCACGGCGATGGCCGCCAAAATGCCGATAATCGCCACCACGATCAGCAATTCGATCAGCGTGAAGGAATATCTCGGCGGTTCCGGTCTTCGGTTCATCCAGAAGACTGTCATGGTCTCACCTCCCGGCCCGGCAGGATGGATTCAAAACTACTCCTGTTTTGGAGGGTTTTCCAGGATGGATGAAAGACGCGATCCATGTCATTGAATTATGACGTGTTGCCTTTGAAGGACCGGCAACCGGTCGCCTTCTCCTCGGGATGAGGTTAAGAAGGTTGGTCCAGCCTCCGGGGGAACCGTTTCCCTCCCGTCAGCATGCGGAATCCCTTGGCCCGGTGGGAGCCTCGCCTTCCCCGGGGGGATCGAGGACCTAGGGGGAAATTCTCTCAGGCCGCACTGGATGGAATGACGAGTGCGGCGTTGTGAAAATGTGCTCTCCTGCTGGAAGAGACCCTATCCGTTGTAAATAGTTGCAAAAAGATTGCTTATAGAAAAAATACAAACAAAAGGACGAGTAAAATGGCATTGATTTGGGCGGAAAAGCGTGAGTGGACTTCTTGCCGCTGTGATTGACAAAAGATATTCGAAGGATGTAGCATTCCATCCATCGATGGACTTTTTTTAAAGTCTGTTCATGTGGATGAATATTCCTGGGATAGGAGAGATTCATTATGGGAAAGACAGGTTTCACGCTTATCGAATTATTGATCGTCGTCGCGATCATCGGCATCCTGGCGGCTATCGCTGTGCCCAACTTCTTGAACGCCCAAACCCGCGCACAGCTCGCCCAGGTCCAATCGAATTTCAAGGCCCTGGCCGTGGCCTTCGAATCGTACCATGTGGATTACGGCTGCTATGCCCTGCATGATCCTCCCCACATGTACAATGTTTATAAAAACGCATTAACCACACCGGTTGCGTATATCGCCCGCATCCCGGTCGATATTTTCCAAACCGCCAAGCTGGCTCAGACCACCAATTTGTCCACCTACGGAAAATTCGAACTGCATCCGGAACCTTTCTACACCAACAGCGCGGGGGCCTACGGGGCCGCGGGATTGGACCAGATCCCGGCCCGGGGCAGCGGGAACGACCTGTCGTTGCGGTTCATCCAAGATACCGAACAATATCAAAAAGCCCAAAGCATGTGGCCGGAAGGGCGGTATGTCGTCAGCGTCGGGCCGGATGGGCTTCATACGTATCCCGGTGTCTACAACCTCACGAACGGATTGCGCAGTTATGGGGATATGATCAAAGTGCTCCCCTGAGACGAAGCCTTGACAACCCAGAGGAGGTGGTTGATCGAGATAACCGCAATACCCCAACGTGGAAAGGTCACATCACTGAGAGAAGGAGTTGTTAATGTTTCAAAAAGGTTTCACGCTGATCGAATTGTTGATCGTCGTGGCGATCATCGGCATCCTGGCGGCGATCGCCGTGCCGAACTTCTTGAACGCCCAAACCCGGGCGAAGCTGGCGCAGGTGCAATCGAATTTCAAGGCGCTGGCCACGGCGTTCGAGTCGTATCACGTGGACTACGGCTGCTACGCCCTGCATGACCCCCCTCATAATTTCAATGTCTACAAAAACGCCTTGACCACGCCGGTTTCGTATATCGCCCGAATGCCGGATGATATTTTCCAAGTGGGAAACAAGGCCCTGCCCTTCCAGATGTCCGCGTACGGAAAATTCGAACTGCATCCCGAACCGCTTTACTCGATTGGCGGGGGCGGTTCCTGGGGCGCGGGCGGATTGGATAAAATCCCGGCCCGGGGCAGCAGCGACGACCTGACGCTGCGGTTCATTCAAGACGCCGAACAGTATCAGAAAGGCCAAAGCTTATGGCCCAACGGCCGGTACGTGGTCAGCGTCGGACCGGACGGCGTGCATACGGCGCCCGGCGTCTACAACATCACCAACGGGTTGCGCAGCTACGGGGATATGATCCGGGTGCTTCCCTGAGTCCAGCTCCCCGGAGCCCATCGGGGGGGCAGGAAAACGGGAGGGTCCCCCCGGTCTTTCCGCAACACTGGATTTTCATCCTCAGCCAAGGAAGGGGTAAAATGATGGACAAGCGGTTGGGAATTTTAGTAGGATGCCTTTTGCTTTTGGGAATCCCGGCGTGGTCCTGGGAATTCAACACGGATGGGGACCGGGAAGGATGGACCAGCGGGCAACAACTGACCGGCGTGGCTCAGGGTGGCAACCTGGTTCTCACCGTGAACGCCGGCGCGACCGATCCCTTCGTGGTGGGGCCGGCGGGGCCGTTCAACGGGGATGTCATCACGGGCGTGGAATTCCGGATCCGGTTCTCCCAGGAAATCACCAGCACGGCCGGCGCCGCGATGTATTTCTTCCCGTCCGCCGGTTCGCATGGGAGTTACGATTACGGACAGCACCTGATCGATCCGCTCGGCTGGAATATCGTGTATATCGATTTCCTCAGCCAGCCAAAGGGGGGAGACAGCCCGAGTGATTGGTTCGGGGAAATCAACAACATCCGTCTGGATTTTATCCAGGGACTCCCCGACTCGTACACCGTGGAGATTGACTGGATCCGCTTCGTGGACTACCCGGTCCAGAACAGTGTTTTTGAGTATGGCTACCTGGATCCCTGGAAAGTGGAAGGCCAGGGAACCATCGATTCGTTCCAAGTCACGGGAGACCAATTTTTCGGCGGCTTGAGCTGCGTGGCGGTGACCGGCCTGGGCAGCGACCAATATCATGCGTTGTCCCAGGATATCACCGATGGATTGACCTTGAAAAAGGGCCAGATTGTGTCCGTCATGGGCGCGGTGAAAATCCCCAAGGACTCCTGGGACGCCAATTCCGCGTTGTGGTTCCGGATCCGGGAATACGATGGAACCAACGAAAACCTCAGCCCCGTGACCGAGGTCCCGGTGTTCGATGAATGGTTCCCGTTCCAAAGCCAGTTGGCCCTGGCCTACGAACCCGCCCAACGCAAGGAACTCAAGGTCCAGCTGTATTCCAAGAATCCGTCCGGCAAGGTGTTTTATTTCGATGACATCTTTGTCGAAGTGCAGGCGGCCCCGATTCCGGTCATCGAGAATCCCGGTTGGCCGGTCAACGCGGTCAAACTCGCCGCCGGGCAAACCATCACCATCGACGGCAACGTCAGCGCCGCCGAATACGAGGGCGCGCAGGCCCTGGTGATGAACGCGGATACGTACAAGGGAATCCCGGATCCTTACTTCCCGCAATACAACCATAATGGCGCTCTGTTGACCGCGGGCATGGCGGATGTCACGCCGCTCGACGACTTCAACGGGACCTACTATTTCATGTGGGACGATCAGTTCTTCTACGCCGCCGTCTCGGCCGTGGATGACAATTATTCCTTCGTGGGTCCCGATCCGAACGGCTCCGATGCCCTGCAATTCGTGTTCGCCGTGAGTCCGGATGTGAAGGACATCACGGCCATGTACATTCCCACCATCGCCCCGGAAGACGCGGAAGGGAACCTTTTGGCCAAGAACGATTTTGCCGGCTGGCTCGCCATCGATATCATGGGCGTCTCCAGCGTGGCCGGGAAAGTCAATCCCGACACCAGCGACTGGACCGTGGAGGTGAAAATCCCCTGGAACTCCATGACCGATTTCACCACCCCCGTGTTCCCACCCAAAAGCGGAGATATGGTGGGATTCGTGGTCCTCGCCATCGACTATGACAATGGGACCCTGGAATGGTTCAGTTGCAACGAGTCCACCTTCCCTTGGAACGGCGAGGGCGTCGAGCGGATGCACTTCATCGAGCGCGGGACGGGCGTGGATCAATGGCCGCTTCATTGAGGCCACAGAATCGGGCGGTTTTCATTCCTGGCCGTTTGTTTTATCCAGTTCGATCCGCCTGCTTGGTACTCCGAGCGGGCGGATTTTTTTAATCTCAACCGGCGGGATGACATCTCCGCGATCTATGGAAATTCTAAAAAAGCGCCGTGCAGACGTCCTGCCTGCATTCAATCCCGCCGAGAATAAAATCCGCACCCATGACGGGAGTTCACCTCGATTTTCCTTTGGTGATTTTCTATAGTGAGACGGAATAAACCAACAGGAAACGAGGATTCGGATATGTACTCACTACGATTGAAAAGACGAAAAACCATCCGCCGTTTCACCCCCAAGATCCTTTTGTGGGGGAGTTTGTTTCTCCTCGCCGTGGGATCCGCAGCCCAAGCCGCCGAAGTCTCCGCTCCCGCCGTGGCGGTTTCCGCCCACCGGGGCGCGAACGACGTGGCCCCCGAGAACACCCTGGCGGCCTACCGCGCGGCCATCGATCTGGGCGCGGATTTCATTGAAATCGACATTCATATGACTAAGGACGGGCAATTGGTCAGCATTCATGACTCCACCCTGGACCGAACCACGGACGGAAAAGGCCCGGTGCGGGAGATTACCTTCGAAGCATTACGGAAACTCTCGGCGGGGCGCTGGTTCGGCGAGGCGTTCGCCGGGGAAAAAGTGCCCACGCTGGAGGAGATCTGCCGCCTGGTGCGTGAACGCCATGGCCCCAAGGGGCAAGTGGCCCTCTATTTCGATTGGAAAGACGCCGACGCGCAACCCTGGATCGAGATGCTGCGGAAATACGATCTCCTGAAAACCACGGTGGTGTACGGATCGGCGGACGGGCTGGCCCCGCTGAAGAAATTGGCGCCCGAATTGAAATTGATGCCCGGCCTGGGCTCGCCGGAACCACTCGACGCCATCGCGGACAAAGTCCAGCCTTACGCCTTCGACGCCGCGTGGCGCATCCTCTCGCCCGAACTGATCCAACGGGCGCACGCGCGGGGTATTAAAGTCTTTTCGGATGCGATGGGCGGCCACGAAACCGAGGCGGATTACCTCCAGGCCATCGCCTGGGGCATCGACTTGATCCAGACGGATCATGTCCAAAACGTGCTGAAGGCGATCGAATTGAGCAAAACCCGGCGGAAGTGATGCGGCCGGAGCTTTCCCTCACCCTGGCCCTCTCCCACGGGGAGAGGGAGCGGAAATAGAACGAAATCAAGTACCGGAACGGCGCCTGGGATAATCAGATCTATCAGTTGGTTCTTATCCAATGAACTATCACGCCTTCGTTGAGTCGGATAGGGTTAGTATGGAAAAGAACGGAATATGCGAGGCGGGATTATTTCCTGCGCAAGTGGCTGCCCACAAGAACTGGTCTAAAAACCCTTCCCTCTCCCGCGGGGAAAGGGTCAGGGTGAGGGAAGTTCCTTCCACCGCGCTTCCACCTCCCAGACGGCGCAAGATCGCCATGTAATTTTTTGAAAATTCATTTTCCTGATATACTGGGAGTCTCTCATGCCATCCTCCATCCCCCCCAAACCGTTTACCGTCCCCTGGCCTTATACCGGCGCGGTGTATGGCCGCGAGGAAGAAGAGATCCTGACCCAGCTGATCCGCGACGCGGCGGAGAAGCGCCGCCCCCTCGACCGCCGTTCGCCGGAAATCGAGGAGTTCGAGGAGCAATTCGCCGCGTACATCGGCGTCGATCACGCGGTCTCGGTGAGTTCGGGGGGAACCGCCCTCGATCTGGCCACCCGGCTGCTGAAGCTCGGGCCGGGCGACGAAGTGCTGGTGACCGCCCTGACGTTCAAGGCGACTGTCCTGCCTCTTGTCTTCGCCGGGGCGCGGCCGGTCCCGGTGGATATCGAATACGAGAGTATGAACGTCAACCTGGCGCGTCTCGAGGCGCAAATCACGCCCCGGACCAAGGCCCTTTACGTCATCGATTACGCCGGCCTGCCGCTCGACCCGGAGGCGGTCATGGCCATCGGACGCGAGCATAACATACCCGTATTGGATGATGCGGCCCACGCGCCGGGAGCGGCGTATCGCGGGGTGAAGACCGGTTCGTGGGCGGACATCACCTGTTTCAGTTTCCAATCCCAAAAGAACATCAGCACGCTCGGCGAGGGCGGCATGATCACCACGCCCCACGCCGAACTGGCCGGACGGGCGCGCGCCTTGCGCAATTACGATGATGAAGTGGAGCCCGGGACCAACTACCGCCTTTCCGCCGCGCAGTGCGCCGTGGGTCTGGCGCAACTCCAGCGCCTCGACACCGTCAACGAACAGCGCCGCCGCGCCGGCCGCCGCATGTCCGCCGCGTTGCGGGACATCCCCGGCCTGGTGACTCCCTGCGAACCGGAAGGGGTGACCCACGTGTATCACATGTACCCCTGCCGCGTGGACGAGACCGTGTTCGGGCCGGTCCGCGACCGGGTGCGGAAGCGGTTGCATGACGAGCATGGGATCGAAACGTCGTTTCAATATCCCCCGTGGTACACGTTTCCCGTTATCCGCGACGCGCTCGGAGAATTCGAAACGTGTCCGGTGATGGACCGCGTGGCCCGCGAGTTGTTCGGCTTGCCGATTTTCCCGGGATACTCCGATGACGAAGTGGATTACATTGTCGATTCCGTCCGCCACGTGCTGACCACCCTGTGAAACCTTGGAAGAAGGTATCCATGGCCGCCCTATCCGATCCAATCACATCATCGGCATCCGCGCTTCCCCCGCTGTCACGGGACCAATCCCTCTGGCGATGGAAGATTCTGATCGCGACCTACTCCAGCTACGCCGGCTATTATCTCTGCCGCAAAGCCTATTCGATCTGCAAAAAGAGCATCGGTGAGGAATTCAGTTTGAGCGCCACTGAACTGGCGCACATCTGGACCGCGTTTTTGATCGCCTACATGGCCGGACAGTTTCTCAACGGCCTGCTGGGGCGCAAACTCGGCCCGCGTCTGTTGTTGCTGTTGGGCATGGGCATCTCCCTCGGCTGCAACGTCGTGTTCGGCTTTTCCAACAATTACGGTACCTTCATCGGCTTCATGATCCTCAACGGCCTGGCCCAGGCCAGCGGCTGGCCCGGCAACGTCGGCGGCATCGCGCATTGGATCCGCCAGGAGGAACGCGGCTGGATCATGGGCGTCTGGTCCACCAACTACTTGGCCGGGAACCTCTTGGTCAAGATGGTGGCGGGCTTCATGCTGGGCTGGCTCGGGTGGCGGAGCGCGTTCTGGGCCTGTTCGGCGGGAATGGGACTGATCTGGCTTATGTTTTTTTTCTTCCACCGGAACCGGCCAGAAGACGCAGGACTGGCGCCGATCGTCATCCGGGAAGAGACCGCTGAAGAATCGGCCGCCGCGCGGGAACCAACGCCCCTTGCGGGATTTTTGCGCGTGCTCGGCAATCCCACGATTGTCCTGATGGGACTGACCTATTTTTCGCTCAAGTTTCTGCGGTATTCGCTCGATTCCTGGCTGCCCTTCTTCCTCTCGCAGAGCCAATTTCAGCTGCGGGGGGATCAGGCGGCCTATTATTCGGCCATCTTCGACGGGGCGGGCTTCGCCGGGGTGATCCTCGCGGGCTGGGCCTTGGACAAGATGTTTAAGGGAAACTGGCGGATGCTGTGCCTGATCATGACCGCCGGCATGACCCTTTCGTATGTCCTTGTGATCCGATACGGAGCGTTCAGCCCGTTGCTGCTGGCTTGCCTCTACGGGCTGGTGGGCTTCATGCTGTACGGGCCGGACAGCATCCTCAACGGAGCCGGCGCGGTCGCCACCGCCGGCCGGTATGACGCCCTCACCGCCGTGGGGATCATTAACGGGATTGGCAGCATCGGCCCCATCGTGCAGGAAGAAGTCATCGGGCGGCTGTATGACCGTTCCCAGAGCCTGGAACCGTTTCAATGGCTGAGTGTGTATATCAGCCTGCTGGTGACCGTCATGCTGCTACTACTGGTCGTTTTGGCGCGGTGGAGAGACCGGAATGCAAATCCGTCCGTTCCTTCAGAATGAAAGGATTAATTCATGACCGCCATCGGCATTATCGGTTTGGGCAAGAGCGGATTGGATATCCATGTTCCCTGCATCGCGGCCGTTCCGGATTTCCAACTCGTCGCGGGATGCGACACCACACCCGCCCGGAGGGATCTGGCTGAACGGCGGATTCCGGGAATCCGTGTTTACGCGGACCTCGGTGATTTTCTGGCGGACGAGCGAGTACGCCTGGTGGTCATTACCACGCCTACGGCCAGCCATGAGGCCATCGCCTTATCAGCTTTGGCGGCCGGCAAGGACGTGCTGGTGGACAAGCCGCTGGCCTTGGACCTGCGGGGCGCGGACCGGATCCTTCAGGCTGCGCATGACACCGGACGCCTCGTGACGCTGTTTCAAAACCGGCGCTGGGAGCCTTCGTTTCTATGCGTCCAGAAGCTTTTGGCGGAAGGTGCGGTGGGGAAGGTTTTGGGTATCGAATCGCGGCGGGTGCGGATGGATTCCACTCTGGCCTATCCGGCGCAGGAGTTCCATCCGGTCTGGCGGCAGGAGAAACGCTACGGTGGGGGGGTGATCTACGACTGCGTTCCTCACGATCTCGACCAGTTGCTGTTATTGGCTCCGGGGGCGATCGTCCGGGTGTACGCGGAAACCAAGACCGCCGTATGGTCGCGCGAAGTGGAGACGGCCTATTTCGCCAGCCTGACATACGCTGACGGCTTGAACGTCAAGGCTGAAAATTCACGCATTTCCCCGCATACGCTGCCCCGCTGGTACGTGATCGGCGAAGAAGGGTCGATTCTGATGGAAACCGACAAAGGCCCGGCGGTGCTTCGCCGAACTCAACCGAAAGGACCCGGCCTCCGTGAAATCCTCGAAAGCGCGCATCCGCTGCCTCCGCCTGTACAACCTGAGGGTGTGCTTTTCTACCAAAACCTGGCCGCGTATCTGCGGGAGGAGGAACCGCTCTTGGTCCCCCCAGCCTTCATACGGCGGGGGATGGCCGTCCTGCAAGCCATCCGCGATTCCGCCACGGCCGGGCAAACCGTCCCCGTGGACGGGGAAATGTAATTCAATTCCACCCCCCAAATTTAAGGAAGGGTAGGAGGGGGGGTTCAGGTAGGATGAATTAGCGAAGCGCAATCCCTCGTAATCCTGGTCATCCTGTGTATCCTGGCCATCGTGATTCAGACCGTCTTCCCTCTCCCTCGGGGAGAGGGATCTTCTTTCTTTGACAATCAGCCTTACGGATCATCCAAAGGGTGAAAGAGCAAAACTCGTTACTTCATTCATCCCCTCTTTGCGATCTCAATCCGTGTCCGGGCTCTCGGATTTCCACTCGCCCGCCGTGACGCGCAGTCCCAACTCCGTGGCTTGCTGATAAACCATTCCCATCGTCTCCCAAAACCGCTCCGATCCCCGCCAAAAGGGAAAATTGCCCAGACGCTTGGGAAGCGCCGCCGCGACCGCGGGGGCGTGAACCTCGCCGATTCCGGGATGGATTCCTTCCGGTCCCCCCCAGAAGAGCGCCGGAGCCGCGGGCAGGGGCTCGGGGGGTATGGCCGGCTCCCGGATCTTCCCGGCCGGCTCCCGTGAAACGGCTGGCGATTGCGTGACGCGGGACAGCAGTTCCTCCCGGGTCATGCCCCGCAACGTGAAGAGAAGAAACGGATCCCGGTCGAATTCCTCCCCCAGCAGGTAAAACACCGCGGCGATGTGCTTACAGGGATTCGACCAATCCGGGCAGGAACAATCGGTTTTCAAATCCGCGTACTTCGAGGGAAACAATGACAGCCCCAGATCTTCAAAAACCTTTTCGATTTCCTGCGGCATCTCGCCCGCCGCGAGTTTGGCGGCGAACAGCGGCTGTTGCGACAGGGCGGCCGCCAACTTTTCCCAGTCCGGATTCGACAACACTTTCATGTTGATCTTGATCGAATACGGCGTGGGGCGAGATCCTTGCACCTTGGACAGGACCAAGCCTTTTTCGATATCGACGGAGAGGACCTGACCGGACCGTGCGTATGAGCGGCCCCGGCCCAGGCGCGCGCCGATGTGGAAGCTCTCCAGCACCTGGATCCACCGCTTCGCCCACCAGCTCTCGCCGAACGCGCCCCGCTTGGTTTGCGCCTTGATGCCTCCCTTCGCCTCCCGCGGCCGCGAAGGGGGATAGAAATACGTGTCGTAGAAATCGGGGTACCAGCGCCGCCGGGACATGGATTACCTCACACGCGCCGCATGGAATGGCTGCATCTGCTCAATTCCCGTACATTGAATCTTGGCTCCGACATCCCCTCAAGCTATCAATCCCCCGCAAGCGGGGATCCAATTCGTGTCTGGATTCTGTTGAGATTTCGTGAAAATCCCGGGAGGAGATTCTCCGTTTCCTCCCGTCGAATCCGGGCAGCGGAATAGCGGATCTTAAAAATCCCCGGTCCGTTCGGAGTCAAGCGTTTCGGTGGGAACCGGCCGCTCGGCCTCCCGGGACTCGTCCTTGGCGGTGATGTCTTCCGTGGTGACCCGCAACACTTCTTCGATGGATGTCACCCCCCCCAGCACCTTGAACAGGCCTTCCTCGCGGATGGTCTTCATCCCCGTCCGCAGCGAGGCCTGGCGGATGTCCATATTGCTGGCCCCTTTTTCGGTCAATTCGCGGATCTCGGGATTGGGAAACAGAATTTCATACACTCCCGTGCGGCCCAGGTAGCCGGTGCCCAGGCATTCGCGGCAGCCGCGGGGCCGGAAAATCGGCTGGCCTTCCAGGAGTTTGCCGTCTTTTCCGAAGAGGTTGATTTCGCGGGAGGAAGCGGTGGTTTGTTTTTTGCAATGGGGACACAGTTTGCGCACCAGCCGCTGCGCCACGATGCACAGGATGGCGGAACTGAGCAGCTTCACGTCCACGCCCAGGTCGATCAGCCGCGACAGGGCGTTGGAGGTGTCGATGGTATGCAAGGTGGAAAACACGAGGTGGCCGGTGAGCGACGCATTGACCGAGATGGAGGCGGTCTCCAGGTCGCGGATTTCACCCACCATGATGATGTCGGGATCCTGGCGCAGGATCGAGCGCAGAGCGGTGGCGAAGGTCAGTCCCGTGGCGGTGTTGTGCTGCACCTGGTTGATGCCCTCGAGCTCGTACTCGATCGGGTCCTCGACCGTGATGATATTTTGGGTCCCGTCGTTCAGGTATTGCAGCGAGGCGTACTGCAGGGTGGTCTTGCCGCTGCCCGTCGGCCCGGTGGCGAGAATCAGACCGTGCGAGGACGAAATCACCTGGCGGTATCTCTCGAGCGTCTCGGTCCGCATGCCCAGCCGGTCGAGCGGCGCCTTGACGATGTGCTTGTCCAGCAGCCGCAGCACCACCTTCTCGCCCAGGCGCGTGGGGATGGTGGAAACCCGGATGTTCACCTCCTCGCCCAGAATCACCCGCCGGAAATGACCGTCCTGGGGCAAGCGCCGTTCGGCGATGTTCAGGTTGCACACTACCTTGACGCAGCTGACCAGCAGGCTGTTCAGCCCCCCTTCCACGGGGATGGATTCGGTCAGCACGCCGTCCACGCGGTAGCGCACCAGCAGCCGCTGCTCTTCAGGCTCCAGGTGGATGTCGCTGGCGCGGATTTTTTTCCCATACACCATGATGAGGTACAAGAAGTTCAGCATCTGCTCGCGCTGGGCCATATCGTGGGGATTGTCCGACAAGGCGCGGCTGCGGGCCATGAACAGAGCGTTCGACTGGATGATTTCCGGCAATGTGAAGGGCGGCTTGATCTGCACGTTGCAGAAGGGACAGACGCTGAAATCGTAATTGTCGAACAAGTCCGGATTGTCAATGGACCGGTTGCACGCGGGGCAGCGCTTCTTGGGCTCTTCCCGCCGCCAGCGGTCGATGAAATAGAGGATCAGCCCCAGCAGCCCCGTGTAGCGCACGATCTTGCGCCAGTTGTAGTAAATCACCCGGCGGTTGGGCAGATCACGGAACAGGATCTTCATGGGGATATACCAGAAGACAATCAACACGCCCAGGCCGATCAGAAAATATTGAAACAACGAGGCGAATTGGGACAGCACATCTCCCGAGCCCCGGGTAAGATGGTCGATGAATTCCCGCCCCGAGGCCAGGATGCCGCCGAACCAGCCGCGGAGCTGCTCGGTCCGGCTGGGTTCCGGCTCCGGTTCCGGTGGAGGGGGGGGAGGCACATAGCGTATGGGCGTGGGCTTCGGTTGGAGGGATTCTTTCGCGCGGGCCAACAGCGTGCTTTTCCGGCGGCTTTCGGGACTCGACAGGGCCGAATCGTCAACCATGGACAAATAGTGGATCGCCTGAGGATAGTTTTTCTCCTCCGCCGCCATCACGCCCAGGTAAAAGAGGGCTTTGGGGTGATTCGGCGATCGTTCGAGCAGCCCCAGGAACGCTTCCTTGGCCTCCAGCGAGCCGGCCTTGTCGCGCTGGTATGCCGTTTCACCCCATTTCAGATACAAACCGTTGATGATTTCGTCCAGGTTTTTGGCCAAAGGATGGCTCGCGTATTGATCGAGGATGACCTGGTACCGCTCGATGGCCGGGCGGTATTCCTGCCGCAGTTCCAGCCGTTTGCCGTCATCGAAATAAGCCCGCACGACCTGATTGTCCAACTGCAGCCGCGCCGATTGCAGCATGCCCAGCACCCGCGGATCGGAGATCTGGCGCTTGACTGTCTCGATATCCTGAATGTCCTTGAGACCCTGGGTCAGCGGATCGTGGGTGGCGAAACTATCGATAAACCGCTTGATTGAGTCTTCGTACTGATGCTGGGCTTCCTTTTGTTCCTCCGCCGTTTGGGCGGCCCGGATCGCGTCATTGTAGAACTGGATCGCCTCCGTGTAGTTGAGCCGGATTTCCTCGCTGCGGGCCTTGGTCAACAAGTTGGCGAAGAGAGAACTGGCTTCGATCCGGGCGATCGCGTCCCGCTGAAACGAGAATATCCCCCCCGCGGTTTCGATCTCGACTTCCCGGCCGCCTGTGTCCTTGACCACCCCTTCGATTTTTTCGCCGCTCTTGAGATAAATCACGTCCGCTCGCGGAATGCCCGCCACCGCCAGCAGCATGAGAACCATTCCCACCCCTGTTCTGTAAATCACCCAATCGCTCCTGTGCCCGGCCCGCCGGTTGCCGGGAGTATACTTTCGCGGGGCCTGCTGGACACGCTTTTTGCAAATATACTTTTCCCTTATTTATTGTAATGGGAGAAGTCCAAATGTTACAGTATCATCGGTTTTCTCCCCTGTCCACAATATTACAATTGTCGAGGAGAAGGAGGGTGAAGGAAAGAGGTTGCACCGGCTTCCCGCCCGTGAAAGGAAAGGAGGACGGGCGCAAAGCAATGCAGCGGGAGTCTGTTGCAACGTGCCGCGGTTTTTCGATTGGGTTGTCTGTCAATTTCCTCCCCCTGGTCTTCTCCCAGAGGGCTTTTTTTAACTCCAAAGTCTTATCAGGATGTCATCCCCGCGAAAGCGGGGATCCAGGAAATGGTAATGCCGACGTGCCGCCTGCATCCAATCCCAATGGGATTGAATAGGAATAGGCGGGGGTGACAATCCCCCGTACCGTTCCCAAATATATCAATCCTTCAGGGATCGATTGATTTTGCGTTCAATCCCTGGAGGATTGTTGTTTTTTTCATCACGGAACCATAGGCTACCGCCTACAGTTATTCACATTCATCCCCCGCGGGGATGAAATGCTGTTGCCGGATCAGGACTACTGGGTGCAGATCAGTCCACAAGGGGAGAGAGAGAAAAGGGGAGTAGGTTTTTCTCCGAAAAGGGTTTTTTTATCGTACAAGAGTGTGGGATTGATGGATTGCGCCACGCTAAGCCGGCCGGCCAGGGAGTTCGTGGCAGGGGCATTGACCCTGGCCAAGCGAGGAGCGCTCCCACGGGGCGCAGGCAGGCAAGGATGCCGGCGCCGCTAATGCCCTCATCCCGGCGTTTTCCCAAACAGAGAGGGAATGGTTTTACAGAGGCTGTGGCATTCGGACACCAGCAGCAGAGGCCTGCGGCAACGAGCCTCTGCCATCTTGGAAGACATGGTGATTTCATCCTTAGAGGATTTCTCCCCTCGACGATTTTTCCCTATTCTCTATCTTCTCCAAACCATCTCCCGTAGGCATCTCTTTCACGTTCCCCGCAGGCCGTACTTGACCATTTTACGTTGCAGGGTACGGCGGTCGATTCGCAGGATGTCCGCCGCCCGCGAGACGTTGTTGCCCACCTGCTCGAGAACCTGGCCAATGTGTTCTTTTTCCACTTCATCGAGAGAGCGGGGGCCGTGGGGTGGAATCGCGGAGGGGGCCGCCGCCGGGGAGGAAACCGGTCCCGAGGCCGTGAAGGGGATTCCAGTCGAGAGCAGGGCGAAGATAGTTTCCTTGGTGATGACCTTGTCGTTGGACAACAGCACGGCGCGTTCGCAGATGTTGAAGAGTTCGCGCACGTTGCCGGGCCAGGAATAGGCCCGCAAGGCTTCGAGCGCGCCGGGGGAGAATTGAAATCCCTTCTGCCGGGCGTGGGAGCGGTCGAGGTAGGCTTCGACCAGCAGGGGGATGTCGTCCGGATTTTCGCGCAGCGGGGGGGTGGGGATCACCAGCACGGAGAGGCGGTAGTAGAGATCCTGACGGAAGCGCTGGGCGGTCACTTCCTTGGCCAAGTCCCGGTTGGCGGCGGCGACGATGCGCACCGTGGTTTTGTAAATCTTGGTGGATCCGAGGGGTCGGTATTCGCCGGTTTCGATGACGCGCAGGAGACTGGCCTGGACGTTGGGGTCCATGTCGGCGATTTCGTCGATGAAGAGGGTGCCCGGGCCGGCCACCGCCAGCAGGCCTTCCTTGCGGTTCACGGCGCCGGTGAACGCGCCGGAGACATGGCCGAAGAGTTCGTTTTCGAGCAGTTCGGGCTTGAGCGTGGCGCAGTTGATAGCGATGAAGGGATGCTCGCGCCGCTTGCCCTGGTAATGGAGGGCTTGGGCGACCAGTTCCTTGCCCGTGCCGCTTTCGCCCATGACCAGCACCGGGGCGTCCGCGTCCTTCATGCGTTCGATGAGGTTGAGCAGGTTGCGGATGGCGGGGCCGCCGCCGACAATGCCGTGCGTGTCCCGCGCGCGCTGGATGAGGCCGCGCAGCTGTTCGTTTTCGCGCCGCACGTTCCGCTGATCGATGGCCTTGTGAAGATAGATTTCCAGTTCGGGGATGTCGCAGGGCTTGGTCAAGTAATGAAACGCGCCCTGTTGGATGGCCTCGATGGCGGTGGCGATGGAGCCGTGGCCGGTGAGGACAATGACGGGCAGGGTGGCGTCGATCTCGCGCAGGCGTCGGAGCAGTTCCAGGCCGTCCATGCCCGGCATGCGCAGGTCGATGACCGCCGCGTCGAGTTCGGAGAACGGTCCGGCGCGCAGGGCGGCTTCCCCGTTTTCCGCATACGCGACCGTATGGCCGCGGCGTTCCAGGGCGCGGCCCATGGTCTGCCGGAACACGGCGTCGTCGTCAACCAGCAAGATGGTTCCCATGGTTTGATTCCTGATTCACCGGTAAACAAATCGTGGCCGTGGTCCCCTGGCCCGGCTCGCTGGCGATTTCCAGGGTTCCCCCCAGGTCCTGGATGGTGCCATACGAGACATACAAGCCCAAGCCGGTGCCTTTGCCAACCGTCTTGGTGGTGTAGAACGGTTCGAAGATATGGGGGAGGTCTTCCGGGCGGATGCCCGCGCCGTTGTCGGTCACCCGGATGGTGATGATCCCGTTGGCGTGCGCGGTCCGCACGCGGATGCGCGGCGCGTCGTGGACCTCCTCCAGCGCGTCGGCGGCGTTGAGCAGGAGGTTGAAGACCACCCGCTCGACGCCCTCGGCGTCGGTGACCGTGAGGGGGAGGGATTCGTCCAGTTCCTCCATCAGGGTGATCCGGGACGCCTTGGCGTGGATGAGTTCAACCGCCTGGCGGACCGGCTGGTTGAGATCACAGAGCGCGCGCGCCGGAATGGGCTTGCGGGAGAAGTTCAGCAGGCTTTGGATGATGTCCTTGCAGCGCCGGGTTTGGCCGTGAATGGTGGCGAGGAATTCTTCCAGCTCGGCGCGGTAGGGGCAATCGCGCAGGTCCGGGGACTGGCGCAGAATGTCCTGGGCTTCGTGCGCCAGGATGTTGATGGTTCCCAGGGGAGTGTTGATTTCGTGCGCGACGCCGGCGGCCAGCTGGCCGATCGCCGCCAGTTTCTGGGCCTGCGCCCATTGCTCCTGGTTTTTCTTCTGTTCGGTTACATCCAGAATCATCACCACCATCCGCACCTGTTCGCCCCGCGCGTCGCTAATGGGATTGACGACGATTTCAAAGTCGCGGACGCCTTGCGCGAGTGTGGGCAGCCGTGTTTCGAAATAATGCGCGGTTTCACTTCCGGATCCTTTCCCCCCCGCGCGCGCCGGGATCCGGCGGGCGGCTTGGCTGACCCGGTAGCAGGCCCGCGTTTCGTCCATCCCTTCCGGCCCGAACCAGGCCTGCACCCGGTCGTTGGCCCACTCCACCCGCTGGCCGCCATCCAGCACCAGCATGCCCGCTTCCACGTGGCGCAGGATGTTGTCGAGCTTGTGGAGTTCCAATTCGGCTTGCTGGCGGGCGGCGCGGACTTCGAGTTCCTGGCGGCGCAGGTCGCGCATGATCACCGAAACGGAATAGGCGGTGAGCAGGGTGGTCAGGACGAAGCTGAACGGCGCGCCGACCACGTGGAAGGGCAATTCGCCCATTTTCAGCAGCCCCTCGCCGCTGAGGCGCATGTCGATGGGGATCACCCGGGGCGAGAGGCCCTGCAAGCCGAACGCGCCCAGGACCATCAAGGTGATGATCAGGCTCTGCCAGCGGCTGAGGGTGATCCAGGCGGTGATGACGACGAAGAAATAGACCGTGAAGAAAGGATTCAAAAATCCGCCGGTGAAAAACAAAGCCAAGGATAGAAAGAGGATATCGAGGATGATTTGGTGAAACGCGATCTGAGGATTGTATGGCCGTTTCTCCAGCCGACGGGCGAAATACCAATTGTACAGCTCCACGCCGGCCGCCAGCAGCATCAGAATTCCCACGGGGATGTGGATTCCCAAAACATAGCGGCCGATCACCGCCGCGGCGGCCATCCCCCCGGCGGCGTAGCGGCGCAAGCCGGCCAGCCAGATCAGCCGTTGGCGCTGGATCGATTCATCATCGGGGAGAAGAGGGATCAACGGTTCCTGGGCCATCGCCATCCCGCGGTTGGTTTTGCCTTATTGTACCACGGGATTCGCGCAACGGGGGGCTCCTCATTCCTGGCGGTTTGGGATTCCTTCTCAGGCCACTTCGCCCTTGGTGACTTTCATGAAGACCTCTTCCAGATCGGCGGGCAGGTCGCGGAAATAGAGGAGCTCGATCCCTTCATCGATCAGTTTTTTAGGCAGTTTGGGGATTTCGCGCAGATCGCCCTGGTATTCCACGCGGGTCACCTGGCCCATCGATTCCACGTTCTGCACGCCGGGAAATCCCCAAATGATCTTCTCCAGGCGCGGATCGGGCTGCAGGAGTTCGATTTCGAGGATGATGTTCTCGCGCACCTGGCTCATAATGGTTTTGATGTCGCCCGAGGCCAGCAAAACTCCCCGCTCGAGGATGCCGATCTTGTTGCAGCAGTCGGCCAGCTCGGCCAGGATGTGCGAGGAGATGAAGATGGTCTTGCCCATCCGCTGCAGTTCCTTGAGCAGTTCCTTGATGTAATGGCGGGCGCGGGGATCGAGGCCGGAGGCGGGCTCGTCGAGGATCAACACTTCCGGGTCATGCACCAGGGTCTTGGCCAGGCAGAGGCGTTGTTTCATCCCGCGGGAGAGTCCCTCGACAAAGTCGTCGCGCTTGTTGTTGAGGTCGAGCAGTTCGATCACGTCACGGATGATCTGCTTGCGCTTTTCCTTTTTGATGTTGTAGGCGGCGGCGAAGAAGTCGAGGTATTCCCACACCCGCATGCCCTCGTAAACGCCGAACGAGTCGGGCATGTACCCCATCGAGCGCCGCACCTCCATGGGCTGCTTGGTGACGCTGAAGTTGTTGATCCACGCCTCGCCGGCCGTGGGTTTGAGCAGCGTGGCCAGAAAGCGGATGGTCGTGGTCTTGCCGGCGCCGTTGGGGCCGATGAAACCGAAGATGTCGCCTTTCTCCACGTGCAGATTGAAGTTGGAGACGGCGGTTTTGTCGCCGTATTTTTTCGAGAATCCCTCGATGCGGATCATGCTTGACTCCCTGCCCCATGGGCCTGGTTTCCGGATTATGGGCCGCTCCGCTTTCTTTACTCGGCGCCGGAGGAATACGGCTTTGGCTTTTCTTCCACCGCGTCCACGTACCGGCCCAGAAAAACGCCGCCCGATTCCGTGCCGAAATTGATGCTCAACTCCACCAGCAGGTTGGCGGGATTGATTTGGATCGTCCGGTTGGGCGGGGCTTTCAATTTCATCGCCATCACGCTGGAGATTTTGTCCACGTAGCGGCCGGGATTGATCAGGTAGCCGTCCCCGTCCGCGATGGCGGACAGCGGATCGTACTTCACCTCGTAGAGGTTCTGGAGAAAGAGTTCGTACTCCCACGAGGCGGGTTTCCCCTTCACCAGTTCAAAGGGCGCGGCGGAGGGCGCGGCGGAGGGGGCGAAGGGAAAGCCCATATCGCCGTAGCGGGCCTCGATTTTGAGGGATTCGATTTTTCCGCCGGTGAGAGGGATCTCCGTGGTGAGGTCCCAGACAATTTCCTGGTTGTTGGAGCCCTGCAGTTGCATGATTCCATTTCCGGGAAACGGGCCGCCGCCATAGGGCATGCCCCGCGGGATGGGGCCGCCGCGCGGGGGAGCGAAGCCGTAGCCCCCTCCGAAAACGGGAAGGGCCGAGGAAACATAGCGCCAGGCGTTGGGATCCAGAATCAGCCGGCCTTGAAGCGGTTTGCGGAGAGGCAGCACCACGCACAGCAAGGTCTCGCCCCGGGGCGACACGGGAACACCGTTCATGCGGAAACGCAGGGGAGGCATCTCGAGCCGGGCCGTCAGCAGGACCTGCCCCGCGGAGGGATTCTCTTCGAAGAAACACCGGCCGTACTGGTATTTCAGGTTCTCCTGGATGAAGCGCGCGGGATCCCGTTCGTATTGTTGATAATTGGAAAAGGGGGCGCGGGGCATGCGCATCATGCGCAGGCCGCGGTCATCGGGCAGAGGGTGGGCGGCCCAGTTTTCATCCAGGGTGAGCGTTGCGCCGCCGGCCAGGCTTTCGAACTGATATTCGGCGTTCAGGGTGTGCAGGGTGGGATTGACCAGCGTCATGCCGGTCCGGTTGGTGATCGAACCGCTCAGGCGGTTGTTGTTTTCCCAGCGCAAATTCACGTCCACGCCCTCCCCGAGAGAGACCTCGTGCTGGGCCTTGAGCAAACGCTGGGACCAATGGTAGATCAAATAATCCTCGACGAGGGTGGCGCCGTCCAGGTACTGGATACTCAAGGTCTCGTCCGCGGCGGGCCCGCCGCTCCGGGCGCGGTCGACATCGGGCAATTGCGGATAGGCGGCTGGATCGTCGAAGCGGATGGTGTACCACTTGCGGACCGGAGAATAGATGGAGCAATAGGTGGTGGCGGTCCCCACGGCGCTGGAGGGGCGCGCCTCCACGACACTGATTTCGTTGACCGCCACGCTGCCCTGCTGGCGCAGCGCGCCGATGTAATAGGCCCCGTAGGCGAACACCACCGCCCAGATAGGCACCGTGAACCACGCCCATTCCAGGCGGCCGATCATCCGGAAGACCAGGTAATTGACGGGCACGACCAGGAGTATGTAGATGCCCAAGTACACGGCGATGAACCAGGTGCTGGGCAGCTCCGCCTGGATCATCCAGCGGAGGAAGCCGAGGATGTCCTGATCCAACAGGCCGGGCACTTTCGAGTTGAAGGCCAGGGGGCCCTCGCACAAGTATTCCTTGAAGATGAACTCATGCGCCGGGTCCTGGAACAGGGGGGTGTCGATCCGGGCGGCGCAGAAGACCACCCGGCCCGCGCCCCAGGGCCGTTCCACCAGGAAGGGATGCTCCCCGGCCCGCAGGCGCACGCGGATTTGGGGATCGGGCAGCAGTTCCCCCGTGGCGATCACCGTCCCTGCCGAGAGCACGGGAGTGGCGTTTTCGCCGGGAGCGTCCAGCGCCGTCCCGGAATCCAGCGCCAGGGAGCCCGTGAGGGTCATGGGGATATACAACCGGAAGGGGGAGGCGTTCAGTTCCTGCCAGTATTGTCCCGCGGCCAGCACCAGCGAGCCGCCGGCCTGGATCCAATCCTCCAGCGCCTTCACCTGTCCGGGCGCGAGGGCGGCCACCGGCCCGCCGTCCCAGATCACCACATCCACGTTCTGGTAGCCGAAGATGTTTTGGGGCAAGTGGGCCGGGGTGGTGTACAGCACCCGCCGGAAGAGCTCCACGTTCTCTTCCTCCGTGCGGTGGGCGAAATGGTCGTGCGATCCCCGTTCCGGGCTGATGACGGCGATGAAGCGGTTGGTGGTCTGATAGGCGGTGGAGACGGTGACGACCTGGACGGGGATTTCCCGCCGCGGGGTGGCCACGTAAAACTCCAGTTCGTCCAGCAATTCCGGGACGTACACCATCAGGCTGTAGGATTTTTTGGTGTTTGCCGGCAGGTCGATGGGCGTGGAATAGGTGACCGTGCCCTGCTTCAAGCGGACCAGCAGGCGGCCGGTGAAATCGTCCCGGCGGTTGGTCAACTCCACGGTCAGGGGAACCCAGGAGTAATCCCGCCGGTACGGCCAGTCAGGGTCCAGGCCGATGCTGACCTTGGCGGTGATGGGATCCTGGTCGCTGAAGGTCACGGTCCGGCCGCTTTCCGCCGCCCCGGCCAGCGAGGCCAGGGCCAGCACCGCGAGCAGCCACCCGCCGAGCGCTCCGGCCCGTTTGAACTGGAGGGGCGTGGAAATCAAAAAGGCCGCGGGAAACAGCGGAATGGACAAGGTGCGTATCCGGTTGGAATGGCAGACCACAGTCAAAGCGTTCGTCCCCCTCGCGCGCGTCCTGGAGACAAAAATTCCCACTTACGATACCTTGGTATCTGTACCAAGAATAGACAAAAAAAGGGATTTTGTCAGAGGGGAGGAAGCGGATGCCATCCGATTCGCGCGGCGGTTGGTCCTCGCCGCTCTTGTCCCGGGAGTTGCGGAGTTTTTTACGGACCGCCCGCCCGTTTTGGATCTTGTTTTTCTTTCTGGCGCTGCTGGTGGGGACCGGATTGCTGAGTTGGGGGCAGTTGCGCCTGGCCTGGTCCCCGGCGAGCGACAACACCGCGGCCATGCGCCGCATGTTTTTCACCCTGGCCCAAGGGCATCTCTATTTTCTGGTGTTTTTCATCCCCTTCCTGACCGCCCCGGCCGTGGTCGGTGAGCGGGAAAACGGCACGTTGGAACTGCTGCTTTCCTCCCCGCTTTCCACGGCGCAGGTGATCGTGGCCAAGCTGCTGGCGCCGCTGGGTTTCGTTTTCCTGCTGCTGCTCGCGGGCGCGCCGGTGTTGGCCTTGTGCCTGATCGGGGGCGGTTTGTCGCTCCAAGAAATCGCCTCGGTGTATCACTATTTTCTGCGCATTACCCTGGCGTATGGAGCGCTGGGGCTGTTTTGTTCCACCCTCTTCGCCAAGACGTGGCAGGTGATGCTGGCCACGGCGTTCCTGACGCTGTTCCTGGTGGTGGGGCTGCCGTATCATGGGTCGCTCTGGCAGTTGATCCGTCCTCTGTTTTTCTGGAGCACCGACCGGTACCACTGGGCCGCGTTTCTGTCGGAACGTTTCCAAGGATTGTACGAAATGAACCACGGTCTGCTGATTTTGAATCCCTTCGTGGCCTTCGGGAGCATGCACCGGCTCAATACGCCCGTCACCAATCCCTCCGCCGCCTTAGCCGGCTTTCTAAACCTGGAGGCGCAGGCCTTGTTGTTCTCCTATTTCGCCTTCAAGCGGATGCAACACGCCACCGTGTTTCCCCCTGTCCGTCCCTGGCGGGCGCGCCCGCGGGAGGAAGATGAAATCCGCCGCCCCAGCCTGTTTTTCCGGGATCTGACCCGGGATTTCCCGGGCCGGTTCGCCGCCGGGAATGAGAACGCCGGCCCGCTGTTGGAGCAGCGGCTGCAGTGGTTCGCCCGCTCGCCGGGATTGATCCGGATGGGATACACGGGGGTGATCTTCTCGTTCTTGATCCTCCCTATCGCCGCCTACGAAAGCACGCTGGTGTTTTTCGCGTTCCCCTTTCTGTTCACGCTGCTGTTCACGCTGCCCGTCACCGCCACCCGCATCGGGGTGGAACGCGAGCAGGGAACCCTGGACCTCCTGCGCACGACCCTGTTGCCCATGCGGGATTTTGTCCAGGCGAAATACAAAACCTGCCTG
Organism: bacterium; assembly: GCA_041946805.1. GTDB lineage: Bacteria > Hinthialibacterota > Hinthialibacteria > Hinthialibacterales > Hinthialibacteraceae > JABLXU01. The sequence goes on from JBHGBC010000073.1 coordinate 22,258, forward strand.
AGTTACAGCCTGGTGTGCGCCTACTCCCTGTATCTGCCGGGAATGATCGCGCGCTTGTTGTACGGATGGGCAGGGGGGCCCAGGGCGGTCTTTGCGTACAAGGCCCACGACACCATCGTCTTGTTGCTCTTTCCGTTGTTCCTCTACGGCGTCATCCGCTTTTACACGGCCCTGGCCTTATTGGGATCGGCCTGGTTCCGCCGGTCCAGCCGGGCGTTGATGTTCATCGGGGCGGCGGTCATGTTGACCATCGTCCTGCCTTTCCTGGGCTTTACCCTGGGCGTTTCCCCCCCGCCGCTCCTGCCGCGCGGAACCACCATCCCGGTGGATTCACCCTTCCGGGTGGGATTCGGAACCCTGGGCAAGCTGGCGTTTCTGTTCGCCCCGGTGGTGGGTTTCCTGGCCCTCATGCCGCGCAACCAGTTGAAAATGGTGGGATTCCACTTTCCGGAAGCGGTGGGCTTTCCCTTCGTCCCGCTGGTCAAGAATCAATTGCCCCTGGAAGCGTACGCGTTCGTGGCGGCTCAGGCCGCCGTATTGATTTTGGGATCTGTATGGTTCACGCGCCTTACCGTCCGGGCCATGATTCGTCATGATGAGGGGTGACAGGCGGGTGAGTGAGGAAAATCCCTGAACAAGGTACAATATTCCAGGCGCCCGTCGCCTTCACCACGGATAGGGATTCAGAAAACCGGCCATGACATCACCGCGACACGAATACCCGGCGCTGATCTCCCCCCTGCTGATCCGGGAATTGCGGATTTTATTGCGCAGCCGCAAGTCGTTTCTGTGTTTATTCATTTTTCTGGCCGCGCTGCTGGTGGTGGTCGGCCAGAACTGGATGGTGTTCGTGGATTATTGGCGTCCGGGGCGGGACATCGCCGCCGGGGCCCGGCTGCTCTTCTATTATCTGGCCCGGGGGCATTTGCTCTTGATCCTGTTCCTGATGCCGATCCTCATCGCGCCCTCCATCGTGGAAGAGCGGGAGAAGATGACGCTGGATTTGCTGCTTTCCTCACCCATCTCGGTGCTGCATCTGGTCCTGGTGAAACTGATCGCGCCCTTGTTGTACGTCTGTTTGCTGCTGACTGCGTCCATTCCGGTGCTGGCGCTCTGTTTTTTGGGGGGCGGGCTGGGATTCGACGACGTGCTGCGCACCTATTTGTTGCTGCTGGCGACCACCGGGTTGTTCGCCTGCCTGGGACTGTTTTGTTCGACGCTGCGTCCCCGGGTGTATGAGGTGTACCTGATCGCCGTGGCCCTCACTGTGACCTGGGGTTTGTTGATACCTTATCATGGGAGCGTGTGGTATTTCCTATCGGAGGTTTCCTGGAAAGACGATCCCACGATCAACCACTATTTCCAATATTTCAGCCCCTTTTTCACGTTGAACCAGTTGCTGGGCGGCCCGGGGGCGTTCCGGCGGCGGGAATTCCCGCTGCTGGTGTTCATTCTGTTGTCGGCGGGCGCGAGCGTTTTGTTGTTGGCGCTGACCACGCGGATGGTCCGGCTCATCTCGGTGGGGGCGGGTTTCGGGAGCCGCGTGGAGGAGGGGGACCGCGGTCCGGATGGCGAAGTGTTCATCCCCCGGGAGCGGGATTACGCCATCACCTTTCAAACGACCTCGGAGGAGGGGAATCCGGGCCTGGTGCTGGAGCGGCGGGTCCAGTGGTTCGCCCGCCTGCCGGTGCTGGTCCGGCTGTTTTACGGGGCGCTGATGATCTCGGTGATGACCTTGCCTCTGGCGTCGTACAACGGATCCTGGCTTTTTCTCTCCCTGCCGTTCATCTCGGCGGCCTTCTTCACCCTGCCGCTGGCCGCCACCAGCATCAGTTCCGATCAGGAGCGCGAGACCCTGGGGCTGTTGCGGACCACGCTGTTGAGCGCGCGGCAGATCGTGCAGGCGAAATTCACCACCAGCCTGCAATACAGTTTCACGATCGCCCTGGCGTTGTATCTGCCGGGCATGACCATCCAGCTGATCTGCGGCTACCTGGGGTACGAGGTCGACCTGGCCACCAACCAGGCCGACACCCTGGCCATGGTATCCTACCCATTTTTGCTCTTTGTCTCCTTGGTGCTGTACACCGCCTGGGGTCTGTTTTGTTCGGCGTATTTCCGGTACACCAACCGGGCCCTGGCGGTGTCGGGGGTGGTGATCCTGGCCACGCTGGTCGCGCCATTCCTGATTCCGCGGATCAACTTGTCCATGTTTTCGGCGCTGTCGTACCTGTTGACGTTCGGATTCATGTTTCTCAGCCCCCTGGCCGGGATCTCGACATTATTTCCGGAAGGCAGTATAAAATACCTTGGGCGCTCGATGATCGAAAACCATCCCCGGATCGAGGTTTCATACCAGTTCACTCTCATGCAATGCCTTTTTTTCGCCGCGCTGACGGTTTTTCTGATCCGGAAAACCATTGAAACGTTGGAAAATCAAGACGAAAAGTGATTGGAATACCTTGTCAGAAAAAATTTCGAATGATATCGTTATGGCAGTGGATCATCGAACCCGAATGCAACGCCATTATCGCATTCAGTGGTGTCTCTTGCAACCTCTCGTAAGGAGTTACTTTCGGCTGACGGCTCAGGGTCTTGAACATATTCCCCCAACGGGTCCTGTCCTTCTGGCGGCCAATCATTGCAGTTTTCTGGATCCGCCGTTGATCGCTCTCGCCATCCCACGGCAAATCACGTTCCTCGCGAAGGAGGAATTGTTTTCCGTACCAATCCTCAGTTGGTGGATTCGATGGATGGGGACCTACCCCGTGTCGCGGGGGGAAGGGGACCTGCGAGCCATCCGCACCGTCATCCGCCTGATGGAAAACCACAAGGCGTTGCTGATTTTTCCCGAAGGCACGCGCAGCCTGGATGGAAAGTTGCACCCCTTGGAGAACGGATTGGCCTGGATGGCCCTGAAGACCGGCGCGCCCGTGGTTCCGGTTTATCTGTCCGGCACCTTTGAGGCGATGCCCAGTCATGCCCGCTTTCCCCGCCCCCGCCGGGTGCGGATGCGAGTGGGTCCAGTCTTGCGTCCAGAGGCGGTGGAGGGGAAAAAAATCGGCGCGGAACGGGTGCGGGCCTTCACGGAAGCGATCGAAAAATCCCTGCGGGCGTTGGGGGCGGTGATCCCGAATTCGGCAACCGTTGACAAAAAACAGCCTGGATGAAATTCGGAGAACCTTACAAGGCGGTAAAATCAATGTAGAATCCATCCGGCGCCGGACCGCCACGGGCAACCGGGCGGCGGGGCCGTGGCCATAGGGGAACCACACGGAACCCTTTCACGAAACGAAAACTGGAGGCCGTAAGCCAGATGATTGAACAGGAACGAGAGCTGGCGGTAACTCAAACCCCAGATGAACCAGCCTTGACGGAGGGGCGGGTTCGGTTAACCAAGGATGACTCCGGGGTCCCAAGGGAAAGCGTCCGGCGGGGAGAGACCGACATCGACGATCTCGACCAGGACGACATCGACATGGAGTCTCTGATCGATCAGAGCATGTCGGAGATCGAGAACGGCCAGATCATTACGGGCAAGGTGTTGAAAGTGACCACCGACGATGTCGTGGTCGATATCGGCTCGAAGTCGGAAGGCGTGATCAACCTGCATGAATTTCTCGACGACGGCAAGGATCCGAACGTGTTCGTCGGGATGGACGTGGAGGTGATGGTGGTGAGCCGGGAGGGGCGGGATGGATTGCCCATCCTTTCCCGCAAGCGCGCCAAGGAACGCATGGCCAAGCGCATGCTGCGGCGGGCCTTCAAGAACGGCGAGCCGGTGCGGTGCGTGATCAAGGACATTCTCCGCGGCGGTTTCCAGGTCGACGTGGATGGTGTGCGGGGGTTCATCCCCTTCTCTCAGATGGGCCCGGGCGCGCGTTCGCCCGAGGAGCAGAAAGCGCTGATCGGCCAGGTCATCGAGGCGAAAATCCTCGAGATGCGCAACCGGCGGGACCTGATTCTTTCGCAACGGCAGTGGCTGGAAGAGCGGCGGGAGAAACTGCGCACCGAAACACTGGCGAACCTCAAGGCGGGTTACTGGGTGAAGGGCATCGTCAAGAACCTGACCGATTTCGGCGCCTTCGTGGACCTCGGGGGCATCGACGGATTGCTGCATGTCAAGGACATGTCCTGGGGCCATGTCGCCCATCCGCGTGAAATGGTGCACGTGGGGATGGAATTGGACGTCATGGTGCTGGCGGTCGAAGGCGAGCGGATCTCGCTGGGTCTGAAGCAGAAGTCCCCCGATCCCTGGATGAACATCCAGGAGAAATTCCCTCCCGGCATGATGGTCACCGGGAAGGTCACCAGCTTGACCAAGTATGGCGCCTTCGTCTGCCTCGAGGACGGGGTGGAAGGCTTGATTCATATATCCGAAATGTCGTGGACCAAGCGGATCCATCATCCCTCCGAACTGTTGAAGGAAGGGGATGAGATCCAGGTCAAGGTGCTGAGCATCGACGAGGAGCGGCAGCGCATCTCCCTCAGCTTGCGCCAGACCTCGGTGGATCCGTGGACCCTGGCCAAGGCCAATTATCCTCCCGGAACGATTATCGAGGGCGAAGTGACGGGCATGACCGATTTCGGCGCCTTCGTCCAGCTGCCCGAGGGCGTGGACGGGATGATCCACGTGTCCGACCTGTCCTGGGGCGAGAAGATCAACCATCCCAAGCAGGTCCTGAAAAAAGGCGACAAGATCCGGTGCAAGGTGCTGGAGATCGATCCCCGGCATCAGCGGATTTCACTGGGCCTCAAGCACATGGAGCCCGATCCTTGGGCCGCCGCCCGCGAAAAATATCCCGTCGGCTCGGCTGTCGAGGTGAAGGTGACGCGCATCACGGAATTCGGGGCCTTCGTGGAGCTGGAACAGGGCATCGAGGGCTTGGCGCATGTCTCGACCCTTGTGAAGCAGAAGGGCCAGCGCGCCGAGGACGTGGTCAAGGTGGGAGACATCGTGACCATGAAGATCCTCAAGTTCGACCTCGAAAACCGCAAAATCAGCCTTTCGCTCAAGGATTACATCAAGGAGCAGGAAGACAAGGAAGTCAAGAAATACATCTCTACCTCCGCGGGCGGCAACGCCACGCTGGGAGAATTGTTGGGCGAGCAGATGCAGGCCCTCATGCTGCAACGCGCGGCCTCGGAACAAGAAGCCGAGAAGGTTCGGGAGGAGACGGTCTCCGTGAAATCCGCCCCCGAACCGGTGGCGGAATCCGTGATGGCAGCCGTGGCGGAGCCGGTGACGGAAGCGCCACCGGAGGCGGCGATAGTGGAACCCGTAATGGAATCCACGGCCGAATCCGTGAGCGGGCCGGTGGTGGACGTGGTGGAGACGGTGATCGAAACCGCTGTGGAGGCCCCGGCCGAAACACCGGCGCCGGTCGAGCCGGCGGATGCCGCTCCGCAAGAGGAAGCGATGATGGAATCTCCGGTGGTTACGGAACCGGTGGGGGAGCCATCCGCGCCGGCCGAAACCGCGGTCGAGGAACCCTCTGCGCCGGCGGCCGAGTCCGTGGAGCCGGAAACCAAGCCAGTGGAAGGCTCATCGGAAGCGGAAAAGACCGAGTAAATCATGCACACGGCATGAAACAGGCAGGGGCATGTGAACACACGTGCCCCTGTTTTTTAAAAAAACCAAGAACAATCTTCCTGCCTATATTGCCGGACGGATGGCACTGGTGTTTTTCTTCTTTTTGTGCAGAATTCTCCAATTATTTGGCAAGGGACCTCTGCGGGAGTGCCCTTTTGATTCTCATCCAGATATTCATCGATAATCCATTAGAGAACACGTTAGACGTTACCCATCCTCATCCCGATCCACCGGATTCAGCCAGTCCTGATGCTCCGGCAAAAAGTGAAAATGCACCTGATCTGTTCTATACATTGTGGTGCAGGCATCCTGCCTGCAACCATATATTGCGCAGACAAGAT
>JBHGBC010000074.1:0-28066 GCA_041946805.1 bacterium
GTTCTCAATCAGACTGGTTCGGGAGATCAATCCCAAATTCCCTCTCCCTCCGGGAGAGGGCCAGGGTGAGGGAAAGCCTTTTCACCGCATGATCACTCCCCGGATTGTTCTTATACCTCACTTGACCATATGAGTCCCCTTCAGAGGACGGCTTTAAACTAGCCCAGGGATCCAATCCCGGGCAAAATATCTCCGGTGTACACATTTCCCGGATGAATCTTTTTTCTCATCCATGGATCCCTCACCGGTTCTGCACCCAGAGAACGGCCTGCTGGATGAGTTCGGGCCCGGTGGTCAAACGCAGTTTTTGCTTGATCCGGGCCCGGTAGGATTCGATCGTTTTCACGCTGACCTGCAGGCGCTCGGCGATCTGGCGGGTTCCCAACCCTTCTCCGATGAAACGGAAGATTTCGAGTTCCCGGTTGCTCAAACTGTGAATGGGGGATTCGCCTTCGCCGGCTCTGCTCCTCGTAAAGGATTGGACCAAGCGTTCCTGGACCGGTTTACTCAGGTAGATTTTCCCTTCCAGCACCTGGCGGATGGCCGCGATCACGGTATCCTCAGCTTCCTCTTTCATGACATAACCGCGGGCTCCCAAGCGGATCACCCGTTCGGCGTACAAGGCCTCGTCATGCATGGAAACCACCAACACCGGCAGCCCGGGAAAATCGGCGGGGATCCGTTTGAGCAGATCGAGTCCATTCCCATCTTTCAGCGAGATATCCAGGATGATGAGGTTGGGCCGCAACCGGCCGATCAGGGTGTAGGCCTCGTTCATCGTCTCGGCTTCACCGCACACTTCGAGATCGGTTTCCTGGTTGATCAGCTGCAGGAATCCCCGCCGCACGATGGGGTGATCGTCGACCACCAGAATTTGGGCTTTCGGTTGAGATTGGGAAAGACGATTCATTTGTTAACCAGAATACGATTCGGGCGGGACCGTGCAGATCACCCGGGTATGGCCGTCCTCACTCCGTTGGAACATCAATTTAGCCCCAATCATGCCGGCACGGTACCTCATGATGCGCAATCCCATGCCTCCCCGCTGCTCCCACCCCTCCGCGAACCCCGCGCCGTCATCATCCACCATGAGAATCAATCCCTGCCCGGCCTTTTGCAGCGTGATGCCGATATGGGCAGCCTTCGCGTGTTTGACCGCGTTGCTCACCGCTTCCTGCGCGATGCGGTAAATGTGGTTGGCCAGAGAGGGATTCAAGAGATCCAAGGGTGTCCCGCCGGTGAATTCGCAGGCGACGCGATACACCCGGCTGGTGGTGGAGGCCAGTTCGAATAGGGCCGATTCCAAACCTTCATCCTCGACCACCATCGGCAGCAGTCCGCGCGCCAATCCCCGGATTTGCTGGATCGCCTGCTTGACCAGTTCGGTGATTTCCAGCGCATCCCGCGCTTCTTCGATCGTCTTGGATTGGAGTTTTTGATAGAGGCCGCGGCTGAGGAAAGAGATGCCGGTCAGATGCTGGCCCAATCCATCGTGCAGATCTTGCCCGAGCCGGGTTTGTTCCCGGTTGCTGATGTCGAGGATCTCGTTCTCCAGCCGTTTCAATTCCGTGATATCGCGGATAATGGCCAGCACTTCATGTTCGCCGCCCGTCACGATTCGCGACTCAAACACATAGATTTCCCGGCTGGCCGGCACGCGGAATTCCAGGCGTTGCACCTCCTGCGTGCGCAACGCTTCCTGGATGCAGACCAGGGTTTGCTCGGCCGCATCCGGGGGGATTACATGCATGATGGACTTCCCGATTTTCTCATCCAGGTTCTCCCAGGGTGAGTATCCTTTCCCCGTATGAAAATCCAACAACCGGCCATTCTCATCCATGCGCAAAATGACATCCGGAATGGCGCTGAGCAAGGCCCGGTTGCGCGTTTCGGAACGCGCCAGAGCCTCTTGCGCCCGTTGGCGTTCGGTGTTCTCCAACTTCAATAAGAGCGTGGACCGGGTCAATTCGGCCGTGCGGTCATCCACCCGCCGTTCGAACTCGTACCGGTTCATGCGCAATTCCTTGCTCTGTTCCGATATTTGTTCTTCCAGGCGGCGGATCCGGGCCTTGTGCCGGGCCACCTGGGATCGATAGCAAAACAACATAACGACCACCGCGGAGAGGAACACCAACTGGGTGACTTGAATCACAGCCCAGTGAGTCCACCAGGGCGGTCCAGGGAACAGATCCGTTCCCGAATATACCGCCATGTTGTAAAATAAATACATTTCCCAGGGGCAATAATATAATATCATTTTACATATATCGTCTGTTTTGCCATACTATATTCAATCCATCCACTATAATAGCCTAAAAATGTCCCTCTGTTTCATTTTTTTCATGGCTTATCTGTCCCCCGCGTGTTTTTTTATTCCAACTGTCCGGCGGCATCCCATCGAGTGGTTCGTGAAAAACGACTCCAAAATTTCCCCCTCTCCCTCCAGGAAAGGGCAGGATTTGGGGTATTTTTAGAAATCAACCAGCGATGAGTTGTGACTTCTATTCTATGGACCTCTCCGGATACCGCGATTGGCTATTGTTCACTTTGCCGCCGAAGAATGTACGCACTACCGGATGAACCTTAAGAGGCTCATCTGGCAAGTGAATACTTTTTTACCCAAACGCCCGATCGGCCTCCCCTGCGAATGAATCAATACCTCCCCCAAAAAATCCCCTCTCCCTCTGGGAGAGGGTTAGGGTGAGGGAAAGCTTTTTCGATTTTTTTCCACCTCTACAGATTGCGTGAATGCTTTTGCTTATCGGTAAAAAGAGTACCCTTCAGGGAACGGTTTTACAGCCGCCCAGGGGTTTAACCCGGGCTAACTGCCTCGGGTGTACGCACTTCCCGGATGATCTCTTATATTGTACTCATTTCCTGGATGGACCATTTTTTAATGCTTTGGTTCGGGTGAATGATGAAAAGCAGTTGCATGGTAGCAAAAAGTGGCGGGCGAATTCATGAGGATCCCACTGCCGGCTATTCTTTCAGACCGATAAATTCAACTTTCCCGGGCGAGGACAAAGTCGACCAGCTGGTAGAGGGAATTCAGGCATTCGGAGGGGCCGATGCCCGGCTCGATCTCTTTCAGGCTGTTCTTGGCGATATCCCCGTAGCGTTTCGCGATCTTGTAGGCGTATTCAATGGATCCCAGCCGCCGCATGAGGGCGGCCAAGTCGGCGGTTTTTTGCTCCATGGGAGCGGGGCTGTCGAGGATCAGGCGGGCCTGTTTTTCATCCCGGTTGAACAAGTGGATCAATGGCAACGTGGTTTTCCCATTGCGCAGGTCGCCTCCCTGAGGTTTGCCCAGGGTCGAGGAGGTGGAGGTGTAATCGAGGATATCGTCGGTGATTTGAAAAGCCATGCCCAGCGAATGGCCGTACGCGTGCAGGCGTTCGATCGCGGGTTCGGGCAGCCCGCCGATATGTCCGCCCGAGGCGGAGGCCGCGGCCATGAGCGAAGCGGTTTTATACTCAATCATTTCAAGGTATTCCCGCTCGGTCAGAAGGGTATCATACGAACAGGTCAATTGTTTGATTTCCCCCAGACACATCTGGCCGGTGGCTTGGCTGAGCAGGTTTTGAGAAGGGATCGATCCGCTGGCGAGTAACAGCTTGAACGATTTGGAGAGTAGAAAATCTCCCAGCAACACCGAGACGGAATTTCCCCAGTTGCCCGGCACCGAGGAGAGTCCCCGCCGCATGGGCGCTTCATCGACGATGTCATCGTGAACCAAGGTGGCCAGGTGGATCAATTCCACCGCCACGGCCACTTGCCGGACCGCGGGAGCCGCCACGCCGCACGCCTTCGCCGTCAGCAGCACCAAGGCGGCGCGTATCCATTTCCCCTCGCTTTGCAGAATGTGGTTGGAGATTTTATCCACCACCTGCACCCGAAACTCTTCGGGAATCCAAAATCCAGTCTCGCCGCTGGCGAGTTTGTGCAAGTACGTCCGCTCTTCGGTTTGGAGGACGGTTTCCTGGTAAAATTGCTGGGTTTGCGCGAGTTGCACACGAACCGGTTTTAAAATGGCGGAGATTTTGAGATCACAGGAAGCAAACCGCTCATCCGTTAGGGCGGAAGAAAAAGAATTCATGAAGTACCCTTATCTAGCGTCTCACCCATTCCCCGCTGAATGGAACCGGGAGCGGCGGGGAATTCTGCTTGGTTCATCGATTTTATAATATCTATAAATATCTAAATAATTCTGAATATTTTCCTCCGGGAGTCAAGGCAACACGCGCCGCCCTTGCCCGCCGATTGATTCTAGCAACAATCGATCGGATCACAACAGCTTGAGGGACAAAAAGATTTCCCCGCCTTTCCGGGGAGTTCGCGGTTTTTGTAAAAAAATTGAGGGAATTCACTCTCTGCCTGGGAGAAAATCAAGGTGAGGATATTTGCATGGATGAGATCCATCGGCTCGAACGGAAAATGGATTGGATCGAATTCCTTATTCATACACAGGGTTGCGCTAACAAGGTGATTCCATTCAATCCGTTTCGATTGGAAGACCTGGGGAGGCCCGCCCTTGTTTCAAATCGGTTTGGAATCGGATTGATAGGAACTATTCCTGAACTGACTTCTATACCATGGGGATTACTATAATGAAAGACGAATTAGAATTCAGTCACTCCCAAACAGATCAAAACCATCCTTAAGCCATTCAGGTTAAACACTCATGGCGGAACGGCTTATCAATTACATGGAGGCGTTGGAATTCATCCACCGGCGCGTCGTCCCGGTAGCCCCCAAACGAGTCGCGTTATGGGACCTGCCCGGCATGACGCTGGCGGAGGATATTTACGCCCGCGAGGATTCGCCCCCCTTCGATAACTCGGCCATGGATGGCTACGCTGTCCGGACCACGGATGTACGCCATGCTTCTCCCGGAACGCCCGCGGTTCTGCGCATGGTGGAAGAGATCTTCGCGGGGCCTTCCCTGCCCCAGTCGGAATTGCAGCCGGGCTGGGCGGCGAAGATTATGACCGGCGCGCCCATTCCCCGGGGGGCGGACGCCGTGGTCATGGTGGAAGAAACGAAGTTGAAAAACCGCGAAGTTTCCATTTTTTCTTCCGCGCGTCCGGGTCAAAACATACGGGCACGAGGCAGTGAGATGAAAAAAGGCGATTCACTGCTCCCAGCGGGATGCAAAATGGGCAGCGCCGAAATCGGTTTGCTGGCCTTGCAAGGGATCCGGGAGGCGCCGGCGCGGGAGAATCCGCGTGTGGCGTTAATGACTTCCGGCGATGAACTGGTCGATCCCGAAGAGACGCCCCAAGGCGGGCAGGTGCGGAACGCGAACACCTACACCCTGTCGGCGGAATTGCAGGCGTGGGGGTGTCCGGTGATCAATCTGGGGATCGCCCAGGACGAACCGGCGGCGATCCGCGCCCGCCTGGAGAAAGGTCTCAAGGAAGCGGAGGTAATAGTCACCTCGGGAGGCGTTTCCGCGGGGGAAAAGGATTATTTGCCCCGGATCCTCAAGGAAATGGGGGCGGAAATCGTTTTTCACAAGGTGAGCATCAAACCCGGGAAGCCGGTTTTGTTCGCCGTGTGGAAAGACCGTTATCTGTTTGCATTGCCAGGAAACGTAGTCTCCGTGTTGACCACGTTTCATTTGTTCGTCAAACCGGCCCTTCGGCGCCGGGTGGGACGCGAGCCGTGGAAAAATCCGGTCTGGTATGTCCGCCTGGCTGCGCCGATGTCGAATCCGGGTGGCCGGACACAATTTGTCCGCTGCCGGTTGTCGCACAGCCCCACGGGACTGCCTCTCGCCATTCCCACCGGCCAGCAGGGATCGGGGATGTTGACCTCCATGCGTGGCGCGGAGGGCTTCGCCGTGATTCCCGCGGACGTGAGCGTTGTGGACGAATTCGAAATTCTGGAATTCATCCCGCTGCGGTGGGATTGAGGGTACATATACGCCATGCCTGAACTGCCCGAAGTCGAGACCATTCTCCGGTCGTTGCGAAAACTGACCATCGGCCGGCGGATATTGGATTTCATCCCCTTGCGCAACGATTACATCCGCCAGGGTCTGGACCGGCGGGGTGAGTTGAAAAATGCGATCATTCAAGAGGTGGAGCGCCGGGGAAAGTATCTCGCCATACATTTATCCAACGGCTTGTCACTTTTGCATCACCTGGGGATGAGCGGCCGGTTGTTGCTGCGGCCGAAGGATGATCCGCTGGAAAACCATACCCACCTCCGTATTCCCTTGGACAATGGTTCATTCGAGTTACGTCAGCGGGATCCCCGGCGCTTTGGCTTTGCCGCCATTCTACTCAAGGATGACTTGGAAACCTTCGCGTCCTGGACCCGCCTGGGCGCCGATCCTTTCCAGCTACGGGCGCCGCGGTTTCACAACATGATGCAAGGAAGCAGACAAGCGGTTAAATCATTTTTGTTAGACCAGCGGCACATCGCCGGATTGGGCAATATCTACGCGGATGAAGCCCTGTTCCGGGCGGGAATCCACCCGGCGCGTCCGGCGGGACAGGTAACATCCACTGAAGCCGCGCGGCTTTTGAAGCACATCCGAAACGTGTTGCGGGAATCGATCGCGGCGGGTGGTTCGTCAACGAACGATTATAGACGTATGGATGGGACATTAGGCCTTTATCAGCACAAGCACCGGGTGTACCGGCGCGATGGCCTGCCTTGTCCCAAATGCCGGCAGAAGATCGAGAGAATGGTGATCGGAGGGCGTGGATCGCACTATTGCCCCCAATGCCAGCATTGATATAGATTCTCGGAATAATCAATCTATTTAATTATAAATCAGTATGTTATAAATTATTTTCCTTGTTTTTCAAGACCATCGATACTCCAGGGCTCCCCTTGCCGAATAACTGCCGGTGCAGGAAAAAATGGTATTTTTCCACTGCGTCACGGCCATTCGGTCCGATGGCCGCTTCCATCCGGAACTTGGGTTTCTCTTTCCAGGGCAGCAGGCTCCGTGACAATTCAATCCGTTGCACGAAATCCACGGTCAATTCGATTTCCTCATAGTCATGACCCAGCGAAAAGCGGATTTTACCGACGGAAGGGATGGGAATCATGCTATTGCTGACGATCTGCATGCCTCCCAGAGTGAACCGGATTATTTCGCCGATCCCTTCGATGGGCGGAATTTGACGGCCGTTGACATAGATAGTGGTAGGCGTCGCCGTTTCCAAGCGGGGAAGCCATTCGCTATCCAATATCCAGGGTGAAGTGGCCATGATCGTACCCTCCTGCGTCACAAGACCAGGCATTGCGATTTTTTGAGGAGAAAGACAACCGGACATGGTCTGAGCCGGTTATACTATACGGATTCATCGTCAATTTCCAATGTTCATCCAGTGGTATTCCAGGTATTTATTTCATGCCATCCCGGCCGGCCGCGGGGGCCGTGTCGAGGCGACACCTTGTATTCATCTACTCGAGATAATTTTACAAAATAAATTCGAACTATATCCATCATTATAAACAAGTCGAATCCAAAAATCAATCGCTAATGGAGAAATATTTAAAAATACTTTACATAAATATGGTTCTTTAATCCATATTATCGACCTTATATTACAGATTTATTCCCGAAATAGGCTCCATGGGATCGTACAACACAATATTATATTCTTTCGAGGCAATTCTCGTCAAAATTTGAAAATTACTTTATATTATCACTCCCGATCAATGCTCAAACATCTATATCCAGAATCCATTAAAGAAAACTCAAACCTCATGTTATTTATCAGAATAATATACATATCATATTTATTATGAATAGTTTATGTATATATAGCCAATCTACTCCCGATGGATGGAGCGCATCATCCTCCGGCCTCTCCCTCCAGATGCCGGGTTTGGCCATGGATTACTTTATCTGGACTCAAATCCCGGGTAAAACCCGATTATGATTGGATTCAACTATCCGATTCAAAAGCAGGGATCCGAGTCATCACCATGAAAGCCGATATCGAAAAAACGATCGTCCGGCTGCGGGAGGATATCCGCCGCCATGAGTACCTTTACTATGTGCTGGCCCAGCCGGAGATTTCCGACCAGGAATTCGACCAGCTGATGAAAGAGTTGGAGGACCTGGAAAAAGAACATCCCGAACTAGTCACGCCCGATTCACCCACCCAACGAGTGGGTGGCGAGCCGCTGGAGGGATTCAAAACGGTCCCGCACCGGGTTCCCATGTTATCGATCGGCAACACGTACTCAGAGGGTGAATTGCGGGATTTCCACGGCCGCGTAGTCAGGGGCCTGAATGGAGACCAGCCGGAATACGTGGTCCAGCCGAAAGTGGACGGCGTGGCGATCTCTCTGATTTACGAAAACGGGCGTTTCGTCCGCGCCGTGACCCGGGGGGATGGTTTGCAGGGGGATGACGTAAGCCAGAATGTCCGCACAATCCGTTCCCTGCCCTTGGTTTTACAAGGCAAGGAACTGCCCGCGTACCTGGATGTCCGGGGTGAGATCTACATGCCCTCGCAGGCGTTTGTGGCCATGAACCAGGCGAGGGAAGAAGAAGGCCTGGCGCCGTTCGCCAATCCCCGCAATGCGACCGCCGGGACCATCAAATTACTGGATCCAAAATTGGTAAGCCAGAGGCCGTTGGATCTGGTCATTCATACCTTGGGAGAAATCGAGGGCCTGGAATTCGGCCAGGATTCCATTCTGCTGGCAGCGCTTCAGGCATGGGGGCTGCGGCTCGTACCGGGAATGAGCGTGGAACAGTCGATCGAGAGTGTCATCGATCGGGCGCGCGAGTGGGATGTAAAGCGACATGACCTGCCCTTCGAAGTCGATGGGTTGGTCGTCAAGGTGAACGATTACGAGAAGCGCCGGCGGTTGGGATTCACTTCCAAAAGTCCCCGGTGGGCCATCGCCTACAAATTCACGGCGGAGGAAGCGGTGACGGTACTGAGGAACATCGAATTGGGAGTGGGGCGGACCGGCGCGGTGACTCCCCGGGCCATTCTGGATCCGGTGTTGCTGGCCGGGACGACCATCCGGCATGCCACCTTGCACAATTTCGACGAGATCAAGCGCAAGGATATCCGCGTGGGAGACCATGTGGTGATCCAAAAGGGGGGAGAAATCATCCCCAAGGTGGTGCGCGTGATCGCGGAGAAGCGGGACGGTTCGCAAACACCCTACCAGCCGGAGTTGAAATGTCCCTCCTGCCAAAGCGTTCTGGTGAAGGAAGGAGATGAAGTGGCTTTCCGGTGCATCAATCTCTCCTGCCCGGAACAACTCAAACGGCGCATCGAGCATTTCGTGCAGCGCAACGCGATGGACATCGAGGGCATCGGGGAAAAGCTGATCGAGGCCCTGACCCGCCAGCAAATGATCACCCGCATCTCCGATCTGTATCACCTGAAACATGAGGAACTAGCCGCCCTGGAACGGATGGGTAACAAGTCCGCCCAAAACGTGCTGGATTCGCTGGAACAAAGCAAATCCCGGCCTCCCGGCCGGTTGCTGTTCGCCATCGGCATCCGGCATGTCGGCAGCCATCTGGCCATGGTGCTCATGGAGGGGAGAAAGTCGATCTGGGAGTTGAAGGAACTCTCGATGGAGGAATTGTCGGAGATCAACGAGGTGGGCCCGACGGTCGCCGAGACGGTCCATGACTTTTTCCATGAGGAACAGAACATCGCGGAACTGAAACGGCTCGAGGAGGCGGGATTGCGCTTCGAGCAGGAAGTCTTGGCTTCCCAGCCCGCGGAATCAACTCCCTTCACGGACAAAACCGTGGTGCTGACCGGAACCCTGACCAAATATACCCGGGGCGAGGCGGCGGAATTGATACAACAACGAGGCGGCCGCGTGACCAGCTCGGTCAGCAAGAGCACCGATTTCGTCATCGCGGGCGAGAAAGCCGGCTCCAAACTGACCAAGGCCGAGCAATTGGGGATCCAGGTTTTATCGGAGGAAGATTTCGAAAAAATGCTGCAATAGTAGATTCATCTCACCCCTCTGGCACGATCCCTGCGTTATATCCTCCCAGCACCCGTAGTGACGGCAGGGAATGGAAAAAATGGCCGAACGATTCATGCCCATTGGGCAATTTATGCCCGCAACCGCCCGTTTAAACCAGGGACGCGTCCCCTCCACCTACGTGACGCGCGCGCCCGGCGAATCCAACCACCCTTCGTTCCAGGAAGTGATGGACAAAACTCCGGCGAATTCCACTTCCGTGAACGCGAATCCCACATCAGGCAACGGGAATACGAATGCCTCCAACACACCACCGTTGAACGCCCAGACTGCGCTCCAGGAAGGTTGGACATTGGCGCCCACCGGACAACAGAATTTCAACCAGGGATTGACCTCCTCGGTCACCAAAAACGTTCCCGTGGATTCCAAAACCTACACGGAGACCAACCGGCTGCTGCAAAACATGCCCCCGAATTATCCCCAGGGTGAGCAGCTGGCCGATCTGATGCTGAAGAACATGCGGGATTACCAAAAAAGCAAGTCAGCCCAGGCGATCCCGGCCGCCACGGATCCAAAGCCGATGACACCACAGCGGTCCGGATTGGAATCGCAAATGGTGGCGGAACCGGACCTTCAATCGGTTTCGTTGATGCCCGAGGATGGGGAAACGGCCATTTATCCATCCGCGCTATCGCGAGCGTTTACCCAAGGGATGGAAGACCCGAACCCGCCAATTCCTCCCGCGGCGATTACCGTCCCTCCGGGGCAAAGAGGATCGACGGCCGGAGCGGAGACCTGGACCACGGCCGATGGGACCCTGATCCGGTTCCCATCCAATGAAGAACCGATGCGACCCGTCAAGCGGGAGGAAACCATCCCGTCCGCCCAGGAACAAAAATCCAAAATCACGGAACGCAAAGGATTTTTCCAAGCCATCGGGTCGTTTTTCGGCGATATGGCCAGCGGATTGACGCTGGGGATCTATCGTCCGAAGAACGAGCCGGCGCCCCAAGGGGTGGAGCGGATTTTTTATCCAGTCAAGAAATTGATATTCGACGCGCCGGTGAAGGACCTCGCGGTCGGGATTCCCGCGGGTATCTATCACGACACGGGCCGGGTTTTTGGCCCGCGGAAGGAACAGGATGTCCGGGATGAAACATCGGCCGTCGAAGGGACGCCCCGCTCCTTCAACCGGCGGCGTTCGGAATACCAGATATCGTTGAGCGATTTGAACCATCCCCAGCGCGCGTTTCGCCGGAAAGCGGACGCATGAGAGAAACAACCATTTGTAAAGTGGTATCATAGCGCGGTGCAACCCGCCATCCATGCAGGGATGATTTTGTTGTTCATCCGGCAAGTGCGTGCAGGATGGGGAAAATTGTATTTCAATTCCCTGACTCTGAACCGAAGGCAAATAATTGCATTCCTGCTCAGCTTTTCGGAATCCGCCGAGGAGATCGGCGCCGAAAAAAGGCTTTCCCTCACCCTGGCCCTCTCCCCGAGGGAGAGGGAATTAGGAGTGATTCGATAAAGTCTGTTCGATCGGATTTTCGAGCACATCTCCCGGCAAAAGTACGCACTTGCCGGATGAACCATATTGATTTTCTCCATCTCCCGATCGGGACCGGGTGAGGGAAAGCCCTTACTCCCGCGCATCCCTTCTCTTTTCAAAATCGAAAGAACATTGCATCCTTGAGCCATCACACTTTCGGGGAGATCATCATGAAATTCAGAACCTTCGCCATGATCGGCCTATTGGCAGCGATCCGGTTTCAAACACCGTATCCCGCGCAAGCCCAGGATTGGGACATCCAAAGCGATCCCGCGGGCCGCATCGTTTCGGTGAGTGGAGACAGCGCCGCGGCGCAATCCATCCAGATCAATGAAAAGAACACTCCGCGTCTCCAGTTTGCCGATGAGGAGATCATTTGCGGAGAACCATCAGACATCCAGATCACAGAGGATGCCAAAATTTATCATTATCAATTGAATCGGGGCGGCCAGCGGCTGGATTTGGAATACGAAATCCGTCCCATCGAAACCGCGGGCGGCGCGGGAATCCAGCAGACAGTCACATTAATTCCTCATGACACCCTTCAAGAAGATTTTTCGCTGCTGCTGCCCTTCGCGTTCCGGGTAAAGGAAGGAATAAATAGCCTCTTTTTGCCAATGAAAAACGGGATGGGGGTAACGGCCGCGATCGAAGCGGCGTTTCCCAAATATGTGTATTATCTGACGGGCAAGAAGCCGGAGTCATTGGAATCCGTGTTGGCCATTCCCCTGTTTGATATAGTCCAGGCGGATGGCTCCACCCGGTTGTCTTTCATCTCCGATCCGTATCTAACGATGGTTTTCCTGACACCCAAGCCCAACGAAACCGGAGCGTTCATAAGCCGTTACGAGGCGTCACGCGTGAGGTTGTCGCCGCGGGAAAAGCGGGTGTTCTATACGATTTTCCACAAGGGGGAGGCGCAGCAATCCCTGCAGGCCTTTTATTCCACCGCACTGGCCGATATTCCTCCCGGGCCGGAGTGGCTGCATGACATCGCGATGATCGGGTATGACTATCTCAGCGACGGAGGGCAGGGATGGTTCCAGGACATCGACTGGCTGACCGAACGCCTGCCCGAGAAGGACCGCAACCAGGTCTGCCTGGCGTTGCATGGATGGTACGATGTGCTGGGCCGGTATACGTACGATCCCAGCCGCAAGAAACTGGATGAGGCCTGGGTGGCGTTTCCCAACGCGCCCCACTGCGACAAGAAGGTTTTTCCGAACAGCGTATCGGTCAACATGACGCAGGAGGAAGTGCGCAAACGGCTGCGGTATGCCAAGGACCGGGGCTTCCGCGTGGTGCTGTATTTCGCCGACGGCATGGCGATCTGCGAGGGCGCGAAGGGAATCTTTACTCCGGACCGGATCCTTTACAGCGGCGGCTGGCAGGGGCCGGACACCATCGGCCCGACGCACATCCAAAATCCCTTGCATCCCAAGGTGTATGAATTCTACCAGGAATACATGGACGCATTGTGGCAAGCCTACGGCAACGATCTGGACGGTTTGGTGTGGGATGAAACCTTCCATGTCGATCCCGGGCATCTAGGAACGCCGGACTTCCCGGGCTACGCCGCGCGCGCCATGATGGAGCTGGTGAAGGACTTGGCCGCGCGGGTCCACCGCTTCCGGGCGGATTGCGTTTTTCTCGCTTCAGATTGCCTGGGAGCGGGCAACTGGTTTTTCAAAGCCCCCTACGCGCTGGCGGCCGACGGCACTTACCAGGACAGCCATTGCCAGCCCGCGGCCTGGCCGTATGGACTCTTTCCCAATCGGCGCAATGTGCTGTGGTCGTGCAATTGGAATCCGGTTACCCGGTTCGGCTGGACGGAATATGGCGTCAAGAATTTCCAGGTCCCTGTCGTGTTCACCAATGGTTGGAACGATGACATGGGCTTTTATGAAATGCCGCCGGCAACCGCGCAACGGTTCTTACAATTGTTTCAAGAACGCAAAGACCAGAAAACGCGTTTGCAATGGCTTACCCAACCCCCGAAGCCGTTTGAGGGATAGGAAGGCAGCGCGGAGCGGAAGGAATTCGGTGATGGATAGAAATGATTTGAGCCTTCCCTCCATCGTTCTTCACATCCCCTTCCGTAACCGGTTTACCAACTGATGCACAACGCGGATGGGTTCCGGCTGGCGGTAGCGGGAGGCGAGAGTGAGGATCAGTTGGGTGGCGTGTTGAAAATCCACGCGGTGGCCGGGGCTGATGAAGAGGGGTTTGACCCGGTCGCGGGTGCGGAGCACTTCACCCACTTTTTCACCGTCCAACAGCAAATCGCTGACGCTGCCCCGTTTCTCACCCGGTTCCACGTATTCGCCCACCAGGCGGCTTTTGGCGCAGCCGATGGTCACCAGGCCGGTCATCACGCCGATGTAACTGGCCAAGCCGGCGCGGCGGGGATGACAGATCCCCTGCCCGTCGCAGATCAACACATCCGGCGTGCAGGTCAGTTTTTGGAAGCACAATTCCACCAGCGGCCATTCGCGGAAGGCCAGGTAGCCGGGGATGTAGGGGAATTCCAGTTCTTGCTTTACCGACGAAGTGCCGAGAATTTCCCCCTCAGGAAACGATAGGATCACGATCGCCGCGTAGCCGGTTTTGGAAAAACGGTTGCATGAGACATCCGCCGCCGCCACGGTCCGCAAGCGATCCAGGGGCGTCAGGGCGTCGCGCAGGTCCACCCGCCGCGCGATGGCTTCCTGTTGTTCGCGTAATTCCGCCAGGTTGTAAGTCATTCCGGTTTCCTTTTCGGCCGTTGTGGATTTGACGGGAGCAAGATAATCTTAAGGGTATCCGATTGAGGGAAAAGACCCCACCCGTTTACCGGCGGAGTGGGGTACGTGTGTTCGCCATGAATAAAACCGAGGCCCATCCAGCCCATGAGCTGATTATTTCCGCGCGAAAATCGTTCACGCGGCAGGAAGAATACCTGCGGCTTTGTGAAATCCTTCATTCAAAGGGTTCTCAGGCGGATTGCGGGCAGTCGATCGGCTCGTCCCATGCCCTGCTGATCACCGAACTTGCCCGGCATTTTCGTAAGCCGCTGGTGGCCGTGGTTCCCGATCAAAGCAGCGCGTACCTGCTGCTGGACGACCTGGTATTTTTTTTCACCACGGTGAAGAATCCCCCGCCGGTCTTCGTCTTTCCCCACCTGGAGATTCTGCCCTACGAGCCCCAGGCTCCCGAACTGACCATCCGCATGGAGCGTCTGGCGCCGCTGCAATACATGATCGAGTCGGCCCGCGCGCCGGATGGCCAGGTTCCGCCGCCGGTCGTCATCGCGCCCATCTTCGCGGCGTTAAAGCGCATGCCGCCGCTGGGGGTGTACGAGCAGCAGGCCCTGCGGTGTGTGAAGGGCGGCTCTCTGTCCCGGGACAAGATCAGCGAATGGCTGGTGGCCCAAGGGTACGAGTTCCGGGACCTGGTGGCCCAGCGGGGTGATTTTTCCCTGCGCGGGGACATCGTGGACATTTACTCGTATTCCTACCCGGAGCCGGTGCGGATCGAATTCTGGGGCGACGAGGTGGATTCCATCCGGCTGTTTCACGTTTCCGACCAGCGGTCGGTGAAGTCAATCGAGGACGTGGTTTTCTATCCCGGCCAGGAAGACAACCTGGTCCTTGAATCTCTGACCTCCGGATTGGTCCTGGAGCCGCTGCCGCATCTGTTCGGCGCGGACACCCTCGTGGTCACCGTGAACAGCGACGAAGTGGAAAAACAAGGGCAGGAGTTCCGAAATCTGGTGGAAAAGCGGTACAAGGAAGCCTCCAGCCCCTTTGCGGAGGACCACGAGGTCCACTTGGGCGAGGAGGATTTTCACAAGCGCCAGGAAGTGGTGCTGGAGCCGCCCGATGTCCTCTATCTCACCCTCAACGAATGGGAGGAAAGCCTGAAACCGTTGCGCCACGCGCGGCTCACTGAATTCACGCTGGAACCGGGCGAGGGGCATGTCAACCTCGGCTTCGCGTCCACGGACATCTATGGCGAAGACCAGAAGGAGCGTCTCGGCCATTTGCTGGAGGCGGCCCACGCGGGGCGGCGGATTCTCATCGTCTGCGACAACACCGGCCAGCAGAACCGCATGGAGGAGATTCTCGCCGCGCACCGCAAGGAGAAAGGGATCCAGGCTGAATCCCACAATCTCCTGACCCTGACCGGCGGGCTGCACCGGGGCTTCGTCCTGCTTTCCTCCAATCTCTTGATCTGCACCGACCGCGAAATCTTCGGCCGTTACCGCCGCTTCAGCACGCCGGTGCGGGACGGCATCGCCCTGCCGGTCACCGATCTGGTCGACCTGCAGCCGGGGGATTACGTCGTGCATATCGACCATGGCATCGGCCGCTTCGTCCGCATGATCCGGATGATGCATGACGGGCAGGAAAGCGAATTTCTGCATATCGAATACGCGGAAGGGGGAATGCTGTACGTCCCCATCGAACAGATCGACCGGGTCGGCCGGTACATCGGTGGAGACAACGCCCAACCCACGCTTGCCAAACTGGGAACCAAGAACTGGGAACGGACCAAGGCGCGGGCCCGGCAAGCCATCGAAGACATGGCCGAGGAGCTTCTGGAACTCTACGCCACCCGCGCCACCCGGAAAGGGCACGCGTACAGCCCTGATTCTCCTTGGCAGCACGAATTCGAGGCCTCGTTTTTGTACGAGGAAACCCCGGACCAGTGGCGGGCCATCGAGGAGGTCAAGCGCGACATGGAACACCCGGAACCGATGGACCGGCTGATCTGCGGCGACGTGGGATTCGGCAAGACCGAGGTGGCCATCCGCGCGGCCTTCAAGGCGGTGATGGATGGCAAGCAGGTCGCGGTGCTGGTTCCCACCACCATTCTCTGCCAGCAGCATTACAACACCTTCTGCGACCGTTTGGCCGATTACCCGGTGCGGGTGGAGATGCTCTCCCGCTTCCGGACCCCGGCGGATCAAAAGCAGGTGATCGACGACCTGGCCAAGGGGGAGATCGACATCATCATCGGGACGCACCGGTTGTTGTCCCAGGATGTGCGGCTGACCGATCTGGGCCTGGTGATCATCGACGAGGAACAGAGGTTCGGCGTGAAGCACAAGGAACGCCTCCGCCAGATGCGGAAACTGGTCGATACCCTGACGTTGACCGCGACGCCCATCCCCCGGACTCTGTACATGTCGCTCTCCGGCATCCGCCACATGAGTCTGGTCAGCACGCCGCCCAAGAACCGCCTGCCCATTGAGACCTACATCATGGAGTGGTCCAAGGAGGTAATCGAAAACGCCATCCTGCGCGAGCTCTCCCGCGACGGGCAGGTGTATTTCGTCCACAACCGGGTGGAATCGATCTACAAACTCGCCCATTATGTCCAGGAGTTGGTTCCCCAGGCCCGGGTTTGCGTGGGCCACGGCCAAATGTCGGAACGGGAGTTGGAAGAGGTTATGATGCGGTTCATCCGCCACGACTACGACATCCTGGTGGCGACGACCATTATCGAGAACGGGATCGACATTCCCAACGTGAACACGATCATCATCAACAACGCCGGGCATTTCGGCTTGTCCCAGTTGTATCAGCTCCGGGGCCGGGTGGGACGCGACCGTCACCGCGCGTATTGCTATTTGATCGTGCCGAGCAAGAAGGCGCTGTCCGCCGTGGCGCGCCGCCGCCTGCTGGCCTTGCAGCAGCACAACCAGCTGGGGGCGGGATTCCACCTGGCGATGCGCGACATGGAAATCCGGGGTATCGGCAATATCCTGGGCCGGCAACAGCATGGGCACATCGCGGCGATCGGTTTCGACCTCTACAGTAAACTCCTGCGCGGCACCGTCAGCCATCTCAAGGGGGACAAGCTCAACTTGTTGGATTGGGATACCGCCCTGGAAATGGCCCACAAGGGGAGCATCCCGCCCGCGTACGTGGAAAGCAGCAAGCAGCGGATGTCGCTGCATCAGCGGATCGGGAAGATCAAGACTGATGAGGAGATCAATTCCTTCGAGGCCGAGCTGAAGGATATCTACGGCGCGCCGCCTCCCCCGGTGCAAGACCTGCTCGCGGCGTTGCGGATCCGGGTGCGGGCGCACCAAGCGGGCTTCGACTTGGTGCAGGTCAAGGCCAACTCAGGCCTCCTGCGGTATCACATCTCGCAATCGGAACGCTTCAACCCCCTGCGCGTGCTGGAACTGGACGGCTGGAACGGGTTGAAATTTTTGGTAACCACCAAGGGGGAGAATGTCCAGATCGAGTTTCAGGACCAACTCAAGAAGGGAACCATGGCCGAGCGGATCATCCCGCTGATCGACGCGCTCGAACAGAAAGAGGCGCCCCGTTTCGAAAAACCGGCCCTGCCTTCCTCTCCCCCGCCGGAAAAGGCCCGGAAAAAAGTGAAGGAACTCCGCCGGATATTCCGGTGAATAGACCATAAAAAAGAATCCCAAGGAGCTGAGCATGGCCAAACATATCGGTATCGTGGCGTGCAGCGTGGAAGGAGCGGCCCTTTGCTACCGGACGATCGGCGGCGAAGGCGCGAACCGCATGGGCCGGCATGCGCATCCCGAAGTCAGTATGCACACGCATCCTCTCAGCGAATACATGCAATATATTGAAACGTCCGATTGGGCGGCCGTGGCGCGACTCATGCTGGATTCCACGGAAAAGTTGGCCCGCATCGGGGCGGAATTCGCCATTTGCCCCGATAACACCATCCACCAGGCCTTCGAACTCGTTCAGCCCCGCTCTCCGATCCCCTGGTTGCACATTGCCGAAGTTGCCGCGGAAGAAGCGAAACGAAACCAATTTCATACTGTCGGAATATTGGGCACCAAATATCTCATGGAAGGACCGGTCTATCCCCCCCAACTGAACGCCCGGGGTATCGAGTGTGTCATCCCTGACGAAGAGGAAAGAATCCGGATCAATCAAATCATCTTCGACGAACTGGTATATGGCCGGATTCTCGAATCCTCCCGCCGGTATTTTTATCAAGTGATCCAACGGTTGAAAAAGAACGGCTGCGACGCCGTGGCTCTCTCGTGCACGGAAATCCCCCTGATCGTCGGCCCGGACGCCTCCTCCTTGCCCACGCTCGATTCCACCCGCCTGCTGGCCCGCGCCGCGGTCCGTTTCGCGGTGGGGGAAACGGAATAGAGGAACTCATCCCGCGATCCATCATTGCGCCACAAAATCGAAATGGTATAAGATAAGCCAACATTTATCCTTGGGCAAAATGAGGTGAACCATGTCCCATATTACACGTCGTGATTTTCTGAAGAGCGGCGCGGCCCTGGCGGGGACGCTGGCCGGCGCGCGGTATGTCCCGGCCGCCGAAACGGCGAAAGTCAAACGCTCCGCCACGGATTGGGTCCAGCTGGGACGCTCCCGGCTCCGCGTCACGCGGCTGGGGATCGGAACCGGGACCAACGGCGGGCAGGTCCAGCGCGAAATGAGCCAGGAAGCGTTCACGGCCATGATCCGCCACGCCTACGACCGGGGCATCCGCTTCTTCGACACCGCCGACAATTACAACGAGATGCATGAAAAACTGGCGGTGGCCCTCAAAGGCATCGACCGGGAATCGTACACCATCCAGACTAAAATGAATTGGCATGGGGAACAGGACGTCAACAAAACCATCGACCGGTTCCGCCAGGAATTGCAATCGGATTACTTCGATTCCCTCCTGATGCACTGCACTACCACCGCCGCCTGGCCTCAGGAACTGCAACGGCTGATGGACAGCCTGGATGAAGCCAAATCCAAGCAGTGGATTCTGACCCACGGGGCTTCCTGCCACGGCCTCAATCCCCTGCGGGCCATGCCGGGCGTCGCGTGGCTGGACGTGGCGTTGCTGCGCGTCAACCACGATGGGATGCACATGGACGGCCCCACGGGCGAGTGGGCGGAAGCCGGCCGGCGGGATGAAGCGGTGGAGGAAATCCGCAAGATCCACACGGCCGGCACGGGCGTGATCGGGATGAAAATCATGGGCAACGGCGATTTCACCGAGAAATCCCGGCGCGAGGCCTCGATCCAATTCGTCATGGGACTGGACTGCGTGGACGCGGTGATCATCGGTTTCAAAAGCCCGGCCGAAATCGACGAAGCCATCGGCCTGATGGACAAGCACTTGAACGCGTGAGGAGCAGGATGGGTTGGCGCGCGGCGCGTAATCCATCAAAATTGTGGATCATCCGGGAAGTGCGTACAGGATGAGGATTATGCTATTCCATTAAATTTATGATTCGGACGGACACCACGGTCCGCCCCTACAAAATACCCTCACTCTAACCCTCTCCCAGAGGGAGAGGGGATTTGGGGACGGTTTTTAATCCATCAATTCGAAGTGGAGGCCGATCGGGCGTCTGGGTAAAAAAGTACGCACTTGACAGACGAGCCACAATTGTTTTGCAAAAATTATGCCTTCTTGCACGCCCATGAGAATCCCATTGCCAAATCGTGAAGGGGCATGTGGCAACGTACCCCTATTTTCCCGGGACGGAAGCCCACGCCACCTCATATCCTTTCCCACCAGAAAAGGAACCGGATGAAAGAACCTGCAGGGGCGGACCCAGGTGTCCGCCCGGGTATCATCGGCGCCCCTCACCCCAGCCCTCTCCCAAAGGGAGAGGAGAAAAAAAGATACTTTTTCATAATCCGCAAGCGCCGGATGCTCGCGTTGATTCTGCTCCTATTCGTGTTGGCGCTGGGCGTGGTTTATCTCTTCCGGCGGCCGATCTTAGTGGGCATCGCAGAGTCATTGGTGTATGAATCCATAATCCAGCCCTCCGACGTGATCGTCGTGTTGACCGGCGGGGGCGCGCGGCGGCTCGAACGGGCGGTCGAATTGTACCAAGCCGGTTACGCGCCCCGCATCCTCCTGACCATACCGCGGGTTTTGGAACACGGCATCCCCAGCCGGGACCTCTACGAGATAGAGCGGCGGCTTTGCCAGGCGGTGCTCGAGTATCACCGGATTGATCCCCGCGACGTGCAATGGGGCCCCCGGCCCTTTTACAGCACTTACAGCGAGGCGGTTTTCATCCAGGATTGGATGCGCCAGTCGGGGTATGATTCCGCGCTGATCGTCACCGGGTATTTCCAATCCCGCCGCGCGAAATGGTCATTGGACCGCGTTTTTCAGAACAAGGACATGGACATCCATCTCGTCCCCGCGCCGTCCGAACTCTGCTCGGCCACCGACTGGTGGCGGCACGAGGAAGGGATCGTCGCCGTAGAGAACGAATGCCTGAAAAACGTGTATTACCGGATCCGGGGATGGTTTGGAAATCCGGGTTGAATCCTCTATTCTCCGATGATTTTAACCAGCACCCGCTTCTTCCGCCGGCCGTCGAATTCCCCGTAAAAAATCTGCTCCCACGGACCGAAATCCAACCGGCCTTCGGTGATCGCCACCACCACTTCGCGGCCCATGATCTGGCGTTTCATATGCGCGTCGGCGTTGTCTTCTCCCACGTTGTGGAGGTATTGCGAGACCGGTTCATGGGGAGCGAGTTTCTCCAGCCACTTGTCGTAATCCTGGTGCAAGCCCGGCTCGTCGTCGTTGATGAACACGCTGGCGGTGATGTGCATGGCGTTGCACAGCAAGAGTCCCTCCCGCACGCCGCTCTCCCGCAGGCATTGCTCGCATTCCGGCGTGATGTTGATAAATCCCCGCCGGGCGGGAACATTGAACCATAGTTCCTTGCGGTAACTTTTCATCACTCGATCCGGCTCCTTTTCCCTATTCATTCCTTCCAGAGTGGATGTGCCTAGAATAACATCCCTGCGGGGGATGAATGGGAAAAGCCGAAGGCGGCAGCCTATGGTTTCGCAATAAAATACGTATCTATTCCCCCGATTGCACAGCCATAGAGGCTGAATCGCGCCCTTCCACGTTTTCCCTCACCCTGAGGGAGAGGGGATTCGGGTGGCTCTCTCCCACCCGTCAAATCGATGGCCAGTCACGCTCCCGGAAAAATGTACGCACTTATCGGATGAGCCCGGATTGCCTTTTTATGGCCAATACGCCTTCCGCCATTGTTCGAACCATTCCATCACCTTGGCGTCATCGAAACGGTAATGATAGCCCCAGGTGGGTTCCTTCAAGATCCGCATGGCGGCCCAGGACTGTCCGTATATCGCGCCGAGACAAAAGAGGAAGCCCACGAGGAGGACTCCAAAATTCACCAGGCCGAAGCGGGGGAACGGCTTCGGTGGAGCCTGATCCGATTCCAACGGCCAAGTCAACACCAGCAGCGTGCACAGGCAGGCGTTGAGATGGATAATCCCCTCCGTGATCATCCGTTGCGGATCGAAGGGCAGATAGCGGGACAGGTTGCCGATCACGATCCACCACAGGAATACGAGAAACAGGGCCTGCCCTTTTCCCAGCCAGGTGGCGGGAATCACGGACAAGGGAATCTTCTGATGGCGGACAATCACGAAAATCACCGTCAAGGCCACGGCCAGATAGGCAAGGTTGAACCACCAAGCGGCGGAATGGCCATACCAGGCCACGGGCAGCACATGATTGGGCAGCCAGACCGATTCCAGGTTTTTGCGGATATTGAGAAACGGGATCACTAGCAGAACGAATCCCACGGAAAAGACTTCAGTCCAATACCGGACGGGCGGTTCGTCCGGAACGGCGGGCAGGCGTTTGGACAAGAAGATCATGGCCACCGCCACGCCGATGCCGGAAATCAGGCCGAAGGTCTGCTCCATCACGCTGTGCCAATTGGCCACGATCCCGGTGGATACGCCGAGCAGCTTGATCAGTTCGGCGGTGGAGAATCCCAATCCCGCGAAGAAAGCGGTCACCAACCCGGCGAACACCACGGGCGTGAGTCCCTTGCGCCACAGAAAAAGGAACAGGGCCACGGTCATGCCCAGGCATCCCGCCCAGTTGTCTCCGCGGGGCGGCGTCATGCGGATGCCCAATCCCACCACGAGCAGCAAAAACGCCAGCCACCAACCCGCGGCCATGCACAGAATCAGGTGGGAGCCGAAGCAAAACCGACCACGGATGAATCCCAGCGTGGCCACGGCGGTCACCGCCAGCAAGGCAGCCAGCCAGTCGGTGTCGTACCAGTTGAAGGCGTCCTCCTTCAGCAGCCCCGATTCGAACGCCAAAAACTGCAATGTCCAAACCAACAGCACGGCGCTCAGCGGGTAAAACAGTTCCGTCAGCCGTTCCCGGTCCAAAAACGCGGGCAGCGCGGTCCCCGACCCGCCGATCGCGCCCCAGAGGAATCCGATCGCGAACAGGCAGGCAAATCCGTACAGCACGCTGGGCCAGCTGGCCGAGTGAGTGTAGCCCAGCACCATCCCATACGACATGGAGCCTCCGAACGACCACCCCAGCGCCCCGAAAAACGCGAAATAGGCTACCCGGCGCCGCCAGTCTTCCCTGCCCGACAAGAGGCAGGCGGCCATGGCCGCCAAGGCCCCCGGGATCATCGCTCCGAATTCATGGCCCCAGTTGCCCCGCACCCCCCAGCCGATGGATAGCGACAAGGCTGACAGGTAGAGGATCCCTCTCGACAATCCCGCCGTGGTTCCGGTTCCGGTTCTGGTCATCGGCTGACAGGTCTCCTTTTCACCCATATGGTTTATACCCGCACTCGTATGCCGGAATGCGGATCGATCATCCTTCCTATGATTGATATCAGGTTGGACGATCATATCATAAGGATAGGGACTTACCATCCATCATCAACATGAAAACCGCTTCACCGGACACCGGTTGTGAATTCGAACGCATGGTACTGGCGTGATAACATTTTTATATTATTCGATTTAAATGAAGGTTCTTCAAAATGATTTGAGGTTCATCTCATAACTGCGTACTTATATAACAGGCGCGGCCGGCATCGAACCGGCTAGATCCACATGAAAACCAACACCAATCCCTTATCCCTGGAGGAAGGATTGGAGTGAGGGATTGTTGAAAAAACGGGCCTCGTTGTCCATCCGGCTAGAGGAAGGGGATAGAATCTCTTTTGCATTATCAATGACGAAGTTGCCGGATGGACTTTTTTCAACATCACAGACATCATCAGCCGGGAACAGCCTCCTGGGTGCAGAGCCTCCTTCCCAGAAACGCCGAACCATCCGCGCCGGAATCCGCCAGGTAAATCCAAACCAATATTATGAGAACCCTTGTCTGGACAGGGGGTTTTCAATAGGATTAGGGTTCATCTTGTTACGGCCTGTTGTGATCCAGTTGCTACACGAAGAAGAAATACAGCCTTCCCGAATCCGGTACAAACCATTTTGCGAAACTACCCGCATGGGAGGAAAAGGCATGGCGACGTTACGTGAAACAATGGCCCGCAGGCTCCCCATCTTTCGCGAACAACGGGCGTTTCTGGCCAAGAAATACGCGGATGTGAAGGTGTGCGACGTGACCGTCGGCCAGATCTACGGCGGCATGCGCGGCATACTCGGCCTGGTCACCGACACCTCGTCCGTGGAACCCGACACCGGCTTGATCATCCGGGGGATTCCCATCAAGCAGTTAACGGACAAACTGCCGGAAGAGATACTATTCTTGCTGCTGACCAGCAAACTCCCGGATGAGGAAGCGATCAAGGACCTGCAAGCCGAATTGAACCAGCGCAGCGAAGTGCCGGGCTACGTGTGGGATGTGTTGAACGCCATGCCCGCCGACTCCCATCCCATGACCATGATCAGCACCGCGATTCTGGTCATGCAGCGGGAATCGCGTTTCGCCGCGGAGTACGAAGAGGGTATGCCCAAGGAGGAATTCTGGAAACCCGCCCTGGAGGATTCGTTGAACATCATCTCCCGCCTGCCGGATATCGCGGGCTACATTTACCGGAAACGCTTCAACAAAGGTCCCCGGATTGCTCCCGATCCCAACCTGGATTGGGGCGCGAACGTGGCCCGGACCCTCGGCCTGCCGGATCCGGACAGGCGGTTCACGAAACTGATCCGGCTCTATCTGACGCTGCATTCCGATCACGAGGGAGGCAATGTCTCGGCCTTCACCAGCCGCACGATCGGCTCCGCTCTGTCGGATATCTACTATGCGCTTTCGGGAGGGCTCAATGGCCTGGCCGGCCCCCTGCACGGCCTGGCCAACCAGGAATGCCTCCGCTGGGTTCTGATGCTGCGGGATAAGTTCGGCGGCATTCCCACCGACGAACAACTGCGCCAGTTCGCCTGGGAAACGCTCAACAGCAACCAGGTGATCCCCGGCTACGGACATGCCGTGCTGCGAGTGACCGATCCGCGTTTCGAAGCGCTGTATGAATTTGGCTTGAAACACTGCGCGGACGACGAAATTTTCCAGATCGCGGCGAAGATCTTCCAGGTGGTTCCCGGCGTGCTGCAACAGGTCCACAAAATCCGGGATCCGTGGCCGAACGTGGACGCCATCTCCGGTTCCTTGTTCTATCATTTCGGTTTGACCGAACACCCCTACTACACCACCTTGTTCGGCGTGGCGCGGGCCTTGGGCATCTGCGCGCAATACATCATCGCCCGCGGCGTGGGACGGCCCATCACCCGGCCGAAATCCATTACCTCCGATTGGCTCATCCAATACATCGAGAAAGCTACGGGAGATACAATTCCCCGGCCGGTGCTGGATTAAACCTCTTTCCGGATTCATCCAAGAATCGAATCCCCCCTCTTCCGGATACCGGAGAGGGGGGGAGATTTCAGCGGAAAATCCAGGATGGCAGGGATGGGGGAAAGACCAGCCCCCTCTTCATTCCTGCCCGGCTAGTGTGTCCCCCGGGCCGAAAATGAGTTTCAGCGCCTCGTCGAACGGTGTGAATTTCACCGCATGAGCCGCTTGCACGCGGGCGCTGTCGAGCGAGACATCCTGGGGCCGCGGGCAGCCGGTATCGGCCTCCGCCTGCGTGATGGAACGCATCAGCGCGGGATCATACCCCCGGACCGCGGCCAGACGCCGTCCGATCTCCAGCCGCGACAGCCTCTCCGGACCGCCCACGTGATAAATCCGGTGCTGCCCCACCCGTTCCACCAGCGACGTGACCGCCGCCACCACGTCGCCGACATACACGGGAGTCCGGTATTCATCCGCAAACAGGTTCAACGGTTCCCCTTGGATCAGCGTCTGATCCATCCATTGCAGAAACGATCCCCTGCCGATGGCCGTGGGTGCGCCGTAGAGAATAGCCGGGCGGACGATGACGTGGTTCTTCCACAACCGCTGCACCGCTTGTTCGGCCATGCGCTTGGTCTTGCCATAAAAATTCACCGGAGCGGGTTCGTCGGTTTCCGTATAGGGTGCGTGGTTGCCATCGAACACCAGGTCGGTCGAAATGTAGATCAACAGCGGCTTGGAATCCGGCAGGCACCGGATCAACCGCTCCGTGCCGGTGACGTTCACCCCGACGGCCTTTTCATGCGCGCGTTCGCATTCGGCGGTATCCGCCAGGGCCGCGGCATGGATCACGATTTCCGGATCGGCCTCCCGCACGCACGGTTCAATGCTGGAGGGATGGAGAAAGTTGACCGGATAACCCTGACACCGCGGGATTTGCACCCGCCGCGTGGCATAGGTATACGAAACGTCATGCAGTTTCGCCAGATGCTTCACCAGATGCCATCCCAGAAACCCGCTGCCCCCGGTGACCAAAATCCGTTTGCGGTGGCTGGTGTAGATCATGCCGTTTCCCCTGTCCCTGGTTCCCCGGACTTCTCCCGCTCCAGACGCTTGGCCTCATCCCACAGAGCATCCATTTCTTCCAACGTGGCTTCTTCCAGCCGCCGGTTCCGTTTTTGGAGCTCCCGCTCGATATATTGAAACCGCCGAATGAATTTCTGATTGGTTTTCGAAAGCGCCTGGCCGGGATCTGTGTCCACATAGCGGGAGACGTTGACCAGGGCGAAGAACAAGTCCCCCAATTCCTCTTCCATGCGCTGCCGGTGCTCTTCGTTCCGGGCCTGGCGGAACTCCCGCCATTCCTCCTCGAATTTCAAAAACACTTCCTCGATTTCCCGCCAGTCGAAACCCGCCCGGGATACGCGTTCCTGGATCTGATGCGCCTGCATGAGAGGGGGCAAGCTTTTGGGAACGCCATCGAGAATGGAGGTCCGTTCGGGTTTTTCCTTCTTCTTGTTCTGCTCCCACTGGCGCAGGACCGCCTGGGCGTCCTCGGCGGTCTGGTCCCCAAAGACATGGGGGTGACGCCGGATCAGCTTGTCGCAAATCGCATCGAGCACATCCTGGATGGTGAAACGGCCTTCCTCTTCCGCGATGCGGGCGTGGAAGACCACTTGCAACAGGACATCCCCGCATTCCTCGATCAGGGCCTTGTCATCGCGGCTGTCGATGCTGTCGATCAGTTCGTAGGCTTCCTCGATCAGGTATTTCTTGAGCGAGTCATGGGTCTGCTCATGGTCCCAGGGACAGCCGTCCGGTGAACGGAGCCGGGCCATGATCCGGACCAGTTCGAGGAACTTTGCGGCCACCGCGCCGTGGTTTTCATCCATTGGTTTTCCTTCGCTTCGTTTCGTATATAATACCCATGGATTCTTTCCCATCAACATGAACCGGCGGAGAGATACGATTCGTGACCCCAACCAGCCGGCGGTTTGTCCTCTTTATGTTGCTATTTTGTTCCCTGCCCGGCTCCGGCATGCCTGCGTGGCCTGACCTGGTCATCTTTCATAACGGCGATTTCCGGTATGGGGAAGTGACCGAGCTCCCCAATCAGGAGATTTCCCTGATGGAAGACGGAATCACGCGCCGCTACAAGAAGCCGCAAATCCGCGAAATCATCAAGGGGATCAACAAGCCCGCTCCCGGGGAGGTGGTCACCGCCACCGGTTTCGTCCATGCCGCCACGGCGGAGCTCATGGCCGTCACGGGAGCGGCCACCCACCGGACCCGGTTCAAGGACGGTTCGGGAAAAGAGATCGTGCTGGACGTGGAAGACGGCTTCGAGGTTCCCCGGGTGCGGATGTGGCGGTCGCGGTATCCGTTCTTCCAGAGGCAGGGTTGTTTCATCGCCGGCGTGCTGGTGAATTCCACCACGAAAACCTGGAGCAATACCACTTTCCGGGCCACGTTGTATGACGAAAAGGACAAAGTGCTGGCTTCCAGGGATTTTTACGTCTTCCGGCTTCCTCCCGGCACGCCCCAAAAACCCGGGATGCGGAAATTCGAACTCGATTTTCCCGATACGCCCAATCCGCAGGTGACGCGCATACGGGTGGTGCGGTGTTTTTAAGGGAAAAGTGCGTCTGAATCAGGATGGTCTGGATGAACAGGATGACCAGGATGGAGGAGGCATGGAGTGAGGCGCGGAGGGGGTGGTTTGAACCACGGATGACACGGATAAGGGATGGATGGCACGGAGAAAAGACAAGGGATAGAGATAATGCGCAGGTAGGGAGGTGGATGCGTGGTGTAAGGCTTTCCCTCACCCTAACCCTCTCCCAGAGGGGAGGAAAAGAAAGAGGTGGAGTCAGTTGTTTGAATCAGGGTGGGCAGGATAATCCCCTCACCCCCGGCCCCTCTCCCAGAGGGGCTACTCTCCGCACACATTCTTTCTACGGGCCTAAAGAAGTGGCGATCTGCCAGCCG
>JBHGBC010000075.1:0-28055 GCA_041946805.1 bacterium
ACTGGCTGGCCCGCGCCTGGAAAACCTGGAACCAGGCGGCCGCCGGGATCCGTCAGGCCGGCGGCGAATTTTGCGCGTTGTCCGGCACGCTGGAATCGATCTTCACGCGGATGTCCCAGCACCTGGTCCCGGCTCCGGCGTACCGGGACGCCACGGCCGTCCGGGAATATGTATACAAACCCCGCCGCCGGGCCATCGAACCGGCCGGTCTTCCCGTATTCAGCCCCCTTTTTTGCGCTTCCGTGGAGCCGGACGCAAAGCCGTTCACCATCACCGGCCTGGTATCCGGCCTGACGTACCGGTTTTCCTTGATCAGCATCGAGGACAACCGCCTTCGGCAGGATTTTTCGCTTCAGGCCAATCCGGAGGGGAAACTGGAGTTGGATCTGGCCCGCTGGATCCACCCGCTGCAGGAAAAGCAGGGCCGGCCAACGGACTTCGCCTGGTTTCTCCATGAGATCAAGGAAACCGGGATTCCGGGAGACCATTGGGCGTCTGGATTGGTCTGGCTGGAGCCGGAAACCTCACGCCAGATGACGGAGGAATTCAAACAGGCGCTGGACCAAATCACCGGGACCGAACAAAAAGAGAACCGGATCGCCTCCTTTTTCGATTTGAATTGTCTGGCCGCCCGGGGAGCCTATGTCCAGGCCTACGAACAAGCCCGGCAGGACCTGCTGTTCATTGCCAACCGGTCCTGGGAGGAGAATCCGGTTCTGTACAAGGAAGCGCTGTGGCAATTCATCCATCATGTGGTGACGCAAATGATCGAGCGCATGGCCCGGGCGGAAAGCACGTTTCGCGGTCAAAAACCGGATTGGAAGGCGCTGGCATCCTTGCGGGAGTTGGAAAGCGGTTTAGTGGAGTGGGATTGAAAAATCCTCCCTCACCCTGGCCCTGCCCAGAGGGAGAGGGGAGTGAACAGCCGGGCGTGTGAATCTCCTGATGAACCAGTAAAAAATAGAAATACTCGATCCAACGTTTGGTTCGGCGGGAGCCTCGCCTGCCTATCCTTTACCCAGATCCTCCATCGGCCAGAATCAATTTATCCTGATCATCGCCGAAAA
Source organism: bacterium (assembly GCA_041946805.1). Classification (GTDB taxonomy): domain Bacteria; phylum Hinthialibacterota; class Hinthialibacteria; order Hinthialibacterales; family Hinthialibacteraceae; genus JABLXU01. Next base: position 1,068 of record JBHGBC010000075.1, read on the forward strand.
AAGGATCACGCCTATTTTCTTCTGTTCGATTCACGTATCCGGATACACTCCAAGCTCTCCTATCTGCTCCCTTTCCCTCTGGGAGAGGGCCGGGGTGAGGGAAGACGTATCAATGCCCCATCGGTGTCGCGGTTTTTCTGAATTCTCAGGACTCACATCCGCTACTTGCCACCAATTGCCTTATTCCGGATCCATATTTCAATTCAAATAAAAAAGGGAAACTGAACTGGTCTTGAACCAATCCAGCTTCCCTTTATGGGATTAAATCCATCTACTCCAATTCAAGCCGGACAGCCTGAAGCGCCGAAGCGCTTACGGGGCGATAATCGACTGATAAATACTGTCCGTGCCCCACACCAGGTATTGCACGCCGTCCGTGATCCTCGCCCAGACTTCCAGGTAGAAGTTATACGGGCAGGTCTGCCAGGGCATGATGTCGCCATTGCCATCCAGCGGCAACAAGGGGGACAGGGTGTAGCCCGACACGCCGTTCCAGACCGGCGGCGCGGCGTCGTGCGACCCGGTGTACTGGTCGTAGGTGAACTGCCCGCCGTAGCGGTTGTTGCCCCAGTAGCAATTCAGCCGGTAATTCATCAGGAATCCGTCGGGATGCCACGCCGTGATCGTGAAGATCAGGCTGGAGTTTCCGTTGTGCGGGAAGGTGACCTTCTCGCATTCCATGATTTCCGTCCCGTCCGCGTAGGTGATCTCATCGATCCGCGCCTGCACGGGATGGTTGTTGATCTCGATGGTGAAGCGGTCCGAGGTGTTGCGCGGCAACGCCACTTCTTCCACGGAATCGGGGCCCGTCTGGCGGTAGGCCTTGAAGCTGACGCTGTATTTCCCGTTGAGGCCGGCCGTGTTCCAGATCATCCGCAGGTCGGTGAAGGTCCAATAGCCCGCCTTGTTCAGAAGGTACAGGTTGGGTACGCCGCCGATGGTGTGCGGCCCCATTTTCACGGTGGTGGTGGTGACCGTGTTGTCCGGATTGATCGTGAACTGGATCTTGGACAGCGGATCGCTCAACGCGGCGGTGGCCGACGTGCCGTAGGGCGCGGCCACGATCTGGTAATAGTCCACCGGATCGGACGGGCCGAACAATCCGCGCAGTTCCAGGGCGCCGCCGAACGCGGTATCCCAATATTTCGGAACGTGCAGGCTGCTTACCACGCTGTCGGAGACCCGGAGCAAGCCATGGGCGGGATGCGCCTTGTCCTTCACGATCTCGGTGATGGGGATCTTGCCGATGCTCGTGAAAACAAAGCCGCTGGCCGGGCCCAGGGCGCCGCCGAGGTTGTAGCGGATTCCGCCGAAGGCCCCCATGTCGTTGCGCGTCCCGTCATTGTCGTTATACTGCGGCGCGGGATTGCCGGCATCGATGCAGGGAGAGGTCGATGCCAGGAAGAAATATCCGTTCGCGGCGTCCACGAAGACCGGATCGGCGGAGAGGGCGCCCGCGCCGCCGGAGACCTCGGTCCAAGTGGTTCCGTCACTGACCGCGTAGTAGGAGCCGCCGCCCGTGACGTTGGCGGGATCGTAGACATCGTTATACGAAATGACAGGCGCCGCCGGGATCCGCCACAGGATACCGCCGACCGGCGAGGTGTTCCCCCGCACGATGATGTTGTTCATGATGACGGGCGCGACCGCGCCGATGTTGAGGGCGGCGAACGAAATGCCCGCGTAATACCCGTAATCGCAGATCGTGTTGTTGACGATCGTGGGCTGGCAGTTGCCTTGGGCGCGGATGCCCATGCCGCCCACATGGAAAATCACGTTGTTCTGGATCGTGGGAGACGAATCATCCATCCGGATGCCGTCCGCCGCGAGAGAGGCAAGGTCCATTTCCGTGATCAGGTTTTCCCGGATCGTGAGGGAGGCGGTATGGCAATAGATGCCCAGATCCGCGTTGCGGACGGTAAAGCCGCTGAAGATTGTATCGGATCCGATGCCGATGCAATCCACCGCGCGGGTAGCCCCGCCCGCGTCGATGAAGGTCGTGTCGGCGCCGGAGCCCAGGACGCTGAGGCCGTTCTTCATGACCACGGCTTCCTGGTACTGGCCCGGCATGACCCGGACGATCTGCCGGCGGATGCCCGCGTTGACGCCCTCGGCGATGGTGTTGTAGGGATGGGTTTGCGTGCCGTCCTCCACCCCTGAGTTATTGTCGTCATCCACCCAGAGGGTCCGGCGGACGAGCAGGTAATCCGTCTCATACCCGCCGCCGCCCGAGAAGACCACGCTGTCGTGGATCTCCAAGATCGCCGCGCTGCTCATCTGGAGCGTCAGTGTCCGGGTTTGGAATCCGAAATCATACACGGCGGTGAAGGGATTGCCGGTGTAGGGAACCGTGATCTCGCCCCAATCGCAATCCGTGGGCACGCAATTCCCGTACGCGTGGAGCGTCATCTGGTTCCCGTCGCGCGTGATGAGGATTTTCGTCATGCCGCCCGTGTCCGGATCGGCGTTGACCCATTCATCCACGAAACTGCCGGCGGTGATCAGCGGGATAAACGTCACGTCGATGATCGGTCCCGAGATGATGGGCGTGGGTTTGATCACGGGCGGGATGGAAAAGGTCGGAATGATGACCGGCGTGATCCGGATCGAGGGAAGAATGGGGATGATGGGCAGCGCCGCCGTCTCGAGTTGCGCGGGCCGCGCGGAAGCGGTTTGGACGCGCGGGGAATCGATCGGTTCGGGAAGGGCCGCGGCCGCCGTGGAGGAAGCCCGGGTCGTCCCGTCCGCGCCACCCGTTTTCACGAGCGTGACCGCGCCGCTGGTGACCGAATGATACACGCTGTACGTGCCGTACTGCAGATAGACGAATCCATCCGTTGTGCGCGTGCCCGCTTCCAGGTAGAACCGGTAGGCGCAATCTTCCCAGGCCATGGGATTGCCGCTCAGGTCCGTGGGCGAGAGCGGAGGCAGCAGCTGGTCGTTCACGCCCGGCCATAGCGGCGGGGCCGCGTCATGGGATCCCACATACTGGTCATATACGAACCGGCCGCCGAAACGGCTGTGCCCCCAGTAACTATCCAACACATAATACCGCAGGAAACCGTTGGCGTGATTGGCGGTGATGTCGAACTGCAACTGCGAGGAGCCGGCGTGCGGGAAGGTGATGTCCTCGCATTCCACGATGGGGTCGTTGTTCGCGTACAAGACTTGGTTGATCGCGACCTCCAGGGGCGAGTTGTCGAGCCACAAGGTGACATGATCATAGGTGTTGGGCAGCAGGTTCACGAGCGCCACCGCGTCCGGCCCCGTCTGCTTGTAGGCTTTGTAATCGAGGCGGTATCGCCCGTTGCGCCCGCCCGTGTTCCAGATCATGCGCAGATCCTGCTGGCTCCAGTACCCGGTCTTGTTCAGCTGGTACAAGTTCTGAACTCCGCCGAGGGTTTGAGGTCCCAGTTGGATGCTGGTGGACGTGGTCGAGCCGTCGGGATGGATGACCGTCAGCGTCTTGACCAGCGGATCACTCAGCGCGAACACCTCCGATCCGTCTTCCGACGTGGCGATGATCTGGTAGTAATCCACGTCATCGGCGGCCCCGAACAGCCCCCGGAGCCACAGATACCCGCCGAAGGGGGAATCCTGGTATTGCGGAATCGAAAAATCGCTGGCCGCCGCGGCCGAGACATCCGCCAAGCCGAAGGAAGGATTGCCGGAATCCTGGACGATTTCCGTGATGGGAATCCGGCCCACGGAGGTGAAGAGGAAACCGGTGCCGGTGTGGGCAATGCCGCCGAGGTCGATCCGGAGGCCGCCGTACGCGCCCATGTCGTTGCGCGATCCGTCGTTGTCGTTATAGGACGGATCGGGATCGCCCGCGTCGATGCACGGCGAGATGGGAAGCAGGTAGAAATACCCGTTCAGCGCGTCCACGAAGCGGGGATCCACCGCCAGGGCCCCCGCGCCGCCGGACATTTCGGTCCACGTGGCGCCGTCAGACCGCGCGTAGGCGGAAGTATCGCCCGTGACGTTGGCGGGGTCGAAGACATCGTTGTAGGAGATCACCGGCGTGGCCGGGGTCTTCCACAAAACGCCCCCGACCGGCAGGGTGTTACCGCGTTGGATGATGTTGTTCTTGATCACCGGCGAAACCGCGCCGATGTCGAGGGAGGCGAACGAGATCCCCGCGTAGTAACGGTAATCGTAAATCGTGTTGTTGATGATGGACGGCGCGCTGCCGCCCTCGCCGCGGATCCCCATCCCGCCGACCCGGGCGATCACGTTGTTCCGGATCTCGGGCGAGGAATTCTGCAGCCGGATGCCGTCGCCCGACGTCGAACCCAGGTCGATGTTGGTGATGACGTTCTCCCGGATTTTGGGCGAGGCGTTCAGGCAATGGATTCCGGCCGCGAAACCGTTGATGGTGAATCCCGAGACCTCGGTATCCGCTCCGGCTCCGGAACACGAAATCCCGTCGCCCGCGCCGCTCCCCTTGATGAGCGTGGAATCGGCTCCCGCGCCGATCAGCTTGACGCCGGGCTTCAGGGTCACGGATTCCGGATACGTGCCGGCCCGCACGCGGATCGTGTGGTTCACCGCGGCGTCCATGGCTTCCGCGATGGTGTTGAAGGGATAGGCTTCCGATCCGTTCTCGAATCCGCTCTGGTTGTCATCGTCCACCCAGAGGGGATCGGCGAGCGCCACGGTGGGATCTTCGATCACGCGGAAGCGGTAGCCGCTCAGGTAAGGACTGCGTTCATCCCCGGTAATCCCGTTGCAAACATTGTTGACATCACACGTCAAGGTCAGCGGCCAGCCCAGTCCCGTGGCCAGCCCCGTTTCCCCGCCGGAGACGCACTTGTCGAAGGCTTCCGGTCCCTCGATGCGCACCAGGCCCGGCCCCACTTGGATCGCTGTCCAGGCCCCGTTCCCGAATTGGTTGATGCCGCTCACCAATTGGTCCACCAGGCATTGCACCGCGGCTTCGCACGACTGGCTGACGCATTGCTCGCAGGAGATTTCCACCCGCACGCTGGCCAGGGCGTCGCACTGGAAGGGATCGCAGCTGGTTCCCGTCCGGGGAATCAGGGAGAAGATGAATGCGCCGCCATGCTGTTGCGCTTCCCGGCAGGAGATTTCGATGATGTTGTACCACGCGGGTTCCTGCGGCGTCGGCGTCTTGGTGGGCGTCGGCGGCAGTTGGGGAGTGAACGTGGCCGTCGGCGGCGTTTGGGGCGTAAAGGTGGCCGTGGGGAGGACTTCGATAAACTCACAAATCCAGCAGATTTTGAGGATGCAGATTTCCGCGCCCTCGACTTCGATCGTGCGGATGCCGCTCGAGCTGCCGAGCGTCAGCGTTTGCACCACCGGATCCGGCGAGGCGGTGGCGGTGTCCACCAGGTTGTTCGCGTCGTCATACGCGTACAGGGTGCAGGAAGCGGCATGCAAGAGCACCACTTCCACGAATTGCGGGGCCTTCCCCCGGCATACGTTGCCCGAGAAGGTGATCCGGGCTTTCTGCGCCGCGGTGGCCTCCGACCAGGGGATGGAGATATCCAACTGGTGGTCGCCGGAGCAATCGATCACGCTCAAGGGCACGGGGGCCCCGGTTGCCAAGAGGGCCTGCGTGATTTCCACCCAGCCCAAATTGACGCGCGGAATGTCAACCGCCGGGGTGGTATACACATCCGACGCTTCCACGCATTCCTTCTCGCCCAGACCCCGCGTGGGGGTGGGAGTGGGCCGTTGGACCAGCGTATTCGTGGGAGTGGGAGTCGGCCGCTCGACCTTCGTGCTGGTGGGAGTCGGGATCCCGATGATCCGGCACACCCAGCAGACGCGCAGGATGCAGATTTCCGAACCGTCGATCTCGATTTCGCGGATTCCGGAGGGGCTCGTCAGCGTCAAGGTCTGAACCGCCGGACCCGCGGCGGCGGCCGCCGAATCCACGATCGCGCCGCCTTCATCGAAGGCCGTCAATATGCAGTAATTCCCATGCATCAAAACCACTTCGACCTGCTGCGGGGCGAGTCCGCCGCAGAGATTGGGCGACAGGCGGATCCGGGCCTTCTGGACCGCGGTGGCTTCCGACCAGGGAACCGAGACGTCCAGGCGGCCGTCACCGGAGCAATCGGTCACGCTGATGGGCACGGGGCCGCCCGCCGCGGTATAGGCTTGTGTGATCGCCACCGCGCCCAGGTTGATCATGGGCACGTCCAACTGCGGGGCCGTGTACACATCCCCGGCTTCCACGCATTCCTTGCCGGGGGGCAGCGTGGGCGTGGGCCGCGTCACGGGGCCGCACGTCCAGCAAACCCGCAGGACGCAGATATCCCCGCCCTCGATTTCGATCCAGCGGATGCCGGTGGGGCTTTCCAGGGTCAACGTCTGCACGCCGGGAGCGGCGCCCACGGGAAGCACCACGGCGGCCGTGTCGACGATGGCGCCGCCGTCATCCCGGGCGTACAACGTGCCGGGCGACAGGGTCATCAATGTCACTTCCACGGTCTGCGGGGCTTGCCCTTGGCAAACGTTGGCCGAGAACACCATCCGGGCTTTCCGTAAGGCGCCGGCGTCCGGCCCGGGGATAAAGACATCCAGCGCGCTGTCCCGCGAACATTCCTCCACGCTCAGCAGGGCCTGAGTCCCATCGGGTTGGACCGCCGCGAAAAATTCCACCCAGCCCAGGTTCACCGAGGAAAGGTTGGCCGCCGGCGTGGTGTAGACATCCCCCGCCTCCACGCATTGTTTTTCGCCCAAGCCCGTTGTGGGAGTCGGAGTGATCCGCGGCGTGGGCGATGGCGTGGGCAGGAAGCTGGGAATGAATTCTTGCCAGCGGTACCGCTCGGCGTGGATGTCCACCTTGAGGACCTTGCCGGACGGGACATCCGGCAGAATCAACACGCCGTCCTCGCTGGTGATGCCGTTGACCGAGGAGTCATCGGACAACGCCAGGTTCAACAAGGCCCCCGCAACCGGCTGGCCGTTTTCGCCCACCAACCGCAGCAAGGTCCCCAATTCATACGCCTCGAGGATCACCTTGATCGGCCCGGTGAACACGATCCCGTAGCGCCGGATGGTCAGTTCCGGATCGCCGAGCAGGATGTAGCAGAACGTGTTGTTATCCCAACTGCCCGAGTCGCCGGTGAGGTTCCAGGAGATTTGTTCCGCTTCGGCCAGGGCCGGCGACAGGCGGGTGAAGTTGGAATCGTAGATGGCGCGGAAAACGCCCTTGGCGCGGTTGTGGTTTTCCGTGGTGTACGAATTGACGGAAGCGCCCCAATGCGCCACCGCCCCCGCGGCGCGGTTCATCCAGGCCTCGCCGATGCAATCGCTGGTCTTGATCCGCCCGTTCTGGCAGGCGATCGAGTAGATGATCGGATACACCGAGTTGTCCAGCAGGGGCAACTCGTTGGTCATGTCGAAGTCGTTGCCGTATGATGAGGAACCGTCCCATCCCGCGACCCACGAGGAAGTGTCCCCATGCCCGCGGTACAGCACCTGGCCGCGGCCTTCGTTGATGGCGTCGATCACGTCCTGGTTGATGGCCCGGGGCGTGGCCGAGGTCTTCGCGCCCGCGTGGAACACTTCGAAGGTGGGCGGGTTGGTGTACGCGCCGTAACTCGCGATTTCGTTGACCGCCGCCGCGTACTTGGAGGGATGCGACGAACAGACACCGAGGCAGCCGTCGTCATTCTGGCTGTTCGCGCACAGGGTGGCGGTGCTGGGCCAGGTCCCGAACGCGAAGCCTTGCTCGTAGCTGAGGATCTTGTTGAGTTGGAACTGCAGCTCGTCCGCGGAATTGCAGGAGAGCCGCCCCACGTACAGGCTCGGGAACCGGTCCGACCCGATGACTTCGTAGACGTGGTCCGAATCCGCGTCACTGAAGTCGGGGCTGGCGTCGATCCGGCTGGTCCGGCCGGCGGGGACTTCATCCACGTCGCCGATAATCAGCACATAAACACCCTTGCAGTAGTGTTCCTTGAAATAGTCCTCGATATAGGCGTCGATCGCGTTCCGGTCGGCGGCCACGTCCGCGCCGGCGCCGACCGTCACCACGTCCACGAACAGGCCTTTGGACCGTTTGAAATTGATCAGATCCGTCAACTGGCTCTCATATTTCGAGGGAGTCAGGATCAGATAATGCGCTGAACGGGAGGCTTCGATCCGGATGCCCTTGGCCGTCAGCGATTCCCGCAGCGCCTCGCCGTTGATGAACGGCAGTTTGAAGATCCATGAATCCCAGGCGATCGGGCAGGGGAAATCCAGAATCAGATCGCCCAGCACGCCGCCCGGATGCAGCACTTCGATGTCGATCGTGGAGGCGATCTGCACCACCTTGGGCGACACGGCCTTCACCAGGGGCGTCCTCAGCTCCAATCCGGAGAACGCGCCGGCATGGGTGATGTCGGACAGGTTCCGCTCCGGCCCGGTGTATTCACCCTTGAAGTCCGAGTAAAACGTCTCGTCCACCAGTTCCGGAGGCGTATAGCCGTACCGGCTCTCCTCCTGGGTTTGATCCAATCCCTCGAAGCCCGCGGGAACCAAGGGGAAGGGCAGGTTGACGGCGTTGACTCCGGCGGTCTGCGCGGTGAAGACAATCGAGTCCCGGTTGGTTTTCGAATTGACCGCCAGGATGCCGGCGAGGACCGGAATGCGCGGCCGCGCGCCACTGGGATCGATTCCCAGCCGGAGCATCTCCTCCCCGGTCCGCGGGAAGGAAGTCTGCTTGGCGAGTTCTTCCGGGAATACCGGCTGGAAGGCCCGGACGGACAACGCCCGGCGGTATTTCTCCTTCGACAACGGCGGATGGCTGCTTTCCTTGGGGAACTCGTACCATTCCGCGCCGGGCTCGAAACCCTGGCCGTCCAGCTCCCCGATATCCGGGAAGTCGATGCGGGAGAATTCCCGCCCCGCGTAATTGACTTTGGATACCCAGTATCCGGGAATCTGCAGGCGCAGGATCGTCCGGTCCTCGTTGGTCTCCAGCACGCTGACGTGGATCGGCGAGCCGGGTTCCAGTTTGGGATCGAAGGGCACCCAGGTCGGGGGCGCCACCGGTTGGGTGGGCGAGCAGTTCCAACAAATCCGCAGGATACAGATTTCCGCGCCGGTGATGGTGATCCGCTTGATCCCGCTGGCGCTGGTGAGGATGAGCGTTTGCTGCGCCGGTCCCGGAGCGGTCACGGCGCTGTCCACCAGCGCGTTGGAATTGTCATACGCCAGGAAGGTGGCGGAAGCGAAGCACACCAGGTCGATCCGCACTTCCACGGGACCCTTGCCTTCGCACAAATTCTCGGCGAAGAGGATTTGGGCTTTTTGAGCCATTGATTCATCCGACAGGGGAAGGAAGATCCCCAGACGGCCGGTGTCCGCGCAATCCCGGATCTGGATGGGAATGGGTTTGCCCGTGACGTCCACGGGCGCCTGGACCCGCACGAGCCCCATCGCCGCGGTTTGCGTTTCCGATTCGCCGGTGAAATACGCGCTGGGCTCCACGCAGCCTTCCGCCGCCGGAGGCAGCGTGGCGGTGGGCGTCACCGTGGGTGTGGGGCGTACGGTCGGTTTACCGGTCGGCGTGGGCGTGGGCAGGAAGGGTCCATACGTTTGCCGGATGACGCCCAGAAACACCGATCCGGTGGGCGGATTGGCGTCGCCGATGAACGCGGGGAAGCCGTCGTTGGGTCCCACCGCGGTTGCCACATCCAGCACCGCCGCGCCGTCGAACGTCACCTTGACGATGCGGTAGCGGCTTTCGGGAGCGGATTTTTGGGCGATGAATTGCCGGCCTTGCATTTCGATATACGCGCCGGTTCCGAACACCAGTTCCTGTCCGGTTTCCGGATTGCCGTCGAATTCGCCCGCGGCCACGCTCACCATGCCGGAGGGATTGACCGCGTCGCGGAAGACGTTGAAGACGGCCCGGCCCGTGGCGCGGCGGAAGCCAATGACCTGCCCGTTCTCCACCACCGGGATGATGACGGAGACCAGGTTCAGGGGCACCGTGTCGCGGTCATCGCCGAAGTTTTTCAGGTTGCCCATGCTGGCGGCGATGATCTCGTTCCAGCCATCGCCATTCAAATCGGCCACCGCCAGGCTGACCCCGCCATGGCCTTGGAATTTTGCCGGGAATCCGGTGAACGGAGTCCGCTTGGCGATGCCGCCTTTCTCGTTGATGTCCAGCGCGTGGAAAATGGTCTTCGAGGTGGGGCCGTTCATCTGGCCGACGAGCAGTTCATCCCGCCCGTCGTTGTCCAGGTCGCCCGCCGCCAGGGTCATGCCGATATTGACCGTGAGCGTAACGCCGCTGACGGTCTGATGGATCAAGTTGTCGGGCAGGCCGTTGAATTGCCCCACGACTGACCAGGCGTTGGGCGCCGGCTGGCCGGTGTATTGATACAACCGGATGATCCCGTTGCCGCCGCGTCCCTGGGCCGCCGCGATCTGCGGCAGTCCCGATCCGGTGAAGTTGCCCACCGCCGTCCGGACATCCCCGCCGTTGTATTGCACCGGCGTGTCCGAGCCGGAAGGGAACGCCACGAACGAATGCCCCAGCACTTCCCGCGTCTCCGCGTTCCGCGCGACCAGAATGTTGGGGAAGAGGGCGTCTCCCAGAATGGGACCCAGCGTGATCACCACTTCCGGCGAGCCGTCGTTGTCCAAATCGCCGCTGGACAGGAACGTGGGACGCCCGTCGCCGCCGCCGATCTTCTCCAGGAATGATCCGGCCGCTCCGCTGAAGGAACGCAGAACCGAAGTCAGCGGGCCGGCGTCGGGATCGAAGTTCTTGATGTTGATGATGGTGCGGCCGCCCCAGCCCTGCGCCAGGATCAGTTTGTCGAAGAACCGGATGAATGGCTTCCGCGTGGCGGTCGGCGTGGGGGTGGGTCTCGTGATGCCAATGGTGGGAGTGGCCGTTGCCGCGGGTCCGCCCGGATAGTTGCCGGGATCGTTGGGATTGGTATGCTGTGTCAACTCCACGTTGTCGTCGAATCCGTCTCCGTCTGTGTCTTTCTTCCAGGGATCCGTGCCCGCTGTCTGCTCCTGCAGGTTGGTCAGGGTATCCCCGTCCGGATCTTCCTTGTCATCGGAGATTCCGTTGCGGTCCGAATCCTTCTCATAGGGATTGGTGTTCGACTTGTACAATTCGAACAGGTCCGTCAGCCCGTCCCCGTCGTTGTCGGGATCCGCGCTGTTCTTGAGGCCGTCCCCGTCCGGATCTTCATCGGGGACCAGCCGGACGGAGTCGTTGTACAGGACCGATTCGTTCCCCGCCGCGTCCCGGAATTTTGCGTACACGTAGGCGAAATTGCCCTTGGAATTGGGCTGGATCACCCAGTTTTGCACCACGGGCGCGATGGCCTTCCAGGCGGCGCCGGATTGCGGCGCGTCGTTGCTGATCCGCATCTCCTTCGCGTCGTCGCTGGTGTCGAGGTCCAACTTGACCTGCAGGGAATCGGCCAGCCCCGCGCCGTTGTTGATCTTGATCCATCCCTTGGGCGGCACGGGATCATCCTTGGCCGTTCCCGCGAACACCCGCGAGGGGGCGCTGAGCGCGCCGGATTCGCCCTCGGCCACGATTTGGTAATAATACGTCTTCCCGTTGGTCAGCCCTTCATCGGGCCAGACGCCGTTCTTGACGTCTCCCACGTCCAGCACCTTGAATTCCACCAGGTTGTTCGGGGAGTCGCCGCGGAAGATGTGAATCCGCCGGTACGCCTTGGACAAGGGGAAATAGACCAGGTTCGTCTTGGGCTGGGGAATCTGGCTGGGAATGTCGATCACCACGTCCACCACGCCGCAGTCGATGGGCCGCGGCAGCTGGTCGTCCCGGGGATCGTAGTTGTTCCGGTTGTTTCCCAGTTCCGACCGGTCGTTCTCGCCGCCGTGATCGCTGTCCGGATCGTTGGGGATCGTGCCGTTCACGTATTCATCCAGGTTGGGCAGCTGGTCCTGGTCCAAATCGCCCTTGGCGTCATCCACGAGCGGATTGAGGCCGTACAGGTTTTCCCAGCGGCTGGGCATGCCGTCCTTGTCGGGATCGGGATCCAGATCTTTCCGGTCGAAGAAGTCGAAGAACTCGTAGACTTGGAATCCGCCCTTGGTGAGGCGGATGAACCGCTTGCCTTTCGAGTCCTCGCCCGTGGCGTTCACCAGGACCAGGTAACTGCCGTTTTGCCCGTCGGCCGTCAGGTTGTCCGCCACGCCGTACTGGCTGGCCATCGTGGTCCGGCGGAACACGCCGTAAAAGATGCCGTCTCCCGCCCGGCTGTCCCCGTTTAGGCCGTCATCGAAGAGGGGAACCTGTTCCACGCGCCCATCCGGCGAGTAGACGTGGGCCAGGACTTCCGCCCGGACGATCGGCCCGCCGATATCGGCGAGGGTCACTTCGATGGGCATGGGCAGCCCGCGCAGAAAGAGGGCATTGATGATCCGCTGCTTATCTTCCAGTTTGGGGATTTCCTGATGGGCCGGGAAGCGCAGCCGGATCCGCAGGCCGTTGCCCGCCTGGCCCGACAACATGGCGATGAAATCGGTCTCTTCTTGAGCGGTCAAGCGCAAGCTCCAGGGGCCCGGATCCAATTTGTCCATGTGGAAGACGATGTGATTTCCGGACGTGAAAATCCGCACGCCGGGCTGGCCGTCGTTGACCGTGGAGCCATCGGGACGGCGCAGCTCCGCCTTCACATCCGCTTTGGCATTCGACCAGAAGACGGCCAGCGCGGCCTGGGTGATGCCCTCCTCGTCCACCGTGAAGGGAATGTTTTGCGTCACGCCCGCCGGCAGGACGCCGGCATTCTCCCAGATCCGGCTTTGGCCGTTGACGAATTCATGGGACAACTTGTAGACGTCCGCCAGCCGGACAGGATAATCCAAGTTGGTGTAATCCACGGCTTGCGCGGCCAGCGTGGGACCGCCGGGGGCCCTGCGCTTGGCGGAGGCGCCGAGGTTCAAATCGACATAGTAATAGAAGCCATCGGTTTCCAGGGCGATGTCCTGCATCAGCGCCTGATCGGACGTGGGACCGAGGGCGATGGAAATCACATGCGTGCCGGCGTTTTTGATCCGGCTCTTGACGCTGGGGCTGCTTTCCCAATACCGCGCCTCGTTCTCCATGCCGTCGCTCAACAGGACGATGAAGGGAATGGCGTCGGGAATGGGAGACGCGTCCAGTTCATTCTGCGCATTGTTCAAGCCGTCGCCGATCGAGGTCAGCACCGAAGGCCCGGCGATGGAAATGGAGGAGACGGCCGTGCGGATCGCGTTGCGGTTGGGTCCCACCTCCCGCAGCGTGAGTCGGGTGGTGGCGTCCTCGTTGGGCTCGGTATTGTCTCCACCGAACGAAACCACGGCCATTTGATCGTTGTCCGGCGCGCTGTCGGCGTACATCAACGCCGCCGCCTTGGCCGCGTCGATCTTGGGATAATCCTCGGGATCCAGCATGCTGCCCGAGCCGTCCACGACGATGACTTCATCGCGTTGGATCTTGGCGTAGATCACCGCGCTTTCCTGGGTGGCGCTGAGGTCGCCCAGCTTGACCTGCAGGTTGTAGAAGGGCCCTCCCGAGGTCTGTTTCGGGGCTTGGACAAGCAGCCAGAACTCCCCTTGCACATACGATCCGCTGACCACCGTGGCGTCCTGCACTCCCACCTTGGCGGTGAAGTCGTCGGCTTGCAATCCCCAAACCGTGCCGCCGCCCAGGTCCGCCGGTCCGGTCACCTGCATCCGGGCGATGAATTTATCCGGATTGTCCGGCTCGCCCACGTAGGCCAGGCGGGTGAAGGTCGGCTCGACGATGCTCATCGTCACTTCGCCCGCCGCGAAGGTGTAGGAGTAGTCCGCGCCGCTGTCGAGACCCGCCACGACGGCCGCGATTTCGGTCAGTGGGGTCTTGCGGGAATTGAAGAACGACCGGGCGTATTCGGTTCCCACGCCGCGGTGCAGGCTGATCACCTTGCCCGAGCGGATGGCCATGACCGAATAGGCCGCGCGGTTGCCCGTGGATTTGAATCCGACCACCTGGCCCGCGGTGTTCGCCGCCGGCTCGCCGATGTAATATTTCGCCGCGTAGTCGTTCACGTGGGCCGCCGTGGGGCCGATGGTGGGGGGAAAGGCCTTCCGCAAGTGCGTCTGGACGTCCGGATACGCCGCCGCGTCATCGTCGATGTAGCGGTACCGGACGGCGTTGGCGATGGAACTGAGGTCCAGGTCTTTCGTGTAACTGGCCACGGCGAAATCCCGGAACAGGTCATCCAGTGAACGCGAGGATGTGAAATGGCTGATCATCCGCTTGATCGCGCCGAGGCTGTCCGGGCTTTCCCCGTCCGTCTCTTCCCAGAACCGCCGGATCACGTCCACGCCGTATTCCGGCTCCGTGTGCACGGTCCCCAATTGCTCGCACAGGTATTGCCAGAACAGGCAGGCGGAATACGACTGGTCCACCAGCCGCACGTCGGTTTGGGCCATGTAGTTGCTGATCTCCCCCCAGAAGGTGAGCATCCCGCCGTCGGCGTCCAGGTCGTTCCACAGCTTGTCCTGCATCAACCGCGCGGTGCCTTCGACCGTCCACCGCCCCCAGCTGGGCCAATCGTTGAAATTGATATAGTGGTATTGGGTGTGATGAAAATGCTCGTGATCGGTCACGGCCCGCAGGCTGGGCTCATTGCGCCCCCGCAGGCTGGGTGAATCCAGGGTGATGCTTCCTTCCGGCGCGGCCCCGATGTTCTGCGAGTCGTACATGTGGACCTCGCCCGGCGAGTACGAAAAATGGGGCGTGCCGAATCCCAGCCCGGTGATCCGGGTCACGAAGGGATCCATGGTATCAGCCACGTCGTTGGCCTCGGCGTCGGCCATGACATCCACGGTGTTGTTCGGGTCATTCGTGTAATAAATCTCATAGCCGTTGCCGGGCGTGGTGATCATGTCATCCAAGTCACCGGGTTCGTGACCGGCGAAGACCACCAGCGACAACAACATGAAAAAGGCCAGCACATAAGAGGATCGCGGCATGTTCATCTTCCCGTACCTTCTTTCTGGATGATTGACAGGGAATTGGTCGATAGGACGCGGCTGAGATGTGGCTTTTTGAATTCCCCCCTGGACGCCAAAAACATTCGCTACACTTTTGGGCCGATCAGCTTATACAACAAAACGGCTTGCAGTGTCAATTACTTTTTTCATTTTTTTTTCAGTAACTTTGACAATGAATCAATTTGGTAAAGTCTTTGAATATACGGATTTGGATTCACTGGAATTCGGGAAGGCAAGACATGGGCGGATCCCGGCGGAGATGGCGATTGAAAACAGGATACGAATGTAAATAAATTTACATTTTTGGCGACTTTATGCCTTGCCTTGGAGCAGATCTCGATTTATATTTTCCAATGACGTTATTTCCGCAAGATTCAAATACCGCATGGATTTTCGTTCTCGAACTACATCGATTTACTCGATTGAATTGGTAATTTATTATAGGCTTCCCGATAGGTTTCCCGAGTTTTTCTGGTCTGGAATCATTGGATTTTCGCAAATTTTTATGATATATCATATTTCCAGTATTGTATATGTAAATTTGTATAATTACATTTTTATCTCATGGTAAATCATGAAAAAGCCCACCGGTAAATCCAGGTGGGCTGGGGAGTCAATTCACGTAGGGATTTCAGGCCAGTCCCCACGACTTCATGTTTCGCAGGCTGATGGCGATGCTCTCCATCGGGTCCCGTTGGCAGGTGTCCTGCTCCACGATGTAATACTGCACCTTCGCGGCTTTGGATGCTTCCAGAATCGCCGGCCAGTTCAGGTTGCCCTCGCCCACCTCCGCAAACACCCGCTTGGGATGGAACTCCTTCTCTACGGGCAGCATGGCCATGTCTTTCATGTGCACCATCCGCACGCGCCCCGCCGCCTTGCGGATCCAATCCGCCGGATCGGCCCCGCCGTCCTGCACCCAGTACGTGTCGATTTCAAATCCAAAATACTTGGGATCGCTGGCGGTGCGGAGGATCTCCTGTCCCGTCTGGGCGCCGTATTTCACAAACTCGAAACTGTGATTGTGATATGCCAGGAACATGCCCGCGTCCGCCAGTTTCTGCCCGATGCCGCTGGCCACTTGGGCGAATTGATGGAAGCCTTTCGTGCTCCGGAATTCCGTGGGCAGGGCGCTGATGACCAGGTGGTTGCACCCCAGCTCCTTGTACTGGTCGATTTCTTTCTGGATTTCCTTGGTCAGGCCGTCCCACGAGGCATGCGCGGAGATCACCGTCAACGCGTTGTCCTTCACGATCCGGGCCAGCCGCGCGTTGTCGATGGGGCCCAGCCCGGCCAGCTCGATGTTGTCATAGCCGATTTGTTTGACTTTCGCGAGCGAGCGGGCGATGTCGTCCGGGGTTTTGAGAAAATCCCGGATGGTGTAGAGAATCATGCCGATGCGGCTGCCACCGGCCGCTCCCGCGCTTTCGCCGGCCCGGGCGGTGAAGGGTAGGCCGGTTTTCAAAGCCAGCGCGGCGGCCGCGCCGGTTCCCCAAAATTGACGCCGATTCATGAGCGTAGACATGATGGAGGTCCTCGTTTCCAACAGGATGGAAAAACGGATTATTGTACCATACTCCCGGGAAGCCGTTTAAGGCTGGGGCGGAGATATGGCTGGTGATGGCTCCGGATGGGGAAAGCCAGATTTACTGGCTGATTTTCGAGTTTTTTTTGCGAAAGACCGCGTTTTTGGTGAGCACGAATTCTTCTTTTTTGGGTTCCATCAGCTGATTCTTGTACCAACTGCCATTTCGGACGATGTATTCGGGCAAATAATTCGCTCCGTACGTGTCGCCATCCTGGCAGAGGTAAATCATTCCCTCCGAATATTCGCCGGCGTCGTCCTCGCTTTCCACCGCCGCGGTTCCATCGCCGGCGGAGATCACGATGGTCCACTCCGTGCCGCGTTCATCGGTAAACGTGGTGCCGGATTTAAGCAGGGAATCCGGCTTGTTCGCGCGAATGGTTTTCACTTTCATAATCGGGATCCGATCTTTCTCTCGTTTCACCAAAATCGTGTGTTTTCATTATATCCACCTTGGGGAGAAATGGGGAATGGAAAACGGTTCCCTTCAGCCATTCTCCTGCCGGATCGGGTCTCATTCCCGCCGTAAAAAAACGACTGTCTCCAAATGGTGGGTTTGGGGAAACATGTCGAAGGGCTGCAGACTATCGATCGCATACCCCGCGTTCACCAGGGCTTTCACGTCCCGGGCCAGGGCGGCGGGATGACAGGAAATGATCGCGCATTCCGGCGGCCGGTGACGGATCACCGCGGAAAGCGCCTCGGGCGAGAGTCCCGCGCGGGGGGGATTCAACACCCACGTGTCGAAGGTTTCCCGGCATTTCGCCAAATAATCCTCCAAGGGCTCGGCATGAATCTGAAGCCGATGGCCTAATCCCCCGTCTTCCGCTTGCTTGGCTGCCAGGAACGCCGCGTTTTGATCGAATTCCACTCCCACTACCTTCTCGAAGCGGTCCGCCAGCCGCCGGGTCAAGAGACCCGTGCCGCAGTAGCCATCGAGGACGCTTCCAAACCCCCGGAAGGGAAGATTCACGATGTGGTCATACAATTTCTCCCGCACCGCGTCGTTCACTTGCCGAAACACCTCCGTGGTGAAGTTCCCTCCAGCCTCCTTTTTCCCGGAGCGGGTGAAAACGCGGGGGGGACCGCCCAGGGAATCACGCAGGATCAAGCCATCGACCGGAGTGGGCTTCCCTAGCCAAACTTCAGCCAACTGTTCCTGGGCGGGAGGGGATAGTTTCACGTCCACGACCGACAAAATGAGTGTTGATTCTCGTACCTGGATCACCACACGGGAACCTTGGGGATGCGGGGAGGAGGGAGAAATGATTTCCGCGGGAAGGTAGTTAAGCCCTTCCCCGATGAGGGGAATGCATTTCCGGATGAGCGGATGGGCGATGGGACAATCGGTGATGGGCAGCAGCCGGTTCGGTTGGTAAATCCGGTGATAGCCAAGGGCGATATTTCCCTGGACTCGCTTGGCATGCAAATTGACTTTGTTGCGGTATTCCCAGGGCGGGGAGGGAACCGTGGCCGCCGCTGCCACCTCCAGGTGGGCGACGCGGCGGAAGGTTTCCTCCAGCCACTGCCGTTTCCATCGCAGCTGGTCCTCGTATGGCATATGTTGCAGATGGCACCCCCCGCACGAGCCGAAATAGGGGCATGGGGGTTCGTTGCGGCCGGCGGGTGGATTGGCGGGAGTAATCATCATCCGGGGCAGGGCGCGGCTGTAATTCTTTTTCGATTCGATGACCTCCGCGCTCCAGGTTTCCCCGGGGAGGGTGAAGGGGATGAAAGTCACCCTGCCGCCCGCGCGGGAGATCCCCTCGCCGTGCGTGGAAAGCGTGGAAATGAGGTAGGCGGTTTCGGTCACGGCTGCAACGCCACGGCCACGAGGTCTTTCACTTTCTCAAGGGCCTCGGGCAATTTGCCGGGATCCTTGCCTCCGGCTTGCGCGCGGTTTTTGCGCCCGCCGCCGCTGCCGCCGGTGATTTTCGATATTTCCTTGACGATCCGCCCGGCGTCGAGTTTATGCGTCAGGTCGTCGCTGACCCCGCATACGAACGTGACTTTATCGCAGTCGCGGGAGGCCAGCACCGCCACCCGGTGTTTCGTTCCGTTGATCAACGCATCCATGGCTGTCTGCAGGTCGTCTTTGCCGGAGTTTTCGAGTTCGTTGGTGATGACCGTGACAGAGCCGATCTCGACCGCCCCGGCCATCAGGTTCGTGGTTTCTCCCTTGAGCAGCTTTTGCCGCAGCTCCCGGTTTTCCTTTTCCAGTTGCCGAATCTGGTCCGCCATCCGGGTAAGCCGGGCGGGAATCTCTTCGGGCGCCACTTTCAACTCCATCGACAACGCGCGCAGCAGGCCGTGTTCGTTTTGCGTATGTTCCACCGCCCGGGGGCCGGTCAGGGCCTCGACGCGCCGGTTGCCCGCCGAGATCGAACTTTCCGATAGAATCCGGAAGCAGCCGATCTCGCCCGTCGCCCGCACATGGGTCCCGCCGCAGAGTTCCAGGCTGATGGGGTGTTCCGGATCCCGTTCGTTCACCACTTCCACCATGCGGACTTCGTCGCCGTATTTCTCGCCGAACAGGGCCATGGCCCCTTTTTGCCGGGCGTTCTCGAGGGAAGTGATCTGCGTGCGGACCGGGTGATTCTCGTAGATCCACCGGTTGACCATGGCTTCAATCTTCCGCAGATCGTCCACCCCCACCGCCTCGTAGTGGGTGAAATCGAAGCGCAGATAGCCCGGTTCGACCAGGGACCCGGATTGCTTGATATGGCTGCCCAGCACGGACCGCAGCGCGGCGTGCAGCAGGTGCGTGGCGGTGTGGTTCTTCAGGGTAGGGAAGCGGGATTCCAGGCTCACGCTCAACCGCGCCGGGCTGCCCTCGCGGATGGTCCCGCGCTCCACCATGCCGAAATGCACGTACACGTTGGACGCGGTTTTGCGGGTGGTTTCCACCTCCACCAGCCAGTCTTCCTCCAATCCCTCGATGGTTCCCTTGTCCCCCACCTGGCCGCCCGCTTCCGCATAGAAGGGAGTCTTCCCGGCGACAATCTCCACCTCCTGCCCGGCGACCACCGCGTCCACCCGCCGGCCGTTTTGGAACAGGGCGGTCACCCGGCTTTCCTCCGCGTCCGCGGTGTATCCCGTGAAGGTGGAAGGCGGAATGTCGACATCCACTTCCACCTTGGTCTCGCCCGAGCCTTGCCACGCGGCCTGCGCCCGTTTCCGCTGTTCCGCCATGCAGGCATCGAAGCCCGCCTCGTCGAAGCCCTTGAAGCCCCACTCTTGCAGAATTTCCAGGGTCGAATCGGTAGGAAATCCGTAAGTATCGTGCAAGATAAACACCTTTTCCCCTGAAAGCACCGACTCGCCCTGGGCGCGCGACTCGACCATTATTTCCTCGAGTTTGGCCAGGCCGCGGCTGAAGGTGCTGCGAAACGCCTCTTCCTCCGCGATGGCGATCCGCCGGGTGTAGTTGAGCCGCTCCAGCAGATCGGGATACTCCTTGCGGTTCACCTCGGCCACGACCTCCATGGCGGGGGCCATCAAGTTGCTTTCGATCCCCAGCTTGAGGCCGTGCCGGACCGCCCGGCGCATGATCCGCCGCAGCACGTAGCCCCGGCCCGTGTTGGCGGGCGTGACCTGGTCGGTCAGCACGAACAAGGTGGCTCGGATATGGTCCGCCAGCACCCGGAACGAGACATCCAGCGCGGGATCCTGACGGAACTGGAATCCCGTCCGCTCCTCGAAATAGCGGATGATGGGATAGAGCGTGTCCGTCTCGAAATTGGAATGCACGCCCTGCATGATGGCCGCCAGGCGTTCCAGCCCCAAACCGGTATCGATATTCTTGCGCGCCAGCGGTTTCAGGGATCCGTCTTCCTGCCGGTCGTATTGGGTGAACACCAGGTTCCAATATTCCAAAAAGCGGGCGTCTTCCGACTCATCGGCAGGCGTGGCGTTTTCTTTTCCGGTTCCATATTCCGGGCCGAAATCGTAATACAACTCCGAGCAGGGGCCGGAGGGGCCGAGAATCCCCGAGGCGGGCCAGAAGTTGTCCTTCTCGCCCATGCGCACGATCCGCTCCGGCCGGATATTGGTTTCCTTGAGCCAGATGTCCGCCGATTCTTCATCTTTTTCGTAGATGCTGACCCAGATTTTGTCCTGGGGCAGTTTCATGACATCGACCGAGAATTCCCACGCCCAGCGGATGGCGTCCTGCTTGAAATAGTCGCCGAACGAAAAATTGCCCAGCATTTCAAAAAAAGTATGGTGGCGTTCCGTATGGCCCACGTTCTCGATGTCGCTGGTCCGGAAGCACTTCTGGCAGGTCGTGGCCCGCTTGAGCCGGTCGCCCATCTCGCCCCGGAAATAGGGCTTGAACTGCACCATCCCGGCACTGGAAAACAACAAGGTGGGATCGTTCTTGGGGACCAGCGAATCGCTGGGCCATGCTTCGTGTCCCCGTTGGACGAAAAATTCACGATACTGGTCGCGTATCTCCTGGCTCTTCATCTCGGCACCTGGCGGATCCTTTTGAAATTCATGGAATCATTTTACTTGAATGAAGAAAACGGGATGAGTATAGAAGCGATGGATCCTAGCGGCAATCTCCACCGCGGGCGGTTGATAATCCGGCAGGTGGAGTATCTATGTTCGTTTCCCATTGCCTCTCGCAAAACAATTCCCTCCCCCCAGGAGAGGGATAGGGTGAGGGAAAGTCTTTCAGCTAGGTATCAACCCTCGGGACTTTTTTCTCCGGCTTTCATTCTTTGGCAATGATTCCGGATATGGTAGGATGGGACCGGACCGATTTGCTCGTCTCTTGGTTGCATTCGAATATCCCTAGAAGGAGAAATCCATGAATCCACTTTTATCCCCCAACCGCCGTGAGTTTCTTTCCGCCGCCTCGCTGGCCGTCTTGGGCGCGGCCGCCGCCTCTCCGGGAAGGGCCGCGGAATCATCCCAGCCGGTGATTCCTCCGGGTTTCAAGCCGGGCGAGATGAAGATCGGCTGTGTCAGTTGGAATTTCCGGGGTATCGGCGACGCGTTTCCGTTTGATGAGCCTATAGAGATCGTCGGCGGAATGGGCTTCGACGCCATCGAACTGATTGTCTCCCAGCCCGGCGACCTCGACGCGTACTGGAAGAAGGAATCCGTCATTTCCGGCCTCCAGAAAAAACTGAAATCGTACAACTTGGCCGTTTCCCAATTCGTGTTGTTCCAGAACGCGGTGGCGGACCTCTCCAGCCTGGACAGCGACCGCCGCAACCGCAGCCTGGACGTTTTCGAACAAAGCTGCCAGATCGCCGCCCGGCTTAACGCGCCCTTCATCAACATGGTCGCCCCGTGGGCGCGGGAACTTACGGGCCCCAGCGATTATCTCCCCCGGTATTTCGCGGTCTCCAAGAACGACAAAAATCCCAAATTTCACATCGATATCGCCCCGGGATTTGATTACGAGGCCGTGTGGGATACATTTGTCCATACCATGAAGGGCTGCGCCGAACGGGCGGCCCACCATGGCATCCGCTTCTCGCTGGAAAACCACACCCACACCCTGGTACACGATTCCACCGCGTTCCTGCGCCTCTGGGACCAGGTCCGGCATCCCGCCCTGGGGATGAATTTGGACATCGGCTGGATTCAACTGCAACGCGAGTATCCGCCCTTCGCCATACACAAGGTCAAGAATCATTTGATGAATTTGCACGTGCGCGACATCGACAGCCCCGGCCTGGTGTTTGTGGGCATCGGCGAAGGGGTGATGGATTTCAAGGCGGTCATCGAAACCCTGAAAACCATCGGCTACACGGGCTATCTCACCTTCGAGCAGGATGGCGTGCCCGACATGCGTAAAACCCTCGCGAATGGGAAGAAGATGATCGAGGAATTAATTGGGTGATTACTGCGACCCAATATTCTAAGGAACAGGGAATCATGGATTTATTTTTTTATCGGCATATTTATGTATTTTTCATTTTCCTCCTTCCCCTCACCGGTCTCTCGGACCGGTGCCCGCTGCCGGAATCCTTCGACGCTCACGCGGTATATTCCCGCACGGTTTATGCGTCTCCCGCCGGCAGCGATGCCAACGGGGATGGTTCGGAAAACCGTCCGTTCCGCACCTTAAGCCGCGCCGCCCAGAATGCACAACCGGGAACGCGGATTCTCTTGCGTTCCGGCGAGTATCCCACGGGAACGTTTTTAACCAACCTGCAAGGCACGGCGGAGTCTCCCATCCTGATATCCGGCGCGCCAGGAGAAGAACCACCGGTCTTCAAGGGTGGTATGGAAGGCCTGCACCTGGTTGATCCCCGGTATGTGGTCTTGCAGAATCTCCACGTGACCGGGGCATCGGGCAACGGCATCAACATCGATGACGGGGGATCTTACGACTCACCCGCCGAGTTTGTCATTTTACGGAACCTCACCGTCACCGACATCGGCCCCTCGGGCAACCATGATGGCATCAAACTATCGGGGCTGGATCATTTCCGGGTGGAACGCTGTACGATCGTCAATCCCGGCGACGGCGGGTCGGCCATCGACATGGTCGGCTGCCATGAGGGAATCCTCGCGTTCAATCAGGTAGGCCCGTGCCAAGGTTCGGGCATTCAGGCGAAGGGAGGCGCCAGCCGCCTCCTGATCTACGCGAACCGGTTTGAAAAAGCGGGATCGCGGGCCATCAACGCGGGCGGCTCCACCGGCATGCAATTTTTCCGCCCCCGGGACGCCCCCTTCGAAGCCGCCGAACTCACCATCTGGGCGAATACCTTCACCGGTTCCCAAGCCCCCGTGGCGTTTGTGGGCAGTGAAAAATGTCTGTTCGCTCACAACACCATTTTTCAGCCGGGAAAGTGGGTGATCCGGATTCTGCAAGAAAACCTGGATGCCCAACTCATCCGCTGCCGGGACAATGTGTTCGCCAACAACATCGTGATCGTCGATGGCCAGGTCAACACCTTCGTGAATATCGGCCCCAACACCCATCCCGAGACGTTTCTCTTTGCCCGCAACCTGTGGTATCACCTCACCGTGTTGTCCTTCCGGGGGCCCGATCTGCCCACGCGCGAAACGGAAGGGCTGATTCAGAAAAATCCCCTGCTGAACGATCCTGAACAGGGCGATTTCCACCCTCGATCCGGCAGCCCGGCGCTCGGCGCGGGAACGGACCTGACCGAGATCCTCAAGCCGCTCGGCCTATCGGTTTCCCCCGTGGGGGATGGGGATGAAAATTGTTGGAACGTTCCTCCGGCCCTCGGCGCATACGAGCTGCCGGCCACCACCGCGGTGAAGGACGAATGGCCCTGATTGCGGATGAACTGGATTTGAATTCGTGTAGACAGTTGATTTTGTTGGGATTTCGCGGGGAGTATGGAGCGCAAGGGATTCGAACCCTCGACCCCTACCTTGCGAAAGTGGTATAAGTGTAAAAAATATTTCTTCTAATATCAGTAATATCCTCATTTATCTGCACTTATAAATCTACAATTTTCGTTAATTTCCCTTGAAAACTGCCGAAAAGTGATATAAATTGGTGGGCAGAGGTGGGTAAATCTGGGTAAAAAACGAACCTTACTTTTCGAGTCATATTTTATCAATATTTTTGCATAAATAGGTGACCAAAATGGGTGAGCGTGGAAGACAAGGAAAATTACCTTTGGGATATTTGGTTCTCCGCCCGGAGACAAATCATTTTTATTGGCGCTTCCTTGATATTCAGGGAAAGCGGAAAGAGCGCCGGCTTTATGCCGCGAACCGTGCGGAAGCCATAAAGATGGCGGGGCGGCTGGCGGTTGAGGAACTGGCGCGCCGGCAGGGCCTCATCCGCGAGAAAAATATTGGAAAGCGAACACTGGGCGAAGCCGCGGCCGCATTCTTTGAATATGCCGAACTACATTGCACTACCAAGACAATCGAGCTGGTGGCGCATCACATTCAAAGGAAAATCCTTCCGTTTTTTGGGGCAGAAACACCTATCGAGTTGATTACCGTGGCTGAGATTCAGCGTTTTAAAAAGCATCTCATCGAATCAAAACAAAAGCCCCAGACCGTAAACAGGACCTTGACTACCATATCAGGCGTTTTCAAGCAAGCGCTGGAGACCGGATGGATTGAGACTATGCCCTATATCAAACGCTTGCCGGTGGATGAGGAAGAGCATGGATACGTACTCAATGATGCGGAAATCACCGCCCTGGTGGAATCAGCCCGGGCGATTTCACCTACGGCGCTGCGGTATCTGGCTCTGGGCTTGTATTGCGGCCTGCGGCATGGGGAAGCGGTGGGGCTGGAGTGGAAGAATATTGAATTCTGGCCGGATCCCTCCGGGGCCGTGCGCGGCCTGATCCACTTGAGCCGGCAGAAGCATCGTAAAAGCAAAATGCCGCGGCCATTGACTACCCAGGCGCGCGCGATACTCGATGAAACTCCAGAGGGAGAGCGGGAAGGCTATATCCTTATATGGGGGGGAAAGCCCGTACAGCAACTTCGGAAGACCTGGCGGAGCATTCTCTGTGGCGCTGGGCTGGATGACCTGGTCAAGCCGGATGGCCGGCGGCTTGGCTATCATGACTTGCGGCATACGTTCACTTCTCGCTGGTTCGCGGCGCTGGGTTACGATGCGCGGTTTTTCTCGGGGCATTCATCCGCGGATGGCTTCCGGCGCTATCTGCACGGATCACCAGAGCGGGTCTTTCGCAACGCGCGAAGTCCTTTCGAGCAAGAATTTGAAAAATAAATTTTCTCCTTGACTCTTTTCTTCTGCTGATGCTATGGTTATACCTGGAACCTCATACAGTCGAAATTGCTAGGTGACCGTAGTAAAAAATCGTCCAGGTGGCCTAAGCGGTTCGTCTGGTCGATAATTTTTTAAAAGCCCGGATCATTTCCGTCTCCATAATCGCCTGGCGCGACTGTGTGAGGTTCCAACGGGATGATCCGGGCCGAACTTTTTTAAAGAAAGGAATGGCGAATGGATGAAGTGGTGAAGATGTTTGAGGACCGTTTATTGGGCCGGCCGGGCTCGGAATCCTGGCGGGAACTTTCCCGGATGCTGGAAGGCGCTCCGCCTTGGCGGCAAGAGTTAGATCGCCGGTGGGCGGGGCGGGAGGATTGGCAAAGATTCATAGAATGGGAAAGGAATCAGAACCATGAAGAAGAAAGAACGAAAAATGGAAGGCCGCGGCGTCTCCGGGAAGAGCAGCAACCGCGGCCAGGTGGTTGAGATACTCAACCAACTTGATTATAGCATCGATTGCGGGCTGAAGAAATATTTCGGAGATGACTTCGAATGGCCCGGGCTGGATGGGGAGGCGGCCGCGGCCTTCATGCGGGAAGAAGGGGGCTTCCTGAAACAAAGCGATGCCTTCACCTTTGCCGTGAATGTCTTGGCCGGTTTCCCGCCGGCGGTCCGGCATCTCCTTCGGGCGCGGTATCACCTGGCGCGGGCGCAAGCCCTGGAAGGGAAACGGTGATCTAACAAGTGATAGATTCAGTATCGGCCCCCAGGAATGGGGGCTTTTTTTATGGATCAATTAGACCACTTGATGATGTATGTAGTAAAAATGATGCTCTTTGATGATGTATCTAGTAAAAATAATTTTATCGGGTTTGAGAAAGCGGATTAGCTGTTACTATAAAACATCCTCATTAGGAGAATATGTGAAATGGAAATGCGCTCAATTAAACAAATCAATCGAGAGATAAAGAAGTTGCGACTTGAGCAGGCTGTCGAAAGCGTGAAAAAGGAAATCTTTCGTCTCAAAAAACGAATCGAGATCAATGCTCCACCTGTGATTTTGGGGC
The DNA here is from genome assembly GCA_041946805.1 of bacterium. GTDB lineage: Bacteria > Hinthialibacterota > Hinthialibacteria > Hinthialibacterales > Hinthialibacteraceae > JABLXU01. Next base: position 27,400 of record JBHGBC010000075.1, read on the forward strand.
TGCTCAAAATGGGCGTTTCGGATGGTGTTCTGGCTGATTTTTTGGGAATTTCAAGACCGCTGGTATGCCACTGGCGGAATGGAATTCGAAGGCCTTCCCCACATTTTTTAATCGCTCTCAACCACTTGCTCGGGCTTCTCATCCAAAAGGCGAAATCGGATTTTGGCGACACGGCGGAATTTGTGGAGATTTTTAAAACTGCCCGGGCGGCCTACAACCTGCAGCATGATGAAATCCAGGGATTTCCTGCCTCAGAAAAAATCAAGGCTGAGGAATTTTTCCAAGCCAAAACTGGCCGCGAAAGCGAGACGCTTAGAAAGTTGACCTACGGGCATTCCCAGGAAAATCCTCTGTTGATTGACCTGGATGATGAATTCGAATGGGCTGAATAACCGGGGAGGCAACCACTCGGCGAGCCGGAGACCACTCAGCAAGTCGGAGGCATCCACTTGAGGAGCCGGATCCACTCGCCGAGCCGGGCCTGCCTACAAAAATAAAAACCCGCGCGGTTTCCTTGGCTGGGTCCGCACGGGTTAAACACTAAAAAGGATGGAAAAATCATGTCTCAGAATCAAGAAAAAGTCAAGGGACTAAGCGAAGATGTTTTGCATGCAAAACAAGAGAATGGCAATTTCCAGGGTGGGGATGAATCGGCG
>JBHGBC010000076.1:0-28034 GCA_041946805.1 bacterium
GCTCCACATCGTACTCAAATCCATTGGCGGCGAACGCGGCCATCGTCGCCGCCAATGGATTTGAGTACGATGTGGAGCATACCATGGTGGCCGATTACTCCGAGGACCGGGGGATCACGCGCTTCGCGATCGAAGGCGTAGTGCCCATGCCCTTCATCGACAAAGATAAGGCGACCGTACCTGTCGAAATGGAATATAAATACTGCAAGTATGTATTTGATGGAAATGCTGAATATAAATACCAAAAAGATATTGTCACAGACAAAATCCATATCGAGTACAAAGTAATTGGCGTGGACTTGAAGGATTGTAGTGTCACAGGATTTATGCTGAGCAATTATGTTTCTGATTTGAATAAATTGCTATGTGAATATCGTGATAGGATCAAAGATCTTACACCTGTTCGTATCGTGGCAGGCGTTTTCGTGGAATATTCCATGAACCAGGTGTATCCGATTATTACCAAACCATTCTTCATGCAAATCGCCTCCGATCAAAATTGAATTAAATTAATCGAAGGTGATCTGGAGAAGCCAGAATTATTACTATATTGGCGTTTTCATGAACCGAATCGTTTTTTTCCCGCTGACCAAGAAGTGCTCTTCAGTGACTACCACTTCATTTTTACCGTGAAATCCGTGAGTGAAGGTGATGAAAACGTCCTAAAAACGCCGGATAACGTTGCACGTACCTATGTTAAAGACAAACCTATATGAATACTTCTATTCTTAATAGCATTATTGATTTAAGCATACGGTTGTGCTCTTCAAAAGGAGAATACTAATCATAAAAATAAAAAATAAAAATAGATTAAATCTTTTATTAATGGTTTTAACAATTATTGTAACTGTAAGCATCTATTTTTATGGAAATGCCTTCGCTCAACCACTTACCTGTTGGGATGAATGCCCTAGTTACCAGTGCGATTATTGCAGCTATCATACTTGGTACGGATGTTGCAATGGAGTAGGGGAGTTCTGTGGTTCTAAATGGGAAAGTACAGGATATAAGTTTTGTAACCTTTTCATGTATGGCCCTGGCCGTCCACTTTTTGAGTGTTTGGAAACCACGACACAAATAGCAGGATGGCATACTCCAAACCATTGCAATAGTTCTGGTTGTAAAGAAGGAACTCGTTATTATCCCTATCGCCATACATGCAATAATCATCAAATAAGTGGCAATTGTTGAGAATGAGTATACATACTGATGCGGGATGGTGAGCGCTGTTCATCATCCCGCACCTATTCTTTATTCCTGCATCAAGAAGATAAAGGTTGAAACAACTTGATCGGTTTGTCGTTTTTTGAAATATGAGAATATTGGAAGGTAAATGCTTTTTCTTGTTCGCTTTATTCGCCATTGGATTCATGAATTATCCAGCCCAGGAATGCGATATCTGGTGGCATCTTCAAATTGGTGAGAATTTTCTCAAGGAACACCGTTGGCCCAGTCCCGATTATTATTCCTATGTCTCCGGCGGCCGTGAATGGGTGGTTCATTCTTGGCTGGCCGATTGCATCTTTTATGTTCTTTATTCCATTTTTGGATTTAACGGATTAACCCTTTTCCGCTACTTCACGCATTTTATTCTTACCTATGGCGTATTTCGGATCTGTATGAGCGGACGCCTGAAACCTGCCAACTCGCAATCATATGCCCACCGGATGGAAGATCCCTGCAAGTTCGGCAAGGAACACGAACCCGTGCGGTATGAATCTTCTACAACCCGGAACAACAATGGCCGGATAGATGCCGTTTCCCGTTATGACTATCTGGACGAAAACGGAGAATTGCTCATCCAAGTATGCCGGATGAATCCGAAGAGATTCTTCCAACGGCGGCCCGACGGCGCGAGAGACTGGATCATGTCCCTGGAAACCGGGGAATAATATCAGGCGAAAAACGGGAATTAGTCCCGGGTTGAAAGCGCAATCAAGAAGGAGTAGAAAATCCCCCCTGATGCCCCACGAAAGTCATTCCAAGCCGCCCGGCGCGTTCACTTCCACCTTCCCAATCAGCTGAAAGCCGATCCGGACGAAAGCCGTTTTGTTGATGAAGGAGAGAGGGAGGTTCTCAGCCTTGAAAGCAACGGTAGCGTGGCAACATGCAACCCGGAAGGTGCGGGGAAATGGCATCACGTGGCGGAAAAGGTACGAGAGAAATATTTTAGTGGTATTCCCTCCATAAAACGATAATCGTGCTGAAAGATGCTTCGGAACGACTCCGATGGCTTGATTTCATTGACTGGCTGGTAGAACCGAACTGGTTGTTTCCAACGCGAACGCGCCGGGGGGTTCGTTGTCCAAACGCAGACCAAAGCGCCAGGGGCCTTGCCCGTGGCCGGTGCGGATCAGAATATCATTGCCGCCTTTGTGCAGTTTGACGAGGAAGCGGTTCTGATCCGGATAGCCGTAACGGTCTTCCAGGTTCGAAAATACTTCCTTACCGTTGACCCATACCTTCACCCAATCGTCGGATCCCACGTAAAACGCTTGCTCGCGATCCTCGGTAAAATGCACTTGAGTTTTGGCATAGGCACATTTGCGAGTGAGTTCCATATCGTTTCCATCGTACAAGCGATTGACGGATATGAAGCCCCGGGTGGATTGTGGATCGGTTGTCTTCCATGTCAGTTGACTCAATGCTACGTCAGTGGGCATTTCATCATTCATTACACTCATGTCAGGACAAGAAAATGGGCCGGCAATCTCCCAGGTTTCGATCAGGCCCGGCCAGATGCGCGCTTCATATTGTTCATATTCGTCCATGGGCAGTTTTTGCAGGAAAGGTTCGATCATTTCGGGGTGATGGAATTTCTCGGCTAATTCGATGTACAGGGCGGCCAGGTCGGAGCAGCGGTCGTTTTCGGTGGCCGCGGAGATCCAAGAGGCGATGGCCTCTCGTAGCGGATTTAAAATCGCCTCATCGGTGACATCGAAAATCAGGTCCGCGGCCGATACCGCGAGGCCGTCCGTCGAATGGCGCACCAATTCGGCGTAGCAGGGGACGGACTCCGCGTAGGCTTGCCGGTCGAGCGCGTCCCGAACCAGATCCAGCGACGCCTGCCGGAAATGCTCCACGGGATTGCCTTGCGTGGCGATGCTTTGCAAGACCGCGCGCGCGTTGTTTTTATTGCCTGATTCTTGAAAGACCTGGATCATCATGCGCCGCTGGATGGCGGACATCATTGTCATCGGTTGCAAGGCCTTCAATTCGGCAAGAGCCGTGTCTTTCGATCCTTGGTAATAATCGAGCAAGGTCAAGTATAGTTTTTGCTGCGTGTCGTTGATGGTGAATTGCTCGATGGCCTCCTTCACATGGGGAAGCGCGGATTCATCCGCCAGGGTGAAGAGATGGCGAACGGTTTCGGAATCATTGAAAATGACCCGCAGATTTTTGCTCAGCAGCATGACATAGAGGGACAGCGCTTCATTTTGCCGCCCTGTTCTCGAAAGGCCGTTGGCCGTGTCGCGGATCGTGGCCCAATCGTGGGATTTACATTGCGACGCCTGTTGGAACCATTTTGCGGCCTGATCGGTCATGCCTAGATTTTCAAATCCCTGCGCGGTCTTCACCATGGCCTTTTGATTGTCCAGAGGGATGGATTCCATCTGGTCAGCCATTCCCCGCGCCCGGGTTTGATCTTGGTATTCACTCATTGTATGAAACGCGTAAGCCAGGCCGTTGGCCAGTCCGGTATCCCGGGTGAAATCCCTCCCCAGGGCGTCTAGCGATAAGTTTTGATCGATCAGAAACACCGCGTATTCTTTCGAAAGGGAGTCGTGAAAGCTTACGGGTAATTCTTGATATCCCCGGGCGAAGGCTTGGAAGGCTTCATCGGGATGCCCGGTCTTGAGGCACGCCGTGGCCATCGGCCGGTAGGCCTCGATATTGGCCGGCTGCTTCTCGAGTTCGTAGGCGATCCACATCCGCGCCGGCTCGAAGAGTTTCTCCTCAAAAAGCCACTGGCGGAGGGAGCGGAGCCAGGAATTGAGGTCGTACCATAGAGAAGGATAATAAGATTTAATAATTGCTTGTTGCATTAATTCCGTTTTCCATTCTTCAACGGCTTTATAGTATTCGCCTTTTTTCGCAAAAGCTTTTCCGAAATTGGTAGAGATGTCATTTCGGAAATATATGCTATATAAATAGTTCGTATAATAATCAATTGTATCTTCGCTAAAATATAGAATTGTCTTTTGATAATCGTGCATTGCATAATACATATCACCAATACAACTTTTTATTCCAGGAATATCTTTCCATGTTAGAATTCGTGCCATCATTTTTTTAGATTCTTCAGGGTATCCGCTTTCTATCAAAAAACGGGCGTATTCTTCGATGGCTTCAATTTCGTCGTGAAAAGATAAGTCACCCTTGATATCACGTATCATTGGTTTAGCGTCCTCAATACGTCCCATTTTGATAAGACAATTCGCTTTGATTCGGTTGGCGGTATAATCCCATCGATTAAAAAGGAGCATGCCGTCACATAGTTCTATTGATTTTTGATAATATCCCATTTTGAATAGATTGATCGCATAAGCCAGGGTTTGAGATGGCCGCGGTGATCGATCGAATTGACGCATTCTTCTCTGTTTTTCAAGGAGATAACGTCCCTTGCCCAAAGATTGAAATTCGTGTAATAATAAGCCATTCTTGTAATATTCGGATCGGATTCGCTGATCCGGATAGTTTATCAAACGATCGGGTGTAATAAAATATTTTATATAACTTGGATACTCATCAACTAATGTGTAATAGGACCAAGGTTGATTCGCGGGGTTGCGTTTTAGTTGTTCATGCAGTTCATCGTATTGAGCATTTTGTGCAAGATAGTCGATATAGTTCATGTGTCCAACATGGAGATCCGGAATGGCGGGGTGGACATTCATGCCCATGAACGGTCTTATTCTTTCCTGACTTTGTGCTCTGTGGGTGGCTTGTTCCAATTTCCCGCAGTCCTTCAACATTTCACCATTTAATGCTGTGAAGCTAAATAATTCACTTTCATAAAACAATTTTTGTGATGCGTCAGCCAATTCCAATGCTTTTCGCTTGTTTTCCAAGGCGGTACGCATCCATCCCATATCATTCTGCGCATCCGCCAGTGAATTGATCAATTTGGGAGGCGGATTGGATTCAATTTGTGACTGAAATACCTCAATGGATTTCTCAGGATTGCCGGTATTCATCCAGGCTTTGGATATTAATTTACGATAAGTCCAATTATGAGAATCCTTCTCCAGCAAATGATTGTAAATGGGAATGGAGTTCTCCGGACGGCCAGCCTCGATTTCACATTCTGCCTTTTTCAAAGAGATTGCAGGATTTGTTGTATAAGTCTGGTTCAGGTCTCGAAAGATCTGATCAATTTCCCGATATTGTCCTACTTGTTTGCACAGGTCAAGCATTTCCAAAACGACTTTTACATTCCAGTCCGGTTTGTCATCGTGAAGCAAAAGATTTACAAATAACATCTGAAAGGAGTCATTATAAACAGAAGCCAGAGTTACATATTTTGATAGTGAGGCAAAATCTCTGTATATATTAGAAAAACGATTTTTTTTGTAATACATCGTGAAATTCTTGGAAAAATAACTTTCGGCCTCGGCTGTGTATCCAAATATAAGTAATCGTCTAATGAGTGCAGGTAAAATATATGAGATATTATCAAAACCTGTATCATAGAACTTCATGGCGGTATTCTTGTCGCCGTAAATCAGGCATAAGTCACCATAATTTGGTATGTCATGTGGTCCGATATATTGCCCGAGCCATTCCCTCTGTGCAAACTTTTGATAAAAAGAGGGAATATCCTTCACACAGCGCAAATATTGTTCATCCTCGCGGATCCACTGTATAACCGAACGATCGGCATCAATTAATTGATCAAATAGTTCGCGTGTTTCTTCGATGCAATTCTCGTGCAACGCCAAAAGATATTTCAATTTTAACGGAAAAAATGAATTTCGACTTAAATTTATTTTGTTTTCAAATATTTTCTTAATTATGTTTAATTGACCTGTATCCTTATAAATATGTAGTAATTGATTTATTTTTGAGTGATCAAAATAGGCATTTTCATTATTCAGATACTGTTTAAAACAATCAAATGCTTTACTATAATCTCCTGAAGCCATATACCATTTGCCTAAATCATACAAATTCACCCATCCAGGCTGCATCTGATTAATTCTCTCAAGTGTTTCTATAACTTTATTGATATCCTCATTTCTTTCATAATCTCTAGCTTGGTCGTACAAGGTGTAAATATGTGTTGTGCTATGTACATTTTTCTCCAACCACTCTTTGTATTCTTGACTGTTCGACTCACCCAATTGCTCATAGAGATTGCTTAACGCGGACTGGAATTCCCACAAATATGGCCGGGTTTCCACCAGTTTCTTGTACATTTCCTTGACCTTGCCGTATTCCTGCTTCTCGATGTACAAATCACCCAAGGTTTTGTAGAGGGAAAGCACGTTCGGTTTTTGGGCGACGAACGCTTCGCACAGGGCGATGGCCTTATCGGTCTCGCCGTTCAATTGATACAGTCTCAGCAATGGCTCGGTCAGGCGCAGGGAATCGGGTTGGGACGCGCGCTGGATCTCAAAATCCGCGATCAGTTCCTGGCTTTTCCCCGCCGCCACGTAATAGCCATGCAGTTTGCGCAGTGATTCATCCACCGTTTCATCGCGGTTCATGTTGCTGTAATAGCCCCAACCTGATGAGACCGAATAATCAAACGCTCCCCGGCGCTTGTGCGCCTTGGCCTGCCAGGCTTCCTGGCCCATCGCCAAGGCTTCCACGAATTTCTGTTTTTCGAGGTAAAGATCCGCCAGCAAGAACAAAGCCGCCGGAGGCCGGTTCAGTCCCGCCAGGTGTTTCTCGAGCACCGCCTGGGCCATGTCCTTCTTGTCGATGGTAACTAGAAGCGAGACCATTTCCACCAGCAGGGACGGTGGCAATTGCTTATCCTCCAAGCCTTGCAACAGCGCCACGGTCTTGGCGTCATCATCGTTCCAGAGCGCTGCGAGGATTCTTCCCTTGTGCGCGGGCACGCGCTGCGCCGGGAACCGCTTTTCCACCTCCTGATACAACGTGTCCATTTCTTCGTAGCGGTCCAGGTTGAAGCAGGCCCATAGCGCGCTGTTGTACCAATGCAAATCCAATGATTGGACCTCCTTGATCTTGTTCAAAATGTTCAAGGCTTCTTCATATTCCTTTTTGACAATGCGTTGCGCCGCCAACAGCATTCCCTTGTCATAAATGATTTGTGCGTTAGTCCCGCCGGGATTTGTGAGGAATACCTCAAATTCTTTCCGCATTTGCTCGAATAGTTGTTTCGGGCTGTCGAAATACTCGGTAAGATTGTTCAACCGGCACAGCGCGTCGATGCGGGGATCATCCCACGCGTACCAATACGGACTATATTCCAGGCCACGATAGAGCATGTAATATTTGGGATTGTATCCCTGATCACGGTTTCCCATTTGCGGAAGATAGAGCGTGGCCGGCTTGGGGACGGCGGCCACGAGGGACGGCTCGGTCAGCAGTAAATCCTTATAAATCGCGATGGCTTCCTCGATCTCGCCGAACGACTGTTGATCGTGGGCCAGGCGGCACAGCGTTTCCCGGTCCACCGCCGGATTGGCATTTTCCCGGATCCGCTGATTGTATATCTTCATGACCTCCCGGTCCCCGGAATTCCGAATGACATTGGCCGCCATGAGGATCAGTGGCGCGTCGGTGGGATTCTCGCCGATTAACGCGTCGATCACCTCCATCGCTTTTGGCAGTTGGTTGGCTTCCGCGTAGGCATACGCCTGGCATAGCTGAAATTGCTTTTTCTGCCGCGGCTGGATTTCCATCGCCCGGCTTAGGAGCGCGGCAGCTTCCTCGAAGTGATACATCATAGCCTCGATCCGCGCGCCCGTGATGAATACGTCCAGGTCATTCGGCAGCAGCGCCCGCAGGGTTTGGTTAGCTTCCCGGGCCGCGGGATTGTTCTCCAGCGTGATGTGAATCTGTGTCAAATCCCGCAGCGCCGCTGTGTCCTGGGGATTCTTTTGCAGGCGGGCGAAATATTTCTTCAAAATATAATCGATGCCCACCGAGTTTTTGGCCACTTCGGTCATCAATTCCACGGCTTCCAATTGATAGTCGGCAAAGGTTTTCATGCCGAACGATTCGGGATTCCGGCGGTTCCATAGAAAATCGGCGGGCTCCATCAGGTTCGCCGTATTGCGCGTCAGCACGCGCGCTTTCCAGGCTTCCATGGGCGATGCGGCCAGCGTGCCGCCCATCTCCAGCAAAGCCAGCAATTGGCCGATAGCTTCCGTGTTGCGGTCGTCGCGGGCCAGGGCCAGCGCGTAGGCGATGCGCTGCTTGCAATTGGCGGGCTCGAGTTCCACGGCGCGCCCCATCACCCGCAGCGCCTCGCCAGTGAAGCCGCTGTCTTCGTACAGCCCGGCCAGTTTGATGAGCGTGCGCGCGTCGGTGGGATTCTCCTCGGCGATCTTTTTCCACAGTTCCAGCGCCCGCTGCGTGTCGCCGGTTTGCAGATACACCTTCCCCAGCATTTCATAGTCCTGGAGGGACGGCCGGCCGGTGGCGGCGAGGAGTTGCTCGTGGTACCGCTTCACCCGTTGCACATCCTGGTACACATACGACGAGCGGATCAGTTCCCGCAGCAGGCCGGTTTGGTCTTCCACGTTGTTCAGGCCGTCTTCCAGAACCTGGATGGCGCGCTGCGGCCGGCCGGCCTCCATGCATACCGCCGCCAGATCCAGGTAAGCGGACGCCCGTTTCGGCGTGGCGTAAATGCGCTGTTCGCAGTCATGGATCAACTCGTCCATCCCGCCCTGCCGCAGCGTGATCACCGCCAGGCGGCGCAAGGCCGCGCGCCGCCTGTCGTCCGTCTCCGCCAGGTCCATGACCTTGCGGCACACCTCCGCCGCCTCGCCCCAACGGCCCGCCGCCGCCAGCGCCTCGCCGTATTGTTCGTAGTAGCCCTTCTCTTCCGGCTTCAGGCGGATGGTTTGGCGGAACTCGCGCAGCGCGTCCTCGGTACGGCCATAGGTGTTGTACACCTGAGCCAGGCGGAGATGCGTTTCCGAATCGGACGGCGCGGCGCCGGTGATCTCTTCCGCCGCCTGGACCGCCTCGTCCTTGAGGTCGAGCGCGAGATAGATGGAAAGCAAATCCTGGCTGTAGGCGCGTAGGCGGGTCTTGTCCTTGCGGATCAAATCGCGGTACGCGGCGATGGCTTCGTCGTATTGCTTGGCCTGGAGGTATTGGCGGGCCAATACGCGGAGATGCTCGAAATTCTCCGGCTCCCGTTCAGCCAGGCGGCGGTAAAGGGGAATCGCTTTCTCCTTGTGCCCCGTGCGCGAATACACCCTCGCCAGCGTTTTCAGCAACTCGAGGGAATCGGGGGCGGCGGCCAACTGCGTCTCCCATGCGTGCTGTTTTTCGTCGAGGACTCCCATGGCCTTGTACACATCGAGAATCCCGTCTTCGCCCGTCTCCCGCAGAAACTCGTTTTCGGATTGCCCGGCCAAAAACTGATATTGCGAAAGCGCCGGATCGTATTGTTCCCGCTGCATCAAACCTTTAGCGTAAGACAGGCGGATATCCAACGCGGCGGGATCCTTCTCCACCGCGGTCTTCAGCAGATCCACGGCCTCCCGTGGATGGTTTTGCGCTTGCAGCAGGGCGGCCACTTCGGCGTATTCCTTGGCCGGGCTGGTTTGGGGATCGAGCACCGACAGGCCCAGTCTCACGCCTTCCTCTTCCTGGCCAGCTTGAAACTTGAGCGCCGCCAGGCGGAACGTCCACTCCTTGTTCTTCCCGCGGGCCAGCGCTTCTCCGTAAGCGGCCATGGCTTCGGCGGGATACTCGTACGACTCGAACCAGCCCGCGAGATCAGCGTACGTTTGCGCGGGCGAATCGGCTTTGACCACCCGCCGCCAGGTGGCCTTGGCCAAATCGGCTTGGCCCTGGGCTTGATAAAATTCTCCCAGCCGCCGGAGATAATCAGTCTCCATGGGATAGAGTTCGATCAGTTTTTCGAACAGCGCCACGGCCTTCCCGGATTGCTTCATCCGGCCGTACAGCGCGATCAGGTTTTCGTACACCCGGGGCTGGCGGGGATCGCGCTCCAGCACGGCGCGGTACTCCTGTTCGGCGCGGTCCCATTGATTGAGGCGGATGTACACTTCCGCCAGCAGGTTGCGGTATTCCGTGGCGGACGGGGTTTGCTCCCGCTTGGCGAGCAGGTATTTCTCGAAGCCGGCCAAGCCGCCCATGTCCTGATACACATTGATGAGGCTGGTCTTCAGGTCCTCGAACAGCCAGTGGCCCGGCGAGACGAGATCCAGCGCCTGCTCGAACGCCGCGATCGCCTCGGGGAAATTCTCTTCGTGCAGATAACACTGCCCCACGGCCTGCAGCGCGCGGCAGCGGCGGTAGGCGTCCGCGGCGGGCATCGCGGCGATCCGGCGAAACACCTCGATGGCCTCGTTCCACATCCGGTTGTCACGGTAAATTTCCGCCAGTTCCTGCAGGGAATAATAATTGTCCGTGGATTCTTCCACGATCCGCCGCCACGCCTCAATCGCTTCCTGGGGCTGCCCGCGGCGCAGATAGATGTGGCCCAGCATGCGGATCAGCGGATTTCTTTTCTCCTCGTCTTGGATCGTCTCCAGCGATGCCTGCAGCGCCTCCAGGGCTTTATCGTCCTCGCCGGCCTCGTAATACAGCTTGCCCAACAGAAGTTGCAATTGGGGATTTTTCTCCCCCCGCGCCTCCGCTTGTTCCAGGCACGCCAGAGCTTGGGACGTGTCGAATTGGCGTTGATGGATGCGCGCCAGCACCACGAGGGCGGACGCGCCGGCGGCATCGTGGCCTTGCGCCTCGGCGTTCAGCTTCGCCATCCACGCCTCGATCCCGCCGCCGGTGACGTACATTTCATAGGCCTTGTCGAAGGCCCGCTCCTGGTAGGGATTCTCGCGCAGGACTTGCTCGTACCGCTCGCGGACCTGCTGATCGTGATCGCCAGGCGCGGGGGATTCGGCCTCGGCGTGAACGGCGATAGCGGGATACGCCATGAAAATCCAAAGAAGAAGGATGGATGGAATGCGAACCGGTGCAACCATGATGCCCTCCTGGAGTATCGCGGGCTTCAAGGTCCGCCCACGCGGGTTTCCCTCACCCTGGCCCTCTCCCAGAGGGAGAGGGGATTTGGATTCCTCCCGCCAGATGGACGGTCCGGATACCAATCCCAATTCCTGGAACCCAATTCCTGGAAAAGATGTCCGTATTTGCCCTGAGAACCCTCATTCTGAACGAGACAAGAATCTCAGCCGTAGCGTTGCGTGGACGACTTGAACAGCCCGTGGCCGGCCAGATCCAGGCGGCGCAGCGCGACATCCGCCAGGAAGAGCAACAAGGCGGCCATGATCAGCCACGGCCACAGTGGGGTCCGGATCGTGATCTGCTCTTCATCCGAAACCTGGAACAATTCGTCGGCCGTAGGGTTGTATTTTCCCCCCGAGACCGCGGCCAACGATTTCAAGAATTCTTCGTTCACGGAGAGATGCCGGTACTCGGGCTTGTACGATATCGTGAGGCCGCGGGTGTAATCGGAAACCGTTTCCTCTTCCCCGCCCTCGATGCTTTTTTTCTGCTTCACCACGAACAAGTAACTGCCGGTTTGGTCCGCCGGAAATTCCGTCTCGTACCGGCCGGGGGCGGTTTGCGGCAGGCGGAGAGCCGTTTTGCTTTGATCGGGCCGCATCAGCAACACATCCGTTTTCAGCTGGTTGACGAATTGACCCAATTCGTTGGAATTGTCGATCACCATTTTCATCCGGCCTCCCCGCGTCACGAATCGAGTCTCTGTTCCCTGGTTCTGGCTGCTCCGCAACACGTCCCGCACCACCTGAACCCAAAACCTTCCGTAGCCCGGCCAGGGAATCCAATCCGCGGCCCACAGGCTTTTGGCGTCGGACATAAAGGCCATGCACTTGCCCAGCCCAAACCGCCAGGACGCCAGCAAGGGATCTCCCGCCTCGGTCATGAGGATCACGTCGGCGGTGGCTTTGGGCGAAGTCACGACATACCCATACAAGTACGGCGCCTGGTTCCAGTCGATCGAACGGATCACTGGATGGTTGACCAGCACGCGGGGCAGGAAGGGTTCTTCGATCAAGGACGATTTCGAAGCCTGCATGGTTTCCTTGGTGAAGATTTGGGGAATATCGGCGGGATCGGTGGTGAAATAACTCCGCCCTTTGCCCCACTGGGCCATATCGGACAGCAGTTCGAAATTCACGTCGCGGCCGATGCCCACGGTGGAGACGGTGATCTTGTCCTGGGCCATCTGGTTGACGATCCCTTCGAAATCCCCGGGCATGGACTGGCCGTCCGTGAGGACGATCACGTGCTTGAGGGGGGCGGGGGAGGCGTACAATTGCTCGTACGCCATTTCCAACGCCGGGTACATCGAGGTCCCGCCGCCGATCTGGATCTGTTCGATCAGCTGCGTGATGGCCATGGCATTGCTGTTGTTCTGCGGCTCGACGATCGGGTAGGCATACGTATCGAAAGCGATGAGACCGATGAAATCCCGCTCGCCCAGCAGTTCCGTGGTGGCGATGGCGGCTTCCTTGGCCATTTCCAGTTTCGATTCAAAACTCATGCTCCCTGAGCGGTCGATAACCAGCATCATGGCGATGCCGGGGGTGTCTTTCTTTTTTTCGGAGCGCATCCGGACCGGCAGCACGTTTTCAATCGAGGTGCGGAAATAGCCGCCCAGGCCGAAGGAATCCTCGCCCCCGATCATGATGAATCCGCCGCCCAGATCCTCCACGTAGGACCGCAGCAAGTTCATCTGGCGGACGGAGACCGCGGTCGCGGGGACATCGGAGAAAATCACCGCGTCATAGGCCGCCAGTTCCTCCAGGCTGCCCGGCATGCCCTGGGCGTCCCGGACCTCGGTTTGGATGTTGTCCATTTCCAGAGCGCGCGCCAGGAAAATCGAGTCCCGTTCCTTCTTTTCCAGCAACAAGACGTGAGGCTCGCCCTCGATGCGCACGATCCCCGAGGAGACGTTGTTGTCCACGTAGAAATCCTTGTCCGCCCGCATCCGGAGCGTGTAGGAAATGAATCCCTCGCCGGCGTTGGTCTCTTGAAACAAAAGGGTGTTGGCGCCGGTCCGCAAGGCGATCTCTTTCTCCTGCGATTTGAATCCGTTGCGGAAGAGCGTGAAGGCGGCCGTGGTGTCCGTGGTCGCGTGGGCGGTCACGGAGATGGAGAACGATTCCCCCTTTTTCACCTCGACGGGGAGAGACAGATCCTCGAGCAGCACTTCGTCGCGGGAATCGGCGCGATAGGGAATGGGGTAAATGGCGACGCCGTGCTCCGCTCCCCGCTGGGCCGCGCGCCGGGCGTCACCGGAGGTTTCATTGCCGTCGGTAAACAGCACCACGCGGTTGACCGTATCCAGCGGCAATTGCTCCCAGGAATACAGCAGGGCCTTTTCGATGGAGGTTTCGTTGCCGCCGGCTTCCGCCTTGGCCCGCTCCACCTTTTCGGGGAAACGGGGATGATGACCGGCGGGAACCAGGGTGCGGGGCGCGCTGGCGAAGGTGACCAGCCCAGCCTTGGCGGGATTCAGGGGGCGTTGTTCCAACTGGCTCAAAAAGTCGTGCAACTGAGCCGCCGCGGTCGCGGGAACGCTTTCGGATACGTCCGCCAGAACCAGGATCGCGACTTCTTGGGAGCGGATCAGCCACAGGGCCTCCGCCAGGGACAGGATCAAAAGAATCATGATCAGGGCGCGGACGGCGAATGAGAGGATGCGTTGCCCCCGGGGGTTGTCCACCAGGGTATGCCGCGCCGCCAGGGCCACTCCGGCCAGGGCGAACAGAAAGAACAACAAGGAGGGATTTTCGAATTCCAGCATGCTCATTCGATCATCCGCCTATGGAAAAACACCCATTCCGTAATGGAAAACAGCAATCCAAGAAATACGAGCGCAAACCACGGTTCAGCGCCCAAACGGAAGTTCGTTTGAATCAACGGCAACGGTAACTTGGAACGGAGCGGGAGCGTTTCGGAAGGTGCGATGCGCGATTCGTCCCGGTCCGCCAGATTGGCCGCGAACAGCGGCCGCGTGAAGCCATCCGGCAATTCGCCCCGGTAAATCCCGGCCTGGTCCACGGGAATCCAGGGCTTTTGCGGATCCAGCGGGATCTTGACGCCATCCGGTTTGAGGATGGTGGTCACATGCCTCTGTTCCCCAAGAACGGAATGGGTGGGGCCGAAGAGATCGATGATGGCTAGCGGGACCATTTCCCCGATCACGGGATTGATCCAATCCTCCCCTGTCTCCCGGGCGGCGAAATAACGGATGGCGTTGGCCATCAAGATGGGAAACGCCACGCGCAGCGGCATGTTCGTGGAAACCGGATCGAAATCGAACGTCGTGATCAGGATTTTTTGGCCCTCCCTCTCCCGCAGTAAAATCAGCGGATCGTCCCACGAGGAAGCCAGCATCTGAAATCCCTGGACCGCCTGGGTGGCAACGGCCTTTTCCACGGTGATATTCGCGAACCCCAGATGGCGGTGAAGGGGGTGTGTTTTATCCCAATCGGTAAACAGCGAATCCTGAATATAGCCTCTGCGGACCAGTCCCAAATCGTCGGGCCATTTCTGGATGAAGATGGAATTCCCCTCCGGCGTGCTGGCGGGAGAAACGCCATCGAAGAGGGTCACGTCATACATTCCCGTATCGTGATACGAGCCGGGATCGATGACCTGCAATTGAATTTCATCGTCCGTTTTCAAGACGTTTTCCAGAAAAAATTGCCCCTCGGAAACCAGAAGCACGGTAATCGGGCGCGGCTCCGGCAGCACCCCGCAGGCCTGGTTGTCCAGCGGAAACAGGTCCGGGTAATCGAGAACGGCTTCGATCTCGTCTCCCTGGGCGCTGAATTGGTTATAGATCTTTTCGAGTTTCCCATGCGCCGGAAGAGTAAGGACTCTCATATCCAAAGTCCGGTGGTTGACGCGGAATTCGATGGGGACCTGCTTTTCCTCCCCTGTTTCGTTACTCACTTCCAGATAGATCTGAAAATCCCGGGGAGAAGATGGCAGCGGACGGATTTGAAACGCGGTGATGCCCACATTCTCTTTTTCTTTTCCGGCCGGAAGAAAAGCAAAACGGGTCTTGGCGGGCGGGACGATTTCCACCGGATCGAACGCCCCATCGCTGGCGATATAGACGCCGGTTTCCCGCTCGTCCGGAGGCAGATAGGCGAGGAGTTCCATCGCTTCCCGGAAGCGTGTCGACTCGGGGGATGGTTTCAAGTTCCGGAGGGCTTCGGCCAGGACCTTGCGGCTGCCGGTGAACGGCTGGACGATCTCCGGCGCGGAAGCCACACAGACCAGCATCGCCGAATCGCCCATGCCCATGCCGCGGATGACCGCCAGGCATTGTTCCCTCGCCTGTTCGAACCGGGTCTTCCCCTCTTCTTGCACGGTCATGCTGGCCGACGTATCCACAAACAACACCAGCCGCCGGGCTCCGGTGAACGCGCCCGCGAGGAAGGGACGGGACAGCGCCAAGGTCAACAGGGTGATGAACAACAATTGCAGAAGGAGCGAGAGGATTTTCTTCAACCGGGTGATGGACGTGACGGATTGCTCGTCCCGCAGAATCCGGTCCCAAAAAAGCAGCGTGGAGACCCGCACCCGCCGCCGCCTCTGCTTCAGTAAATACAACAGGATCACGGGAAGGAACAAACTGAAAAACCACAAGGCCAAGGGGGCCGCGAAACTCATCCCAGTTCACCACTCACTGCAGGAATTTCTCGTGCCGCAACATGCGCACCACCGTATCCTCGAAAGGCATGTCGGTCCGGCACCGGACATAACCGATGGCCCTGGACCGGCAATACCGCTCGATCGTCCCGCAATAGTCATCGAAGGCTTCCCGGTACCGCTGCCCGGCCCGGCCGGTCAGCGTCACGTCCCGGAACCGCGGCGTCTCCGCGTCCAGCAAGCGGAGATCCCCGAACAATTCCGGATCGGTTTCCTGGGGCGATACGCAATGAATCACGAAGACCTCGAATTTTTGATACCGGAGCGAATTGAGAGCAGGGATGACTCCCTTTGTGTCGTACAAATCCGACAACACCACCGCCAGGCCGCGCTTGCGCTTGCTGCCCGCGAAGGCGCGCAGGCACGCGTTCAAATCCGTCGGCCCGGCCGCCTCCAGGATTTCCAAAAACCGCAGCAGCCGGAAGATCTTGCCCTTGCCCCGCAGCGGCAAGGTCTGGGCCGCGCTCTCCGGCAGGGTGTTGGTGAACGGGACCAGGCATACCCGGTCCAGGTTGGCGAGTCCCAGGTAGCCGACCGCGGCCGCCATGCGCCGGAGATAATGGAACTTGTAGGGCATGCCGTAATCGATCGATCCGGAGCAATCCAACAATAAATAAATCGTGAGGTCTTCCTCTTCCTCGAACAATTTCAAGAAGAGATGATCCGTCCGGAAAAAGACGTTCCAGTCGATGAACCGGTAATCGTCGCCGGGGGTGTAGGGGCGGTAATCGGCGAATTCCACGCTGACGCCTTTCTTGCGGCTGCGGCGTTCAGCCTTCATCTGCCCCGATAAAATCTTGCGGGCGATGATGTGCAGATATTCCAACGTTTCAAGGAAGCGCTCGTTGAACAGCGGCTGGCCGCGGTCGTCCAGGGTGGAGGAATTCGGAGTCATGGCGGTTGGTTATCCGGCATCCACCGTGATAGCGGCGAGGATTTCATCGAGGACGCGGTCCGGGGCGATCTCTTCCGCTTCCCCTTCGAAATTCAGGATCAGCCGATGGCGCAAGGCCGCTTTGGCCACGTCGTGGATGTCTTCCGCCGACACGTTGAAGCGCCCATCGAGCAAGGCGCGGATTTTGCCCCCCAGGATCATGGCCTGCAGGCCGCGCGGGCTGGCCCCGTACTTCACGTAGGTTTTAACCATCCCGGTGGCGTGGGGACTTTGGGGATGCGAGGCCAGCAAGATCCGGGCGGCGTATTTCTCGATGTGGTCCGCGATGGGGATGTCCCGCACGAGGCCCATGAAATAGACCACGTTCTCATCCCGGATCACCACACCGGCCCGGGGCATCTCCCGCTTCGTGGTGCGCCGCGCCACCTCGATGAGATCATCCATGCCGGGGAATTCCACCAGGAGTTTGAACAAAAAGCGGTCCACTTGGGCCTCGGGCAAGGGATAAGTCCCTTCCATTTCCAGGGGATTTTGCGTGGCGAGGACAAAGAAGGGGGCCGCCAGGCGGTGGGTTTCCCCCGCCACGGTGACCGTCTTCTCCTGCATGGCCTCCAGCAGGGCCGACTGGGTTTTGGGAGTCGCCCGGTTGATCTCATCCGCCAGCAATACCTGGGTGAACACCGGGCCGGGCTGGAACGCGAAATATTTCTTGCCCGATTCATCCTCGTGCACGACCCGGGTTCCGATAATATCGGAGGGCATCAGGTCGGGCGTGAATTGGATGCGGCTGAAGTGGCAGTCCACCGCGGCCGCCAGCGTATGCACCAGCATGGTCTTGCCGATGCCGGGAACGCCTTCCAACAGGACATGGCCTCCAGCAAACAAGCCGATGAGCACATCTTCGATCAACCGGCCATGGCCCACGATGACTTTGGATATCTCCCGGTGGATCCGGAGGAACGCGTCCACAAACCGCCGGGCGTCTTCCTCGAATGGAGTCCGCGCCTTCTCGGCAGGGAGGGCAGCCGTTTCGGACATTGATTTTCTCCCGTGTTTGAATCGTTCCTCGTTTTCCCATGTCGTTGCTTTGCGGCCGTTGGATTTTGATTCCCCGATTACTCATCCCCTCTCCCCCCGGGCGAGGGATAGGGTGAGGGAAAACCTTTCTTCAACACTCTCACTTTCGGCCTTATCCCAAAATTATGAGCCGGAACTGATTTGCCACCGCCTTAATCCCTCGGACGGATGGCTTGAAAATATTTCTTGACATGAAAGCGGTGGCCGAGCGGAATATCCTCGTTCTCGATCACTTCTTCCGCCTGAGCGGAAAAATCGGCCTGCCGCTCCTTTCTCTCCAATTGGCTGGCGGACAACTGGCCGTCCGTCACCTCGATCTCGCTCTCGACCTCGCCCGCGCCCAGTTGCCCTTTCACTTGCATGGGATTCGGTTTGCCGCCGTTCAGCCGGCTCGCCTCGCCGAAGGGATCCATGGCGCCGGTCCCGATCCCTGGGCCACGAGCTCCACCGGATCCCATCCCCGCATTCCCCATGCCATACCCCCCCATGTAGGCTTTGCGGGCGAGGATTTTGCGGCAGGCGCTGCGCAAGCGGCACGCCCGTATCATCAATTCCAATTTCTCCTGAATCATCCGGGCGGCTTCCTTGAAATCCGGATTGTCCGATCGTTTGAGCGCGTCGGACGCGAGTTGCAAATCGTTCTTGAATGACAACTGGGTACCCGTCTTGAGTTTGGAAGCGGCCACCCCCAGGTTCGCCGCCAGATCGCGCCGTTCCTGGAGCGTCAACCGGTCCTTTTCGACAGCCTCCGCCAGTTGGTTCAACTCGTCGATCGCCTGGTCATAATTCTCTTCCTGCAGGGCTTTCGCCAGCGCGGTGGTGGCGGAACTGCTTTTCAAATGGGGCAGGAGGACGCTGACTTCATTGAACATTTTTTGCACACCCAACGCCGACATGCTTTGTTCCAAATGTTCTTGCAGACGGGCCAGTTCCAACATCAATTCCCGCTCATTCATCTCTCCCTTTTCAAACCGTCTTTTCACTTCCTGGATTTTCTCGACCGCTTTCAAGACTTCCTGGTCCTCGCGGAATTCCTCCCGCCTCAGTTGCTCTTCCAAGGTCTCCAGTTCGTTGAGTTGCAGAGCCCGTCCGGCGGGCACACCCGCGGCGGTTTCCAACGGGAGAAACGCGGGAGGAATGAAGAAACCCCCAATGAAAATCAGCAAGGCAACAGGTAAATACATGACATAGCGGGGGCGCGGGAAACGAAACACCGTCTGGGTGCGAAGGATGTACGCGTGCTGGATGGCGTCCTGGATTTGCCAGCGGCATGGCTCCTCCAGATGAGGATCCAGGGCCGCCAGGTCCCTCTGTTCCATGAACTTGTAGGCGCTGCAGATCCGGTCCTGGAGCCGGCCATCCTGGTCGATCCGAAACGCGGTCTTTACGTTACGGCCCAACTGGAGAAAGGGCTTCATCAGCGAATAGGCCATGAGGATCGAGTTCACGGATATGGCGATCCATAGGCTCCACTGTTCTCTCCCCCAGCGGTGATCGGCGCCGATCAAAATCCCGGCGGGTGGATAGAGAAACAAACCCGCGCCGAGCAAGGTATAGAGTGCATCATACCAGTAAATCCGCCGCCGGGCGTAGCGGAGGATGCGGTTCATGGCTTCGCGATCGATGTGATGATCCATGATCGGGCACCTGGAAGGACAATGCGCGGGAGGAATTTCCTGCCTTGCCCGGGGCCGTGGAGGGCCGCGCCTTCGTTGCCTCGAATGATCAGGATTGCATTATAGAGGTTTCCGTCTCGGTCTTGGAATCAGTAAAAACAAGTATTTTTTGACGGGGAATTTACCGGCAGACGTGTAAGTAATTTTACCTACACCCGGCTTCCCGCGGCGCCGGTTTACCCCTTGCGTTTCATCCATTGGATCGCGAAATGGGTCATTTCGGCGGTCGATTCGAGGTTTAATTTCAACTTGATGCGTTCATAATACGTCCCGATGGTCTTGGTGCTTACAAACAACCGCTCGGCGATCTGCCGCCGCCGCCAGCCCTCCCCGATCAATTGGAGGATCTCCATCTCGCGGCCGGTCAAGAGCAATTCCGGATCGGGTTCCGCATCCGCGTCCGGGGCCAGGAGGGTTTCCATTATTTTGGTGGATAAGCCTTCGGTCATGTAAATGTGACCGCTTAGAATCGACCGTAACGCCGCGGGAAGGTGGCGGATGGACTCGCGCTTCAAAAAATACCCTTTCGCGCCCGCCTTGAACGCGCGCTTGATGTACAGGGATTCATCGTGCATGGTGACCACCACAACCTTGAGATCGGGGAACCGCGCATGCAGCGTGTGCAGGAATTCCAACCCATCCTCGTTTTCCAACGAGATGTCCAGCAAGACCAGATCCGGCCGTGCCGCCTGGATGCACGCCAGCGCTTCCCGGGTTCCGCCCGCTTCTCCGATGACCGTGAAGTCCTCTTCCCGGTTCAGCACTTGGAGGATGCCTTCCCGGACCACCGGATGGTCATCGACGATATACACACGGGATTGGGCCGCTCCCTCCATTCCACTCTCTCCGATTCTCACCTGATAATAAGAAAGATTTACTTTTTTAGAGCTGTTTGAAATTCGACCGGCCTCCCCCTCGCCCCAGCAATCTCATTGCCATCCAAAATTTAGATTTTCTCAATTATAGCAGAAAAGTAAATTAGAGACTATTCCGGGAGGGATGAAATAATTAAGGCTCAACCGGCAAGTGCGTACCTGATGGTGAAGAAGGCATTCCATCCACTCGGTAATCCGGGCGGATACCAAGGTCCGCCCCAAAAAAATTCCCTCACCCTGGCCCTCTCCCAGAGGGAGAGGGGATTGGGGGATTAATCTCCCGGCCAGCCCGATTGAAAAACGGACGGCCATGCTTAAAAAATGTACGCACTTCCCGGATAAGCCATAATTTCTCACATTGATCCCAGGGGTAAGGTGCACGTTACCTTCGTCCCGCGCGATGGTTCACTTTGTATGGACCATTGCGCGTGAATCCGGTTGGCCCGGTAGCGCATGATGGCCAGGCCCATGCGGCCGGATTTTCCGTCGGCATCGGTCATGCCGATGCCGTCATCCTCCACGGAGAGAATCACATGGCCATTTTCGTTCCGGAGGAAAACCGTAATTTTTCCAGCTTGGGCATGCTTGAGGGCGTTGTTGACCGCCTCCTGGGCGATGCGGTATAAATTCAAAGAAATTTGGGGATCCTCGATCGAAATGGATTGCGGGCATAGCAATTCGCACGGGATATTGTAAATCTGACGGACATGCTCACACAGTTCGAGCAAGGAACTCATCAGGGCGGTTTTTTGCACGTTGACCGGGCTTAACCCCTTCGCCAGCTTGCGGGTTTGTTCCCGGGTCGATTCCAGAATGGAAATCATCTTCTCCATTTGCTGGGACAGGCCGGGAGAACCGGGCTGAAGATCGTCATGGACGATCTCTCCCAGAAAGATGGCCCCGGTCAAATCCTGCACCACGCCGTCGTGCAGCTCCTGCCCGATGCGTTGTTGTTCCCGTTCGCTGATTTCCAGCACGTTCATCTCGGTCTTGCGCAATTCCTCGGTCCGCGCCTTGACCATGCTCTCCAGGTTGGTGGCGTAGTGGACCACCCGCAGCCGGGCGAAATAGGTGGTCATGGCCAGGGCGGCGATCACCAGCAGGACGCTGATGACCACAGGCAAGAACCAGCGCTGTTCCTGCCAGGGAATGGGATATACATAAAACCGGAACACGGCGGGCGTGGGATCGGCGTTCCTGTTTTTATCCAACGCCTTGACTTCGAAGCGATGAGCGCCGGCGGTGAAATCCGTCGAGGAAAAGATCGTGCTGGAGGCATACGGACTCCAGCCGGTCCCGTCCACCCGGCAGGAAAAGAGCAACTGTTCGTCCGGGGTTTGCATCCAGCGGTCCCGTCCGGAATAATCCACGCGCAGGTTCCGGCCGGTGCGGATTTCCTGCTGATACAACAGGGTTTCTTCCGCGATGAAGGTTTGAGGAGGATCCCGGTCCGCCTCGGGGTGGTACAGAAAAACACCGCTCTCGGTCCCGGCCCAGATCCGGCCACGCGTATCTTCATACAAGGAATAAACCGCCGCGGGGGGGATTCCTTCTCCCGGGCCATACGGTTGCCAAACATGGTGCTGGTACCGGTGCAATCCGGTTTTGGCCCCCACCCAGACCGAGCCGTCCCGCACGGAGAGAAGGGCATACACAGGGCCCAGGTTGGACCGCGCCGGCGCTCCAGTGTTTCCGTCCCATACCCAGAGATCGTTCTGCGTCCCCACACCCAGGTTTCCATCCGGCAGGAGATTCATGCACCCGGGGATCTTCCCCGGGAAACCGCCGGCCGGATTCACCAGGGTAAAAGAGCCTTCCAGCTGGGATGCGGCCTCCGGATTATCCTCTCGCTGGCGGCGGGGATAACATCGAATCCCCTCATCCAATCCAAGCCACAGATGGCGGCGGCCGTCCTCGAAAATACAGACGGGAGATTGAGAGTTTATCCGGTTATCCAACTTCAGGACCGATTGAAACCGGTGGCCGTCGAACCGTTCCAGCCGGTCGTCGGGCGATCCCACGCATCTCCAACTGGCGATCCACGCGTTTCCATTCCGGGCGGGGCCGATGCCACACACGGCGATCCCCTCCCGCCTCGCCAGGGTGAATTGTTCCCGCTCCGGATCGAAAACCAGCAATTGGGAATACTTCCGGTCTTGAACCGGATGGGTTTGCGTGAATCCGCCCAGCACCAGTTCCCCCGTGGCGAGAGCCACGAGTTGTTGATACACACGCGGGGGAGACGAATAAGCGGCATAGGGAGCGGGAATGGGATAGATGGACCATTCCCGGTTGTCAAAACCGATCAGAGAGTCCGCCCCGAGAAACCACAACCGTCCCGCGGGATCTTCCTGGATTCCATAAATCGGCTTTCCCCATCCCGAAATTTCCGGAGGGGCGCTCCACAGTTTCGGGATGTTCTTGGCCAAGCCCTCGCTGGACAGTACCCAAAACTCTTCGGGAGACGCATAGACGGCCTCGCGGACCTGTCCATGAAAAATGCCTTCTTGAATCCGTTGGCCCGGTTGTCCTGGCGGTCCCGGTTTGTATTTTGAAACCAGGTGCTCGTTGAAATCCAGAATCCACAGGACGGAATCCCATCCCCGGAATCCTTGCACGGGAGAAGGTGACATATGCAGCGTCTCCCATTTTTCTCCAACGAAACGGACCACGTAGTATTGACCACCCGGCCGGGAAACTACCGTGGCATAGATCCCGCGTTGGGGGCCGGCGGTCATTTTTTGGACATCCCGCGTGTTCAGCCGTGGATCGAGGGGATAATCCATCCAGAGGGAATCGGAATGCACGCCGCCCTCCGCGGCTTGGATGTACACCACGCCTTCCGGTCCGCCGATCCAGATGCTTCCATCCCCGGCGGGAGTCATTTCACCAAAAGCCGACAGGCTTGTTTCGTCCGCGCGCCGGATCATTTGAAAAGTGCGGGTGGCGGGATTCCAACTCACCAGTTTTTCTTGCAGCAACACCAAAATTTCTTCATTCCCGTTGATGAGAAACGATCTCCAGCCACTGAGATAAGGACCCTCGAGGCCATGAAAGATCCACCGGTCATCGCGGTATTCCTGAAATCCGGTCAGGATTCGGGATGGATTCGCCGCCGTCTCGGTGAAGGAAACCGACCAGATCCGCCCGGAGGCCGATTCGCGCACCATCTCCCGGCCCTCGGGCATGGGCAGAGAGGAAAGAGCATACCCATCCAGCCGGAACCATTTCCCCCCCGGCGGATCTTCAACGAAAACAATCCCCCCCGGATTCAAGCTGATACGATTGAGATCTTGAAAACTGAAATCCTCCCCGGCTTTCCAATACCGCCATTGCTGGATCGCTTCTCCCCGCGCTTCTCTCAACACCGGATATACGCGGGTATCCCCGAAAATGGGATGGCCTTCCCCTACACCATGGAAAAACGCCACCGGGCTGTTCGAATCATGGATCTCGGCTTCATACTCCATGGCGGTGGATCCAGGCGGCGCGGGGAGGGCCCAGGTGATCCGATGGCCCTGAATTTGGCCTTCCCGGCTGATCCGGACAGCCGTCCACCCCGGAGGGAGGTTTTCCTCGATGGCCATGTCTTGGATTTCCGGGCCGGGATTGATCACGTCCAGACGGACCCGGATCGGCCGCTCCGGGCGGAAAAAGGCTGGAGAAAACGAACGGATGGCGATGGGAGAAGCGGATTGTATGGTAACCTGGCTGGCTTGGCCAAAGGCCGGTATTTCAGAATATTCCCGGTTGGAGATGCACACGCCATAGGCGGCCGTTTCCTCCATTTTCAACGGCCGGAAATCCGCCGCTTGCCATTGGCTTCCGTCCTTCGACCATTCACTCAACAACCAATCGCCCGGAACGATCCGGCTGATCCGGAAATAGACGGGCGCCTGGTTGAAAATCACTTCGCGCCCTTCCACATCGTAAATTCCGGATTGATACGAAATCCCGTCCTTGCGGTTCCGCCAGTGGATTTCACCCTTATACTCCGGAGTGGAAGACGCGATTCCCGGCCGGGAAACCATTTGAATGGTATAGTGAATAGAGTTGCTCTCCCCGGCTTTTTCACGGATCATCAATCCGAATCGGGAATTATCCCGGCGTCCGCCGGGTTTCTCTTCGGGGATCTCCAACTTCGCGGAGAGGGTACACGATCCAGTCCGTTGGACATACGCGAAGAATCCTTCATCCCAGCAGATTTTCTCTCCGATGCCATTCCCTTTGAGATAATATATGGGATCTCCCCCGGATGGATCGATCGACAGCACCCCAGGCAATTTCGTCTGACTCACTTGCGGCGGATTTTCACTGGAACCCCAATCGGCCACATCCTCAAAGACGCCCAGACCGCCGTTCAGGTGGGCCCGGCCGCCGACCGGAATGTTTCCCGCCCTTCCACGGAAATGGGCGGTTCCTTCATAAGTTAGAGGCGGCCGCGCCGCATAGGTGAGTGTGTTCAATCCCGGCTCCAGGAAGAGGGACCAGGTGATTTTGTCTTCCGCCAGGATACCCCCCGGGCTGATCGAATGAACCTCCCACGAGCTTTCATGGATTTCGGTGATCACCGCTTCCCTTTTCTGCTCACTCGGATTCAGCACATGCAAACGCACTTCCAGATCCTCGCCGGGCGTATAGGAGTCACGCGGGAGGATCCGTTCCGCGAGGACCGCCGGCTCCAAAGTGACTTGGGAAAATTGAGCATGCACGGGAGTGGTTGTGTCATTTCCATTGGCGATGAAAAGACCGTATTGGACCGGTTCCTCCAGCTCGATCCGCGTTTGATGGATCAACTCCCACGCCATGCCGTTGGATGAGACATCGGAATACACCAGGTTTTGAGTGGCATTGTAGGTGAGACGGAAAAAGAAGCCGCTATCGGTGGTTAGGCTGCGGTTATATATGGTTCCCAAAAAAAGATGCATATCCAGGGAAATCCGCCAGGCGGTTCCCCCGAACATCCCTTCTTGGGAAGGGGCCTTGGAAAGATCGGGGCGTGTCGATAAACCGATAGCGTACATCTTGGAGAGACGTGTATTCTCCCGTCCGCGGATCATCAGACCGGCGAACGCGTTGGATTTTCCTTCACCGGAATCGATCCATTTCACATGCGCGGTCAGACTCCAGGATCCGTCCTTCCCGGTAAACGTGTAGAATCCATTCTCCCCCACGTCCGATATACCCTGGCCACGGCCATACATGTCATAAACCGGCCCCCGGTCGGTTTGGGAAAACTCCATCCGGTCCGGCAGAACATGAATCCGGGTTGCGCCGGCTATGCCGCCGTTCGCCCAATGCGCGGATTGGGGAAACAGGCCTTCCCGCGGGAGCGTCTCACCCCCGCTCGCATGCACGGAAGAGAGAATGACAAAACAGAAAAAAACGCACCATCCCGGGAGGTTGTTCTCCCGGAGATCGGCCCGGCGGACCGCGCCGGGCTTATCATCCAGGAAGGAAAGAAAAGCGTTATCCATCGGAGCTTTCCGAATCTGATAACGGCCGCCGGCTTCTTATGGATAATCCCGCGCCAGCCGGAATCCCAGGCATCCGAAGCGCGCCCCGGGTGAAAAACGATACGCCGAGCGGCACTGCCCGGCGCTGCTCGCCCAATGGCCGCCGCGTTTGACATGCTGGATTCCGGAAACCGGTCCCGTGGGATTGGTCTGCGCGGAGGCCGGATACGGTCCATACCAATCCCGGCACCATTCCGCCACGTTCCCCGCCATGTCGTACAATCCCCACGGATTCGGCAAGCGGATCCCCACTTCCCGCGGCCCGGCTTGGCTTTGATTCCCCTCGTACCAGGCATTTTCGGTGATTTGTACCGATCCGGGATCCGGTCCCCAATAGAACGGGCCGGTTGTCCCCGCACGGCACGCGTATTCCCACTCAGCTTCCGTGGGCAAGCGGAACGTTTCCTGTCCCAAGGCATTCAACTTGGCGATGAACCGGAGACAATCCTCCCACGATACTGTCTCCACTGGTTGATTGCCATTTCCCTGGAAATAGGAAGGATTGCTCTCCATGAGCACCGTCCATTGGGCTTGCGTGACCTCGTAGCGGCCCAGGTAGAAATCACGGGAGATCGTCACCGGATGCCGAGGACTTTCCATGCTATGCCGGTCCGGATCGTCTTCCGCGCTGCCCATCAGAAACGTTCCGGCGGGAATGAGTACCATGTCCAGCGGTTTCGCGTCTTGGGGTAGGTTGGGAAGCCGGATGGTACGAATCGGATGCTTCGACGCAGGCTCCAGCTCCGGGGGAACTGGGGATGGGGATTCATTTCGTGAACACGACATCGGCAGAATTCCACCGCCGGCCGCCATCCACCACGTACAGAAAAAGCCGATAACCCGCCAGCCGGTAAAACGCATGGCAAACCGATCCTAATCCCCTCTCCATTGGATTCATCCGGCGCACGGCTGCCGTTGGGTGAATCTGCTGAATTCATTTCCGGATGAATCGTTTCTATTCTATATCACTTTTGCCTTGCGTGTTCTTGGGCGGTCATTTTCTGCATTGCTGGGGTCAGACTCGGCTCCATCATGCTCCCTAGCCCATTTTCCCGCGGACGCGGCCAATCCGTTGGAGTCGAAAGAGTCTCTTCGCCTTCGACTTTCTGGAGATTGCTCTGGGCCATCGGGGCCTCGGCCATGGTTGGCGATTTAGAATCAGGCAGTTCCGGTTTTGGCGTTTCTCGTACCAAAGGCACGCGGGATGAAAACCGGGATGGAGGCCGGTCCGGTTTTATTCCCAAGGTCGGCTCGTCCTCCTGCACTTGTTCCGGGATGCTTGGTTGACCCGGTGATGCCAGCGGGGACTCGGCCTCCACCATGGCCGGGCGGTGGATTGAATTACCAGGGATTGAATTACCCGGATGGCCGGGGGTTGAATGGCGGCCAGACGGAGGGATTGGTTCGGAAGGGGACCTGGCGAACATTTCGAGACGGACAGGCCGTTGTTCTTTGCCTTCGAGGATCACCACCGAACTGTCGCCAATCTCCCGCACCACGCCCTGGCCCACGCGGTCCCCCACCTGGACGGATTGGCCGTCGATGACAGCGGTTTCCATGTAAATCGCGGTGAGTTTGGAACTCGTTTCTTGCTTGATAAATATGTTCCGCGGCGGGAATTGCGGTTTCCCTAGCGGAGAACGATCCCGCGAACGGGCCACCGCCTCTATTCCGCCGGGGCTGGACTCTTTCATTTCGAGCATGATCCGGTCCACTGCTTCCAGTCCCCGGGAGGCCGATTGCCAGGAAAAAACAAGGCTTATCTCCAAGATCAGGACCACCATAAGGAAAAGCGTGGAAAATAAAATCCGGTGGAGAAGCGTGACAGGATTCAAGGGGGCTTTCATGGCGGATTCTCCTCTCCCACACGGAGGCAAGACCCGGATGAAAAGTCTGATCCGGAACGGCCGAGGCAGGGCATGGCTGACTTGTTCACATCATAGGAAGGGAAACCAGATGGGAATATCGGTAAAAATGCCTATTTTATGTCAGCATTTTTGCCTACAAGAACACCCTGATGAATGGACGAACAATCTCGAATAGGCTGACGGAACGGCAAAAAGTCTCCTCATGGTGGTGCAGACATCTTGTCTGCGCAAAA
>JBHGBC010000077.1:0-27723 GCA_041946805.1 bacterium
ACCAATCGTTCCCACGTTCACATGGGGTTTCTTCCGCTCGAATTTCCCTTTGGCCATGGGAGGGCCCCTCTTTCTATGGTGATATGCAGTGGATTTATAATTTTCAAGCCCACGACCGGACTTGAACCGGTGACCTCATCCTTACCAAGGATGCGCTCTACCGACTGAGCTACATGGGCTTAGATTCGTACGGACAGTATGCCTGTCATCCAGACTAGGAGAGGATCATAGAAATCAACTCCGCGCCTGTCAAGGAAGCTGGACGAGCGCTCCATTATCCCATCGCCCGCGGGAAGAAATATTGTATCTCCCCTTCCGGTATGGGGAAATCCCCCCGGCCGGCATTTTCCGGAACCGCGGATGCCAAGCGGGGTGATTGTACCCGGCGCGTTTCTCCAGTAATCTATCTTCCATCCGATCGGCAAGAGAAAACGTCTCCCTACCGGCAGCCCGGCGTGATCCGGTGTGGACCATCATGGCTGAAAAATCCAATCTGCGCATTTGCTGTTTATCGCCCGCCATGTATCCCTTGTTCAATCCCCTGAACCGCGCCGTGTATTCCGCCGCCGAATTGGAACTCTTCGAGCTGGTCCGTCACTTCGGGAAGGACAAAGCGATCGATGTGAACCTGGTCACGGGGGATTTCGGCCAGGATGAGGTCGAATTCTGTTCGGGAGTGCTGGTTTTCCGCGCGAAGTTCGATCCGCCGTCCGCCGGATTATCCCGCTGGTTCCCGCGGAAGAATCCACTGCACAAGCGGCTGGCGGACATCGACGCGCCCCTGTATCTGGCCGCCGGCGCGGGAATCCCGGCCGTGGAGGCCGCCCGGTTTTGCCGCCGGAACCGCCGGGCGTTTGTGTTCCGGGTGACGCATCAGCGCGAATGCGACGGTTCCTTCGTTCAAGGCCATGGGCGGGAGGGAAACGAGTTCCGCTGGGCCCTGCGCCACGCGGACGCTATTGTTTGCCAGACCGAGGAGCAGAAGCGGCTTCTTCAGCACACGGAAAACCTGGAGGCCTTGGTGATTCCCAGCGCCGCGTCCAAGGAGCCGCCCCGGGAGGATCACCGCGAGGATGTGATATGGATTGGGGAAGCTGTGGAGTGGAGGCAGCCGGAACTGTTTTTCCGTCTCGCGTTGACTCTGCCCAACCGGACTTTCACGCTGTTGATCAATCCCCGGGATCCGGCCTATTTCGAAAACCTCATCGCCAAAACCCGTGACATACCCAACCTGGGCGTCGAAAATTCCGTTCCCTATCACGAATGGCCCAATTATCTGCGCCGCGCCAAGTTGTTGGTCAACACCTCGCGCTATGAGGGATTTCCCTTCGCGTTTACGCTGGCCTTCGCCCATGGCGTGCCTGTGGTGAGTCTCAACGTAAATCCGGATGACATACTCGAAAGGCGCCAGGTGGGCTTATGCGCGCAGGGATCCGAAGTGCGCCTGGCGCAGGGAGTCCAAGACTTACTGACCTACGACCGCCAATGGCGGCGGATGAGCGAGAACGCGCGCCAGTACGCGCAAAAACATCAAAATCTGGAAGAGGCCGCCCAGGAATACCGCCGCCTGTTCGCTCGGCTGCTGGTGGCCAAAAAACTCAAGAGCCGGACCTGAATCGCGGCGGATGGATTGGAAAAACGCCCGCCCCCGGCATCCTGGCGCCGGGCTTCCTTGATATTCCGCTCACGTGGGCCCGGATTGAAAATCACGGACCGAAACGGATGACGTCTCCCGCGCTGGTCGTGCCGTTGCTGGCGTTGTAAAGGAAGAAAACATCCTGCGGATATCCCCTGGCGCCGGCGTCCGCGTTCAAATCGACATCCGGTCCCGCCGAGATCAACGCCCATTGATAGGAGGTCCCTTTGCCATGCAGCCACGCGTGGGGAGATCCCTCGAGTTTGTTGTTCATGTAGGCCACGGGCGCCTCCGGCCAGCCATGGGATTCGTAACAATAGTTTATGGGATCTCCGTCCGGAGTCACATAGCCCTTGGGAGCGAAGGGATCGGGCCAGTACGCCTGGGTAATATAGGCTACCGGCGTCGTCAGGGGGCGGAACCGCCAGGGCCACGAGATGTTGTTATACCGGCTGATGTAGCGGCCAGTATCCAACTTGTACATTTCCAGGGCGGTGGCCAGGGCTTTGAAATCGCCTTCCACCTTGGCGACCTTGGCCCGCACCTGGGCGTTCAGAAAGTTCGGGACCGCGATGGCCGCCAATATGCCGATGATGGCCACAACGATCAACAACTCGATCAAGGTAAAAGCATGGGTATTTTTGGACATGATCAATGATCTCTCTCCCCCGAATTAGAACTCACGCCATGGTACATGAAAACCAAACGGCTCGAAAGGCGGGATTGCCGGTTGAACCCAGGGGATTTGTCCGGATCCCGGAGGCGGTGGCATGAAGGCGAATCCGCCGGAGGAAAAACCGGGACTGGAAATAGTAAGATCTTCCCGGGCAGGGGACTTGGTTTGCGGAAATGGGCGGCGCGTGGTTTGACGGATCCTCCCGCCTTTCCCCGGTTCCGATTCCCAGGCCTCATCATAAGAAGGCATCGCCCGCCCGGCTGTCCGGACGAGCCTAAAAAAAATTGATCCTTTTGACCGCAATGCCTATATTCTATCCTGGTCGAAATCCGCCCGCAGGTGAATGGTATGCTTGTTCCATCTTTTTCCCGTGGACCGATGATCCTTCGCGCCATTTTTTTCCTTGGCGTTCCCGCCCTGATTGGCATTGACATCGCCTCCACCCTCCAGGCTCCCTCCCGGATTGAAGCCATCCCGGTTTCTCAATTGAAAAACGACGGCCTGTCACCCAGCTATTCCACTCAGGTGGCGTTGGTCCGGTCGGATGACAGCGCGTTGTCTTCCCCGGCTTCCTTGACCACCCCCCTTTCGGACGCCCAAATTCTGGCGATGGTGTATCGCGCACTGGATCTGGAGGGAGGACTCAAAAGCCGTTTATTCAACGGCGCGCGCGTCGTGATCAAGCCCAATGTCGTGGAACCCGCGAACCTCGAAAACGGCGTGAATACCGATCCACGCGTGGTGGAAGGGCTGATCCGGTGGATCGTGGCTCACGGGCCGGACCAACTCAGCCTCACCGTGGCCGAAGCCCCGGGCGGGTGGCTGGCCCCGGAAATGAAAAACACGAAATACAACTCCGGCGGAGCGCCGGTGGCCGACGGTTTCGCGCAGGCCGGATACCGGGACATGCGAGCCCGCCTGGCGGCCGACGGGATCGCGGTCACCCTGCTCGACGCCAATTTCGGTTCGTACAACGATCCCTTGAGCCACCTCCGCCTGGAGCCGGTGCCCGCGAAGATCGACTTTCCCGTCTTTCCCGCGTATTGGATCCATGAAACCATTCTCGACGCGGATGTATTGATCAACGTTCCCGTGATGAAAATCCACACACCGAACATCACCGGTTGCCTGAAAAATTACATCGGCATAGCCGCCGGGGCCAAGTATGGGACTTACAAGGGCATCGGGGGGCCGGATCCCGGCGATCCGGCCTTGCACCAAGATTGGCCGGACTACAATTCGGTGGAGCGGGAGATCGTCGACCTGGCCTCCATCGCCCCCGCGGACTACTGCCTGGTGGACGCGCTGGTGTGCAAGGAGCAGGGCAAAACCGCCTCGCATCCCCCGGTGCGGCGCAATTTGGTTCTCGCCGGGGCCGACATGGTGGCCGTGGACACCATCTGCGCGCGGCTGATGGGCCTCAATCCCGATAGCGTTCCTCACTTGAACAACGCGGCCCGCGAAGGTTTGGGCGTCATGAATCCGGCCTTGATCCGGGTCATGGGCGAACGCACCGTGGACGAATCAATGTATTACTTCGAACGCTCACCCGAGGGCTATCAAGGCAACCGGGGCCATTTCGGCATGAACAACCGGATTTGGCTGCTCCACCGCGCCGCGGGGACCGATATCGATACGTCCTTCCTTGGCGTTCCCGACGCGGAGATCACCGCCGCGCCGGGCGCGGACGGCTGGACGGAACCGGTCTGTTTTTCCGACGATAAGATCGATTTCGAAGCCCACTACGGTTCATCGGACGGGTATATCTATTACGCCTTTTGTTGGGTGACGGTTCCCCAGGAACAGGACGCCGAGCTCTGGATCACGCATGATGAATCCTGCAAGGTATGGCTGGGGGGAGATTTGATTTACGATGTTGACGCCGCGTATCAGGGCATCACCTTGCCGGGCCACTCCGCCAAGACCATTCATCTCCCAACGGGTGTCCATCCCCTGCTGGTCAAACTGCTGGATCAAACCCAATCGGCTATTTTCGTCCTGAACCTCTGCCGCGTCCTTCCTTCCATGCTGCCGGCCGGGCGGGCGACGTACACCGATCTGTCGGTGGCGGCCAATTACAAGCGGTACGAAGGCACGCGCGTGCCCGGCTTGAAGTTTCATACCCGTTATTTCCCCGGCGCTGAACGGGTGGATGATTTCAACAACGACGGCAAGCCCGATATATTTTGGCGGAACTACGCCACCGGCCAAAACGCCGTATGGTGGATGGATAACCGCGCGATTCTCGGATACCGCTATCCTCCCCCGGCCGCGGACTTGAACTGGATCTTCTCCGGCACGGGAGATTTCAACACCGATGGAGAACCGGACTTGGTATGGCGGAATTACAGCACCGGGCAGAACAGCATTTGGTATATGGACGGGACGAAGTACATCGGCTATGAAATGCTTCCGGCCGTCCCGGACACCAGCTGGGTGCTCTCCGGCGTGGAGGATATGAACCAGGACGGCCACCCCGATTTGATCTGGCGGTATTACGGGCCCGGAACGAACCAGGGGAGGAATTCGATCTGGTACATGAACGAGGCGGCGGACTGCTCCGGGTATGGGTACATGCCCGCCGCGACGGATTTGAACTGGATGATCGCCGGCTTGCGGGATTTCAACGGCGACGGCTATCCCGACCTGGTCTGGCGAAACTACAGCACAGGCCGGAATAGCCTTTGGTACATGAATAACGCAAAATGTGCCGGGTATGGGTATCTGCCCTCTGTGCCGGATGTGAACTGGACGATCGCGTGTGTGAACG
This sequence comes from bacterium, assembly GCA_041946805.1. Classification (GTDB taxonomy): domain Bacteria; phylum Hinthialibacterota; class Hinthialibacteria; order Hinthialibacterales; family Hinthialibacteraceae; genus JABLXU01. Next base: position 5,083 of record JBHGBC010000077.1, read on the forward strand.
ACTTGGACCAAAACGGCGCCTGCGACATCGTCTGGCGGTATTACGGAGCCGGGACAAACGCGGGGAGGAATCCCGTCTGGTATATGAATAACACGAAGTGCGTCGGGTATGGATACTTGCCGGCGGTTGCCGATCTCCATTGGTACATCGGAACCTCATACCTTCCTCAGCTCGTGAAGGGCTTTACATCCTTGTCAATCCCCCTGCCGGTGATGAGTTTCGAGGAAAGGATGGTTCCCGCCATGACTCCTACGGAAACCGCCACCCCGGTTTACCGGGAAAGCCCGAGGATCGAGCCGGCCGCCACGCCCACCGTGACCCCTACCCCGGTCTTCTCCCGCGGGATGAGGGAAGGATAACGATTTGGATATTGACGGAGTGAATCCCGGATGGCGTGGCAGAGCGTGGATGGCAAGGAATAAGCCTGGGGACACGAAGGTCCGCCCCTGAACCGGAGCACCGCCATCGCGGGGAAGCCATCCTGGGAAACCAAACAGCGGTTATCCATTATTGCCGGAAGGTTCAATACTCCCCATTGGTCAGGCCGGCGAAGGGGCGGGTGTACCACACGATGATTTCCGGGCCGTACAAAAAGCAGAGATACGCGCCCAGCGCCAGGTAAGGGCCGAAGGGAATATGACCGTATTTCTCCAACTTCCCCGACAGTTTGAATCCCACGCCCACGATCGATCCCAGGAACGCCGCCAGGAAAATGCACAACAGCGAATTCGGCCACCCTAAAAAACCGCCCAGAAAAGCCATCAATTTCACATCCCCGAAACCCATCGCCTCCTGCCGGAAAAACCAACTGCCCACAATCCGGATCAGCCAGATCGTTCCTCCCCCCACCAGCACTCCCGTCACGGCTCCGGGCACGGTCTGCACCAGCGCGGTGGGAAACCACAGCGTCCACTGCGCCACGGCCGCCACGGCGATGGAAAGGGGAATCATGGGTAAAGAGAGGAAATCAGGAATGTACTGATAATCCCAGTCGATGCCCGAGGCGATGATCAAATCGCATACCACCACCAGGTAGAGGAGCGCAGTGGGCGAGAGGTGAAACCGGTTCAGGATGCCCATGAAGAACAGGGCGGTCAGCAGTTCATACAGCGGGTACCGGATCGGGATCCGCGTCCGGCAATGGCGGCAGGCGCCCCGCAGCACCAGATACGAGAGCAGGGGGATGTTGTCGTACCAGAGAATCGGGTGGCCGCAGGCGGGACAATGCGAACCCGGCGTGATGACCGATTGCTCGTGGGGGATCCGCCAGACGCAGACATGCAGAAAACTGCCGATGGCCGCGCCGAGGATCCCGGCGGCGGCGACGTAAAACTCCTGGGGCATCAGAGACCAATTCATGGACATGATCCGGATGGATTCGTGAATCTCCCGCGTTTTTGTCCTGCCCTCGAGACGAACCGCCGCGCCGTATGCAACATGAAAATCGCTCCCCTGTAAAGGTTGATCCGGATTTCTCCCCGGGAAACGGACACGCGGAGAGGTTTTTCCCGCTCTTTCATGGGTGGCAAACCCGAGTATGCTAACCGTAACGACATCGAGCCCTCGGGAGCGATGGAAGGCAGACCAGGAGAAAAGCCCATGACGGCGGACAAGTGCATATTTTGCCAAATCGTGGCGCGGAGCATTCCCGCGGCGCTGGTTTACGAAGATGACCGCGTCCTTGCGTTCAAGGATATCAAACCGGAAGCGCCGGTCCATCTCCTCGTGATCCCCAAGGCGCACATCCCCAAAATCGGCGATGTGACCGAGGATCAACAAGCCCTCTTGTACCACTTGCTCCGGACCGCCCACCACGTGGCGCAGCAGTTCGAAATCGCGGACGAAGGCTACCGGCTGGTCATCAATTCCGGTGACAACGGCGGCCAGACCGTGCATCACTTGCACATACACGTGCTGGGCGGGCGGTTCATGCGCTGGCCTCCCGGCTGATGGCCGGCGGCCTCCGCCAGTCACTTTGACCTCTTTCCCGCTAACGATATACTTCTTTCAGGGTGACGGTATACTTCTCTCTGAAAGAAAACGATCGGCTGGCTAGGCCACCATGAACCTCTTGTATCCCCTGTTTTGCGCCGTATTGATGGCGGGAACCTCGGGTTGCGGCTCCACTCCCCGCGTGAAAGCCCCCGCGCCGGTTCCGCTGACCACCCCGCTGGCCCGGAATGAGGACCAGCCTGCTCCGGCTCAGGAAATCCTGCCCGCTGGCGAAACCTTCCCGGCCAGCGGCCCCACGGTCGTCGGCGCCACGCCTTCCCAGCCGGCTTCCATCCCGGCCCCGATTCCCCGGCAACGGGAAGAGGAACTGATGGGCTGGTTCCTGGAAGGTGCGCTGCTGGAAGAACGGCAAAAACCGGAAGACGCCGGGAAAGCGTATGCCAAGGCTCTGGAACTGCTCCCCGGCTCCACCTATCTCAGCGCGATGGCCGGCAAGGCCTTGCTGGACAGCGGAGAAACCGGCAAGGCCATCGAAATGGCCCGCGCGGCCGCCGAACAAGGCACCCGGGAACGCGAAATCTACCGCCTTTTGGGCGATGCCTACACCAAACAAAAGAATTGGGACCAGGCGATTCAAGAATTCGAACGTCTTTCCGGCCTTGAACCCGATTCCCTCGACACCTGGGGCAAACTGGCCATCCTTTACGAACGGACCCGGCAAACGGACCAGGCCATCGCCACCTACCAGACAATGGCCCGCCTCGATTCGCGCCAAGTCTTTTACTACCACTACAAGATCGCCTCGTTGTTGGCCCAAGCCCACCGGTATGAGGAAGCTCTCCAAGAATATCAACAGGTTGCCCAGTCGCTGCCCGATCAATTCGAGATCGCCATCCGCATCGGCCAGCTGCAGGAAGTCTTGGGAAAAAGCGAGGAGGCGGCCGAAACCTACCAAAAGGCCCTCACACTCGCCCGCCGGACGGAAGATGAAATCCCCATCCGTAAGCAACTGGGGCTTCTTTACCAAAGCCGCAAATCCTACCCCGAGGCCATCCGCCAATACCAGCGCATCCTTGAACTGGATCCCAACGACCGGACCTCCCGCAAAATCCTGGCTTTCCTCCTCTTCAGCCAGGAAGATCAGAAACCCGCCCTGGAGGAAGCCGATACCTTGTTGAAAGACGATCCCGGCGACTTCCAAGTGCAATTGGTCCGGCGGGAAATTCTTAAAAATATGGACCGCGCCGCGGATGCATACGATGGTTTTCTAAAGGGATTCGATGCCGCGGCCGAACAAGGCCGGGAAGAAGAAATCCAGTATTTCCTGGTGGAATTGGCGCGGGATGATACCCTTCAACAATTGCGCGAGCTCAACCGGCTGGATCCCTTGAACTCCCTCCTGGAAAAATGCCGGCGGAAATTTCCCACGAATCCGCGCGTCCCCTTCGTCCAGGCGAAAATCGCCCAAAGCCTGGCGGATGAAGTCCGGTTGGACCGGTCGCTCCATGATATCCTCGCGGATCTGGAAGAAGCCCGCTCGGCCCAGAACGGCGATTGGTTCACCGGCCTGTGCGGCGAACTCTATTCCTGGTACAAAGTGCGGCTGGCGTTCGAACCGCGGGGTCTTTCGCAGCCATTGTTGGATACCTTGAAAAGCAGTGAGGCGGTCTTTGCCGATAACGTGGATTTGCTCCGCCTCGTGGCCTTGGTGCGCATGGACCGCCGCGAATGGATCGAAGCCGAGCAGGCATTGATCCGGGCCAAGGACCTGACTGCCCCCGATGAGGATGTTTACAAGGAATTTTTGTTCCAACTGGCGGTGATTTACGACAAATTGGACCGGGTCGCCGACATCGAGCGGGTCATGCGGGAAGCCATCGAGGTCTACCCGGATGACGCCCAGGCCTATAACTTTTTGGGTTACACCTACGCGGACCGCAACATCCACCTGGAAGAAGCGTTGGCATTGATCGAAAAAGCGTTGAAACTCAGCCCTCAGGACGGGAATATCGTCGACAGCCTGGGCTGGGCCTACTACCGGCTCGACCGGAACCGGGAAGCCATCGGGCATCTGCAACGGGCGCTGGAACTGGAAAAAAACCACCCGGTGATCCTGGACCATCTGGGCGACGCGCTGCAAAAGGAAGGGGAGTGGAAGAAAGCCGTCGAATATTGGCGGCAAGCGATTCAGTTCGGTCCCGATTATCCCTTGGAATTCACCCCGGAATTCAAGGAACGCGTGACGCGGAAAATCCAAGAAGCGATGAGTCAGGAGAAACCGTGATCGAGCTCTTGCCCCGGGAGGCGGTGCTGCAACTCCAGCATTCGTTGGACGCGGAGCGGTATGCGCATAGCGTGGGAGTCATGGAAACCTCCTTCCAACTGGCGGACGCGTGGAAAACGGTTCCCGTCGACCGCCAGCTTCTCGCCTGGGCGTCCCTCTTCCATGATTGCGCGAAAAATCTGTCGAAAGACGCGCGCCGCCGCCTGTTGAATGACGGGCCGGTGCCCTATGGACAAGAACTGCTGGAATACGCCAAAATCGCCCACGCCCCGCTCAGCGCCAAACTGCTCCAGATTCGGTACGCGATCCAGGATCCCGGGGTCCTGATGGCCGTGGCCTATCATCCCACCGGCCATCCGGAGCTCACCCCCATCGGTTGGATGGTGTACATCGCCGATTACCTGGAACCGGGACGCTCCTATTTCCCGGACCGGGAAGAGCACCTGCGCGCGGCCTGCGCCGATCCCCTGGAAGGCTTGAAACGGGTAACCCGCCTGCGCATGGAATCCGTCCGGCAAAAGAACAAGCCGCAGCACCCCCTGGCGGTCCAATTTCAACAGCACCTGGACCGCCTGGAATTTCTGCAAGTCCTGCCTTCGTAGGAAGGAAGACACCCTAGGAGTGTATCCGTCGAGCATGTACTCATTCAAAGATTCGATCCATCGGAATCCAATTCCCGCAGCCTGATCCCCCAATCCCCTCTCCCTCTGGGAAAGGGTTAGGGTGAGGGTAAGCCTTTTCGCTGGATTTCCACCTTCCAGACGGCGTTTATACCCTTGCTAATTAATAATTGGAGCCCCATTGGCCTTCATTTCTTTCTTTTCCCGGGTGGAGCATCGGGCCCGCCCCTACCGGAAGGGAAAATTTCGGGTTAAATACTGGAACACCGTTGTGAACGGACAGCGGGAGACGTTAATAGGAAGGAATCGGGTAAAACCATCGAAATAATCCCAAGAATCCCATTGCTGAAAGGGGTCGGCTGTGCCAAAATGGCCAGAAACTAGCGAATTGAATCGAGTTACATATCTTTCTCCCCTTTCCTTGGCCCCGGGATGTGGATTACAATAGAAAAAATGGCTTGCCAAGTTTCGCAACAATTTTACAATGCATTCATCCATAGGATCGTACCTTCATGGCCCGAGGGAAAAAAAGTCGTAAACCGGAACTACACGCCCAGGCGTTAACCGAGTTACAACCATCAGACGTGAAAGAACATCCGTCTGAAGCGCGCACTCGCTTCACCATCTATGAATATATAGCGGTGTGCCTGTTTTTCATTGCCTTCTGTTATGTGCAGAAGTATGTGGCTCTCTATTGGCTTGGCGCCTTAGCTGAAGAGAAATCTCTCGAAAAGCTGTCCCTTTCCTTCTTTTTCGACACGTTGTGGAAAGGCTTCGTCCTCGTCGCGTTGTTGGCTTGGCTGCACGACTACTTCTACCGGGATGTGGCGGAAGAAGACACCGCGTAGGGATTTCTCTATCGACTTGACTCCGGTTCCCTTCTTTTTTCCCCTCGACCGGGATGCTCCTGGATCCGGGTGAGGAGATCGTTGTCGTATCCAGCCTATCCCTTGCGGATTGTGAGCGGCCGCGTGATGGCCGAAATCGACCGGTGCGCCATGGAAACGCACGGGATCGGTGGCCTGTTTCTCATGGAACAAGCCGGCCGCGGCATCGCCGGGGAGATGCTGTCTTCTCTCCCATCCTCCCTGGTGCAGCGCGTGGCGGTGATCTGCGGAAAGGGCAACAACGGCGGGGACGGCCTGGTCGTGGCCCGCTGCCTGGCCCGCCAAGGCTGCCGCCCGCTGGTGGGATTGACCGGACGGGGAGCGGATCTCAAGGGTGACGCGCTTCTGCAATACGGGCGTTTGTTGGCCGAGGGGATACCGGTCCACGAATGCGCCGATTCCGAAGCGTTGCGGGCGTTTTTCGCCGCCGCCGGCGATTCCCGCGTCTGGGTGGACGCCCTGCTCGGCACCGGGGCGCGGGGCGCTCCCACGGGATTGGTGGCCGAGGCCATCGCCGAGCTGAACCGGCGGGCGGCGGACGCGCGGATCGTTTCCGTGGACATCCCTTCCGGAGTGGAGGCCGACAGCGGCCGCGTCGAAGGGGAAGCGGTGCGGGCCGATATCGTGTATACCCTGGGATTGCCGAAACTCGGACATGTGCTCCCCCCCGGATTGAACCACTACCGGAAACTGGCCGTCCTGGATATCGGCTTCCCCCGCGCGGCGCTCGAAAACGCCGCGGCGGAAGCGGTGTTGCTCTCGGCGCGGGACGTGCACCGTTGGCTCCCTCTCCGGAATCCATCCGCCCATAAAGGCAGCGAAGGCCACCTGCTGGTCATCGCCGGTTCCCGGGGAATGACCGGGGCGGCTCTTTTATGCGCCCGGGCGGCGGTGTGGATGGGAGCGGGCCTGGTGACCGCCGCCTGCCCCAACACTCTCCTCCCCATTTATGCCGGCGGGGTATGGGAAATGCTGACGCTTCCGGTTCCCGAGACCCCCGGGGGGGGAATCGCGGCAGAGGCGTTCGATTGCTTGTTTGGAGTGGAAGCTCGATACAAAGCCGTCGTCATGGGGCCGGGCCTGGGCCGTGATCCCGCGACGCAAGAGTTGGTCCGCCGCGTGGTCCGGGACGTGGAAGCACCCTTGGTCCTCGACGGCGACGCCCTGGCGGCCGTTACCCCCGGGATGTTGGATGAACGCCGGCTCCCCTGGGTGGCGACTCCCCATCCCGGTGAAATGGCCCGCATGTTTCAAACCACCGCGGAGCGGGTCCAGGCGGACCGGTTCGGTTTCGCCCGCCGGCTCGCCGGAAACGGCGGCGGGGTGGCCGTGCTCAAGGGCGCCAAGACCGTCATCGCCCAGGCGGGACAGCCGCTGTGGGTGAACCCCACCGGGGGGCCGGCCATGGCCTCCGGCGGGATGGGCGATGTGCTGGCGGGCGTCATCGGCGCGCTGTTGGCGCGGGGAATCCCCCCCCTCGCGGCGGCCGCCGCCGGCGTGTACCTGCACGGGCAGGCTGCGGACCTGTGGGTGGAAGAGACCGGCGCGGAAACGGCCGCGGCGGGACAGGTTCTATCCCGCCTGCCAGGCGCCGTGCGCCGGGTGCGGGAAGAGAGCGGGTCCGCCCGGTTTTCCCCCGCGGCGTCCCCGGCCGTTCCAGGACTTTTGTGAAGAACGAATATACGCGGCGGAAAAGGAAGGACTTTCCGGTTCCGCGTTCCAATGGCCAGACCGTCCTTCACCCAACCTGATAGAAAGGAAAAGAAGCCATGGAATGGTTGTTATGGATCAGCCTCGGCTTGGTTCTTGGTTTTCTGGGTGGTTTCTTGTTTCGCAAGATACAAATCGACCGGACTCTGGGCAGCGTGGAAGAGCTCTCCTTCAAGATCCGGGAAGAAGCCCAAAAAGAGGCCGCCACGGTCCGCAAGGAAGCCGCGATCGAGGCCAAGGAACAGATTCTGAGGGAGAAGAACAAGTTCGACGAAGAGGTCAAGGAACGGCGGGCCGAACTCTCCGCCATCGAGAAAAAACTGGACCGCAAGGAGGAATTGCTCGACAAGCGCGCCGAGGAGCTGGACACCCTCGAACGGCAGAATCAATCGCTGTCCAAGGAACTGGAAAAACGGCAGAAAAACCTGGAGAAGAAAGACGCGGAACTCTCGCAACTGATTGAGGAGGAGCGCGGCAAACTGGAAAAAATCTCCGGACTCACCACCGACCAGGCCAAGGATCTGTTGCTGCGGTCCCTGGAAAACGATGTCCGCCGCGAATCGGCCCGCATCATCAAGCAGATCATCGACGACGCCAAGGAAAACGCCAACCGCGAAGCCCGGCGCATCATCGCCACCACCATGCAGCGCGGCTGCACCGAGTACGTCAACGAATCCACCGTCTCCACCGTGGCGTTGCCCTCCGACGAAATCAAAGGCCGCATCATCGGCCGGGAAGGGCGCAACATCCGCTCTTTCGAATCGGTCACCGGCGTCAACCTGATCATCGACGACACCCCGGACACGGTGGTCATTTCGTGCTTCGATCCGGTCCGGCGCGAGGCGGCGCGGCAAACCCTGGAAAAACTGATCCAGGATGGCCGCATCCACCCGGGGCGCATCGAGGAAGTGTACCAGAAGATCTGCAAGGAAATGGACGAGGACATGCGCGAGGCCGCCGAGCGGGTGGTCTTCGACCTGGGCATCGTGGACATGAATCCCGAACTCATCAAACTCCTGGGCCGCCTCAAGTACCGCTATTCCTACGGCCAGAACCAGCTCTACCACGCGCGCGAAGTGGCCTTTTTGGCCGGCGCGGTCGCGGCCGAACTGGGCGCGGATGTGGAAATCTGCAAGCGGGGCGCGCTGCTGCATGACATCGGCAAGGCGGTCGACTTCGAGCGCGACGGCACCCACGCCTCCATCGGGGCCGAAATCGCCCGCAAACTGGGCGAACGCAAGGAAGTGGTCAACGCCGTCGCCGCCCATCACGAGGATGTCGAGATGGAAACCGTCGAGGCCGTCATCGTCCAGGTGGCCGACGCCCTGTCGGCGGCCCGGCCGGGCGCGCGCCGCGAGACCATCGACACCTACGTCAAGCGCCTGGAAAAACTGGAAAGCCTGGCCGAATCGTTCAACGGCGTCGAAAAATGCTTCGCCATCCAGGCCGGCCGCGAAGTGCGCATCATGGCCCAGCCCGACGAGATCGACGACCAGGGCGCGGTCAAACTGGCCTACGAAATCTCCAAGAAGATCGAAGAGGAACTGGAATACCCCGGCCACATCAAGGTGACCATCATCCGGGAAACGCGCTCGGTCGCCTACGCCCGGTAAACCGCTCCGCCGTAACGCGGGCATCAGGCAGCGCCGCCCCGGCCTGATTGGACTGGAAAGCCGGCCGGAAAACGGCGGAACGGGCGGGATTGCCGCTCACCCAGGAAACCGAGGCGATATGAGAATTCTTTTCGTTGGCGATATATTCGGAAGGCCGGGCCGCTTCGCGCTGGCGAATCATCTGCCCGCCCTCAAGTCCAGTTACCATGTCGATTTTTGTATCGCCAACGGAGAAAACGCCGCCGGCGGCAAGGGCATCACGCGCGAAGTCGCCCAGGCCATCTACTCCGCCGGAGTCGATGTCATCACCCTGGGCAACCACGCCTGGGACAACAAGGATGTCTTTACCTTCATCGACGAGGACCGCCGCCTCGTGCGCGCCTACAACTTCCCTCCCGACGTGCCGGGCCGGGGGTATGTCAGCTGCCGCACCGCCACCGGCCAGGAAATCACCGTCGCCCAACTCTGCGGCCGGGTCTTCATGACTCCGGTCGACTGCCCCTTCCGCCGGGCGGAGGACCTGCTGCGGGAAATCGGCAAAAACACCGTGTGCGTCATCGACATGCACGGCGAAGCCTCTTCCGAAAAAAGCGCCCTCGGCTGGTTTCTCGACGGGCGGGTGACGGCGGTGATCGGCACTCATACTCATGTGCCCACCGCGGACGAGCGCATCCTGCCCGGCGGCACGGCCTACATCACCGACGTGGGCATGACCGGCCCTTACGACTCGATCATCGGCATGGACATCGATTCGGTGATCAAACAGTTCAAAACCTCCATCCGCATGCCCTTCAAGGTGGCCAGCCAGAACGTCCACATCGCCGGCGTGCTGATCACCACGGACCCGGAATCCGGCCAGGCCCTCTCAATCGAACGCATTTTCATGAAGGCGCATGACTTTGGGGAGGAGGAATGATTTCAAGGATTCACGGTCATGGCTGATCCAGAACCCCTCGCGGCGGCCTTATCGGTTTCGGAACTGACCGAGCGCCTGCGCCTCCACCTGGAAGAAAAGTTCGGGTGGGTGCAGGTGCGCGGGGAGATCTCCAATTGCAAAAAAGCGCCCTCCGGGCATTGGTATTTCCGGCTGAAAGATGATGAAGCGGTGCTGGAATGCGTGGCCTGGAAAACCACGGCGGTGCGCTGGGGGGGGCTGGCCCTCGAGGACGGCGTGGAAGTGATCGCCAGCGGGAAAATCACGGTCTATCCTCCCCGGGGCCAGTACCAATTGGTGGTGACCGCCATCCGGCCGGCCGGCGCGGGTCTCCTGCAGCAGCGGTTCGAACTCCTGAAACAGCGGTTGGCGGCCGAAGGCTTGTTTGACGCGGAACGTAAGCGGCCGCTGCCCGCCTGCCCCTGGCGGATCGCGGTGATCACCTCGCCCGCCGGGGCCGCGATTCAGGATTTTCTCAAGATCATCCGGTCCTATTCGTGTCCGGTGGAAATCACCGTGTGTCCCGTCCTCGTCCAAGGACCGGAAGCCGCGCGGGAAATCGCGGACATGATCCGCAAAGTCAATCGCTTGGCCGGGCACGATGTCATCGTGGTGTGCCGGGGCGGGGGCAGCCTGGAGGATTTGTGGGCCTTCAACGAGGAACTCACCGCCCGCGCCATCTTTCAGTCCGATATCCCCGTGATCTCGGCGGTCGGCCACGAGATCGACTTCACCATCGCCGACTTCGTGGCCGATGTCCGCGCGCCCACCCCGACGGCCGCCGCCCAGTTGATCACCGGCCTCTTCGAGCGCCACCGGGAGCGGCTGCGCCTCCTGAACGACCGTCTGGGCCGCTCGCTCCTGCCCCGGATAAACCGGTTAAAAGAACGCCTGGCGGTTACTCAATCGGCCATCCGGCGCTATCATCCTCTTGCGGTGGTCGAACAGCACCGCCTCCGGCTGGACGATTTCCTCTCCCGCATGGCCCGCGCCATCCGCGCGGCCGTGGAGCGGGGGCGGCTGACCTGCGGATCGGGCCGGAAAGCCTTGCGCGTCGGCATCGGTCACGAAATCGGCCTGCTCCGGCAGAGAGTGGAGCGCGATAACCGCCTCTTGGAGAGCTACGATCCCGCCCGGAACCTGGCGCGCGGCTACGCGGTCTGCCGGGACGAAGCGGGGCGCGTGGTCAGCCGCATCGAGGCCGTCCGGACGGATGTCCGCGTGCGGATCGTGGTCTCGGATGGATGGTTCGGCGCGCGGGTGATGGAGGTAAACCGAAAATCATGACCGGCGCAGCTCCGGAAGCCTTCGATTTCGAAAAAGGCCTTCAGCGCCTCGAGGAGATCCTCGCCCTCTTCGATCAGGGCGGCTTGACGCTGGAGCAGATGGAAGCCCATTTCGTGGAAGGAATGAGCTTGATCCGGAAATGTTCCGAACGCCTCGACGGCGTCGAAGCCCGGGTGACCCAGTTGCTCAATCTCCCGGATGCGGAGTGGCGGGAAGAACCATTCCGCCCGGAGGAATAAACCGGATTCGTTCCGGGTATCCATATTGGAAATCCATTCCAGCTCCATCGGTTCCGGAACCTGATTTTTCCGGTCTTCCGGATCCGGACGCGGCGGGGGCAAATGCCCGTGTGACCGGTGGAAGCTTCGATGACACACATGGAAAGTAAAGCATCAGTGACCCCAGTTTCTCCCATCAAACAATATCTGGCCCGGCGGAAGCGGGAAGTCGAGGAAGTCTTGTGGACTTTGTTGCCATCGCCGGAAGGCATGGCTTCCCGTTTGAATTCCGCGATGCGCTATCCCCTGGAGGCGGGGGGAAAACGCATCCGGCCCGTGCTGGTGCTGGCCGGGGCGGACTACTGCCGCGGAGTGTCCGGCGCGGACGCGTACGCGGGCCGGACCTGGGACGGCGCGGATCCGGAATGGAAACAGGCCTTGTTGACGGTGGCCTGCGCCATCGAGATGATCCACACCTATTCGCTGGTGCATGACGACTTGCCCTGCATGGACGACGACGAATTGCGCCGGGGCCGTCCCACGTCGCATATCGTCTTCGGCGAGGCGCTGGCCGTACTGTCGGCCGACGCGCTCCATACCCTGGGCTTCCAATTGATCTCCAGCCTGCCGGAACGGTTCGCCCTGCCAGCCATGCGCGCCGCCCGGGAACTGGCCGTGGCCTGCGGATACCCCGGCATGGTGGCGGGCCAGGCCGTGGATCTGGATTACGAATCCAAGCCGGGGACCGAAGAAATCCTGGAATACATCCACCTGCATAAAACGGCGGCCTTGATCCGCGCGTCGCTGCTCATGGGCGCGCACCTGGCCGCGGCCACGGCCGCGGACTTGGAGCGTTTGGCCGCGGTGGGCACCAAACTCGGTTTGATTTTCCAAGTCATTGATGATATTTTAGATGTGATTGGAGACACGGCCGTGATGGGCAAGGACGCCGGCAGCGATGCGGCGCGGGGCAAATTGACCTACCCCGCCCTCATCGGCCTGGAGGAATCCCAGCGGCGGGTTATATCCTTGCAAGACGGTATCCTGGAGATCCTGGATCCGAAGGAAGACCGCTCCCGGGTGTTGATCGATTTAACCAACGAATTGACAACCCGCCAAGCTTGAAGGCGGCGCACGCGGAGATAAACTTCTACTCTTTTGATACAGATTTTGATATAGATGACGTCGATTACATCATTTTTCGTAAGGAAACTGGGTTGCTTCCTATGGTCCTCGAGCGAATCAATAGTCCGGAAGACGTCAAGAAACTGGATCGCAAAGATCTGCCCCTCCTCGCCAAGGATATCCGGCAACGCATCATCGACGTGGTCAGTGAAAAAGGCGGGCACTTGGCGCCCGGCCTGGGAGCGGTCGAATTGACCATCGCCCTCCACCGGGTGTTAGACAGTCCCAAGGACAAAATCATTTGGGATGTCGGCCACCAGTGCTACGGGCATAAATTGCTCACCGGACGGAAGGACCGGTTTGACACGCTGCGGCAATACCATGGCGTCAGCGGCTTCCCCCGCCGGTGGGAGAGCCCGCACGACCATTATGGCACCGGACACGCCAGCACCTCGGTCTCGGCGGCCCTGGGCATGGCGGTGGCCCGCGACCTCAAGGGCGAGGATTACAAGGTGGTGGCGGTCATCGGCGACGGCGGACTGACCGGCGGCGTCGCCTACGAGGGGCTGGATCACGCGGGCGACCTGAAGAAGGACATGCTGGTGATCCTCAACGACAACGACATGTCCATCTCGCCCAACGTGGGCGGGATTTCGCATTATCTCAACCGGATCATCAGCAGTTACTACTACAACAAGACCAAGGAAGGCGTCGACAAGTTCCTCGAGAAGAGCATCGGCAATTCGCTCATGCGCCGGCTCCTGAAGGTGGAGGAAACCATCAAGTCGCTGATCGTCCCCGGCGTCTTTTTCGAAGAACTCGGCTTCCGCTATTTTGGACCGATCAACGGTCACGACCTGGACCTGCTGATCGAAACCCTGAACAGCCTGAAGGAACTCAAAGGCCCTCTGCTGCTGCACATCATCACCGAAAAGGGCCATGGCTTCGAACCGGCGGTGATGGATCCCGCCTCCTGGCACGGGGCCAAGCCGTTCGACAAGGTGACCGGCAAGCCCAAGACCAAAATCTCGAGCAAACCCACGGCGCCCGCCTACACCCAGGTCTTCAGCGACACGATCTGCCAGATGGCCATGAAAAATCCCCGCGTGGTGGGCATTACCGCCGCCATGGCCTCGGGCACCGGCCTCTCCGCCCTGTCCGAACAGTTCCCCAAGCAATTCATCGACGTGGGCATCGCCGAGCAGCACGCCGTGCTGATGGCGGCGGGCATGTCCTGCGAGGGATTGAAACCGGTGGTGGCGATCTACGCCACGTTTCTCCAGCGCGCCTACGACCAGATCTACCACGATGTCTGCATCCAAAACCTGCCCGTAATCTTCGCCATCGACCGGGGCGGCGTGGTCGGCGACGACGGGGCCACGCACCAGGGCCTGTACGACACCGCCTACCTGCGCACGTTCCCCCACATTGTCGTTTCCGCCGCGGCGGACGAGCGGGAACTGGTCCGCCTGCTCTGGACCGGTTTGTCGCATGACGGCCCCTTCGCGGTGCGCTACGCCCGGGCCAACGGCGAAGGCGTGGCCTGGTCTCCCGGCGAAGACTATCCCCTGCCCATCGGCAAGGGTGAAATCCTCCGCCAGGGCTCCGACGTGGCCATCCTCGGCTACGGATACATGGTCTACCGGGCGCTGGAAGCCGCGGACCTGCTGGAAAAAGAGGGCATTCATCCCACCGTCGTCAATATGCGTTACGCCAAACCGCTGGACACGGAGTTGCTCCGCCAACTCGCCCTGGACCACGCCTCGCTGGTGGCCTACGAAGACCATACCCTCGTGGGCGGCTTCTCCAGCGCCGTGTCCGAAGCGTTGCACGACCTCGGGCTGGAGCAGGTTCCCCTCCTCCGCCTGGCCATCGCCGACCAGGTGGTCGAACAAGGCACGCGCGATCAGATCTTCGAGGAATTCGGCTTGCTGCCGCACCAGGTGGCCAAGCGCATCCAAATGTTCATGCAGTCCCGCAAACCGGCCATGCTGGTGGCCAAGTAACAGATCATCCGGCGACGGGCATTCCAGCCGCCGGCCGCGGAACCTGTCATCAACCACTCGCCCTCAGGGAACCGAATACCGCCTGTATTCCCTTCCCAAGGGCTGTTTTATCCCTTCTCTTTTTGGAGGCGGACAAACCTTGCAATCCAAATTCCAAAATCCCTTCCAAACCGACCGCCGCTTGGAAGGCTTCCTCGGCCCGGTCCAACGGGTGGAAACCGAATGGATCCGGTTGATCGACGAAGTCACACACGAACAAACCGATTCCAACCGCTTCCGGATGATCGCGCTCTTCGACGAGGCCGGCAAAAAGCAAGAGGAGATCAGTTTCAATCCCGACGGCACCACCGCCTACCGGGAAGTCTACCTGTACGACGAAACGGACCGCCTGTCGGAAAAACGGTCCTGCGATTCGGGAGGCGCCGTCCGCTGGCGCTGGGTGTATGCCTGGAATCCCACGGGGCGGGACCTGACCGAAGTCCTTTACGATGTGGACGGTGAGGTTTCCAGCCGCGAGGTAATCCATTTCAACGAACTAGGTGAAAAAACCGGGGAGGACGTGTTGGGCCCCGGCGGCGAATGGATCCAACGCAACGAATTCCAGTACCACCGGAGCGCCGAGGGTTTGGAGACCGTCCTGCTGACATACAGCCCGAAACAGGAACTCTTGAAACGCAAAATCTACACCTGCGACACCGGCGGCCGTCTGCGGGAAAAGTCCATCTACCGGGGCAACGGCTTCCTCGAAACCCGGGAGCGCTACACCTACGATGCCGCGGGGAACGTCATCGAGGAAATCACGTACCAGCCCGACGGCGCGGCCGGTTTCCGCTACACCTTCCATTATCAATACGGGGAGCGGGGCGACTGGATCCAACGGGAAACGCGGGTCGGCCTGCACCGCCCCGGCGCGCCCGATCCGCTGCTCTCCGAACACGCCCGGCGGGTCCTGACGTATTACCCGTAGGCGGACCGTTCACCGGAATTTCATTTTTCCCCCTCTTCTCTTGATCTCCCCCCTTGTATACACCTATTATTGACTATATAGGATATAGAAAAAGATCCGGGTGTCCCGCTCCCGGCGGAATTCCCCCAACCAATGATTTCCGCGCGCCACCCAGGCGCCGAATCCTGAAAAACGAGGCGAATGATGATGCGATTCAAAATCCAATGGTGCGTATTCCTGGCCTTCGTCCTGCTTCCCGTTTTCGCGCACCCGCAACCCGCGGAGTCGCCGGAAGCGGCGGGGATCACCCCCATTACCGGGGACTTGGCCCCCTGGCGCGACTACGGCGTGGACATGACGAACTTCGACAACGTGTGGGTGATCGCCCTGAACAACGGTTCGATCGTGGCTTTCAAGCGGGCGCATGATTTTCAACAGCCGGGCGTGGTGGGCGGTTCGGAATTTCTGATCTTCGGCCCGGATGGCCAGAAAATAACCCCCACGCCGGTGCGGGGCAGCTTCGATTCCAATGGCCAGCCCACCCCGCTGGTCAATTACGCCGGCACCGGCCTTTCGTGGGGCGCGTTCACGTTGGGCGCCCGGCCCGACCGCGCCAAGGGGACCGGCTTCGTGGTGCATAACCAACTCGAGGCGGCCGCCACGTTCAGCCTGGAATTCGGCGACGTGATGGGTGACGATCCGTTCTCCATCGTGCAGTTTTTCGATAACGATGGCAAACCGATGGGCTCGCACATCAACGCCTTCGGCGCGCTGCTGGCCGAACCGGGATCGTACCGGGACATCGGCGCGGCGGTGCTCAGCAACGGCGACCTCGTGTCGCTGGGAGAAAACCGCCAGCAAAGCGATTCGTTCCTGGACACCATCGGCGCGCAGGCTTCCGAAGTGGCGATGGCCGTGATCCTGGGCAAGGACGGCAGCACCAAGGCCGGCCCCTTCGCCATGCACACCGGGGAGGACGGCCAATACCTGGGCAGCGGCTCCAGCATCGTGTATGAAAACATCGTGGCGTTCGACGGCGGCTTCGTCGTCGATTACAGCCTGGGCATCCGCTGGTACAACAACGACGGCACCCCCCGCACGCCCGCGCAATCCGATCACGCCGAACTGGCCGGGATCGAAGTGGTCCCCGAACTGGGCATCGCCTTCGTCGCGGACACGGGCGGCCGCGGCGACGGCATGGCCATCGCCAGCAACGGGAAGGATCTGGTCGTGAAAAGCACCACCCTGGGCGGCACGGACGGCCAGGTGGGCGTCTTGATTTATTACAACACCGACGGGACGGTGCGGAACTGGGTCCGCTTCGACGATGTGGATGTCACCCTGGAAACGCCCCGGGTGGACCGCACACATTGCGACATGGATGAAAACGGCAACGTATTCGTCGTCTGGCAGGATGAGCGCTTCGGCGGCGACATCGATGACAGTTACAGACAAATTTTCGGGCGGTTCTTCAACAGCCAGGGCGAACCGGCCGGTCCCAGCTTCCCGGTCTACCAGAATTGGAAAAAAGAACCGGTCACGGTCAACTACGGTACCAAGATCGGGGAATATCCCGCCGGCGACCATCAGCAGCCCCGTTGCGCCATCAACAGCCAGGTGGCCGCGGTGATCGACGGAACCACCATCATGCCCGATCTGCCCGACACCGTGAAGCAGGTCTCCGACGCGTTTTATGATGCGCTCGGCGACGTCTTCGACGAAGCCGTGCTGCGGATCTTCAAGAATCCCTTCGCCGCCACGCCCGTGGAGCATTGGGAAGTGTACTGACCGCGGGCGGCCGGTGTGAAACAGGAGTGGAAAATGTGCCGGGGCGGGCTTTCGGGTCCGCCCTTCTCCTGTCCGGGGGGAACACGGACTTCTTTGCCATGTCCACGCCGGATGAATCCCTCGTACTCCGCGCCTCGCCCGTGAATAATCCGGCCTTACTGGCCGGGCGGGACTTGTTCCAGGGCCGTCCGGTCCTCGCTGCGCGGCCACACGGCGTAGGCGATGCCCGCGACGATCACCGCCGCCCCGGCCCCTTGCGCCAAGGTCAGGCTTTCGCCCAACAGCGCGATCGAAAAGACCACTCCGAACACGGGCAACAACGTCAGGGTCAGGGCCACCAGCGAGGCCGGCAACCGTTGCAGCGCCTGGAAATACAGCAAATGCGCCAAGCCCGAGCAAAACACGCCGAGATACACGGTGCCCAGCCAGGCCTGGGTGGACATCTCCCCGATCCGGCCGAGCGTCCCCCGGGCGTAATTGACCCCGCCCAGCGACAGGGCGGAGAACAACGTGACGAAAAAGATCGTGTACGTCGCGTTGGAGCGGTCCACGAGGATCTTGCTGTTCACCGTGTAAAGGCCCCAGCACAACACGGAACCCAACACCAGCAGATCGCCGAACAGGTGGGGCGCGAAATGCACATCCATGCTCCGGATGTCATCCAGCAGCACGAAACCCATGCCCGCCAGGGCGGCGGCGCCCCCCACGGCCGTCGGGATCATCAACTTTTCCTTGAGAATCAACACGCATAAGAAAATACTGAACACCGCTTCCGTGGAGATGATCAGCGACACGTTGGACGCAGTGGTGTACCGCGTTCCCATGTATTCCAGGATCATGGCCGTGGCGCAGGCTGCCGCCCCCACGAAAACGGCGCGCCGCCAGTCCGCGCGGGACCAGGCGGCGCTGTTCCTCCGCCGCCAGTAAAAGGGCAGGAGCGTCAGGGTGGCCAGCACCGCGCGGTTGAATCCAAGCAGGATGGGATCCACGGCCTGGTTGATGACCAGCTTGTTGAAGGCGAAGGTCGTACCGAATAACAATTGGGCGGCCAGCACGCAGAGCACGCCGGTGATCCAATGCCGGGTCCGCGCGGGAGCCAGTGAAGTTGAGACTATGGAGGTGGTGGATTCGTTCAAGGCTGCCGGGCCGCGATCGAATTGGATTGCCGATAGATTTCTTTCACTTCGTCCATGCTGGTCACATTGTAATCCGCCGACGGATCCGCTTCGGTAATCCGGCGGCCGGGCCGGCGCATCCAGGCGGTCTGGATCCCCAGGGCCTTGGCTCCCCGTATGTCCATCGCCGCGTGGTCGCCCACCATCAAGGCTTCGCCGGGCTCCACTCCCGCGATTTCCAATGCCTGGCGGAACATCCGCGCGCCGGGTTTGGACACGCCCGTTTCCTGGGAGATCAACACGGCGTCGAGATACGAATCCAGTCCGCAACGCCGGATCTTCATCCATTGGATTTCCGCGTTGCCGTTGGTGATCAGCAGGATGGGGATTTCCGCTTTCAAATCGCGCAGCACCGGCAGCGTGTCCGGATACGCAAAATACCGCGCCAGCCATATATCTTGGAACCGCCGGCCGACGCGCTCCGCCAGTTCCTTGTCCGGAATGCCCAGTTGCTCCAAAATCTCGGCGCTGATCCGGATCCACACCTCCACGGGGCTTCGGACATTCCGCAAGGGGGAATGGTCATAATCACCCCAATGCGTGTCATTGATATCCCAGAAGATCCGGTAAATGGTTGCTTCCTCCACGCTGGGATACCGTTCGCGGATCCAGGGGATCACCTCGTCCAGGGATCCGCGCAGGCTGAGGGTGTTGTCGGTGAGCGTATTGTCCAAATCGCAAAACAGGGCACGGATCGGTTGCGTCATGGTCTCCATTTCGATCGGGCGCGCCGAAGTAAGAACTGCCGCGGAAATTTAGATTGTAGAATCAGTATAATTCCCCCCTCCCCGCCGCGTAATCCTCGAAGAGATAGGGGGGTATATGCAGCGTGGCAAAACGAGTAACCCATCGGCTCTCCTGATCCCCCACGTATAGGTTGCATGGATTAGCGCGCGGCGCGTCATCCATCCATACCCTGGTCATCTTGACCATCCTGATCCTCTACATTCAGACTAACAGACATCCCTCACCCCGGGACACAGGCCCCGGCCTGGCGGTCCTCGGAGCGCGTTGCCGAATACTCCCGCGGGCAACCGCCCTGGATCCCCGCGTTCGCTTGAATGACTTCTTTTTCAAAATCCAAGGAGAATCCCGCCACTTCCGGTTGATTTACATTGTTTGATCTCTCCCGGCCAAGTACAATACCATCCGTCTTGATTGGTAATACGCGCTTCGTTGCATCGATCGGTCCTTACCATTCTATCGCGGCGGGAACCACCGGCTATGCGTTACCTGGAATTTGAAAAACCTCTGCGGGAAATTGAATCCAAGATCGAACAACTGGAGGTCTACGCGTCCTCCCGGAATATCGATTTGTCGGATG
This sequence comes from bacterium, assembly GCA_041946805.1. Taxonomy (GTDB): domain Bacteria; phylum Hinthialibacterota; class Hinthialibacteria; order Hinthialibacterales; family Hinthialibacteraceae; genus JABLXU01. Next base: position 24,953 of record JBHGBC010000077.1, read on the forward strand.
AGATCAAACCGCTCAAGGAGAAGTTGAACAGCCTCCTCGATGAAATTTTCTCTCATCTGACGCCCTGGCAACGGGTCCAACTGGCCCGGCACCCCGACCGGCCCTACTGCCTGGATTTCCTCTCGATCATCGGCGAGGATTTCACCGAGCTGCACGGCGACCGGGCGTTCCGGGACGACGAAGCCATCGTGGCCGGATTCTGCTCGATCGGCGGGCGCTCCGTGGCGGTGGTCGGCCATCAGAAGGGACGGGACACGGAAGAGAATATCCGCCGCAATTTCGGCATGGCGCATCCCGAGGGATTCCGCAAGGCGCGGCGCATCATGGACACCGCCAACCGCATGCGGTTGCCGGTCGTCACCTTCATCGACTCGCCGGGGGCCTTTCCGGGCATCGGGGCGGAAGAGCGCGGCCAGCACCTGGTCATCGCCGAGAACCTCGAGGCCATGTCCCAATACACCATCCCCATCGTGTGCGTGGTGACCGGTGAGGGCGGCAGCGGCGGGGCCTTGGCCATCGGCGTGGGCAACCGCGTGCTGATGCTCGAAAACGCCTACTACGCCGTGTGCACGCCGGAAGCCTGCGCGGCCATCATTCTGCGGGACCGGACCCAGGCCTCCAGCATCGCCGGGACCATGAAAATCGTCTCGTCCGATCTCAAGCAGCTGGAATTGATTGACGAGGTCATTCCGGAACCGTTGGGGGGGGCGCACCGCAATCCGGCCCAGACCGCTCACCACATCAAGGACGCGGTGTTGCGCCATTTGGCGGAACTGGATGCCTTGGACGCGAAAGGACTGGTTGAAGACCGCTACAACCGCTTCCGGCGGATGGGCGTCTTTTACGAAGCGCAGACGCCGGGGATCGCCCCCGTGAGTTGACGCGGGCGGTTGTTTCTCCCCGCATGGAGGAACGCGGCTCTGCTGCGGGAGGGATTCATTATTCCCGGTTTTCTGTATCCGGCCACCCGGCGCGCACGGCTCCATGGCCCGCCGCGCTCAAATCGTTTACTCTCTTCCAAACAACGTGGAGAATCGCTACGCTAAGTTGAATTTCAATGATGGAAAATAAAAAACGCCCTGAAAGCAACGAGGAAGTCCTGGAACCGGCCGTCGCGCGGGAATCCAAGAAAACGCCCATGGATCAGCCCCGAACTCCCCGGTCATCGAAACACGCGCTGCGCCGGGAATACCCCCTCCTGCCCTTGCGGGATGTCGTGATTTTCCCGGGAATGGTCATTCCCCTCTTCATCGGCCGTTCCAAATCCGTCTCCGCCCTGGAAGCGGGGATGCAGGAAGACAAGCGGATCGTCCTGGTGGCCCAGAAGGAAATGGAAGTCGACGAACCCTCGCCGGAGGATCTCTATTCGGTGGGAACCCTCGTCAACCTGCTGCAGATGCTGAAACTGCCGGACGGCTCCATCAAGGTTCTGGTGGAAGGCGTCTACCGCGCGCGCATCCAGCGCCTGGTCGCGCAGGAACCCTACTTCGCCGCCGAAATCGAAGTGCTGGAAGACCGCAAGGAACAGGGCGCCAAGGTGCAGGCCCTGCTGCGCCATGTCAACGACCTGTTCGAATCGTACGTGAAGCTCAACCGCAAGGTGCCGCAGGAGACGTTGCTCTCCATCATCAATCTGGACGATCCCGGGCGGTTGTCGGACAACATCGCCGCCCATCTCTCGGTCAAGGTCTCCGAAAAACAACGGCTGCTGACCAGTCCCAGCCCCACGACCCGCCTTAAGAACCTCTCCCAGATTCTGAGCAGCGAACTGGAGATTCTGGAACTGGAGCAGAACATCAAGAACGAAGTCCGCAAGCAGATGGAGCAGTCGCAGAAGGAGTATTATCTGCACGAACAGATCAAGGCCATCCAGCGTGAACTGGGGAAGGAGACCGAGGGCGGCACGGAGGAATGGTCCAAATACAACCAGCGGATCAAACGGGCGCGGATGAGCGCCGAGGCGGAAGAAAAGGCCCTGGAAGAACTGGAGCGGCTGGCCAACATGCCGCCGCTTTCGCCCGAGGCCGCCGTGGTGCGCAATTACCTGGATTGGCTATGCGACCTGCCCTGGTCCAAATCGACCAAGGACCGGCTGAACATCGAGGAGGCCGAGAAGATCCTTAACGAAGACCACTATGGCCTGGACAAACCCAAGGACCGGATCCTCGAGTTCCTGGCTGTCCGCAAACTGAAGCGGGACATGAAAGGCCCCATCCTGTGCTTCGTGGGGCCGCCCGGCGTCGGCAAGACCTCATTGGGCCGTTCCATCGCCCGTTCCATGGGCCGCAAGTTCGTGCGCCTTTCCCTGGGCGGCGTGCGGGACGAGGCCGAGATCCGGGGCCACCGCCGCACCTACATCGGCTCCATGCCCGGCCGCATCATCCAATCCCTGAAGAAGATCAAGTCGCGCAATCCGGTGTTTCTTCTGGATGAAGTCGACAAGATGAGCATGGACTTCCGGGGCGATCCCGCCTCCGCGCTGCTCGAAGTGCTCGATCCGGAGCAGAACTACACCTTCAGCGACCATTTTCTGGAAGTGGAGTTCGACCTGTCGGACGTGATGTTCGTCGCCACGGCCAATGTCACCTATCCGATCCCTCCGGCCTTGCTGGACCGGATGGAGATCATCGAAATCCCCAGCTACACGGAAGAGGACAAAATCCACATCGCCCAGGAGTTCTTGATTCCCAAACAGATCAAGAACCACGGCATGACCCGCTTCCAGCCGCAATTCACCAAGGCCAGCGTCATCCAGATCATCCGCGATTACA
>JBHGBC010000078.1:0-27665 GCA_041946805.1 bacterium
GCCCTCTCCCAGAGGGAGAGGGGATTTTGGGGGTGGTTTTCATCGGTCCCTTCAACGAGTCGCGAGTTGGCCATTTGATGAAAAGTACGCACTTGCCGGATGAGCCTCATTGATTACTTGAATATCCAACACCGTCCGATAATCCATCCACCCTGACTATCCGCGGGGGAATGATCTGTTATATATTGAGTGATATTCTTTTATTCCAAACCAAGCGTATGAATGGGAATCATAATGAGCAGAAAGAGATTCTGGATTTTATTCGTATTTTTCATGACGATAGGTTTTCCCGCATGGGCGGATGAATCGGGCGCGAAACCGCTCTACGTGGGCTGGGCGTCCGTGGATATCACCCCCCAGCAACCGGTGGCCCTGACCGGCCAGTTGAGCAAACGGATTTCCCAGGGCGTGCGCGATCCGCTCACCGCCACGGCCCTGGCCCTGGAGACTCCGGACGCGGAAGGCCGCCGCGAGCAAGCCATCCTGGTCTCGTGTGATTTCCTGTACATCGTGGGAGTCATTCAGGAACGCATCCGCGAGGCCATCCGTTCCGAAATTCCCGGATTCGATCCGGACAAATTGTTCTTGAACGCCACGCACACCCATACCGGTCCCGGATTCCTCGATGACGCGTTCGGCAATCTATACGACGTCAGTAACGATCCCGGCGTCATGAAAGCCTCCGAATACGCGGATTTCTTCGTGGAACGCGTCGCGCAGGCCGCCGTGGAGGCGTGGAACAACCGTAAGCGCGGGGGGATGAGCTGGGCGCTGAGCCACGCCGTCGTCGGCATGAACCGCCGGGCGCATTATTTCGATGGGACCTCCGTTATGTACGGCAAGGTCAATCAGGAAAATTTCAGCCACATCGAGGGCTACGAGGACCACGGCGTGTCCCTGCTCTTCTTCTGGACGCCGGAGCAGGAATGCACCGGCGTGTTGATCAACATCGCCTGCACCTCCCAGGAGACCGAAGGGCTGAGCGTGGTGTCCGCCGATTTCTGGCATGACGTGCGTTTAGAATTGCGCCGCCGGCTGGGCCAGGATCTCTTCGTGCTTCCGCAATGCGCGGCCGCCGGCGACCAGTCGCCGCATTATCTCCTGCGCGCCCAGGCCGAGAAGATCATGATGGAGCGCCGGGGTCTCGACAGCCGGCAGGAAATCGCCCGGCGGATCGTGGACGCGGTCGAGGATGGATTCTCTCTCGCCCGGCATGACATCCAATCCGAACTGCTCTTCAAGCATACCGTGGCCCGCTTCCCGGTGCCTCCCCACTCGGACCAAGCCGCCCCCTTTTACCTCACCGATCCCGTCAATCCGCTCGAATGCCACATCCTGCGCTTGGGCGATCTCGCGATGTGCACCGCGCCGTTCGAACTGTATCTGGATTACGGCCTGCGCGTGCAAGCGCGGAGCCCGGCCGTCTTGACTTTCGTGGTGCAGCTCGCGTGCCAGCACAGCGGGTATCTGCCCACGGAGCGGGCCGTGCAAGGCGGCGGCTACAGCGCGGATAAATTCATCGTGGGTCCCGAAGGCGGCCAACGCTGGGTGGAGGAGACACTCAAGGCGATCCAGGCGTTGTGGTGAAGGATGGGGCATGGAAGACTCGTAACGTGGTTTGAACCACGGATAACACGGAAAAAGCGCGGATTACACGGAGAAAAGACAGGGGCGAAAAGGCCCTCATGGCCTGGTAGGCCATGCCACGGCATCGTAAGGCCCAGGGAGGTCGAGACGTGAAAGCACGGCGAGAGGCTTTCCCTCACCCTAGCCCTCTCCCAGAGGGAGAGGGGATTAATTCCTTTTATTCCTATTATCCCAGGGCTTGCGTTATGGATTAAGCTCATGCCGAGCCCCTGGCGCTTGAAAGAAACCCACTCCTGACTCCCCCCGATCTTCGGGGGGAGAATCATTAACCAGGGGTATTCACTACGATGATCCGGGGAACAGAATCATTTCTATCCCAAAGTTTGGGGAAGGGTAGGAGGGGGTTGAATTTGAATGGAGTAGGATTGATTTCACTTTTTCGATATCACAAATGTAGGGGCACGTTGCTACGTGCCCCTACGATTCGGTCCGCGGCCGCGCAAGGTTAAACCGCAGCGACAATCTACAAAAAAACAATTATCCATCCCCTTTACTTCGCCGCGGCCCGCCTGCATTCTCCATGATAAATTCGTTCGTGATCCATTTCATCGGTGTGGAAAGGTATCGCTTCATGAAATCCCTTTGGAAATGCGTCATGGTACCCGTTTGGTTTGGATTGCTTTTGCCTCTCGCCTGGGCGGAAGAACCTCCGGTTCCCGAAAATGTTTACCAAGGCGAATTGATCCGTTATCCCGGTCCCTGGGCGTTTGAACTGGGCCGGCCGGGCATCATTCTCGTGAACGATCAGGACCTGGAGGATCTGACCAATCCCGACAAGCCCATCGATCTCAGCCTGACGTATCAAAAGCATACCGATACCTTGCGGCACATCTGCGAGCGCGCCCGGCAACAGGGCCAACGCACGCTGATCATCGCCTTCGATCAGTTCTTCAGCCAATACCGCCCCGGCCAGGTCACGCCCCGCAAACTCACGCCCGACATGGACGAATATGTCGAAAAACTGGCGGCCGTCAGCCGTTTCGCCCAACAATACGGCCTGGGCCTGGAACTCAGTCTGCTCAGTCCCCTGGAGATCGGTCCCGCCTACGCCCGGCGCACCGGCGAGGCGGGGAAATGGATGCACTACCGCAAGGGACTGCGCGATCCCCAAACCGGCGCGTACAGCGTGCAACTCTGGCAGCAGAAAAAATGGGCCAACAACAAGGGATCCATTCTGTTGAAAGATTTGGGCGTGCGGGTGTTCGCGTTTCAGGAAAGGCGGATTGGCGGGACGCCGTATCTTTATGTCGATCCTGACGCCATCGTCGAAATCACCGAAACCGCCCGCGTGGAACGGTGGGAATCCCTGGCCAGCGACCGGGGCGATTACCGCGCCGAGCGCGTCCGGATTTACGGCGAGGGACGGACGGACATCGGCCCTCTCGACCGCGTGCTGGTGGTCCAGCCATACGAAACTCCCGAGATGGATTACTTCAGCCCAAACGCCTTGCCCTACCTTAAGAATCTAATCGATAAGTACGTGGACGCAGGCGTGAAACTCAATGCGCTCTATTCCGATGAAATGCACATCCAGCAGGACTGGGGTTACTTCAGCCATCATGACAGCGGCGAATTCGCCCTGCGCTATGTAAGCGATGGGCTCGCAAATGAATACGCGAACCGGTATGGCGATGAATACCGCGATTTCGCCCGGTATTTGATCTATTTCGTTCAAGGCCAGGAAGATTACCGCAACGACATGCAGGCCGGGCAGCCCCTCCAGCATGTCTTCGGCACGACGCCCGCGGATATCCGCCGCACGGCCTTGTTCCGGTCCCGCTACTACCACCTGCTGCAGGACGGCGTCGTCGATCTCTTCGTCCAGGCCAAGCGGTATGCCGAACAGCGCTTCGGCTACCGCCTCGAATCCCGCGCCCACGCCACCTGGGCCGAAAGCCCGACCATCGACCTGTGGGACGGCGGCCAGGGCCACCGGTATTCCCGGAACTATGAATACACGTCCGATTTCGTCTGGTCGAACACCGTCCACCAGGCCGCGTCCGCCTGCGCCGATTACTTCAAGTGGGGTGATTTCCTCACCGGCAACGGCAACGACCATTGCGAATGCGGCTGGCTGGACCGCAACTACACGGGCATCACGTTGGCCTGCTCCACCGGCATCATCAACGAAGTCCCCCATTCCTACTCGGCCCATTGGGGCATGCCGGGCGAGATCGCGCGGCGGCGTTCCGCCCTGGTCAGCGCCGCCGGGGCCTCGGGCGCGCCCTACTTCGCCACCGTCCAGGACGCCCAACACCGCGATGTGGATGTGCTCACTCTCTATCCCCTCGACCTGGTCAGCGTGGATGAACGCTTCGGCGGCTGGATGACGCAATACGCTTACGCCAACAGCATCTCGCAATCCAAACTGCTGGAAATGGCGGAAGTCAAAGAGGGCGCGGTTCATCTCGGCGGGCGGAAATTCACCACCTTGACCATCGCCTTCGAGCCGTTCCCTTCAGCGCGGCTTTTGGACTTGATCCGGCAACTCGCCGAAACGGGCGGCCGAGTGATTTGGTCGGGACCCCCGCCGGTGGTTTCCCGCGAGGGTGCGCCCATTCTCGCCGAGTGGATGAATTGGTTCGGCGTGGAGTATGAACCGGGACTCGACGAAGGCCGGATCGCCGCCGGATCGTCCGTGGAATTCGAAGGCCTCCTCGCGGGAATCAAGCCGCAGGTGATCCTGACCCACTACCTGGTGGATCACATCTATCCCGTGACGCCGCGCGAAGGCGTTCAGGCCGTGGCCCGTGTGCAGAATCAAGTTGTGGGGACGCATAAAACCGCCGGACGGGGCGGAAGTCTCACGTTCCTCGGTTTCCGCCCGCGCGATGATCAATCCCGCAGCCTGGGGCAGGATATCCATACCTGGTTCGAGATCCTGCTGGCGCTCGGCGCGTATCCAGCCACCGGCGCGTTTCCCGGAATCAACGACAACACGGAATACATCTCCCGCACTTCGTCCTTTTTTGCCTGCCGCTTCCCCAACGGCGCGGTGGCCATCGCGCCGCATCTAAAAGACGTGGAAGAAAACTGGGACGGCGGATTCGCCCGCGACGAGGAACGGGACCGGCGTTCACTGGATCAAATTTCGTTGCCGTCCGATGAGATCCATCTCGCGGATTACAAAATCAACGGCCACACCGTTTCCTACCAAGGCCGGCAAGTCATGGCGTTCCGGGTCAATACCGATGGAGACCTCATCGCCTTTGCGGGCCATGACTGCGCGGGGATCACCATCGACGGCCGCGCGTTTGTTTTCGCGGACCACCCGTTTTCCCTCGTTTCGTTCGCCCCCGTGCCCGATGAGCGGCGGGTGGAGGGCGGGGCGTTGTATATTCTCCGCATTGAAGGGGAAGGAGAAATCAATCTGCCGCTGACCAACCTGCCGGCCCGCGTGGAATGCGCCGCCGAAGGTCCCACGCCCGGCAGCCGCGGCCTTGTCATCCCCCACTCAGTCGAAAAAGGCGGCTTGAAATTGACCCTGACCCCCGCGGCGCGGGGACGGTGGATTTACGTGATCCGCCGGTAGGGTATCGCTGTTTTAGGGCCTATTCCATGCCGAAGACATTGATCATCGGTTACGGCAATCCTCTGCGGGGCGATGACGGCGCGGGCTGGCGGGCCGCCCGCCTGCTGGAAGAGCGCGTGCGGAATCCGGAGGTGACGGTCCTCGCCCGGCATCAATTGACGCCGGAACTAGCGGACAACCTTCGCGCGGCGGACCGGGCGATATTCATCGACGCCAGCGCCGCCCAGCCGCCGGGAACTTTCGTCTGGCGGGAAATTCAACCCCGGCGCGCCGCCCCCGAATGGCTTTCGCATGATTGCGATCCCCCCGCGCTGCTGGCGCTGGCCGGCGCCCTGTACGGTCTTTGCCCCCAGGCGTACGTGGTGGAAATCGGCGGCGCCGATTTTAGCTACCGCGATCGCCTTTCCCCGCTGGTGGAGGAACGGATGGCGGAGGTGGTGGATTTTGTCCTCGCCCGGGTGGAGAACTGAACCGTAAGCAGGCAGGCTGAACAAAAATGTCCGTCCGAATCTCTTGTGACCATCCGGATTGGGGATGATTCGGCGGGCAGGGAAGGATTACATGAAATCCGAACCATTGGAGCGATTCCAGTTCGAAGCGGCCCGGCTCATGGAGGAGCATCCGCCCCGGTGGCGCCATCCCAACAAGCAAGCCGTGTTCGACGTTGTCCGTTCCGCGAAGTATCCCTTCGCGGGCCTGATCCATTATGCCCGCTGGCCGAAACAGACTCTTCCTCAGACCGTGGCGGCTCATACCCGGTTTCAGATTCACCCGGGTATGTTTACGTATAACGCGCACCCGGAATCCACATCGGTGGAGTGGCACATGAATTTCGCCGATCCGCGGCTGTTCACCGCCTACGGATCTTCGCTTCTGGCGCAGGACGAACTCCAGGTGCTGGAGCATCCGGTTCTCGGAGCCTTGCGCGAAGCGCTGGTGTCCATGGGCGTGCCGGCGGAAACCGTGGACGCCGATGGACAGCCGTCGCCGGTGACAGTCACCGGAGTACAACGCCGATGCTTATTCGACACGCGGCCCGATCCCGCCGCGGGGCGTCCCCACAGCCTGTATGGCAACGCCTTCGCGCGCGCCACCGCCGAGGAGGTCGTGGCGGCCACCCATGTACTGGCTCCGCCCACGTTCAGCCACATCCTTGCCCTGGCGGCTCCCGCTTACGGGTATGGAACCTATGCGCGGGAGGAGATCGACACCATCCTGAGCACCGCCTATTCCGGATTTCAGGCCGCCCGCTGGGAGAGCGCGGGACTGGCCGCGGCGTCCTTCCGTACTCTCATCCACACGGGATTTTGGGGTTGTGGCGCGTTCGGGGGGAACCGAACCCTGATGACCATTCTGCAGGCGCTGGCGGCGGACCTGGCCGATGTCGATCTCGTGTTTCATACCGTGGATGAACCGGGCGGATCACTTGCTGAAGAGGCGTATCGGTTTTACATGAACCTCCGGAACACGATGTCTTCCGTGTCCAACATAATGGATAGGATTCTGGAGCGGAAATTCGAGTGGGGAGTCTCCGATGGGAATTGATGGCCGGGGTTGAATCTCCCGGGATAGGAGGGAGGAGAGATCAATACGGATTGCCGCCGCCGTAGGGATTGCTTCCGCCGGGAGACGGGGATGTTTCCCCGCCGCCGTAGGGAGTGGAGGAGGCGCTCAGCAGAAACTGGTTGTCCGGATTGCGGACTTCGCCCGCGCTGGTGACGTAGATCCCCGACTGGTCCTTGAGCGGGCACACTTCTTCGCAGATACCGCATCCGATGCAGAGCACAGGATCCACATGGGGTTTTTTCAGGGCCACCATCTGTCCGGCCGCGTTGAGTGCCTGGACGTTTTCGGTCCAAATGGCCTTGGGCGAGGTGGGGCAATGCTCCTCGCAGACGATGCACGACCGGGCGAAGACATAGGGCAGGCAGCGGTTGGTGTCGAAGAAGGCCTGGCCGATTTTGAGTTTCTTCTTTTCTTCCATCTCCAGCTCGCGGATGGCGTCCGTGGGGCAGACTTGACCGCAAAGCGTGCATTCGAACTCACAGTACCCGATTTTCATATGGAGTGCCGGGGTCCACATCCCTTCCAGCCCGGCTTCCAGAAACGCGGGCTGAATGGAATTGGTGGGGCAGACCTTCATGCATTCTCCGCATTTGACGCACTTGGCCAGAAAGTCTTTTTCAGCGATCGATCCCGGCGGGCGGATGAGGCCGGGGTTGTAGCGCCGGCCGGTGGCCTGGGGGGTGCTGCGGAACAACAAGACGCCCAGCAGGCCGCCCAGGCCCGCCGTGAAGAAAATCCGCTTGTTCAAATCGATGCGCTCTTCCTGGGGAGGACGGAAGTAGTTGACGATCCACCGCTTGAAGCCGCTCATGATGGATCCTCCCGTTTGGGCAGGCCGATTTGGAATTCGATCGCCTGGCTGCCGCACGCGTCGCGGCAATTCCAGCAATAAAAGCATTCCGAGGGTTTCCAGCCGTGCAGGGACTGCGGTTCGGCCGCGCCCTGGCAGTCCACGAGACACAGCTGGCAGTTGTTGCACATTTCCTGGTCCTTGGTGAGCCGCACGAGGGGATTTTTCCCCGCCACGCCCAGCAAGGCCCCGAGCGGGCAGAGGCAGCGGCACCAGAACCGCGGGCGGTAAAAATTCAAGCCCACGATGCCGATGAACAGCAGGCCGATCAGCGTGCCGCCCAGGTACACTGGCTGTTCCACGGCCAGGAAATAGGTCCGGAGCACTTCGTACACCGGTTCGGTGACGGCGGTGACCCGCAACGGCCCCACGCCGGGATCGGTGTTGTAGATCCAGGTGAACCAGGCTTGCAGGCCCCAGTTGACCGCGGGATACACGGCGGTGGCCATGGACCGGTAGAAGAACGAGAAGGGATCGACATACCCGATGGCGTTGACTCCCAGGACGCCCGCCACGAGCAAACCCGCCAATGCATAGTACTTAATTTTTTGCGCCGGGTGATAGTGGTTCTGGTCGATGCGGATTTTCCGCCGCTTGGTCCGCAGGGACGCCAGCAGATTGTTGAAGGTCCCGAACGGGCAGATCCATCCGCAGAACCACCGGCCGGACAGGATGGTGGCGCCCAGGGTGATCAGGGAGAAGAGCAGGACCGCCGGGACCGCGTGGGTGGCGAGCCACGTGTTCAACAGGACCAGCGGATCGAAGTCGAAGAAGAAGGTCGTCCACCCGCCCACTTCGTTGAACGGGTGGTACACCGTCTCCAACAATAAGTAGAAGAACAAAAGGAGAAAAAAAGTCTGAACCAGGCGCCGGGTCCACACGACCCAGCCGGCTGAATTCTTCGCTTTCGCCATGATGCTTACACAGTGATCTCTTTCGGGGACAACGATGTGAAATCCAGAGTGCCCAAGCCGCGGGCGGCGGCCTCCACGATATGCCCGATGTCTTCCGGCTTATGGCCCAGCAGAGTCGCGCCGAACGCGTCCAGCGCCACTTGGTCGGTTCCCGCGGCGACCAGGTCCTTGCGGGCGACGTCGGAGGGATTGCCGCCCACCGGGCCGTTGCGGGTCAGCACGCGGATGGCGTCGATGACCACCAGGTCGGGCTTGATGAACGCGGCGAGGTCGGGCAGGGAATTGCCGATGTCCTGGTGGTAGCGGTCGCGGGCGCCGCCGATCACGCCCATCAGGTTTTTCATGCTCAGTGTGACTTCGCACAAGCCATGATGCTTGACAATGGGCACGTTGATGAATTTATCCGCTTCGACCATGTCGGTGTAGATTTCCCACTCCTTGATGGTCTTGCCGTTGATGGCCATTTTTTTGTATTTGCGCTGATCGAGAAAATACACCCGGGCGCCGGCGTCGGCGGCCGCCTTCTGGATGCCGCTGCGGACGAAGGTGCGCTTCTGGTCGTTGCAGGGATTGTCGCTGATGTGTACTTGCTTCGCCCCGGCTTCGTAGCACATCTTGACCAGCGTGGCGACCACGTCCGGATTGGTGTTGGCCGCCAGTTCGGCCGAACGGTCCCAGCCGATATTGGGCTTCACCCAGACCACATCGCCCTTGGAGATGAAGCGGGACATGCCGCCCAGGGCGTCGATGGCCGCGCGGGTCAGCTTCTCCGCCTCTTCCTTGATGCCTTCCGCCTCGGTGGGCGATTCCTTGTACCGGGCGATGCTCATCGGCGCCGCGTCCGCCGCGAACGCCGCCTGGGATAACCATCCGGGCAGGTTCATCCCCAACCCGGCCGCCGCGCATGATGTCAAAAATTGCCTGCGATCGCTTTTCACTGTCTATCACCTCGATGATGATGGGAATGGGCCAAGCGTGTCACTCATTATCATGATATCCAGAAGGAAGAACTTCACCCAAAGATCATTATAAATTAAACAAGTTGAAATGGTAAACGCAACCGTCCGGCGCGGATTTTAAACATTTTTCGGTCAGATCCGGCTGTCCGCTGGCCGGATTTCTGAATCCGATGGGTAACGTTTCCGGCCATGATCCGGTTTTGGACTATTCTATCAATAATTCAAGCATTCTTAAATAGCTATTAAGCAATGAATGAAGGATAAAAATATTTATAATGTTTATCTATTTAGTAAACATTAAGCACTCTCTGTCTATGTCCCTTTTAGGGAAGGAATTACCTGTCAATCCCCTCCTAACCTCCCCCGATCATCGGGGGAGGAATCGAGTGGCCATGGGCATTCGGGAGGATAAAGCCCAAAGGATGAGAAGGAACTCAAGGACCAGCAGGATTACGAGAATCTGGCAGGTGGGACGCTGGTATTATCAGTTCCCTCTCCCTGGCCCTTTACCAGGGGGAGGGACGAAGATGGAAGTTAATCGTTGGTGAGGTATGCTACTCCATTGCACCATAGATAGGGTGGGTTTCGCTGCGCTCAATCCACCCTGCCACTCCGGGGAAAACTTCCCCATTCAAAAAACTCCAAGGTAAATAGCCGTTCACCGGCCGGATGTGGTATAGTCGTGGCGGTGTGATCTTCTTGTACGATTTTTGAAATGAAACGAGCAATCAGATGAATGCGGAGCCAACCATGTGGACCCCAAAAGCAAACCTCATTATCCTGTGCGCGGCCGCGATGATTTTGATTTGTGAACCTGGATACACGGAGATAGTGAATATGGCCTTGATTCCCATCCCCGCGCGCATGAATGTGCATGAAGGCGTTTTTCGAATCCAAACCACCACGGCGATTGTGCAGGACCAAATCGCCGATTCACCCATCGATCTGGGCGCGTACCTGGCGGAATGCCTGCGGCAGGATCTGGGGATCCAGCCATCTGTTCAGGCGCGTTCCGGTGAGGCGATTCCGAACGCGATCGTGTTGAGACTCGATCCCGGGCGAACCGGCCTGGGAGACGAGGGGTACCGGCTCACCGTGGCGGAGAGGGGGGTCGAGATCCTCGCGCGCCAGCCCGCGGGCCTGTTTTACGGCATCCAGACGCTCCGGCAGCTGGCGGCGGGAGCGGAAAAGGGGGCCATTCCCCGCGTGACCATCGAGGACGCGCCACTCTATCCCTGGCGGGGATTGCTGCTGGATTGCGCGCGGCATTTTTTGGAACAAGATTTCATCAAGCGGTACATCGACTTGATGGCCTATCACAAGTTGAACCGGCTGCATCTGCATTTGACGGACGACCAGGGCTGGCGCATCGAGATCAAAAAATATCCGAAATTGACCGAGACCGGCGCGTGGCGGGATGAAGGCGGCCAACGCTACGGCGGATTTTACACGCAGGCGGAGTTGAAGGAGATCGTGGAATACGCACGGAAGCGGTTCATCACCGTGGTTCCGGAATTCGAGATGCCCGGCCACGCCACCGCGGCGGCCGCCAGCTATCCGGACTTGCTGTGCCGGGGCGAGGCGGTCCCCGTGCAGACGGAATGGGGCATATTCCCCGACGTGTTTTGCCCAGGGAAAGAAAGCACCTTCGAGTTTCTGGAAGGCGTGCTGGACGAGATCACGGAGATTTTCCCCTCGGCGTTCATCCATATCGGCGGCGACGAAGCGCCCCGCGACCGCTGGAAGGAATGCCCCCATTGCCAGCAGCGGATGAAGGAGAAGGGGTTCAAAAGCGAGGACGAATTGCAGGGCTACCTCATCGAGCGCGTGGCCCGCTTTCTTTCGATCAAAGACCGGCGCCTGATCGGGTGGGATGAGATCCTGGACGTGGGCGGCCTGCCGAAAACGGCCGTGGTGCAATCGTGGCGGGGCATGGCCGGGGCGGTGCGCGCCGCGCAGCTGGGGCATGACGTCATTTCGTCTCCCAACGGTTTTGTGTATTTCGATTATCCCCAGGACGCGGCGCACGCTCAAACCAAGCCGGATTGGATGCAAACCACAACCCTGGAGAAGGTCTATCAATTCCAGCCCACGCCGCCGGAACTGACCGCCGGAGAGGCGAAGCGCGTCTGGGGAGCGGAGTGCACGATGTGGTCGGAACATGCGCCGCAGGAGAAAATCGACGAGCAGTTGTTCCCGCGGGTCTGCGCCTTCACGGAAGTGCTCTGGTCGCCCCCGGAGCGGCGGAGCTGGGAGGATTTTCAGCAACGGCTGAAGGCGCATTACGGCCGGTTGGAAAAGCTGGGTGTGAAGTATTACCGGGGGGAGAATTGAGCGTCCGCCAGGGGTTTTACCCCTGGCAAAAGCAGAAAGCGCCCCTCCGGGGCTGTTTTCCCTCACCCTTGTCCTTTCCCAGAGGGAGAGGGGGCAGAAGAGCGGGGGATTATTTCTGGTACATCCGAGAAGTGCGTACATAATGAGGTAAAATCGATTTTATTCACTCCGGGATAAGAGCGGACACCAAGGTCCGCCCCTGCAAAAAATCCCTCGTCCTAGCCTTCTCCCAGAGGGAGAGGGAATTTTGGGGGTGGTTTTTATCGATCACTTCGAAGAGATGCGAACCGGCGATCTGAAAAAAAGTACGCACTGGCCGGATGAGCCTTATTTCTGAATCAGGAAAGTCAGGAAGCGCAAGATGACCAGGATGTCGATGGATTACGCGCGGCGCGCTGATCCGATGCGAGCGTGGGAGGAAACGGAGATGATGAACAGCGGTTTTACCTTGATCGAGTTGTTGATCGTGGTGGCGATCATCGGGATCCTGGCGGCGATTGCGGTGCCCAACTTTCTCAACGCGCAGATCCGCGCCAAGATCGCCCGCTGCGAAGCCGACGCGCGGAGCATCGGCACGGCGCTGGAATCGTACCACCTGGACACCAACGAATATCCGCCCGACGCGCGGTCCGGGGTTTACACGCATTTCTCGCTCAAATGGGCCGATCAGCCCTCCGCCGGCAAACATTTGACCACCCCGGTGGCGTACATGTCCTCCATCCCCTGGGACGCCTTCAACAGCAAGATGGGCTGGGTGGGATGGACGCCCATCAACAACGCCGAGATGGACATGAAGGCCATGTTCTTTTTGAACCGCAAATACAACGAGGGGGTGAATTCGTGGGAGCCG
This sequence comes from bacterium, assembly GCA_041946805.1. GTDB lineage: Bacteria > Hinthialibacterota > Hinthialibacteria > Hinthialibacterales > Hinthialibacteraceae > JABLXU01. Next base: position 12,653 of record JBHGBC010000078.1, read on the forward strand.
GGCCTGCCCTTCGAAAACCGCTTCCGCGGCGCGCATTGGCATATTTATTCCATCGGCCCGTCGGTGGAGTACGGCTGGCGGGAGGAACTGACGGCCTGCTGGCTGATGCCCTACGAACCCAGTAACGGCTTGACCAGCAAGGGCGGCATTTGGCGGATAGGGTGAGGGAAATAGAAAAATTCACCGCGGAGACGCGCCCGCCAGGGGTTGTACCCCTGGTTAAAGCAGAAAGCGCCCCTCCGGGGCTGTTTTCCCTCACCCCGGCCCTCTCCCAGTGAGAGGGAGAAGTTGGTGGGGAGGGTGGATGATGGGTCATGCGCGGCGCGCTGATCCATTCCATTCAATTTTTCGTGGTGAGGTGAGTTTATAATTTCGGCACGCCGGGGACGTAGCGGCGGATGATGCCCAGGCTGATGAGGCCGTTGGACGCTTCAAAGGGGACAAACGCCACGCCGAACGTAAACCCCGTGCCCGCCGCGCCGGTGTATTTCATGGATGGCCCCATGCCGAAGATGATCCCGATCGACTGGTTCCAATATTTGAATTCCGGGTCCTTGGCGGGATCGATCATTTGCCGCGTCAATCCCCCCCAGTAGCGCTTGTCCAGCGGATCCCAGTGGTGTTGCTTTTTGTGGTAGGTGAGATCCGAGCCGAAACGGTCCTCGGCCACGGGCGTATCCTGGAACGGATCGTACATGAAACCGGAGAGGTAGGGCACGGGCGTGGTCAGCCACCAGTTCTGGTTCGGCTCATGCGAATGGGGAGGATTGTCGTTGACATCGGCCATGTATTGCAGGATCGCCAGTTCCATGGTGCGTTGGTCGGAAAGGGAGCGGGAGATCTTGGCGCGGATTTGGGCGTTGAGAAAATTGGGGACGGCAATGGCGGCCAGAATGCCGATGATGGCCACGACGATCAGCAGTTCAATTAATGTAAAACCGCAGGATTTTGTCATGAAAGCCTCTCCCCTCCGAATGCTAGTCCAAACATGGTAATATTATATCTATCAATTTAAAAGATAGCATATCGCGCCGGGAAAAAGAAGTGACCCTGGGGCGATTGCAGGGGGAAAAAGACGGTTCAAGCGTTCACCGCGGCGGGTGGGGCATTCGAGATCCTGGTTTTCCCCCCTTATGTGGGATGTTGTTTTCATGTCCGCGTGGCCAGGGGGAGAGATCCGTGCGAAGGGGGGCGCCCGGGGCTGGTTCCGAAGCGTGCATCAGCAAACCGGGGGCGGGGTGGGAAAGAGGGAACGGGGATTGGGAAGGATTCGTGAGTAGAAGTCCGAGACTGCCCGCGCGGTTTTGAGCCGGTCCTGCCGGTAGAGAAGAAGCGGGATGGGCAGGTTGCAGGTTGTCCAGCATGCTCATTTTTTTCCTCCAGTCCAGGTACTGCCGGAGAGAGGATAAATACAAACGGATCAGGGAGATGGCATGGGGATTGAGCAAATCTTCCTGCTGCTGGATATCATGGCTCAGTTTTTGGATCAGTTTTTCGAGATCCTGGAGGACATCGGTTTCAAAGGAGTGAGCGGGCATGGGCATGGGTGTTCCTCTGGTTGGGAAATATATGACGGCCAGAAATAATGTCTCTATTGATAGAGAGAAAGGCGCAAAAAAGGGAATTAATTCGGGGAGGGAGTAAAGGACATAGTTCCTGTTGAGTTTTTTCCTACGTAGATCAAATTACAAAAAACGGGAACGGGTTAATCGATTGTACGAACAGCCAATAGGGCGCCCTTTCCGGGCTTCCCTCACCCTAGGTTCTGTTGAGTTTTTCCAAGTTGATATAAAACCAGTAGATGTAACAACCATTCCGGTTGCATACCTGTCCGGTATGACACCCTTTCCGAACTACCCTCACCCTGCCCCTCTCCCAGAGGGAGAGGGAATAATTCCTTTGGTTCATCCGGCAAGTGCGTACCTGTTAGTGCAAAAGGCCTTTCATTCAATTGCTAATCCGGGTGGACACCCAGGTCCGACACTATGAAAAATCCCTCACCCTAAATCTCTCCCAGAGGGAGAGGGGATTAGGGGATTGATTTCCCCGGCCCGGCCGATGGAAAAGCGGCCCGGCCTGGTTGATAAAAAGTACTCACTTACCGGATGAACCATTCCTTTTATCGTCCTTTTCCCCGGGCGTTGCCCCGGATCAGTTTGTTACGCGCCTTTTGCGCGCCGTTGGCGCTTGCATCACAATACGGAATTCCGATGAAGCATGTATTACGAAAACTCAACCGAACCTAGCCCTCTCCCGGGGGGATAGGGAGGAGAAGAGCGGGAGGAGTATCTGAATCAGGATAGTCCGGATGCACAGGAGGACCAGGATGGGATCAAGACAGGCGGATTGATTCAGCAAGGGCGGGAAGGAGAAACAGAGGGCGCAGAGAAATACTTGGATGGACACCTAGGGCCGTCCCTTCAGGATGCAGGTAAGACGCCTGCACCACAAGAGGGCAAAATCCGGCCGGATGACTGCACCACAAAAGGCTTTCCCGCACTCCGGCCCTCACTGGGGAGAGAAGGGAGACGGGGTGGTTTGCGTTGAAAAAGCCGGTTCGATGGCAGCCGCGGATACACGAAAAAACCTCCACCAGCCAGAGACATCCGGAAAAACGATTGACGGCACGGCCCGGGATATGAGAGAATCAATCGATAGGTTATGGAGACAGGAAGGGCCGGGGCACGGCGGAATGGACTTTTATCGGTATCGAAAAATACCAGAGGAACCGGGGATGACCAGAACCAAGGCGGGGCAAGGATTTACGCTGATCGAATTATTGATCGTAGTGGCCATTATCGGGATTTTGGCGGCGATCGCGGTGCCTAATTTTCTCAACGCGCAGATCCGGGCCAAGATCGCGCGGGTGCAGGCGGACATCCGCACCTTGGGGCTCGCCATCCAGATGTACGCCACCGACAAGGGGGATGTGCCGCCCGATATGAACACCGGGGGTTATTCCTCGTACATGGTCAATCAGCTCAAGATGTTGACCACGCCGGTGGCGTATATGTCCAGTTTTCCACCGGATCCGTTCAATCCCGGCGCGGATTCCAACAACGCGGGTTGGGTGCCCACCGAGCGGCAGTTCATGTATTCCGAGTACATCACCAAAAAGGGGAGCGCGGGGACGTTTTGGTCGCCGTTCGAGCATGTGGAATTGAACAAGGGGCAAAATAACATAAACTACCGCGGTTTCTTGTTTTCGGTCGGCCCTTCGCGGACCCGGTATTTGGGGACCGATTATTCGATCGGCTGCTGGCACATGGATTATGAAAGTTCGAACGGGCTGACGTCGTTTGGATCGATCCGGCGGTTCATCGAGTGAGGGAGACTGCACCGCCGAGGCGCGGAGGGCGCAGAGAGAATCAGATAAGATTCATCCGGGGAAATGCGGACCAATGATTTTTTACCTAGGGATGTAATCCGGATTTACTGTATCCCCGCGGAAAAGGGAATCATTTCCCCGATTCGCATACGGTTCCACGCAATGGGAAGAGCGAGAGAATCGCCAGAAGGCTTTCCCTCACCCTTCCCCTCTCCCAGAGGGAGAGGGAAGAATAGGAAGGTAATCGTGGGCAGGTTTCGCCGTGCTTAACCAACCCTAAATTTTCCGCATATTCAACCGTTTTCTAACCTCCTACGATCTTCGGAAGAATAAAAGGGCGTGAGGGACGAAAAGGATCGGGCGGGCACTTAAGTGCCATTAAAAAGGGGAAGACGCAATGAAAGAGGCCATTATCCTGTCGAATTTGTCCTGCGCGATCATCTCCGCGAAGTGGGCCTTGGACCTTGGATACAGCCAAGTCCGCCAGATTATCATCTTGATTGGCGGCCTGCTGTTCGGGCCGATCATGCTGCTGATTCTTTATATCCTTTGCGTTCAGAAAACCATGAAGGAGGGGGGATCCGGGGGCCAGCTGCTTTGAAACGGGATGATCGAGGGGATGGACCAGCAAGCGGGTTCCTTCTTCCTTGTTCCGCGTTATCCGTGTGGACATAGATGGTCGCCCTTTCAATAGTCCCACATCCCGGCCTTCTCCCGGGGGGTAGGAGAGCAGAAGTCGTGAGTTTTGTCTGAATCAGGATGTTATCCCCGCGCTTGCGGGGATCCAGGAAATGGTAGTGCAGGCGGCGCTACCGCAGCCAATCCCGAAGGGATTCCATGTGAATAGCCGGGGGTGACAACCCCCGGTTTCGTGCCAATTGAAAACAATCCCGTAGGGGTCGAATGGAATATTCAATCCCTGCGGGATTGGTATCTGCTCTTAACGAACCGTAGGCTATCGCCTACGGCTATTCACATGGATCCCCTGCGGGGATGTAATACTTTTGGTTGATCCGGTTTTTTGGATAAAGATCAGCTCTTCGGACGAGATTCAGAGTGAGGGATACTCCGCCCAAGTGTGATACATTTCATCTGACTGGCCGGATCAAGAGATCCATTTACGATTCCACCACACATTATAAAATTGGAGAAGAAAGATGTCCCCATCCCAGTCTACCAAGTTCGGTCCCAAAGGATTGTTCGGCTCGTACGGCGCGGGGATCGGCGCTCCCTTGGAGTTGGCGGTCGAAGCGCCGGGCGTGGAGTGTTTTCAGCTGCATGTCCCCGAGGAAAAGGATTTAACCCCGGCGTGGGCCCAGCGGGTGAAGGAGTTGATCGCCCCGCGGGGTATTCAGATCGCGCGGTTCGTCATCGGCTATTCGGGACCGGAGGGCGATCAATACGACAGCCCGCAGCGGGTGCTGGAGACGGTAGGTTTTGGGGTTCCAGATCACCAAAAACGGAAAGCCCGGCTGGAATTGACCAAGAAGTACATTCAGTTCGGCCATGAACAATTGGGGGTGAAGGATTTCAACGCGCACCTGGGGCATGTCGATCCCCGCAACGAGTTTTTCGGGCCGATGGTGGAGGCGGTGCAGGAGTGCTGCGACCTCACGGCGTCATGGGGCGGGCATTACGATGTGGAGACCGGGCCGGAGACGTTCGAGGCCCTGCACGCCTTCATGAAAAAGGTGAACCGTCCCGGCGTGTTCCGGGTCAACCTGGACCTGGCCAACATCGTGCTCTATCACGGAGAGTGGGAGCCCATCACGTTTCTGCGGAAACTGCTCGGCGCGGGACTCGAAATCGGCGGGGTGCATCTCAAGGACGCGATTCCCACGACGTGCAAGCCTTCCCTGAGGCAGTGGAACGGGGAGGAGGTGCATCCCGGCCAGGGCATGGTCAATTTCCCGCTGTTGCTGAAGACTCTCTTCGAGAGCGGGTACCGGGACGCCATCGTGGTGGAACGCGAAGTGCTGGGCGAGAACGGGCTGCAGAAGGTGCGGCGCATGGCCGAGACCCTCACCTGGGTGTACAACCTGTGCCGGGACATCGAGAAGGCGTTCGCGGCCTAGTTACCCCAGGGTTGAAACCCTGGGCTTCTATTCGGCGGCCCCTTGAAAGGGGCGCCAGGGAGAAATGAGGTTCATGGTAAGGCGCAGGCAAGATGCCTGCATCACCAGGGGTTTACCCTCACCCTGGCCCTCTCCCAGAGGGAGAGGGAAGGCCTTATGCCCAGGGTTGAAACCCTGGGCTAGTGGAAAAGCGCCGTTGGCACGGGCACGGCCATCCCGCAATTCAGTAACTCATACATGACAAAAACTCTACAGAATCCAGTAAACAGTTGCGCCGAATGAATTGAAAACATTTACCCCATCAATCCGAACAACTTCCTGAGCAGGTCAGCAGCGTATTCGCTTCCACGAGGCCGTCCCGCACGGAATGGCGGTGGGGGCATTCCTGGTTGCAATACTCCGCGGGCAATCCAGGCAAGGGAGAGCCCGGCGGCCGCGGTCCCCTCCATGCCCCTGGAGAATCAACCAGGATGTCGGCCATAATCCCGACATGGAGAAGCAACCCAACATAAACAAGGAAATTTCGGAATCACGGCAGGCGGCAGGGAATCCGCCGGAGTTCGCGCCGTTGGCAGGATGGCACAAGGCGGCTTGGGCCGCGATATGCATCGGGGCGTTGCTCACCCAGCTGTGGCGCTTCACGGATCCCTACGGGCTGGCGTATGAAACGGGATTCCAGGAACGGATCGCGCGCCGCCATCTCGATCCGGGCTTGTCCGTCACACGCGGACTATCCACCATCAACCACCTGGGGCCGGAACCGACCTTTCACCCCACCCATCCGCCGTTGCTGCAGTGGATCTTGGCGGGACTCTATGCCGTGCTCGGCGATTCCGAAGCCACCGCCCGGCTCGTTCCCCTGACCAGTTTCCTGCTGCTCCTATTGGGAATCTGGCGGTTGACCCACGGTTATATATCGCCCCGCGCCCGGTTGTTGGCCCTGGCGGCGGCGTGGTTGTGCCCGCTTTCGTTTTACGCCGGGCGGATCGTGAATTTCGAACCGCCGGTGATGGCCTGCATTGTTTGGACGATGGTATGGATTGAATCCCTGAACCGTCAACCATCCTGCCGGGCCTGGATCGGCCTTCTGGCGGTGGGAGCCGTGGGAACGCTGATCGACTGGCCGTATTCCTTGTTCGTGCTGTGCCTCTTCCTGCTGTCGTTTTTCCGGGAGGACCGGAATCATTCATATAAAAAGGCCGTAAGGAGTTTATTCGTTCTCTCGATGGGGCTTTCCATCCTGTATGTCCTGTATGTCTGGGGCGCGGGCGCGATGCCGACCCTATTGCATCACGCCAAGGTGCAGACGGGAGCCTACTCGGTGGAAAGCGGCTACCAGCTGCCACCGTTCCTGGTCAGCCCGTTGTGGTGGTGGTCGTTGTTGCTCCGCGCGGGAACCCATGGGACGCCGGTTTTGTTGGGACTGCTGGCGGGCTGGCTGGTTTTGGTGGCGCGAAAACGGCGGTGGCGGGCCGGGCTGGCGCACGGGAGCCTCGTTTTGAGCGTGTTTTGCATGGCCTACCTGGCCCTGTTCGCGCGGGCTTCGCATCACCATGTCTGGTGCCTCTTTTACCTGGCCCCGTTGATGAGCCTTGCGTTCGGCCTGGTGGCGGAACGCCTGCGGCCGGTCACCGGCTATGCCCTCCTGGCGGGCGTGGTGGCGTTTGCCGTCCCGATGAATTATGAATTCCGCGCCAAGCAACCCTTGCATTCCATCGTGCAATACGGCCGGGTGATCGCGGCGGCCACGGCTTGTCTGCCCCCGGAAATCCGTCATCCCCTTGCGGGTCCGTTGCTCTACGTCAACCGGGTCGATCCCTTGCCGTATTACGCGGGGTGCGAAACCGCCTTTTCGCACATGTCGGTGGAGGTCGCCGCGCCGGACAAGTTCCTCATCCGCCACCGGCCCGAATTCGTGGCTCTGACCGGCTATACCGCGCGATCGTCCATCACGGTGACGCCCGAATACCCCCCCGGCTTGTTCGAGCGGCTGGACAAGTCCTATACCCTCGTCTATCAGGAAGCCAACACGGAGCAATGGGAATCGTTTTGGTCGCCCCATCTCTCGCTCATGGGCCTGATTCGCGGGCCCGGGGGGAGGAAGCCGGAGATTGCCCTGATCGAGGACACCGTGAGCGTCCATGCCGGCGCGCGGTTGGATCCCGGGCCGAACGCCCTGTCGATCGGCCTCAAGCGGATCCCCAAGCCCGGCCGCCGCTGGCTGCACGGCTGGGTGATCGGACCTGGATCGCCCGCGCTCGATCCCATCCCCGTCACCGTCCAGAACGGCGCGGGGAGAGCCTTGGGAACCCTGCAGGTCATTCCGCAGCCGCCTCAGCCCCGGTGGCAGGAATTCTGGCTGTATATCGGAGATCTGCCGGACTACATCCATTTTTCCTGGGACAAGGCCCGGCTGTTGTGGGGCGATCTGCGGCTGTATTCGGAAACCCTGTGGGCCACGGATTTGACCCAGATGCTCGCCGGGGAAATCCGGCGGCGGCTCGGCCCCAAGGCGTACCGGGAAATCCTGAGCCCCGGGGCCGCCGGAACCGCCATCCTCCAGCATCCCGGATTCGGCGTGGACAGCGTGGATCTGCCGCCCCTCCGCATGGGGTATAACCAGGACTTGCTCGTCTCTTACGGGATGAATCCCGCCATTCAGGACAAAAGCGATGGCGTGGGTTTCAAACTCTACGCGCGGGATCACGCTCTAGGCAAGCGAACTTTGATACTGGATGATTTTCTGCATCCCGCCCAAAATCCCCAGGACCGGGGCTGGCGGACGAAGCGGATTCCCATGACGCCGCATTCCCGGCACGTGCTGACCTTTACCTTCGAGGTGAATCCCGGCCCGGCGGGCAATTCCAACAGCGATCACGCCTTGTGGCGCGAGGCGCGGTTCGTCCCGCGGGGGGTGGAATGAGCAAGTGTTTTTTACACGGCTGATCCCAAAATCCCCCGCTCCCGCAAGATTTTGCGAAGATCCTCCACGGAATGAAACCGCACCGCCGGGATGCCCACGGCCCTTGCTCCGGCCACGTTGGGCTCCATGTCGTCGATGAACAGGCAATCCGCCGGATTCAGCTGGTAATGATCCAGCAAATATTGGTAGATGGCCGGTTCCGGTTTGGCCGTTTTCAAGGCATACGAAACCACGACGCCCTCGAAGCGGTCCCAGAAGGTGAGCCGGGCGCGCAGATCTTCATACGACTCGCGGATGATGTTGGAGAGCACGTACAGCCGGTATCCCGCCGCGCGCAGATCGTCCAATATCGCGACGGTTTCTTCTATCGGTTGAAACATGGAGAGCCAATGCTGGAAGAAAAGTTCCACCGCGTCACGTAACGCGGGCTGGCGCTCGATGAAGATGGATTTGGCTTGTTCGACGCGGATTTTCCCCCGGTCGAGTTCCCGCCATTCCGGGCTTTTAATGATCAGTTCATAACACTGATGGGCTCTTTCTCCATCGTTCAATAGATGGGTCAGAAATTCCATGGGATCGAAGGTGATCAAAACGTTTCCCAGGTCGAAAATGATGTTCCTCGGTTGGCGCATGGTGACACTTTCCTGACAATCGGGTGAGTCGACCGGCATAAATTCCTCATCCCTCTGATTGTGGGTTCATCCGGCAAATGCGTACTTGGCGGTGAAAACAGTGTTCCATCTCCTCCCGGTTGCGGGTGGACACCCAGGTCCGCCCCTACCAAAATTCCCTCACCCTAGCCCTCTTCCAGAGGGAGAGGGGATTGGGGGTGGATCTCTCAATCGAGCCCGGTTGGATACGGGACATGTTTTCATGACAATCGGTACGCAGTAACCGGATGAACCTGATTGTGCCTGATTTGCCACAGGATGCGAGCCCCGCGGCGGTCAGGGAAGGAGATGCTGAATCCACCAATGGTGATAGGAATAATTGATAAAATTAGTATAATTATGAAGTTAAAAATGTGGGTGACAATATCCCGTTTGTGAGTTATATTTTAGAAAAAATGAAATCGGGGGGGAGCGCCATGCGGCACAATTCCATTTTGAAAGCGATCCTACTCGTTTCGCTCTTTGGTATAACCGCTTATCCGGCCGAGGATGTTGACCCGCAAAAACAATCGGCATGGTTGGAGGATTTTCCAGCTCAGGGCAGCCGGGGAAGCCTCGCCGAAACGCCCACGCATACGCCCACACCGTCCCCAAAACCGACAGCCAATCCCTGGCCGGTGTCCACTGTTTTGGTGCCCAATATCACCGCGCATCACCAGTTGATTCTCGAAGATGAAGTCATCTACCTGAACGATTACATGAAAATGGCTTTTCATCCCAAGGACGGCTCCCTCTTTTTCTTCCAATATACACCGCAAAACACAACAATTCAGATTCGGGGGCCGTACCACCCATCGCAGGCGATAGCCAGGTTTCAGGATATCCCTATATATTATGAGAAAAAGAGCGATGTATATTACAATGAGTCTCGAAATGGGATGGTCATTGCGGAGGATGGCACGATTTACATTGCCCTGAACAATCAATTACTGCAAATCCATTCGCCCCATGAAATCCAGATATACTCCACGGCGATTTTCAATGAAAACCCCAATGAAGACGATTTCTACTACGATCCGCTGGCCGATTGGTATATCGTGCGCCCGGGTGATGTCATCCACGGCGCGCAGGCTGGCGACCTGTTGGCGGTGGCGCCCTTTACCTACCAGGGAATTCCCGGGATTCGTATCATGAACGTTCGGCTTTCCGATGGGACTGTTCGCTTTGAAATCCTCGGCGAGTTGCATAAGGGGTATCGATACCGGGATATGACCGTGGGGCCGGACCGGCGGCTGTATTTTTTATTTACTCCCGGCTCGAATTCAACGATCATCCTCATGCGATGGGAAAGCAATGGTTCATTTACAGAAATATTACAAAAACATAGAGATCCCTTCAACTTTGTCAAACGCCTGGAATACTGGCCCGCGGATGATGCGTTTTATACTTTGATCGGTATGCAGAACTCAAGAAGACGATATCTTTACCGGATCGATCCTCGCACAGGGAAACTCAATGTGATACTTTTTTCAAACATTGCTACTCCCCTTATTAGTGTTTCTCCCGCCGACGGCCGGTTGTTTTATTCCAATTACACCCAGGATCAACCCGCACGCCATTTTCTGGAATCCCTGACCTTGGATCGTCCCTTCCCGACTCCCACTCCCCCGTCGTCTGGTTCACCCTCCTTTCCCACCGCGCTGCCGGAGGATTACCCCACGGTGACGCCCACGCCGACGTATACCGTCACACCGACCTTTACGCCCATACCAACCGTAGCGCCTCCAGCGGCTTTCTATCTGCTGCCGATTCACTGGCCTGAGATGCCCTTGGAGGATGATCGCCGGTATTCCGTCGAAGCGATCGATACCACCGCGCAATACATGGCCGTCCATCCGGTCACGGGAGACGTCGTCACATTAGGTATGACTTACATCGACAGAGATACCATTCGTATCCGCTTTGACGTGGTTCAACCGGCCCAAATCCAAATCGATATGGATCAATTCCCGCCCGAAAGCCTTCCTCATTTTGAATTCTATGGGCCTCTACAAATCCAGGATATGAAGATCGATTCCGAAGGACGGATTTACATCCTCGCGGATAAGGGATTGGGCGAATACGATTTGCGGAACATCGAAGATCCGGACCGTTGGTTCCGCGTGCCGGAAAACGGGGATATCATCCTGGGGCGGCGGATTTTGATCGTGCCTGAAAACCACCGGATTCCCGGCGCCCAAGCGGGGGAAATCCTGCTGTTGCGCAACAAAATCAACCGGGATTGGAGGATCGAGCCAACCAATGAAGTGGTGAGAATCAATCCACGGGAAGAAACTCCCGCCCTGGTGCCTATACCCTTGTTGGATGATGAGTTGAAAGATCGCCCCTTCTTTGAGGACATGGCCATCGGGCCGGACGGGCATCTCTACTTCATAACCAATATTCCTAGCAAAATTCTGGTTCTCGGCCAGGATGGCGTATTACAAGAATATATCCACCGCGTTCTCCCCGGCCGAACCAAGAAATTTGTTTACCTCCCGGGTGAGAACGCTTTTTACCTCTTGCGCCATTACGACTGGATTGCTGAACTGGCCCGCGTGTCCGAAGACGGCTCCGAAATCGCTGTAGGGTTGGCGCGAAAACGGTTGGAGTGGAATCTCTGGCCGTCGCCGGATGGATCGGCGGTATATTTCCTGGAACCACCTAGAATCCACGCCCTCCATTATACCGGCCCCGCCGCCACCCCCACGCCCACGCCCGCCGGGCCGGTCCCGACGCCCACGCCGATCCACGCCTGGTTCGTCTTGGACGGCTTCGGGGGCATCCATTCCTCCAATCCGGAGGTCCGGCCGCCCGTGCTGCCGTATTTCGTGGGATTTGATATCGTGCGGGACATCGAACCGGATCCCCACGGCCGCGGCTGGTACATGCTGGACGGCTACGGCGGGATTCACCGCTCGCCGGCCGATTTGCCCGCGCCGCCCGCAGTGCTGCCTTATTTCGGCTTCGACATCGCCCGCGACCTGGAGATCCAGGACAGCCCCGATGGATATAAGTTCTATCTGCTCGACGGCCTGGGAGCAGTGCACACCAACGACGCGGAATTCCAATTCGGGTATCTTCCCTGGGCGCCGTACGACGTCATGCGCGCGTTGGAGCCGGATCCTCGCGGTGACGGCTGGTTGACGATGGACCACAGCGGTTACATTTACTCCAGCGCCCGGCCCTGGATCGACTGCATTGGGTATCAAGCCACGTATTCGCTTTTTCCCACCATGCGGGGATTCGTGCGGTTTCCGGACGAGACGACGGTGATGATCGATTATTACGGCGGCCGCCACACCAATCCCTTTTACCCGGCGGTGGACGTGGTGAAAGGCCTGTCCGCCGATTTTTATTTCCCCGGTTGGGAGATCATCTGGGATGTGGAAGCCGTGCCGAAACCACAGTGAAAAGAGGGGAATATTTTTCCATGCATACAGGTGTCGGCACAAAATATAATTGCAGACGGGACGCCCGCGCTACAACATATGGAACATTTCACTTTTTGCCGCCTCGTCTGTCTGTATGACACCCTTTCCGAACGGCCCTCACCCTGGCCCTCTCCTGGAGGGAGAGGGGTTTAACGATCGGGCGGACACCAAGGTCCGCCCCTACAAAAATACCCTCACCTTGGCCCTCTCCCGGAGGGAGAGGGAATTGTTCCTAATATCGTCTTTTTTACCGGGCGTTGTCCCGGATTAGCTTCTGGCGCGCCGTTGGCGCTTGCCTCACAATACGGAATTCTGATGAAGTGCGTATTACGAAAACTCAACCGCACCTAGGAAATCTCAAACGGACCAAGCGGAGGCAAAGGGGAAGGGGGAATGGAGAAGGGCCTTCCTACATCCGCGCGGTATTTGGTGAGAACCAAGCGGTTGCCGCGTTCGGCCTCGTGGAAGTAATGCACTTCATCCATGCAGGTTTTGATGATCTGCAGACCGTATCCCCGCGGGCGGGTGCGGTCGGTTCCGTCATGAAACGGCACGGCCTTTTCAAAATGGTCCGCGAAATTCCGGCCGCGGTCGAGGACGGCGATCTTCAGGCCCTGCTCCAGGATGGTGATCTCGATCCGCACTCCGCCGGCCGCCGCTTCGCCTTCCGTTTCCTGCATGGCGGCGATGGAATTGGAGCAGGCCTCATCGACGGAGAGTTCGAGTTGGAGAGCCTCGGTCTCGTTGAAGCCCATCGCCTCCGCGATCAGGCCGATCATCATCCGGACGACGGCCAGATTCGCCGGGTGCGGGGGCACTTCCAGAGTGAGGTCCGGTTGTGTATGGCGTGTTTCGTCCATGCCCAATATACCCGCTCAGGTCCCGGTGTCCTTGCGCTCCAAAGCCAGCAGGGTCACGTCGTCGTCGAATTGACCGCCGCCCATCCACTCGGCGGCATTTTGATAGGCGGTTTTCAAGGTGGCGTCGAGCGGATCGGCCGAGCGCCCTTTCAGGATGTCGGCGAGTTGTTCGTAGCCGAATTCCTGGTCGCCGCGCATGGCTTCGACAATGCCATCCGAAAACAGGTAGAGCCGGTCACCGGGTTCGAGGACGAGGCGCTGGGTTTGCAGACCATTGTCCTCGAAGGGGAGATTGCTGATGCAGAGGGCGCCCGGATCCTTGAAGTATTCCGCGCGGGAACCGTCCTTTTTGACCAAGAGCGGGGGGACATGGCCGGCGCGGATCCAGGTCACCCCGGCGGTTTCGGTGTCGAGCGTGGCGTAGAGCAAGGTGCAGAATTTCGTGCGGTCCCCGGGGAAGCGGCGGTTGAGCATGCGGACCACCTGTTTGGGATCGAACAGCTCCTCGGAAGCCCGGTAGGCGAGACTGCCGCTGTGCAACACCTGCCGGGCGGCGGGGGTTTGGTCAATCATCCGGGTGAGAGAGACCGAAAGCAGGGCGGCGGGAACGCCGTGTCCGGAAACGTCCAGGATGTAGAAGGCCCAATGATTCTTGTCGAGGCGGATGATGTTGAGCAGGTCGCCCCCGACGTATTCGGACGGTTCGAACAGCCAGGCGAAACGGAAACCGGGGATCATCGGGGGGATTTCGGGGATGAAGCCGCGCTGCACTTGGGCGGCGGCGATCAGGTCCTGCCGCATCCGCTCGTTGGCGTTTTTCAGGGCTTCCTCCGCCTTTTTGCGCTCGGTGATGTCCCAGAAAATGCCCTGGGTGCCGATGATCTTCCCATCGGCGTCGTGGATGGGGGTTTTGACCACGTGGACGTATTTCGTTTCCCGCTGGGAAATCTTGTTTTCCTCCACGTCCTCGAGGGTTTGGTTGTGTTCGATGACCTTGCGGTCGTCATTCCGGTACTTGGCGGCCAGATCGGGCGGGAAAAAATCGTAGTCGGTTTTCCCGATGATTTCCTCGATGGGTTTTTCGAGCAACTGGCAAAACCGTTGATTGACGAATGTGAACCGCCCCTCCAGGTCCTTGCAGAAAATGAACTGCGGGATGTTCTCGACCAAGGCGTAATAAAACGCCGCCGTATCCTTCAGCTTCAATTCCCTTTGCAGGGATTGAATGTAATGTTTCTGATAATTCTGTGTCTTGGATGGCTTTTGTTTCATCTTCATCAACCTCGGGACGGTCCATACCGGAATCGGGTTCGAGCCATATCCCTCCCTTGTGCCTGATTCATTCTATCACAAAAAAATCAACGAATACGTTGCCCACTCTTCTTCCAGCCAGATCCTAAACAGCGAAGTATGAAATTCGTAATCGGGGCGGAATTCCCCGCTTTCTCCCCCCGGACTTCCACCTTTAGCCCAACTCCCGGAGGAAGAAATTCATGGCATTTTTCGCGAACCGGCCCGGAGCGGCGTCCCGGGCATGTTTCCGCTTCTCCGGGATGCCAAAAAACGCATGCCAGCAATGACTATAGAATATCATAATTTATACTCCCAATTCAATTACCAATGTCGTGGTATCGGAGAAATTTTCCGGTTATCCGATGTCACTTGTTACTCAATTGCAGAGAAAAGATGAATCCCGCCCTTTCAGGGCTTCCCTCACCCTAACCCTCTCCCGGAGGGAGAGGG
>JBHGBC010000079.1:0-27337 GCA_041946805.1 bacterium
TATGGTTGCAGGCAGGATGCCTGCACCACAATATATAGAACATATCCGTTGCATTTTCAATTTTTGCCGGATCGTCTTAAACTAGCCCAGGGCTTCAGCCCTGGGAAAATTGCGAAAGGCAATAAATCCCCTCTCCCTCCAGAAGAGGGCCACCCTCACCCTGGCCCTCTCCCTCTGGGAGAGGGCCAGGGTGAGGGTGGCCCTGAAAGGACGGAATACATCCTTTTTCTGCAACCGGGTAAACAGACGCCTATCCAGAAGACCATGCCCCCAAAGAAACATCTTCGCCGATTTCCTCTTTTACACTACAATAAGAGGTTGCGGTCAAGACATGAAAAAATCAGAGCACTCACCCAAGGCGGATTTCCCTTCCATGACCAAAGATCCTTCCACTACCCATGATCCATTTACGAAGCGGATCATGAAATCCCGCCGCAATCCGTTTCGGCCGGGACGCCCGCGCCGGTTCCGGGTCCGGCCGTTCCGGACCCAGCGGAAAAACATCAACCTGATCCACCTGCTGCCCAACGTGCTCACCAGCTTCAATGTGGCCTGCGGGGTCAGCGCCATCATCTTCGCCACCGAGGGCCGTTACGAAATCGCCGCGCAGTTGATCCTGCTGGCCGGTTTCTTCGACCTGATCGACGGCAAAGTTGCGCGGCTGGTGGGTTCCTCTTCCCAATTCGGCACGCAGCTCGATTCTCTAGCGGACGTCATTTCCTTCGGGGCCGCCCCGCCGGTGCTCTATCACGCCATGCTCTATCCCGGCGAACCCAACCGGCTCAGCGTCTCTCTCGTCTTGATTTATACGCTGTGTACGGCCTTGCGCCTGGCCCGCTACAACGTGCAGGCATCCGGCGGGCAAAAGCGCACGCACTTCACCGGCCTGCCCTGCCCCGCCCCGGCGGGTTTTCTGGCGGCGTTGGTGTTGGTCAGCTACGAATATAACTTTCTGCTGGTTCCCCCCATCAACACGGTGGTCAAGATCGGCGTCCACATCCTGCTGGTCAGCCTGGCGGGGATGATGGTCAGCACCATCACCTTCCCCGACTTTTCCTCCATTCACGTGGAAAAAAAGAACGTTTACCAGTACAACGTGATCATCGTGCTGATCCTGTGCGTCGCGGTCCTCCGGTTCAAGGAAGTGTTCACCATCCTGGTCGGGACCTACATCATGGCGGGACCGATCATCACGCTCCGCGAACATGGACGGCAGCGCGCCGAACATCCCATCGCCGCGGAACTCCCCAAGGGCCCGGATCTCCCCAAGAGCGCCGAAGCCCCCGCGAAAATCCCGGACTCCACGCCGTTCCAGCCTACTTGACGGGAAACACCAAGGCCCAGTGTTTAGTGAACAGGCTCCGGGCCTCGGCTTGTACGGTGAGATGGCAGGCCAACGCCACCGCGCCCGCCAGCATGTACACCACAATGATCTGATACCGCACCGCCTGCTCGGGCACGATTCCCCCGATGATCTGCCCGGACATGATCCCCGGCAGCTGCACGATGCCCATCAGCATCATGCTGTTGAGGCTGGGAATCAATGCGTTCCGCATGGTGGCCGCGATGTAGGGCTCCATCGCCTGGCCCGGCGTGGCCCCCAGCGCCAGCGCCGTTTCGATTTCTCCCCGGTGGCTTTTGACTTCCCCCCAAAGCCGGTGCACGGAAAGGGCCGCCGCGTTGGCGCTGTTGCCGATGACCATGCCCATCAGTGGGATGAGCAAATGGGGCGTGAGGAAGGGATTCACCCGCAGCACCACGCCGTAGAGGTACGCGCCGATCACCAGGACAGACACATGCAGGGCGAAGCCGATGGCCAGATAAGTGCGCGCCGTCACCTCTTCCTGCCTCCGGGCGGAGGTCCAGGCCCCCATGATGATTTGAAATTCGGCGGTCAGCGCCAAAAACACCGGATTCCGCGAATCGAACAGCCAGACTAAAAAATAGCCCACCAGCCAGAGCTGGATGAATGACCGCACCGCCCCGGACAGATATTGGCGTTCCAATCCGCTCCGGTTCAGATAGGCCAGACCGGCTCCCAGGGCGATCATCGCCAGCCCCGCCACGACTTGCGGAAACGATACCGCGATGAAATCAGACTCCATCCGGTTGTCCCTCCAGGTACATCCGCCAGGCGGCGGTGTCCACGTGCCGGTCCATCTCCTCCACCCGGCCGTCCAATGTCAGGCGGCCGTCCTGCAGCAGCAGAAACCGGCCCCCCAGCGCCTGGGCGAAATCCAGCTGATGAGTCACGCACAGCACCGTGTATCCCTTTTCCCGGTTCAATTGCTGGATCAATCCCAGCAGATGGGCGGCCGCCTTGGGATCCAGGGCCGAGGCCGGTTCATCCAGCAACAGGATTTCCGGGTGGTTGGCCAGGGTCCGGGCCAGCGAAACCCGCATCTGCTGGCCCACGGACAGTTCGGTGGATGACCGGCTCAGCAGGCCGGACGGCAATCCCACCTGGTCCAGCAGGTCCCGGACGAAAGTGGTTTCATCCTCCGGCATCCGTTGGTGGATTCGCGGCGCGTACAGCAGATTGTCTTTCACGGTCCCCGGAAAGAGATATGGCAATTGAAACACCATCCCCACCCGGCGGCGCAACTCGCGGATGTCCCATTCGTGAACCGCCTGGCCGTGGAACAAAATCCGTCCGCTCGCGATCTCGTCCAATCCCACGGCGAGCCGCAAAACGGTCGATTTTCCCGATCCGGATGGCCCCAGCAGCGTGACGATCCCGCCCGGTTCCAGGGAAAACGAGAGATCCCGGATGATCTCCTTCCGGCCGGCGCCGTTCCCTTTCCAACAGTGCACGTTTTCAAAAGTCAGAAGTGTATTCTTTTCCATGGTCAACACCCTGATACAATCAACGCAATCGATCATCCTATCCGCATGGGCAGGGGGGCGGAAGTAAGTTACTCCCGGATATCTCCTTTGGGCGCGTGTATCCCTTACATGAGGCCCGGGAATCGCCACAATGAAAGAGAAGCGGTCCAGCATCATTCATTTCGAAACCGGGCAGCACAACCACAGGAGATGACGGTATGACGTTTTGGAAAAAGAAGGTCCGAGATCACACCTCCTCTCCACGGGAGATCCACACTTCCCCCCCATCCCCCGCGCGGCCACGCCACGTGCTGGTTTGGATCGACGCCTCCTACGCCGATCACCCGGCCCGGATTATCCGCGGATTGGCCCTGGCGGAAGCCTTCAAACAGGCCTCCATTCTTCAAGTTACGTTGGCCTGCCTGCCAACCCGCCATCTTCCCGCCGAAACGGAAAAACGGAACCTCCACTGGCTGAATACCCGCCCCGGGGGCGCGCCGTTACTCTTTCATGAAATCCTGAAAACCACGCAGGCCGATTTGGTCATCGCGGATTGCCTAACCCCTCCCCGGTTCCAACCCGCCCCCCCGCTGGTCTTGTTTGCACTGGTCTCCGACCTGTTTTCGGACTCCCTGCTCGCCTCCCCCATGGTGGATTCCCTCCTCATCCCCGGCCTGGCCTGCCCTCCGGATTTTTCCTCCCTGAGCCTGCTTCCCAGCCGCCTGGCGGATTGTTTTCATGGCCCGCGGTACATCCCCTTGCTCGCAATTCCGGATGAAGCAGGCAATACAAATCCCGCACCGGCCTCCACGGAAGACAAGACGGTCTTGATCGCCATTTCGGGAAACGAAAATCCGGAAATCCTCCACGGCCTGTTGGAGCGAATCCGTGAATCCTGGAAAGGGCGGATTCAAATCCTGGCCGATATCCCGCCTTCCGCCGGAGAACGGTTGAAAGAAGCCCTGGGCGGGGAAAACACGGTCCTGCATGATCCACCCTTGCCGGACCGCTGGAAGGCCATCGGAGCGGCCCAAACGATCGTGGCGTTCCCGGGTCTTCAGGTTTACGAATTCTTGGGTTGCGGCAAGCCTGTGATCCTGTTGCCCCGTTCCGATCCGGAAGAACGCATCGGCCGGCTGCTGGAAGCCCGCGGGGCCGTCCGGGTGATCCCGGTTGGGGCCTCGATCAACATGGAAAAACTGAAGGAATCCTTTAATGAATTAAACCAGAATGAAACACTCCGGAGCTTTTTGCAACAAAAAGCGAAGGAAATCGTGGAGGATGGTGGAGCGCGCAATGCCGTGGACCTGTGGCTGCGCCGCTACCGGCGCCGGGTGGAGAATGGGAAAAATACATGAAAATTATGCAGGAATGGATTCATTAACTATTTCCTCAAATATCCAAAGGCGGCCGATGAATTTGTCGTCGCCATCCTGGATGGGAACCGTCCGGCATTGGATCTCCCGGACCGGTTCGCATTTCGTACGCATGGGGAGAATCTGGGTCTCGCTGGGGTGATCGTCCAGGGCGGACAACCGCTTGTGCCATTCGGTATCCGATTCGCGCCGGTATTGGCTGAGAAACGCGTACCAATCGATCTTGCGCTGATCCTCCAGCTTGACTTTCAACTGGGGAAACATCTTATAGAACTTGGCGTTGGCCTTGGTGACCACGCCGGAGCGATCGGTGATCACCACACCATACGGCATTTGTTCGAGTACGGCGGTAAAGCGGCGGTTTTGCGATTCCAGTTCCGAGGTCCGGTCACCCAACGACAGCAACGCTTCCTGCAATTCCGCCGTCCGTTCTTGCAATTCGGCGTTCGACAACTCCAGCTGATGCTTCAAGTCCAATAATTCCTTGTTCTTGCGCTCCAACTCCTCATTTTTTTCCTCGTACAGGGAAAGGGTTTGGACCAGGTTGGTGTTTTGGGTCCGGAGTTCCTCGGTCAAGGTGGGATTTTCCCGGGAGGAAAATTTTTCCTGAAAGAAGCTGACGATATTGCCCGCCAGCGTTTTGGCCGATTTGCTTTTTTTCTTGGTCAAGCGGATGGTGGTTCCCGAGCGCGGCTCCGATTCAATCTCGATTGTATCCATCAAGCGCTTCATGGCGGGCAGTCCCCGGTTGGCGGTCGACTTCGCCGCGCTGCCTTCCAGAAACTCCGCGATCTCCTGCTCGGACATGCCCGGCCCGTTATCTTTCCCCATCACCTCCAAGACCAGTGTGTCTCCCTCCGTGAGGAGGGAAAAGGAGACGGTTCCGCCCTTCCCATGTTCGAGGATGTTCTTCCCCAATTCAAACACGGATGTGGTGACTTGCAGCTGCTGGGTAACGCCGAATCCGAGTTCTTCGCAAACGACCCGGGCGCGGTCCCGTACGGCCAGGATGTCTTTATCCTCGTGGATGACTTGGGAGTAGATTTCCATAAGCGTTGTAATCCCAGGAGCGGCCGGTCTTCCTGGACCCCGTCAGGGAGAAACGTTTTCGATGGCGCTGGAGGAAGGAAGGGATCCAGCCGCGGCCGGAACGGGCAGTTCCGGCGTCACTTCCCGGATGTAATTGTCGTATCGGTTGTCTTCGAATATTTCCTCGTCCGGCAGGACGGCTTCCTCCCCGGACGGTTGATCTCCGGAGTTGGATTCTTCTCCCACAACGAAATAGCCAGTACCCGGGCCCTCTTCCTCCTTGGGTTTTTCGCCCACGTAAAAGACCGCCTGACCGGCCGGCTCGCCGTTCACATACGCGTTGGCTTTCCACTTTCCCTCTCCGCCCAGTTCCATCAGTTTGGTGAGGGAGTAATAAATCCCCATCGTCTGGCTTTGGGGATACGATCGCTTCTCCGTCAGCACCACATTATTCATTGGGTTCACCAATTCCACCTGGGCGATCTGATCGGTATCGTCCTCCGTCAACTGGGTGACGACCACTACCCGCGAGTCCTGGCCCGGCAGAAAAACATCCGTCACGCCCACCCACCGGCCATCCGGGGTCAATCCCTTGCAGGTGAACACATCGTGGTGCATCTCGGTTGCGGAATTCAAGGATATGGTTTCCGTCGACGAACAATGGCTGAACACCCCCAACAGAAACAAAGCCAGGCCGCCGCACTTCGGATTCCAACATTTTGAAGACATGGGTGATCTATCCTTTCGAACCGTTTGGTATTCTATCCACCGGTGAAGCCGCTGGTCAAGCGATGTCCTTCTCTCTGGAAGGCATGAAAATTGCTTGTAGAAGCAGTGAAATATCCCGGCTTTCCATGACCAACGGATCAGACGGCTCTTCCGTTAGGTTTGGGGAATGATTTTCCAATCCGGAAACGGGCCGGCGGCGGGGATTCGTTTTCGTATCGCAGTGTTTACCCGGGTGATTTCCGCTCCCAGGCGGAAACGCCGGTAAAATTGGCTTGACAAGGGATTTTGACAGCCGGTATAATAAACTGCTAATAATCTTGGATTATTGCAGTTGCGCAACGCCGTTTAAGGAGTCATATCAATGAGCAATGGTGTGGAATCCTCCGGGGCTCCGGAAGAAGGCAAGTCACGCGGTAAACTTCCGTTTATCATCGCCGGATTCGTGGTTCTCATCGGCGTCATCGGGGGTGTCTCGATGATGATCCTGGGAAAAGGCGGTGAAGCGAATGAGACCGTCTCCGTCACGCACGTAAAGGAAGTGGGTTACCAATACGAATTCACGGAACCGTTCACGGGTAACTTGTCCGCGCCCGACGATCAATACATTTACAGCGCCAACGTAACCCTGGAAATCCTGCCCCGCAAGGAATTCACTGAAGCGGAAGCCATGGAGGAAATGGGCATCGAAACGGAAAATCCACGCAACAAGATGCCCCGGATCAAACAAATCATCTCCGACGAACTGCACAGCAAAACCCGGGCGGAACTCAACAGCACCGCCGGACAGATGAAAATGCGCAACGCGATCAAAAACACGTTGAACGCCATTCTGGATAAAGCGGAAATAGTCGAAGTTTATATGCGGATCATTGTCACCTGAGGAAGATACGGGATTCCCTCCTCTCGATAGCGCCGGGAATCCAGAGCCAATCAAACCGCACCATTTCACGCGGAAAGCGCCTAGAAAGCAGCCATGGCGGATATTCTCTCCCAAAATGAAATCGATGCTCTTTTGTCCGCCTTCGCCACCGGGGAAGGATCGATGGAGACGGCCGCCGAGGAAGAAGAGCGGGTCCGGGAAGTCAAGGTTTACGACTTCAACCACCCCGACCGCTTCTCCAAGGACCAGATCCGGACCATGCACAACTTGCATGATCACTTCGCCCGGATCTTCTCCATCTCTCTTTCGGCTTTTTTGCGGACCATCGTGGAAGTGAAACTGGTTTCCGTGGACCAGATCTCCTATGAGGAATTCATCCGCTCCATCCCCAACCCCACGTCACTCAACATCATCAACATGGATCCCCTGGAAGGCAAGGCGCTGATCGAACTGTCGCCCACGCTCTCCTTCCCCGTGGTGGACCGCCTGATGGGCGGCGCGGGCAATGTCTTCAAAAAAAACCGGGAACTGACCGAAATCGAACAGACCATCATCGAGAAGGTGCTGTACCGCGCCTTCGATTGCCTCCATGAAGCGTGGGCCAACGTGCTGCCGTTAAACCTCTCGCTTGAACAGTCCGAAACCAATCCCCAACTGCTCATGCAGCTCTACCTCCCCTCCGAAATGGTGATCCTCATGACCTTCGAGGTCACCATGGGAGAAATCTCGGGGACCTTGTCCTTCTGCATCCCGTATCCCACGCTGGAGCCGATCGCCAACCAGCTGTCCAGCACCTCCTGGTACGCGGCGTCCAAGAAGGACCTGTCGGAAGAGCACGCCGAAGTGTTGTACGACCGCCTGCGCCGGGTTTCCATCCCCATCATCGCCTACGTGGGCGCCACCAAAATCTCGCTCCAGGACCTGTTGGAACTCAGCGAGGGGGATGTCATTCAACTCAACAAGCGGACCGGCGACGACTTCGTCGTGCGGATTGGAGATGAATACCGGTATATGGCCAAACCGGGAATCAAACAAAATCACAACGCGATTCAAATCACCAAAATCATCAGCGGGCCGGATGACATTTAGCCCCCTGAAGCAGCCAGGTTGCCATGTGCGCCGA
Source organism: bacterium (assembly GCA_041946805.1). GTDB lineage: Bacteria > Hinthialibacterota > Hinthialibacteria > Hinthialibacterales > Hinthialibacteraceae > JABLXU01. The sequence goes on from JBHGBC010000079.1 coordinate 7,964, forward strand.
AGCGTTGAGTCAAGCGGAAATTGATGCTCTGCTGCGCGGAGAAACCCCTCCCCCGGGCCCCAGCGCCATTACGCCCGAGGAAGAGGACATGGTCAAACAGTATTCCCGCATCGTGTCCGAAAGCGGGAGCGAAGTGCTGACCACCCTCCTGGGAGAAAACGTTTCCCTGCTCTTCAGCGATTTTAAGGAAACCGATGCCTCCACGATCTCCAACGAGATCCAGGGCAATCTGGTGGCGGCCGAACTGAATCACAAGGGCATGGTCCAAGGCAAAATCCTCCTGCTCCTGGCCGAGGACATCGCCTTGAAACTGGCCTCGCAGATGACCGGCGGCGGGGCCGGCAACGAATTCGGCGACCTGGAAGAAAGCGCCTTCCACGAAGCCATGCAATCCTTGTTCAATGCCGCCAACGCTCAATTGGCCCAACAACTGGGAGGGGAAATCTCCCTGGAAGTTCCCGAAATCATCGCCCGGCCGCCCAGCCTGGCTGATATGCTGCCTCCCTCTCCCGACCGGTGCCTGTGCTTGATCTACCGGATCGAATCCGGTTCGATCAGCGGCCCGATGCATCAAGTCGTGCCCCGTAACTTTCTGCATTCCATCATCAACGCCGCCTCCTCCGGCCTGCGCATCGCCGCCGAATCCCCGGAAGCCCGCGAAAGCAAAGCCGCCAAGGCGACAGTCATGGCCAAGCCCGCCCAGTTCGCGACCCTGGGCGGCGGATTCGGCGAATCCCGCGGAACGGGCGCCCCGGCGGTGGACATCTCCAACCTCACTCTGATTCTGGACATCTCCCTGGAAGTGACGGTGGAACTGGGGCGGACCCACCGGAAAATCCGCGAGGTCCTGGAACTGGGGCCCGGTTCGGTGGTGGAACTGGACAAACTGGCGGGAGAACCGGTGGACGTGCTGGTGAACGGCAAGCTCTTCGCCAAGGGCGAAGTGGTGGTCATCGACGAGAATTTCGGCGTGCGCATCACGGACATCCTCACGATCGAGGAACGGATCGAGGCGTTGAAATAGATATAACAAAACCGGGTGGGGCGATACCAGAATGCACAATTTTTCTCGAATGGGAATGAACGGATTTCTCATTCCCAAAAGAGGAGGGGAAGACCAGAATACCCTCTCCCCCTGGGAGAGGGGCAGGGTGAGGGAAAGCCCTTGCTTCGACGCCCCTCACGCCGGCCCTCTCCCAATGGGATAGGGAGAAAAAAGGGTATATATCCATCAGGGATTGAAATGAGGGCATGGTTTTGTTCTGGTATGGTTTAGTGCCGTTCTTGTATTTCCGTACCCATTGAACTGTTTGTTGGAACAAAGCCATGGGTGTTTGAACGGTCCATGTTAATAAAATCACTGCGATCCGGCCTCCCCAAGCCGCCCCGGGACATGCGGGAGGAAGGGATCATTCGTGGTGCGGTTGAGGACAAACCCATGAGACCCCCGTATCGACTCAAACTGATCGATCTCCTGTCGCTGCGCCCCGGGACATTGCTGCGCGTGCACGCCATCCGGGGTGAGATGAGTTCGCCGGCGGCGGAAGAGATCGTACGGGCCTCCGGCTGGCGGCGGGAGATTTCCACCGCCTGCTTTCCCGGCGGCGACCCGCAAACCATCCACAATTTCTCCAAATTGCTGGATGTCTCGATCGACACCCGGGTGGTGGTGCGCCATCCCGGCGGGAAGGTGCTGGAGATCCTGAGCCTGGAGGCGGGGAATTGGGAAGCCCTGCTCTCCCGCGCGGGACACCGGGCCGATGTCCTGGTGGATGGCCGGGTGATCGCGGAAGGTGAAATCGTCGACGATTCCGGACAGAGCGGGATTTTGATCAACAATGTGGTAGGGATTTGAATCCATGCCATTGCGCCGCTAGAAAGACGTCATCCCCGCGAAAGCGGGGATCCAGGAAAAAGTGGCCTGAGTTCCCCGGCCGGAGGAGAAAATCGAATTGACAAAGCGGCTGATGTCAGGTTTTTCCCTCACCCTGCTGTCTCCCGAAGGGAGAGGGGATGGATCTCGGTTTTCGGCAGGATTATGGCGTAGAGTGATGACATGGCGAAGGGAATCCTCGTAGGACGATTTACCGGCGCGCGGCGCTAGGTTGTGTGTTTTTTGAGCATCAACAACGTTTTTTAAACTAGCCCAGGGCTTCAGCCCTGGGAAAAATAAACAATCCCCTCTCCCTCTGGGAGAGGGTCCGGGTGAGGGAAAAAACGTAGGACGATTTACCGGCGCGCGGCGCTAGGTTGTGTGTTTTTTGAGTATCAACAACGCTTTTTAAACTAGCCCAGGGCTTCAGCCCTGGGATAAAAGTAAACAATCCCTCTCCCTCTGGGAGAGGGATAGGGTGAGGGAATCCCTGATAGGACGGACTATCTAGGCTCCTGGCAGCCTGGTGAATAGTCACGAAACCGAATTTCTCCGGGAAAACGGCTTCCTGGAGAAGGGAAGATTTCTCGGCTTCATCCTGTTTGTCTCATTCCTGCAATGGCCGGCCGCCTTTACGCCGGCGGATGAATTCAGGTTGAGGGCCGCGAGACCGGATTTCGCGGCGCCGGAGGTCGTTCTTCCGGCAGGAAAATCTCATGTGGACTGGCGCTAGAGGGTGGTTCAATTTGGGTATGGGGGCGGCACTGCTGCTGGCGGCCGGTTCGTCCTGGTCCGCCCAGCAGAAGACTTTCCGGACGTCCACGCCGGTTCCCTCGCCCACGGCCGTCGAGGCTCCCGCCACTCCCACGGCGGCCCCATCATTTGCCCCGGCGGCGTCCCCCACAGTCGCCGAAGCCACCCCGCCCGCCATCGTTTCTCCTCCCGACGCCATGGTGAACCAGGTGTTCGCCGCGGTGCGGGAACAATGGGATTCCGCTGAATCCGCTCCGTCCGATCCCCAGCCGGACAATCCGGTTCCCCAGTTGTTGGAGCGAACGGGGGGAAAATCGAACGCCCAAATCCTCGGCGAGATGCTGATCAGCCTCGCTTTCGTAATTCTGCTGATTCTCGCTCTCGCCTGGGCCGCCAAGCGCTTCCTGGTGAAAAACCGCAACCTCGGCGGCGGCCATATCGCCTGGATCAGTTCCTATAACCTCTCGCCCAAGTCGAAAATCCATCTGATCCGCGTGGGGAACGATCATTTCCTCCTCGGCGAAGGGGCGAGCGCCATCACCCTCATCGCCAAGCTCGACACGCCCGCGCCGGCCCCGGCCCCGGTCTCCGTTCCCTCGTCCGAACCGGCGGGGCCGCCGGCAGGCCTGTCGGAATCATTCCAAGATCAACTCTCCCACTGGGAATCGGTGTTGGACGACCGTTCGCTTCGCCAGGAGGTCAACGCCAGCCTCGTTTTCCTGAAAGGCTTGTCCCACCGCTTGCGGAAAAAGGGAGAACAAGAAAATGCCTAGCCGAATCCGCGCGTTTTTATTTCTCCTTGGCTTGGGGAGCCTGGGTTCCGCCTCCTTGGCGTACGGGCAGGAGGGCCAGCCGCTCTTCTCCCGGCTGGGCATCGATCCCATCAACGGCCCCAATCCCCAGGATGTGTCGGTCTCCCTGCAGATCCTGTTTTTGTTGACCATCCTCTCGCTGCTGCCCAGCATCGCCATCATGACCACCTCGTTTATCCGCATCTCCATCGTGCTCGGCCTGGTGCGCCGCGCGATCGGCACCCAGCAGACGCCCTCCAACGAGGTGATCGTCGGGCTGTCGCTCTTCATGACCTTTTTCATCATGACCCCTGTGTTCGAAAAAATGAACCAGAGCGCCATCCAGCCTTATCTCCGTCAGGAACTGAAGGGCCTGAATCCCGGAGAAACCGACGCCTATGGCAAACCGGTGAGCGAATACACTCCGCCGTTTTATGTCATGCTGCAGCGCGCGTTGATCCCCCTGCGCAACTTCATGTGGGAGCAGATCGGCGTGGAAGGGGCCAACGACGTGGCTGTCTTCATGTCCATGGCCCGGATGGAAAAACCCAACACCCCCGGGGACGTGCCCACCCATGTGCTGATTCCGGCCTTCATGGTCAGCGAGTTGAAGAAGGCCTTCATGATGGGCTTCATGATTTTCATCCCCTTCTTGATACTCGATCTCGTGACGTCGTCGGTCCTGATCTCCATGGGCATGTTCCAACTGCCGCCCGCCTTCATTTCGCTGCCGTTCAAGATCCTGTTGTTCGTGCTGGTGGACGGGTGGAGCGTGCTGGCGCGCGCCCTGGGGACTTCGTTTTATCAAAACATGGCCGGTTGAGGTTTCCACCGGCCCGGAATTGAAATGGATGTAACTATTCAACAGAATTCAGAACTTCAGCAGTGCTTTATTCGGAGTATGAGCCGGGATGGGAGCGCTAAACCATTCCCTCTCCCTCTGGGAGAAGATCCGGGTGAGGGTAGCCCTGAAAGGGCGAAATGCCTTCTTTCTCCACAATCGAGTAAACAGTGGCGAATGGATATAAAAAAAGAGAAGGCCATACGGGCATGAATGAAATGTTCATCATCCAACTCGGGCAGGACATGATGTTCAACGCCTTGCTCATCAGCCTGCCCATTCTGGGCGTCGGCCTGGTCATCGGACTGTTGATCAGCATGTTCCAGACCGCGACCCAGATCAACGAACAAACCCTGACCATTGTGCCCAAACTGCTGTTCGTGGGGATCACCATCATGTTCCTCACGCCCTGGCTGATCGACCGGATGGTGGACATCACCATGCGCATGATGAACCTGATCCCGGAAGTGGCCCGGAATTTTTAATACGCGATTCCATCCGGGCGCGTTTGATGAAGGGATGGAAAGCAAACGAGAGTAGGAACTATTTTTATTCCATATCCCTTCGGAAGCGGGCCCGGACGCGGGTAAACCCCGAAGGATGGGATAGAAGATGTAGAGGTACGGCGGGCTCAAACCGCAGCGCAGTCCGCCATCATCCGCGTCCCCTTCAGGGGACGGCTTTACAGCAGCCCAGGGTTTCAACCCTGGACGGACGCGGGTAAGCCCGTACGAGCGGATTTTACGGCGTCCAGGCCCCCGGGTAATCAAAACGATGCTGAACCTGTTGCCGCAGCCCTTGGAATCCCTGTTCCTGACGTTTTTCTTCGTCTACCTCCGAGTGGGCGCGGCGGTGTTCTCCATGCCGGTCCTGAGCGCGGATTCCGTCTCCCGTCCCATCCGCGCGGGGATCGCCTTCTGGGTGGCGGTGGTGCTGGCGGGACCCATGTTGGGGCTGACGGGCGGCGACCCGGGACTGCCGTTTCCCGCGGCGGCCCGGGTATACAACGGGATTCTGGATTTCTCCCTGGCCGTGCTGGCGGAGGTGGCCATCGGCCTCAGCCTGGGCTTCGCCGCCCAGGCGCTGCTGTCCGCCATCGGGCTGGCGGGTGAATTGATCGGCCAGCAGTCGGGCTTTTCGGCGGCGTCGGTGTTCGATCCGATCACCGGGCAGGATGTCTTTCTGATCGCCCAGATCAAGATTTGGATCGGACTCCTGATTTTCCTGGTGATCAACGGGCCGGAAACCGTCCTCACCGTGGCGGCCGACAGTTTCCGGATCATCGCTCCCGGCGAAGGTTTCCCCTTGGGCAACCTGGGCGCGGCGGGCAATGATGTGTTTCTACTGGACAGCGGCCGGCGCGCCGCCCTGATCTCGATCGTCTTCACAATGGGCCTGCAGCTCGCCGCGCCCATGATCGTGGCCATGATGCTGGTGAACATCGCGGAGGCGTTCATCGCCCGCACCGCCCCCCAGTTGAACATTCTGGCGGTGGGCTTCGCCATCCGCATTTCGTTGTCGTTGTTCATCCTCTGGATGTCCATGCGTTACATCGTCGTCGCCTTGCATTGGTTTTTGACGCGGTACACCACGTATGCCGAGGCGTTTTTAGGCCGGTTGGCGCCATTCTGAGCGGTGGCTTGAACACCGCCGGCGTAGAGGGGATCCATGGCGGATACGGAATCGGGTCAGGAAAAAACCGAGCCCGCGACGGGACGCAAACGCACCCGCGCCCGCGAGGAGGGGAACGTCCCCAAAAGCCACGAAGTCAACACCACCCTGGTGCTGATCGCCGGAGTGGCGTCGTTCTATTACCTGGCCGGCCACTATTTCGGCGGGCTGATGGAGGCGGTTCGCTATTACCTGCAGGAAAGCGCCCGGCCCGTCACGCCGGACAGTTATTATTCGATTCTGCTGGAAGCCGGGCTACGGACGCTGATCATTGTGTTCCCCTTTCTTTTGATCCTCACCGTGGCGGCCCTGGCCATCAATCTCTTGCAGGTCGGTTTTCTCCTCTCCGGCAAACCCCTGATCCCCCGGTTCGGGCGGATGAATCCGGCCCAGGGGATCAAGCGGCTGTTCTCGGCCCGGGGCGCGGTCGAGCTGGTGAAATCGATGGGCAAGATCTTCATCATCGCCCCGGTGATGATCTACACCGTGTACAAGGAAATCCCGAACCTGATGGGCCTGGTGGAGATGGAAGTGAGGGACAGCATGATCTACATGGGCTACGCCTGTTTCGATCTGGCGGTGAAGGCCCTGCTGATCATGATCGTCCTGGCCATCGCCGATTACGCCTACCAGCGTTGGCAGCACGAAAAAGACCTGCGGATGACCAAGGAGGAAGTCCGGCAGGAGATGAAGGACATTCAAGGCGATCCCAAGATTAAAAGCCGCATCCGTTCGATCCAGATCCAGATGGCGCGCCAACGGATGATGGAGCAGGTCCCCCAGGCGGAAGTAGTCGTCACCAACCCCACCGAATACGCGGTGGCCCTGAAATACACGCCGGACGAACACCCCGCTCCCCAGGTCATCGCCAAGGGGCGGAACCTCCTCGCGCAGCGGATCAAGGAGATCGCCCTGGAGCACAATATCCCGATCGTGGAAAACCGGCCGCTGGCCCAGTCACTCTACAAGCTGGTCGGCGTGGGCGGCCTGATTCCGCCTGACCTGTACCAGGCCGTGGCGGAAGTGCTCGCGTACGTTTACAAACTGACCCGCCGGATCCCGGTCCGGACGTAAAGAAATTCAATCCAGGATTGAACCATGGCCGCCGCCCCCGCCCGCAAAACCACCGCTCAACAGACCGCCAACATCGCGGTGGCGTTCGCCGTGGTGAGCCTGGTGGGCGTCATGCTGGGGCAGGTTCCCCCCTCCCTGCTCTCCCTGCTGCTGGCCGCGAACATCACCCTGGCCCTGCTGGTGCTCATGCTGTCGCTGTACATGACCAATCCCCTGGAGATCAGCACTTTCCCCACGATTCTGCTGATCCTCACCTTTTTCCGGCTGGCCTTGAACGTCGCCTCCACCAAGCTGATCCTCACGCCCGGGACCGGGTCGATGGATAAGGCGGGTTCGGTCATCGAATTTTTCGGCCAGGTGGTGGCGGGCAACAATCCCATCATCGGCTTCGTCGTCTTCCTGATCTTGATCATCATCCAGTTCGTGGTCATCACCAAGGGTTCGGGACGCATCGCGGAAGTGGCGGCCCGCTTCACCCTGGACGCCATGCCCGGCAAGCAGATGGCCATCGACGCCGACCTGAACGCGGGGCTCATCACCGAGGCCGAAGCGCGCACGCGCCGGGCCGGCATCGCCCGCGAGGCCGATTTCTACGGGGCCATGGACGGCGCCAGCAAGTTTGTCCGGGGCGACGCCGTCGCGGGCATCATCATCACCGTCATCAACCTGCTGGGCGGTTTCGGGGTGGGCCTTTCCGAAGGCCTGGCGGTTCTGGACGTGCTGCAGACCTACACCATCCTGACCATCGGCGACGGCCTGGTCACCCAGATCCCGGCCCTGCTCACCTCCACCGCCGCCGGCATCGTGGTCACCCGCGCCTCGGAAGAAACCGCGCTGGGCGAAAGCCTGACCCGCCAGCTGTTCGCCCGGCCCGAGGCCATGTACGTCGCCGCCGCCGCCCTGTTCGTCATCTCCAGCCTGGGCATGCTCCTCAGCCCGAGCATCGTGCCGCCCTTTCTTTTGCTCACCTTGATCCTGGGCGGCAGCGCGTGGCAGATCCAACGCGCCCAACGCACCGTGGAAGAAGAGGAAGTCAAACGCGGCAAGGAGAAGGAAGAACTCGCGCCCTCCGCGCCGGAAAGCGTGGAAAGCCTCCTGGAAGTGGATCCCATGGAGATCGAGATCGGATTCTCCCTGATCTCCATCGTCGACAGCGCCCAGGGCGGCGATCTGCTGGACCGGGTCAGCGTCATCCGGCGGCAGACGGCGGTGGAACTGGGGATTCTGGTCCCGCCCATCCGCATCCGCGACAACATGCAACTCAGCCCCCGGCAGTATCAAATCCGCATCCGGGGCATCAAGGCCGCCGAGGGCGAAATCCGCCCCGACCGCCTCCTGGCCATGAAGCCCGACATGACCGAGGAAGACGACATCCCCGGCATCCGCGCCATCGAACCGGCCTTCGGCACCCCGGCCAAATGGATCGAGCCGGACGAGCGCTCCCGCGCCGAAATGAGCGGCTACAGCGTGGTCGAGCCCGCCGCGGTGCTGGCCACCCACCTGACGGAAGTGATCCGCTCCCACGCGCACGAGATCCTCGGCCGGCAGGAAACGCAGCAGCTGATCAATCATCTCAAGGATCGCAATCCCGTCCTGATCAACGAACTGACCGAAGTGGCGCACGTAAAGATCGGCCTGATCCAGAAGGTCCTGCAGAATCTGCTGCGGGAGCGAGTGCCCATCCGCAACCTGGAACTGATCTTCGAAGCCATTGCCGATTACGCCGAAATGGCCCAGATGAATCCCGATACCCTCACCGAGTATTGCCGGATGAGCCTGGCCCGCGTGATCACCAGCCTGTACCTGGACGCCACCGGCCAGCTGCCGGTCATCACCCTCGATCCCAACATCGAAACCCGGATCCTGGAAGGCATGCAGCGCGGGGGCGCCGCCGGGATCATGGCCACCGACCCGGTCTTCGCGGAAAAGGTCATCGCCTCGATCCACCAGGAGGCTCACCGCGCCATGACCGCCGGTTTCCACCCCCTGGTATTGACCACTCCACCCATTCGGGCCCATTTGAAACGTTTGTGCGAACGGAGCCTTCCCCATCTGATCGTACTGTCCTACAACGAAATCGCTCCCGAGGTCTCGGTGACCCGTATCTCAACTGTGAGGTTGCAAAGTGAGAGTGAAAAAGTTTCTAGCTAAGGACATGGCCGAAGCCATGCGCATGGTCAAGGCGGAACTGGGACCCAACGCGATGATCCTCTATTCGCGGGACGTGGGGGGGGGCCTCTTCGGCTGGTTCCGTAAAAAATCCGTGGAGGTGACCGCCGCCCTCGATCCCAAGGCCGCGCCCGCTTCCGCCCCGGCCCCCTCCCCCCTGGAACGGACGGTCCCCCTGACGCCGCTATCCGCCTCCCCCATCGGCCAAAAGGTGGATTTCCGGATCACGGACGATCCGGCCGGCCCGGTCCGGGACGTGAATCCCCTCCTGGCGCTTTCCAAGAAATTGGAACTCGAAAAACGGGTGGAGAAAGAAAAAAAACGGCTGGAGATCCCCCAACCGCCGCAGCCGCCCTCGCCCCAGCCGGCGCCGCCCGCCGCGAAACCGTCCAATCTCGAGGACCGGCTCTCCACCATGGAAAGCCGCCTCATCAAACTGACCAGCCTGCTGGAAAATCTCGCTCCCGCTCTCGCCGTGGGTGAATTGCCGGCCGTGCCGTCCCGCACGCGCGAACTCTACACGCACCTTCTCGACCAGGATGTGGACGAGCGCCTGGCGCTGGCCATCGCCACCCAGATCGCCGAATCCACGGACGAGAAAGACGATGTCTGGACCGCCCTCAAGTCGTATCTGACCTCGAAAATCGAAACCGCCGCGCCCGCCGAACTGGATTTCGACGCCAAGCGCCCCAAGGTCATCATGTTGGTTGGCCCCACCGGTGTGGGCAAAACCACCACTCTCGCCAAGATTTCCGCCCAATACCGCTACAATCCTCAATGGGGCGCCCGGCCCAAGATCGTCTTCATCACCGCGGACCTCTACCGCCTGGCCGCCGTGGAGCAACTCCTGAAATATACAGAAATCCTCGGCGTGGAACTGGAAGTCACCTATTCCCCGGACGAGGTCCGCCAGGCCCTCGCCAAGCACAAGGACGCGCACCTCGTGCTGTTCGACACCGCCGGCACCTGCCAGCGCAACATGCCCCAGATGAGCACCCTCGCCGGCATCGTGGAGGCCAGCCATCCCTCCGAAGTGCACCTGGTGATTTCCTCCACCACCAAGTACAGTGACATGGTCGATGTGGTGGACCATTTCAAGGAGGTCCATCCCACCCGCCTGATTTTCACCAAAATCGACGAATCCACCACCTACGGCCCCCTGCTCAACACGGGGATGAAATACAAAATCCCGATTTCATACCTGACCACCGGGCAAAACGTCCCCGAGGACATCGAACGCGCCCGGCCCGAACGCATCGCCAAACTGCTGCTCAGCCGGCCCACGGTCAATCGCGCGGTCCTCGAGGAGCCCCCCGCGCCGGCCCTCGAATCCCCAGTCCTCCAGCTCGCCGGTCTTGCGGGGCCCAACGGGTCCACGGAATCCGGTCATCCACAGGATCAGGCTCATGAAACACAGAATTCCTGATCAGGCCGAAAAACTTCGGCAAATCGCGAAACAAGAATCACTTCACGGCCCTGGCGCGGCCGGGCTGGGTCTTTCCACGCTCGATCATCCCGGGAATTCCCGCCCCGCGCCGGCCGCCCCGGACAAAACGCCGCCGCCGGTTCCGGAGTTTCCTGAGATTGCCGCGCTTCCGGATTCGGAAAGCCTCACCCCGGCGCAATCCGCCGCCGGTCTGGATCCTCTCCCCGCGCCGTCCGCCCCCGTGGAGAAGCCTCTTCTCCCGGTGACGGCCACGGCGGACAGGAACTTCGAAGATGCTCCGGTAGACGCTCCAAAATCCCCGGTTGACGAGCCGCTCCCATCCGCCCCAATCGCAACACCATCGCCATCGTCCACCGCAACGGCATCCCCCGGGACCACCCCCCCCGAAACCGCCGCGCCTCCCGTGGAACCGGAAATCCTCCCCGTTCCGGAAACGGAGATTCCCGAAGAGCCCGCCACGGACGCTTCCACCCCAGGCGGGCCCCCAGGCGCGGGGCGCTGCCACCGCCGGATGCTTACCCAGGACCATACGCGGGTCATCGCCGTTTCCGGCGGCAAGGGCGGCGTGGGCAAATCCAACGTCGCCTGCAACCTGGCGCTGGCCATGGCGAAGATGAAAAAGCGGGTTCTGCTGTTGGACGCCGACCTGTCCCTGGCCAACGTGGACGTGCTGCTGGGCATCACTCCCCGCCTCAACCTCTCGCACATGATTTCCGGAGAGAAGACGCTGGAGGAAATCATGGTGGAAGGGCCGGAAGGCATTCGCATCATCCCCGGCGGCTCGGGCCTGGAAGAGATGACCAACCTCAGCCCCCGGGAAATGGACCGGCTGTTCGACGCCTTCGCGGACATCGATCCCGCGCCGGATATTTTCCTCATCGACACCGCCGCCGGCATCCATCCCAACGTGCTGCAGTTCCTGACCGCCGCCGATCAGACCATCGTGGTCACCACGCCGGAACCGACCGCCTATACCGACGCCTACGCGCTGATCAAAACCCTGCACAAACACGATCCGCAAAAGGAAATCGGAGTGTTGATCAACATGGCGCAAACCAATGCCGAGGCCGCCGAGGTCATCCGCCTGATGCTGCACATGTGCCGGCAATTCCTGCAAGTGTCCTTCAACAACCTGGGCTTCATCCCCCGCGATCCGGAAGTGCTGAAGAGCGTGCGCCATCAAAAGCCGTTTCTGCTCCATTCGCCCGCCTGCCCGGCCTCCCTCGCGGTTCGCAACATCGCGGCCACGATTCTCCAGATCAGCGTCAGCGGCCGCCGGCCGCGGGGATTGCGCCAGTTCTTCCGCAATCTCTTCTCCTACTCCACGGCCCCGGCCCCGGCGGCGGAAGCGCAATGAACAAGGCGCAGAGATGAAAGGCCTGCCGGGTGGGCTCAAAGCGCGGCGTAGCCCACCAACTTTTCTCCATCCTCTTGGAACCTCACGCATTCGCCTCGTCCCCCCTGTTTCTAGCCGGCCTTTTTTGCGGTACGATTATGTGGATATGGAGAAACTCGGCTCGTTTGGAAAATAAAACAAATCCCGGGGACGTCGGATCCGGTCCCTGGAGAGAAGAGAGGAGGCTCATCCGGCAAGCGCATACTTTTTTGCCGGAGGACCACAGGACATCTCTTGCGGTCACCCGATGTCTCTTCGAGTTGATCTGAAAGCCACTCCCAACATCCCCTTTCCCTCTGGGAGAGGGCCAAGGTGAGGGTGTTTTGTAGGGATGGACCTGGGTGTCCGCCCATTCCATCAAGGAGATGAGTAAATTTTCCACTATCCGGCGCGCACGGGCCGGATGAACCAGATAGGAACATGAAAATACACCATAGGTACTCCCTCGGGGAGGAGAACATGACCGGATACCCATTCGGAGAAGAGAAATCCCACATCGTTGCCTATTGGTTGTTTTTCGCATGGCTGGCGCTCCTGACCGCCGCCTGCGCTTCCCCCCGCTTCGTGGCCCAACCTTCACCCGGCGCGAACATCGTGGCGGACAGCACGATGTCCAGCGTCAGCCAGGCCGGCCTGGCCATCAGCGTCCGGCAGGACGCGACGCCCATCGCCCTGGGCAACCGGATCACCACGTTCCGGATTACGCTGATCAATCAGACCGATCAGCCCCTTGAGTTCATCCCCAAGGAGTGGGTGCTGCTCACCGGAGAAGGGCGCCAATTCCCGGCCCTCAGCCAGCAAGCCGTGGCCGAGGCCGCCGCCCACGGTTCGTACCGGGGCTCCTCGGCCGGGTGGAGCGTGGGGTATGGATCTTACGATTCGTCCAATGCCAACGCCGCCTTCTTCCAGAGCTCCTATCCGGGCGGAGGCCGGCGCGCCTCCCCGGGCGTCCTGGCGCAATCGCTACCCTTGCAGCCCATGACGATCCTTCCCCACGCAACCGCCGAAGGCCTGGTGTATTTCGCGGTGGCGCCCCGGACCCTCCAATCCACCCGGCTGCGGATTACCCGCCTCTCCCCCGGACCGAATGGAACCTCCGTGGAAATCCCGTATGACTTTGTGTTCGCTGTGGTAAAATAGAGTCGATTGCGCTTCTCGGTTGTTTTTTCCCCTTGCGGATGGGCCATGTTCTGCGATGCCATTTTTTTTCGACCGGAAATCGGTTTGGTCCGGTTTGGCGGAATGGAGCAGGAATCATGAAGCGAATCCTTCTTTTCAGCCTGGTTGTCACAGTGGCCGCGGTATTGGCGTGGACGCCCGATTCGCGATCCGCGAGCTTCGGATTTTATAATTACCGGCTGCGGCCCTTCTTTTGGGGCAGCGGGTTGGCGTACCGGTATCCCTTTTTTACGTTGGAGCCTTATCCCAACTTCGGATTGATGCCCCCCTACGAACGGGGACGGCGGCCCCTGAACGTGCCCGACACCTCCCGGCTCTATTCCCGGCCTCCGGAACGGATCATCTATGTTTACAATCCACCCCCGCCCGCCGCATATGGCAACTGGCCGTTCGCGCCGGGTGCTACGCTTCCTCCCGCGGCCCAGGCCATGCTTCAAAACCGGCCTCCCGTAATCGAGCGGGAAAAGGTCATCTTCGAACGCCAACCCGAAGATTCCACGGCCGGGAGAGAGGAAAAGTCCCAGGTCAAAACCTCTTTCCTTCCTTCTCACGGAACGGGAGACACGGACAGCTTTGTCCGGCAAATGGATCAGGCCCAACGCCTGTTCCGCGACCGCCGGTACAAGGAAGCCGTTGAAGCCTATCACCGGGCCTCCGGCCTGAAGCCCAACACACCAATGGTCAAAATGGGCCAATGCCTGGCCTTGTTCGCGGTGGGGGATTACGAAGGAGCGGCTTCCGCCCTGCGGCGGGCGTTGATCCTGCATCCCGATTGGTACAAAGAGCCTATTCTACTGGCCACGTTTTACGGGGACACCAACGATTTCAACGCCCACCTGGCCGTGCTGGAACGCTTTCTCGGCCAGCACCCGGAACACGTGGAGGCGCGGTTTCTCACTGCCTACTTTTATTTCGTGCTGGACCGGTTGAGCGAGTCGGCCGAAACCCTGGCTACCATCCTGGAAAAAGATCCCGGCGACCTCGAGGCGACATCCTTGCTGGGCAACCTGGCGGCCCTGCAGCAGAAAACCAATTCCTGACCCGGGGAATGCCGGGAACGCCTCCCGGATTCCCCGTGGGACGCAGTACTCCGCATCCTTTCCTGCTGGAAGGGCGGCCCGGATGGGCCGCCCTTCGTGGTGGAACAGGGACGAACGGTCCCGCCTCCCCCTCCCCGGGATTGGCCTTGCCTGTCACGCCAGGTCGGTAAGGTTCGCGCCGAAGTTGATATGATAGACCTGGTGATCGATCACCAGCGCGGGCACCGACTTCACGCCCTGCCGCCGCGCCTCGTCCAGACGGGATTTTTCTTTCCCCAGGTGGACGATCTCAACCTCGTACCGGGAACGGTCCAACGCCGTGACCACCTGGTTTTCGGCATCCACGCAGACCGGACAACCGGCATGATAAAACAACGCCTTGGTCTTCATTTTCCTTCTCCTAAAATTCAGATAGATTGGTTCCGGCCGGGTGCTTTCACGCGCGTGTCTCCTATCATAGTTGCCGGGAAAGCGCCGGCAAGTACGCACTTTTCGGTGGAGTACTTACCTCATGGTCCATTTTTCGCGGAATCAGGCCCTAAAAAAAGGTAAAAATCCGCCCACGGTTCATACCACGGATCCCGCTTCGCCCCCCCGCGTGATGGGGATGATCGAATCGATCGTGGGCTGCAAGTGGTCCCTCCAGGTGCTCGCGCTCATCCGCCGGGACATCCGGCGGCCGGGAGCCATGGTCCGGGCCTGCCCGGGTCTGACCACCAAGGTTCTCAACGAGCGCCTGCGGAAAATGCAGCGCTTCGGCATCCTGCAAAAAAAAGCCTACCCCGAAATTCCACCCCGCGTGGAATACCAACTGACCGGCATCGGCCGGCGTTTCGTGGCCATTTTGGACGAAATCAAAAAACTGCAACGGGAAATCGGGGAGGAGTGATTACCTCGACTTCAAAACATACCGGGGATCATCACCCATGTGTCTACTTGGTTTGTCATACCCGCGCCAGCGGGATTTCAGAAAGGTTGAATAGACACCCGTAGGATCCAATGAGTATTATCACGTATTCCCTCACCCCGGCCCTCTCCCAGAGGGAGAGGGAGCAGAAAAGGTAACGGATTTGTGTTTCGGATCGTGATGGGTTAAACGAAGGTCTCCGATAAACGATTCTCCCCCCGAAGTTCGGGGGGAGTAAGAGGGGGAGTGTCGGCTTAGGCTCTATTGAGATTTCGTATTGATTGATAGGCCGAAATTGAGTATGGTTTTTCAAGCGCCAACGGCGCGTTTAAACCAGCCCAGGGCTTTAGCCCCGGGACCATGGCATTGAGTTCCCTCTCCCTCTGGGAGAGGATTAGGGTGAGGGAATTTGGTCAGATGGGTCAACGCACAGCACATAATCCATCCAATTCTCGGACATCTTGTGTATCCTGGCCATCCTGATTCAGACTAAAATCTCACCCCTGCTTCAACCAAACCAAAATCCCCGCGAGAAGCATGGCGGGCAGCAGGTTCCCCACCCGGACCTTGCCCAAGTCCAGCAGATTGATGGAGATCCCCACGATCAGCAGGCCGCCCGCGGCCCCCACTTCGCGGATGACATACTCCGGCAGTCCCGCCCCGGCGGCGGCGAACGCCAAAGTCAATCCCCCCTGAAATCCCAGGACGGACAAGGCGCTGGCCATCACCCCGGCGCCCATCGCACCCGCCAGGAAGATGGCGGCGTGCCCGTCCAGCACGCTTTTCGTGTAGAGAATGTCCCCGTTCCCCTCCACGCCGGCCCGGAACGAACCGACCACGCTCATGGCCCCGACGCAAAACAACAAACTCGCGGCGGCAAATCCATCGATGAATTCGGGGTTTGTCTGCTGCCCGAAGGCGTGTTTGATGAACTCGCCCGCCCCTTTCAGCCGTTCCTCGATGTTGATCCATTCCCCCAGCAACGCGCCCGCGATCAGGCTCAAGGCCAGCAGCGGAATCTCTCTCGTGTTCAACGCCTCGCGCAAGCCAATGAGCAGCGTCGCCAGGCCGATGGCTTGAAACAAAATCGTGCGGAAACGGAGTGACAGCCGGTTGTGAAACATCAGGCCCACCAGGGAACCGGTCATGACCGCCAAGGTATTCACCAAAGTCGGAAACACATCGTCCTCGTTCATCACGCGCGGCGGCGGAATGGGATATCCGGCGCAGTGTATCGTGTTCCCTCTGCGCGATGAAGTTCCTCGGAGCCGCGCGGGACGGCAATGGGTGGAGCGCCATGAATTCTTGTGCTACGGTATAGTCCCTTCTTTCCGGGACCGTCCGCCGGAGACATTGCCATGGGGATACCCGGCCGCCAATGAGCGGCATGCAGGGCTGGACGGCGGACAGGCCGAACGAGGCTTTACGAGACGAGATGGATTCTTGCATCTATTTTCCACATTTTTACCTGACTAACGATACCGTTCTCCGGCATCAATATTTGTATCTTCCTTCCTTGTGCCGGATCCACACCTCCAGCCGCCCTCCCCGGGACAGCAAAGAACTGAAGCGGTTCTTGTCGGAACTGAGCCAGTTCGGTTTTTTGCATCAGTGGTTTCCGGAAGAGGCCCGGCCGGAAACCGGCCGCCGGTTCCTCCAGGTGGTCGAACACGGATTCCGGGACCACCTGCCGGAATATATCCGCCTTCTGGGGAAATACGAAAAGGAACGCACATCCGCCAAGACCTTTCACCTTTGCCAGGTCAACCAGTGGCCGGAGGCGGCGCAACGCCTGGCAGATCTCGGCATCGCGAAAATCGACCGCTACCACGAGTGGTGCTTCTCCACCCGCCGGATGGTCATGACCCTGACCACCTGCCTTGCCATCGAACGGCAAGCCGCTCTCCAGATACCCCGGTGCACCGACAATCCCGAATACGACGAACTGGCCATGCTGATCGAAGGCCTGCCTCCGGGGAAGGATACCGGCCGGACGGTCTGGCGCGCGGTGCTGGAATTCCCGTACTTCATCCCCCAAAACCTGGGGGATCTCTCCCTGGACCGGCTGCAAACCCTGCGCGAGGAAATCGCCTCCTATACCCGTTTTTACCAGGAGGCGCTGCCGGAGTCGGCCCGCCAGCTCGGCCAGGCCGATTCGCCGGCCGCCCGGGAGGCCGCTTTCCACGCCTTGGCGGGCCGGCTGAACGAAACCGCGGCGGGCATCCAGGACCGGCTGAAGGTATTCAACGTCCTTCCACGACGCGTGTATGGGCAATACCGGTGGTATATCTCCCCCGGCGGACCGTTGGAATCGGTTTCCGTGGAGAGCGCGGCTCCAGTCCGGGACGTGAGCTGGCTGCTCCAGCCCTGGCCGGTATCCCCGGAAGAAGTGGAATCCATCACCCGCTATCCCGGGTGTTATGTCTGGTCGTTGGCCGCCCCGGCGCAAAATACGGGCGGATTAGGTAAGGCGGTTTCCGGTTGGTTGAAACAGCTGTGGCCGGCGCGCGGGTAGGATTGAGAACAGGTCCGTGGGGATTTACTCGGGGGCCGCGCTGTTCTTTTTTTGGAGCACCTTGACCAAGCCGCTTAAATTTTGGGATCCGGAACGCGCCGCCGCTTGGTTTTCCTGCTGGATGGACTCGTAAATCTCCTTGCGGTGGATGGAAACGTTCCGCGGAGCGGTGACGCCCAGCTTCACCTGCTCGCCCTTGATGTCCACCACGGTGATGATCACATCATCCCCGATGATGATGCTTTCGTCGCGCTTTCGGCTCAGTACCAGCATTCGGGCCTCCAATGCCCCTGGATTCCATCCCCCCGCCCGCGGACGCGCCCGTCCCCGGCGCGCCGCGGTTCCCGGTCCGTTGGTCCTCCCCGGCCGGCCGCCCCGATATCCCGTACGGCGGTCAGAAAGCCGGGCGATGGCGGGGTTGCGCCAGTTCCGGCGGTATCTCCTTGAGTAAAAAATGCTTGGTTTTGTACCGGTCGTCAATCAGGACAAACTGTTTGGCCAGACGTTTCTCGGTGTTGATCAACAACGGACCGCGCAGATTGGCGGTCAGTTCCATCGGATTCTCCGGTACGGTCACGATGGTGAGCACGGTCGCCTTCGTGATATCGTCCAGTTGAATATCTTCCAGATCATGCGCCTTGACCTGGATCTCATACCCCGGGAAAAAAAGAAAGGGATCCACGATCACGAAGGCCAGTTCCGGCAGATCCACGGATTGGAGCCACAGAAACGGCGCTTCCTCGGGATCCTTCAGGATGGCATAGCGGTGCAAGGGTGTGAATCCGAGCAGCCCCTGGGGAATCCAGAGAAGCTCCGACGCGTCGAGCTCGATCTCCCCGAAACGGGCGGAGAGAAATTGAATGATCGGAGCCGGGGAAGAAGGCGGTGTGATGCCCATGGGGTCGCAATCTATCGGATTTCGATATGTTCTTCTTCCGTTAGTTTAAGAAATACTGATTCCAGGCGCAAGTCGGAGGTCTGATCCAGCGCCAGGCGGCGCAACTCCTCGATCGACCCCAGGGCGATCAACTGGCCCCGCTGGATAATGCCGATCCGGTCGCATAACTCCTCCGCCACGTCCAGGGTATGAGTGGAAAGAAAGATGGTCATCCCCTCCTGGCTTTTGCGCTTCAGCAGATCCTTGACCAGGCGGCTGCTGCGGGGATCGAGACCCACCATGGGTTCGTCGACGATCAACACCTTGGGATCGTGCACCAGCGCGCCGGTCATGACCACCTTCTGCCGCATCCCGTGCGAATACGACTCGATCAGCGAATGGGCGGCGTCCAGCAGATCGAACAAGTGAAAAAAATGCTGGATGTGTTCGTCGATCCGGTCCGGCGGCACCCCGTACAATCCCCCGATAAAATGCACATACTCGTAGCCGGTCAGCTTTTCGTAGAGGTAAGGCCGGTCGGGAATGTACCCGGTGATCGCCTTGGCCTTCTCCGGCTCCCGGGCGATATCGTATTCCCCCACGCCATCCCCGCCCAGCACCACCCGGCCCGCCGTGGGACGCAACAGGCCGGCGATGATCTTGATGGTCGTGGTTTTCCCCGCCCCGTTCGGCCCCAGAAATCCGAAAAATTCCCCCTTCGGGATGCTCAGGGACAAATCGTGCAGCGCGCGGACCGCCCCATAGTATTTCGTCAATTGTTCGATTCTGATCATTCCTGGACCTCGCGGATTCCTTCCCGGGTTCCCATACCTCCCCCCTC
>JBHGBC010000008.1:0-80990 GCA_041946805.1 bacterium
CGCCGCCCGTTGCTCCACTCGTTGAATTTGTCCGCCACGCCGAGGGCATCCGCCCGGATATCCAACTTTCCATCGGCCACCGTGACCGTGGCGCCTTCCTGGTAGTTGGTGCTTAACGAGGAATCGCTGCCGTATTCCACCGCCCAGGGAGCGGCCAATGCGGAGCCGGTGAATTCATCCTTCTTCTCTTCCACGGTTTCTCCGAACAGCCACAGCTGGTTGGTCACGCTGGTGTCGCCCCGGATGGCTTCGGCTAACGCAACACCCACATCACAGTACCCGTCGAACAGCACAAACTTGGCGCCCGCCGGCGGCGTCACCTTGTAGGTCGCCGTGTTGGACGAAGTGGTCGGATCCAATTTCCAGTAGATCTTGCCGCCCTCCAGCGTTCCGCCGTTGCTGATGTCGGAAATCGTCCCGCTGGGAACGTTTTCCTCGATGATCGGCGTGTAGGTTCCAAATTCCGTCTGCGACTTCAGGGTCACCGTGAAGGGCTGATCCGGAGTAAAGAATCCATCCGCCGTCAACTGGCGGGTCACATTACCGATGCCTTTCACCCGCACCACTTCGATGCGGCCAAAGCCTTCGGGGACATTCGCGCCTGGCAGGGCAAAAACAATCGCGTGTTCACCGCCGGTGATTTCGAACGGTCCCACGGTGCAGAAGTAGAACGCGTTGAAATCCACATTGGGAGCCAACATTTGACCCTTGAACTTGTTGTCCACGTACACATCGATCGGACAATCGCCATTGCCCCAGGTATTGACGCTCAGGTTCAGGAGAATCACCTGATCGCCTTCCCCCAGATCGAAGGTGTACCGGTACCAGTCACCCGCCGTCATGGTCGCGCTTCCTACTCCCGCGTTGGTATCGCTGGCGCCATGTTCCAACACGACTTCGCCCAGGTCGCGGTAGTCTTCAAACGTGTATGTGGCTCCACGGCCGCCGGTCCCCGTCGTGACATAGAAATCGGCATTGGCCGGGAACTCGAATATCGTGTCGATGGCGGGGATGGCTGTCCCGCCAGGACGTTCGTAGGGGGTATCGCTGGGAATCCCGTCCATGCCCTGCGCATACCGCACGCCGTAATCGGTCCCGGTGGGGTATTTCTTCCCGTTCTGCGGGCTGCCGGAGAAGTCGTAGTCGATTGTTTCGCGGTACAGATAGGGCAGTTTGATGCTGATGGCCGTCTCACCCGCGATACGCTCCTCGCCCTCGCCCGAATCCACGCTGCCCGAAAACGCCGCCACACGTTCACGTACCAGCCGGGGTGGAAGGGCGTTGTAGGTCAGATCGACGGATTGAGTCAGATTGCTGAGCGGCCAAACGACTTCCCCATTGGTCAACACGCCGTTGTTGGATATGCCGGTGGCTGACCATCCATCCGGAAGACCTTCCGTCACCGTCATGGAGGGGAGCGTGCCAGTCACGCGGACCTGCAGTTTCACTGGAACCGGTGTGTTGGCAACAAATGTGTCCGCGCCGATGTCCCGGCTCACTTCCGCCCGGTTGGCCGCCATGCCCTGGATGATGAGGTTGTCGATGTAATGAGTGCCGCCCGTTCCACCGTCATGGTTGTAGCCCAGTTGGAAATACCGGGGTGGATCCACAGTCGGGAAATCCCGCTCATCCACCTTGATCCAGCCGCCCTCGCCACGGTCCTTGTACAGAAAGACGACGTGGTCGCCCGTGATCTCGAAGCGCAGCCGGTGCGGCTTGGATCCGATCGGCAGGGTCAAGTCTCGCGGTCCTTCGCTGGGAACGGTGTCTGCCAGGTTATAATAGTGGGTATTCTTCCGGAGAAAATAATTGTAGCGTGTTGAAATGGTGTCCCCCGGTTTGCAGAAGGGCCACACCGAGAACCGGCCGTTGATATTCTCCTGATAGAAGAAATCCAACTCCACCGTGTAGTTCGTGGGTAGATCTCTGTCTAGCCGGATCCAGTCATCGTCGCCCCCGGAATCGTACCACTCGATACGGCCATTGACCGCCCGGGCCGTGTTGCCGCCGAAATCCACCCATTCCGGCCAGGCCGTCGAAGGCAGATCACTGCTGGGACTATTGAAGGAGTTGCTGTAGAAGAACAGGCCCTCTCCGATCACGTTCAGCACAAAGTTGTCGATGTAATGCACGCCACCCGTGCCGCCGTCATGGTTGTAGCCCAACTGGATATACCGGGGTTCGCTTACGGTCGGGAAATCCCGCTCGTCCACCTTGATCCAGGCGCCTTCGCCCCGGTCCTTGTACAAGAACACGACATGATCACCCGTCACTTCGATACGCACCCGGTGCGGCTTGGAGCCGACGGGAAGGGTCATGTCCCGCGGCCCCTCGCTGGGAACGGTGTCCGCCAGATTGTAGTAATGAGTATTCTTCCGGAGGAAATAATTATAGCGTGTTGAAATGCTGTCCCCTGGCTTGCAGAAGGGCCACACCGAGAACCTTCCGTTGATGTTCTCCTGGTAGAAGAAATCGAACTCGTAACTGTACCGCGGGCCCAGTTCGATGTTCAGCCGGATCCAGTCGTCATCACCACCGGAATCGTACCACTCGATCCGGCCGTTGACCGCCCGGGCCGTATTTCCCCCGAAGTCGACCCACTCGGGGTACGCCTCGCTGACGATGGGGCTGCTGGGATTGTTGAAATCGTTGGTGTATTTCACCACCGCCTGACTCGCGGGAATCCACCCAAGACTCAGCAGCACCACGGCAAGTACGCCGATATACAACCTTTTGGTAATCATGATAATCCTCCTCCACTCAATCCTTTAATTACGATGCATTGCCTGAATGCATCTCTCTCTCAAGCCTACTTTCTACCCCAATCCGATGGAGTAAGTCAAGATTGATTCGAATGATCGAGTCAATAAAGATAAACGGCTTCTATAAAGGATATCGAGCAAGGCGCACGGGAGGATTTCCAAAATGATTACTCTATATGAAATAGAATACAAAAAACCGGGCGGCGCGAACTCCGCGCCGCCCGATCGCCAGTTCTCAACTCAGAACTGCGCCTAGAACAACATCCACCCCTCCACGTCCGTGAACGGATTGATGGTGCTCAGGGTGAAATACTCGTACACCGCTTCGGCGAAGTTATCCGCGCTGGAGACCTTCGCGAACAAGCCGACGCGGGTGGGCGTGCGCGTCTCGGTCACCGGCGCGCCGACCAGCTGCCAGGAGCGGTTGGGCAACTGGGCGCTGAAGATCAGCTCGTTGCCCCGTTTGGTCACGGCGAGCGTCGCCTGGACGTTACCGGCCATCATAGAGTCGATCCAGTCGTATTCGTCCGTGAAATTGTGATACGACAGGATGCCATTCGTTCCCTTGTTGGTCAGTTCCACCCGCAGGTCGCCGCCGTAGAATCCGAACAGGTATTCATCGCCGGTGACATCCGTGTCGTTCGCCTGGTTGTACGCCACCATCAGGCCGGCTTGATACCCGGTCCACGTGAGGACGTCCTTCAGGGTGCATTTCGCCTCGACGCGCCAATCGCCCGTGGGCAGGTCCGTCCGCAGGATCATGGGCGCGCGGCGTCCATTGGCCCATTCGTTGAATTTGTCCGCGTCGCCGAAGGGATCGATGCGCAGGTCCAAGGCCCCGTCGGCCACCGTGGCCGTAACCCCTTCCTTATAGTCGGTCGAAAGGGAGGGATCGCTGCCGTATTCCAGCGTCCAGGGCGCGGCCAGCGCGGAACCCGTGAACTCGTCCTTCTTGTCTTCGGTGGATTCGCCGAACAGCCACAACTGGTTGGTGACGCTGGTATCTCCGCGGATGGCTTCCGCCAGGGAGAGGCCCACGTCGCAATAGCCGCTGAACAGCACGAACTTCACGCCCGCCGGCGGCGTTACCTTATAGGACGCCGTGGTGGACGAGCTGGTCGGATCCAGTTGCCAGTAAATCTTGCCGCCTTCCAGCACTCCGCCGTTGCTGATGTCGCTGATCGTCCCCTGGGGAACGTTTTCCTCGATGATCGGTGTGTAGGTCCCGTAGTCCGCCTGCCCCTTCAGGGTCACCGTGAATGGCTTATCGGGTTCGAAGAATCCGTCCTGGGTCAACTGGCGGGACACGTTGCCGATGCCTTTCACCCGCACGACTTCCAGGCGGCTGAACATGGCCGGCGGGGGCGCGAGGGGGCACGCAACAACGATGGAATGCTCGCCGCCGCTGACCTCGAACGGGCCCACCGAGTACAGGCTGAATTGGTTGGCGGGAAACACCTCCATCCCGATTTCGCCCTTGAACTTGTTATCGACGTAGATGTCGGTGTACACCGTCGTCACGCCGGCGAAATTGTCCGCCGCGTGCCAGCTGTTGAGCCAGAAGTTGAGGATGATGACCTGGTTGCCCTCGCCGAGATCGAAGGTGTAACGGAACCAGTCGCCCGCGTCGAGGCTGCCCAGGTTGCCGCGGGTATCGCTGGCGCCGGTCTCCAGCCAAGCCTCCCCTTCATCCCGGTAGCCGGCCAGGGTATAAGCCTCGCTCAGGAAGGTGCTCATTACGGGCGACTCTTGGTGGAAGTCGGCGTTGGCCGGGAATTCGAATACCGTATCGAGGGCGGGAACCGTCGTGCCGTCGCCGGGCCGGACATAGACCACGTCGCTGGGAACGCCGTTCATGCCTTGGGCGTAGCGCACTCCGTAATCCGCTCCCGTGGGGTATTTTTTGCCATTCTGCGGGCTGCCGGAGAAGTCGTAGTCGATCGCTTCACGGTACAAGTAGGGCAGTTTGATGCTGACGGCCGTCTCGCCCGCGATGCGCTCCTCGCCCTCGCCCGAATCCACGCTGCCCGAGAATCCGGCCACGCGCTCGAAGATCAACCGGGGCGGAACCGCGTCATAGGTGAGGTTTACCGATTGTGACAGATTGTTGATCGTCCAGACGATCTGGCCGTCCGTCACCATGCCGCCGTTGGAAATATTGGCGGCGGACCATCCATCCGGCAGGCCTTCGGTCACGGTCAAGGACGGGAGCGTGCCGGCCACGAGCACCTGCAATTTTACAGGTACCGGGGTATTGGCCACGAAATTGTCCGCGCCGATGTCCCGGCTCACTTCCGCCCGGTTTTCCGACATCCCCTGGATGATCAGATTGTCAACATAATGCACACCGGCCGTGCCGCCGTCATGGTTGAACCCCAGTTGGAAATACCGGGGTGGTTCCACAGTGGGAAAATCCCGCTCGTCCACTTTGATCCAGCCGCCCTCGCCTTGGTTCTTGTACAAGAACACGACATGGTCGCCGGTCACCTCGAACCGCAGCCGGTGAGGTTTGGAGCCAATCGGCAGGGTCATGTCCACCGGACCTTCACTGGGGATCGTGTCCGCGCCATTGAAATAATGGGTGTTTTTCCGCAGGAAGTAATTGTGGCGTTCGAAAATGCCGTCCCCCGGCTTGCAGAAAGGCCATATCGAGAACCGCCCGTTGACATCCGCCTGGTAGAAGAAATCCATCTCGATCGTATAGTTCGTGGGCAGCTCCATGTCCAGCCGGTACCAGTCGTTGTTGTCCCCGGAACTGTACCATTCGAAGCGGCCGTTCGCCATCCGGGCCGCGTTGCCGCCGAAATCCACCCATTCCGGATAGGCATCCTGGGGAATGTCGCTGCTGGGAGCGTTGAAATTGTTGCTGTAGAAGAACAGGCCTTCGCCGATGACGTTCAACACGAAATTGTCGATGTAATGCACCCCCGCCGTGCCGCCATCATGGTTGTAACCCAACTGGATGTAACGGGGCTCGTCCACTTTCGGGAAGTCCCGCTCGTCCACCTTGATCCACGGGCCTTCGCCCTGGTTCTTGTACAAGAAGATGACATGATCGCCCGTGACTTCGAACCGGAGCCGGTGGGGTTTGGATCCGGCCGGAAGCGTCAAATCCCGGGGTCCTTCGCTGGGGATGGTGTCCGCCCCGTTGAAGTAATGCGTGTTTTTCCGCAGGAAATAATTATGCCGCTCGAAAATGCTGTCTCCCGGCTTGCAGAAGGGCCATACCGAGAATCGGCCGTTGATGTCCGCCTGGTAAAAGAAATCGAACTCGAAGCTGTACCGCGGGCCGAGCGGCATGTCCAACCGGATCCAATCGTTGTTGTCGCCGGAATCGTACCATTCGATCCGCCCGTTGACCGCCCGGGCCGTATTGCCCCCGAAATCGATCCATTCGGGGTACGCCTCGCTGACCACGGGACTGCTGGGATTGTTGAAGTCGTTCGTGTACTTCACGGCCGCGTACGCCGAGCCGCACAATCCCCCGCCGAGGAGCATGGTAAGAGTCACTCCATACCAAATCCACTTGGCTTTCATGAGGATGACCTCCTCCTTCTAATGATGATTTGACGCATGAACCGCCGGTTCATGGCCATGAATTATTCATAAAGGATAATCCGAGGAGGAATCAAGGGGAAAAGGGTATATTTAGCTGGATATCTGATTTTTTCACCATGCATTTGGCAAAAATCAAGCGGTCAATCCATTGATTTTTATATAAAATTGGTAAAATCAATAGATTATGCAATGGATGCGAATAAAGTTCGTAAAAGCGATTCCAAAAATTATGGCTGGATGATTATCTAGTTATGAAGAATAGGCAGGCTACCATTCCGCGTGTTTTATCATGCGTTCGCGGCGGCCGCGGGTTGGATCCGCGTCATCCGCGCTCGGCGAGGCCGTAGCGTTGCTGGAGCTTGTTGAAGCGGCCGCGGACTTTTTCGACATACCGCTTGCCGGCGGGCGGCACACCGTCCCGTTCCACCCGGCCGGGACCCACGTTGTAGGCCGCCAAGGCGGTGTCGAGATCGTCAAACATTTGGATCAGCATGCTCATGTATTGCGTGCCGCCCTTGATGTTCTCCTCGGGATCGAAGGGATCCCGCACCTCGAGGTCCTGGGCGGTCATGGGCATCAACTGCATCAGGCCCTGCGCGCCCTTGGAGGAGACTGCGTCCTTGTTCCAGGCGGATTCAGTATCGATCAGCGCCCAGACCAGGAAGGGATCCAGGCTGTTTTCCCGGGCGTATTGATCGACCAGTTCAAGGAATTCGAGGGGCGGGATCTTCTCTCCCCGGGTGTGGGCTTTTTGAATCGTGGCCAGAAATCGACCGGCTTTCAGGTCGATCATCTTGGGGGCGGCTTTTTTCGTGTATTGATGCTGGGCCAGGGCGGAGGGACCTTGCAGGAGGGTTTGTTTCCGCATGGCCAGCAGTTGTTGTTGGACTTTTTTCCAATCCTCCGGATCCACGCCGTATTTTTCCGCCAAGAGAAGATGACGTTCCGCCTGGGTCAGGTCGAGGTGGTTGATCCGGTCGCGGGCCAGGGAGAGGTGAAACTTGCCCCGCAGGCTTCCCCAGAATTCGTTTTCGTCCTTGTAGCGCCGCTCGAGTTCACTGATTCCCGCCTGGATGCCCTGCCGCTGGATCACCCGTTCGATCTCTTCTTGTTCCTGTGCCAGGCGTTGTTGATCTTTCTGATTCAACAAGTCTTGAATTTGTTGGAGGGCCTCCTCGCTTTCCGCCCGCCAAGCCGAGTATTGGGCGGCTTGGTGGAGAAAGAATTGGGCGCGATCCAGCTTGTTGCGCCGCAGGAGTTGCCGCCCCAGAATCAGCTCGCTTTCTCCCGGGGCGGAATGAATGACCTTGCTGACCGAATGGCGCATCACGGAAACCGTTCCGCCGACGCTTTCGACATTGATCGACTGGTTGGACTCGAAGGTAATACAACCTTCAATCACCTGCCCGGACTTCATGCATACAGCATCCTGCATTTCCGCCTTTTTCGCCCAGACCGGGCCGGGAGACACGGCGAGGCACAGAATCAACAGACAGGAACGATGAATGGCGAGGATCCTCATCATAAGTGGTGGTGAGTTTTCAGCCTTCTCTGAAGATATTCGCGCAGCACCACTTCCAGGGGCTGGCGGGTCGTTACGGGATTGTAATCGATGCCCTGTTCCAGGCATCCTTCCCGGTATCGGTTCAAAAAATCCTCCACCCGCTCCCGGTACATTTTCCGCAGCCTCCGGGGGGCGGTCAGTAACGGATCGGCGTCCCCCTCCAGGGGATGAAACTCGACCGCACCGGAATAGGGCAGTTCAATCTCTTCCGGCGTCAAAATGTGGAACACGAGCACTTCCTGGTGCCGTTTGCGCAGCAGGGTTAGACCGCTCAAGACCTGGGCGGGATCCTCGATCAGATCCGACACGAGGATCACCATGCCCCGTTTTTTCAGAAATTCGCCGAGGTTGGAAAGCACCCGGCCGGTGGCGGATAGTTCGTTGGTGGTTAGCGCGGACGCCAGGGTTTCGAGCAGGGTTCCCCACTGGTCGGAACGCAGCCGGGGAGGGACATACGCGCGGATCTCGCTGTCGTAGACCGCCAAGCCCACGCTATCCCCTTGAGAAATGATCAGATACGAAAGGGCGGCGGTGAGTTGCCGCGCATAGTCCAGTTTGGACAGGGTGGATTCGCCGAAGCGCATGGAGCCGCTCATGTCGATGAGGAGGGTGGCGCGCAGGTTGGTGTCTTCCTCGAACAATTTGACATGGAAACGGTCGGTTTTGGCGTAGGCGCGCCAGTCGATGTGCCGCAATTCATCGCCCGGATGATAGGGCCGGTGTTCGCTGAATTCGATGTTCCGCCCCATGAAATGGCTGTGATGCAATCCGGCGGCCGCGCCTTCCACGGCCTGGCGGGCGATCAGCTCCAATTGCGTGATGGAGGATATGACTATCGGGTCTACCAGCTGTTCGGTCATAATGGTCAAAAAAACGGTTTCTCCTCTCTGTGCGTACCTGTTGAATAAAAGTCGAATCCATCAATCCCGGCTAAAATTCCCTCACCCTGACCCTCTCCCAGAGGGAGAGGGGATTTTGGGGTGGTTTATATCGGTCAATTCCAGGGACCGCGATTCGGCCATTGGATAAAAAAGTACGCGCTGGCCGGTTGAGCCCAAAAAATCAAAACGCGCTTCATTATACCATATTATATCGGCAGGAAAGATCTGTCCGGTTAGGGAGTTGACCTGCTTTCAGGCGTTAGGGGCCAGCCGCGCGCGCAGATGTTTCACTTCGTCCCGGATTTCGCGCAATATCTCGACTTCCGGACCGGAAAATCCCCGCGCACCAGGCCGGGCCGGGCCGGGACCCGCCCCCGGGATTCCCGCGTGGCCATCGACTCCACTCACGTGAGGAATTGATTTCAAATAATTTACGATCAAATCCCGGATTTCCTGGGCGTTGTCCAGCCCGGCCATGACCGCCCGATGATGGTTCGGGGCCATGGCTCCTGGCGGCGTCTGGACGACAATCCCCCCTCCGGCCGTGTCGACCACCACCCGGGCGATCCCGAAGAGCCGTTCCAGTGGGCCTTGTTCGACCACGATGTTCTGGATGTTGATAAACGTGAGGGTTTGTTCGACGATCGTCCAGACTCCCCGGCGGATGCGCAGGCTGCGGTCGGTCACGATGTAATAGCGCATGTCGTATTCGAGCCGGATGATGAACCAGCCGGACACGAACAACAGGATCCACAGGAAAATCAACCAGAAAGCGAGCACGCCCCCCAGCAGGGCATTTTGAGAAATGACCAACGCGGCAACGATCAAAAACACACCGGCCAACACCACCATAACCAGAGTCAAAAAGATCACCTGGTAGTCCAAAAACCGGCTCGAGGCCCGGAAAATCCGCAGGCTGCCATGCGTTCCCGCGGGGGCGGCGGGTGGTTCGCCCGGCGCGCAAAATAGATGGAGGAAGAATTCCTTGAACGCTTCATACATGATCGCCGGCCTCCCCCGCCTGAGAACGGCGGATGGCCCGCAACTCGTCCCGGATTTCATGCAACAGGCGTAAAGCCTCGGAATCTTCGGACGCAGTAGAAACGGCCGGCGGGATTTCACCCCGGACTCCCCGCATCTTGATGTATAGAAAGTCCCGGATTTCCGCGAATTCCTCCAGCCCGACGATCGAGAGTTCCGCGGCCGCGCTGCCCGAGGCGGTCTGGATGTCCACGGACCCCAGGCCCAACCAGCGTTCGAGCAGGCCCCGGGTCACATGGATGTCCTGGATGCGGGCGTAGGTCAGGAAGACCTGCTTTTTGAAGAAAATCCCCCACGACGCCCCCACGCCCTCTTGATCGAAATGGTATCGCAGCGACAGGTACTTGCAATACAGCGGGGCGAAGACGAATGGAAACATGAACAGCGCCGCCAGGCTGCGGACGAAATACAGAAGCACCAGTTTGGAACTGGGCCGTTCCAGGGAGAGAATCTTTTGTTCCAATTGGGGATCCATGGATGTGTCTCAATGGATAGAAGTTTGATGAATAAACAGATACGATCCTGCCTTGAAAATAGTCAAAATCGGACCGGTTGTCAATTTGGATCAGCACGGGGGGGAACGCCAGGGGTTTCACCCCTGGTTAAAGCAGGGCCGCCCCTTCGGGGCTTGGGCGGATTAGAGACCTGCACCCATGGATCAGGATTCCCGCTTTTGGAGGGATTACACCCTGGCAAGACTTGTGGGTACAGAATAGAAACCATGGGGGAGGAGTCCGTTATACCCGTTATCCTCTTCGCCCATGCCAGCCGGTATTTGCATCTCCCCACGAAGTCCGGGAGGGGGCGGAACGGCACCGTCATTCCCGCGCTTGCGGGTCCGCCTTGCCCCCCGGCGTTGGCTCCGGGCCTGATAGCTCTATCCCGGCCCGCCGCAGGAGGTCAAGCACCGCGAGGATGACGCCATACACCAGGATCAGGTATCCGTGGAAATAATCCGTGACGAACTCCTGCTGGGCTGGAGTCAGGGCGGAGAGGAACATGGGGCTGACCACCATGGCCACGTAGAGGAGCCGGCGGAGTTGAGCGGTATCGGCGAGTTTCGGGTTGGATCGCTCCTTGGCCAGTTCCATGATCCCCCCGATGGTCTGCCAGACCATGATCAGGTCGAAAATCATCAAGAAGAAGTGAAGGTTGTCATAACCATTGAACAGACCGGTTTCGGTGGGGCGTTCGTACAAGGTAACCAGGGAGAAAACGGCCAGTCCGATGGCCAAAATCCAGGCGGCGCGGAAGGCAGGCCGGTCCCGCAATTCCCGCAGACCCCTGGCGAACAGGATGTATCCGAGGCAATCGGGAAAGACGGCGTCAAATCCCTCGACGCGGAAATCCAGTTGGGTGCAGAGAAGTCCCCAGAAAAGAAAAAGAACACTCCGTCTGGTGATCGGATGGGTAACGGTTTCCATGTTCGGACTTCTCCGGGCTGGTTCGATGAGTCAGTCGATGATCAGCCGGGCGCGGCGGAAGCGGTGCATGGCCAGGCGCAGGAAAATGATCAACAAAACCGCCAACAACGCGGTGATGAAGACCAGGAGGCGCGGCAATCCCACGTCCTGAAAGGATTCGGCCATGGCTTTTTTCCAGGAATCGGGAATCAACAGGGCCAGGAAGAACGGGGCGAACCAGAGCAGCATGACCATGAGGCTGATGGACTGCTGCGCCTGGCGGACGGTGGGGGCGCGCAGGGAGATCACAACCCCCAGGCTGGCGGACATGGCGGCCACCAGCAAGCCGATCCCCGCCGCCGCGATGAGGCTGAGGACGGGCGGCAGCACCAGCCCCGTGTTCCAGTACATCACGTTGATGGAAATCAAGTTCATCAACAAAATGCAGAGGGTCAATCCCCAACCGTAGAACACCGCGGTGGCGATTTTGCCGAACAAAATGGCCCGGTCGGGCAGGCGGCTGGCCAGCAGGGTCTCCAGCGTGTGGCGCTCGCGCTCGCCGGCGAAGGAATCGGCCACCACCATGGTGACTAAAAACAACGGCAGCCATCCCCACAGCAGGATGGCCGCCGGGGTTTGCATCAATTCCTTGCCGCCTTGCAGGGGAAAGAAGATCCCGAACACGGCAAAGAAAACCAGCAGGCCAAACCGGCTGCCCTTCGTGCCGCCCAGGAACTGTTTCAGTTCTTTCCATTCCTTCCACATCACCACGAGGACGTCTTCGATCATCCTTCCTCCTCCTCCATGAGGGTCATGTAGATCTCCTCGAGGCTGGATTGACCCTTGCGAACTTCTTCGATCTCCACTCCCGCCTCGACCAGCATCCGGACCAGCGGAGCGGTCCGCGCGGCTCCATGGAACTCCAACAGCAGGCGTCCGGAGTGCAGACCGGCCGCGCGGATCTCCGGGCGGCTTTTGAGGGCTTCGATCACCGCGCCGGTGAAGCCCGCGCCGGCGATTTCCACCCGCGTGGCGCCGACCGAACCGCGTAATTCGTCCGGCGTGCCGCACACGAGCAGCTTGCCCTGGCGGATCACGCCCACGCGGTGGCACAGTTTTTCGGCCTCGGCCAGATTGTGCGTGGTCAGGAAAATCGTGGCGCCATCCTGGGTGGCGAGGGTTTGAATGTCGGCGCGCAGGGCCGCCGCCGCCTCCGGATCGAGACCGGCGGTGGGCTCGTCGAGAAAAAGCAGGGAAGGCTGGTGAAAGATGGCGCGGGCCATCGCCAGTTTTTGTTTCATCCCCCGGCTCCAGGTTCCGATACGGTCCTTCCGCCGATCCCAGAGGCCCAGGTGCGTCAACAATTCTTCCATCCGCGCCTTGCGCCGGGAGTAGGAGAGGTGCCAAATCCGGCCCACCAGATCCAGGTTTTCCTCGGCCGTCAGCCGCTCGTACAAGCCGGGATGTTCCAGAAGCGCGCCAGTCAGGCGGCGGATTTCAGGGGCATGGGTGCGCGTGTTGTAACCCAGCACTTCGGCTTCACCCCAGCTGGGCTCCAAGAGGCCTAGCAAAAGACGGATGGTGGTGGTTTTCCCCGCCCCGTTGGGACCCAGATACCCGAAAACGATGCCGGGAGGGATTTCGATTGTGAGATGGTCCAAGGCGCGGACACGGCTGAAATCGCAGGTCAGTCCTTGGGTCAGAATCGCGGGTGCGGTCA
This sequence comes from bacterium, assembly GCA_041946805.1. Classification (GTDB taxonomy): domain Bacteria; phylum Hinthialibacterota; class Hinthialibacteria; order Hinthialibacterales; family Hinthialibacteraceae; genus JABLXU01. The sequence continues at coordinate 12,930 of JBHGBC010000008.1, forward strand.
TGAACCGAGTTCCTTGGGGGATCCGGGATGCCGTTCCGTCCTGCCCCCGGATCCAGGACGGGATGGTCCGGATGGACGTTTTGACGACGGCGGTTTTTTACTTCAATTTTTCGGAGTCAAATCGGTAACATTCGGCAAAACGGCCTTACAATCTTCCAATCCTCTGGTTATCATATAATCCGGTTTTTTCAACCACGCGCGTCTATCCGCTTCCCGCTTGTGGGAACCGGGTGGCGTTTTTTCATACCCGGGCGGTTGGAACGGTCCGCGCGTCAGCCCATACCCGTCCCGGGTGAAGTCAGGGGCATTGTACTGTTTACCGGCGGCGGATTTCAATCCCGGAATCCTCCCGGAGGAGCAAAAACCCGTTGGATTATCCCTGGCCATGGGGAGGTGGAGGCGTTCAAAGGGATGCCGGGCTTTGATCCGAGGATGCCGGATCGTTCTTACCTAGTAGATATTCATGTATTGGTAATTCGTTTTGTAATTTGTTATATGGGATGTTCCAGAGAAAAGGAGAGCCAGAGAAAGAAATGGTTATCGATGCCTATCGACTGGATCCGCATGGAAATCAATCTTCCCTCGCGTCTCCTCTGACCGACCGAGTCGACCAAGCCATCCAGGATTCCCACCGTTATTTCCTCTCCATCCAACATTCCGCCGGGTATTGGGTCTTCCCCCTCGAAAACGACGCGACCATTGTGGCGGATTATATCATGATGTGCCATTACATCGGCCGCGTCGATCCCGTCCGCCAGCAAAAGGCGGTCCGCTGGCTGTTGGACATGCAATTGGAGGATGGGGGGTGGAACATCTACCACGGCGGCCCCAGCGAACTGAACGCCACGGTGAAATGCGCCTTCGCCCTGCAATGCGCGGGGTATGACAACCGCTTCGAGCCGCTGCGGCGGGCGGAAGAGTGCCTGCTGCGCCTGGGCGGCCTGGACCGGGTGAACAGCTACACCCGTTTTTACCTGGGGCTGTTCGGCCAGTACCCGTGGAACAAGCTGGTCTCGATGCCGCCGGAACTGATGTTCCTGCCCACATCGTTTTACTTCAATATTTATGAAATCTCGTCCTGGTCGCGGGCCATCGTGGTCCCCATGTGCATCATCTGGTCGCACAAACCCATCAAGACGCCCCCGCCCACGGTGGATTGCAGCGGCTGGTGGGTGCGGAACCAGGCGCGCCGGAACCGGCGCTACCTGCGGCGGACGTTTTCGTGGCAGACCTTCTTCATGACCATGGACGCCATCCTGAAACGGTCGGACCGGTTTTTCGCGCCCTTCACCCGGCGGGAAGCCTTGCGCCGGGCGGAATCGTGGATGGTGGAGCACATGTCGCGGGGGGGCGGACTGGCGGCCATATATCCGGCCATGTTGAATTCCATCATCGCTCTCGATTGCCTCGGGTACACCTTCGAACACCCCGTCTTTCAAGAAGCCTACAACGAGTACATGAAGCTTATGATGGAGGAAGAGGACCGGTTGTGGTTTCAGCCCTGTTTTTCTCCCACCTGGGATTCGGCGATGGTCATGGCCGCGCTGCAGCGGTCGGGCATGCCGGGCAGCCATCCCGCCATCCAACGCTCGGCCGAGTGGCTGGTCAACCAGGAAATCCAGATCCGGGGCGACTGGCAAGTAAAAAATCCTTACGGTCCGGCCGGCGGCTGGGCGTTTGAATACAACAACGATTTCTACGCGGACACCGACGACACCGCCATGGTGCTCATGGCGCTGCGGACCGCCCGCATGCCCCTGGACGCTCAGCGCGAGGCGGCCGTCCAGCGGGGAATCGAGTGGCTCCTCTCCATGCAAAGTTCGGACGGCGGCTGGGGGGCGTTCGACGTGGACAACAACAAGGAAGTCCTCAACCTGATCCCCTTCGCGGACCACAACGCCCTGCTGGATCCCAGCACGGCGGATGTCACCGCCCGCATCCTCGAGATGCTGGGCGAATTCGGATACAACTCGCATTTCTCCCCCGCGACGCGGGCCATCCTGTTTTTGCGGAACCAGCAGGAAAAGGATGGTTCGTGGTACGGGCGCTGGGGCGTCAATTACATTTACGGGACCTGGCAGGTGATCACCGGCTTGCGCAAGATCGGGATACCTCACACCGATCCCGCCATCCAACGCGGCGTGGATTGGCTGCTGCGCTACCAGCACGAGGACGGCGGCTGGGGTGAAAACTGCTCCACCTACCACGACCCCGGCCAGCGGGGGAAAGGCAATTCGACTCCCTCGCAGACCGCCTGGGCGCTCATGGGGCTGATGCATGGCGGCCGAGTGAATGATCCCGCGGTGGAACGGGGATTGCGGTATCTGCTCGATACGCAGAGGCCCGATGGCGCTTGGAACGAGGAAGAGTTCACCGGCACAGGCTTCCCGCGGGTTTATTATTTACGCTATACTGGGTATCGTAATTATTTTCCCTTGATGGCTTTTGGCCTTTACCGCTCTTTTCTCCGGGGATTGCCGGACCGGTAGGCGAAATCCGGGAGAGCGGCTGTCGAGGAGAGGGACCGGCCCCGGCCGGTCCAAGGATTCATCCTATCAGAACATAGATCGTATCCGTAATTACCAATCATGGGTCGGGATTGAGACTGGGATGGAAACCATGACGGCGTCCCATGGGAATGGCTGAAAATCGCATGGTCAAGGGCCGTATTGTACTCCTGGAGGTAAGAGTGTGAGATTCCCGGTCGCATTGTATAGCACCACCTTGAAGTATCTGATCAAACAATACCTGGCTGGCCATAAACGCTTTCCCCTGGTCTTGATGCTCGAACCGACGCTGCGCTGCAATCTCGATTGCATCGGCTGCGGGCGGATCGCCGAGTATCACGGTCATCCCGTGCCCGACCTGACCGTGGAGGAATGCCTGGCCGCGGTGGACGAATGCGGCGCCCCCATCGTTTCCGTCTGCGGCGGCGAGCCCCTGGTTTACAAACCCATCGACATCCTGATCCGCGAACTCATCGCCCGCAAAAAGTACGTCTATCTCTGCACCAACGCCATGTTCCTGGACCGCTACTGGGACCGCATCCCGCCCCACAAACGGTTCGCTCTCAATATCCATCTGGACGGCATGGAAAAAGGCCACGACTGGGCCGTGGACCGGCCGGGCACCTTCAAGCTGGTCAGCCGGATCCTCGACGAGGCCAAGGCCCGCGGCTACCGCGTCAACACCAACACCACCGTTTTCCATGGCTCCAATCCCGAGGAAATCAAGGAGATGCTCGAATACCTGCATCACAAGGGCGTGGACGGCATTCTCCTCTCCGGCGCGTATCCCCAAAACGGGGAAAAAGGCAAGGCCAGCCTGGAGCGGCAGGAACTGGAAGACCTGTTCAAGCAAATCCTCGGGACCAACGGCGAGGCCGGCAAGTACAAACTGACCAACTCGCCCCTCTACATCGATTTCCTCCGCGGCTTGCGCGAAATCCCCTGTTCGCCCTGGGCCAGCCCCAACCGCACCGTGAAGGGCTGGAAGGGACCCTGTTACGTCCTGACCGACGGCTATTACAAAACCTTCCAGGAACTGATGGAATCCACCGATTGGGATTCGCTCGGCCCCGGGCGCGACCCCCGCTGCGCGAATTGCAAAATCCATTCCGGATTCGAGCCGACCATCGCCTTCGGCCGCAACTGCAATTGGAGAGACCATCTCCAGATGATCAAGTGGAACCTGTCGAAGTAAATCGGGCGGGGCGGCTCCGGCAGCCGTCTGGCGTTTCATCCTTTGGCCATCCGCTCTTTTTGCTGGATTCCGCAGTCAACGATCTCGCTGTCCAGGTTTTCCACGTTTCATGCCCTTCGGCTTTCCGGATTCTTCCTTCGAGGTTCGGGACAGTGGGTGGGCCATGTCATTGTATGTTACGGACGGTAATCCGGGCGGACCGCCGACCGCCCTAATAAATCGTACCCAGCCATTATTCGGTTCGGCTGACTGGCCGCCCCCAACCGCTTTTTCCCGCAGTCAAAAGTCCCGCGCGTTTTTCGATCCGGGGGATATCCCGCGCTCCCCATTTATCATACAATATTGAGAATCGTATCACCGGCCGGATTCCGGGATCCCTGGCGCGCTCATGGGGAAGAATCCGCGGGCCGGGGCGAATCTCGCGGAACGAGGTGCGGGTCATGCATCTGCCCGATGGATTGTTGAGCACGCCGGTATGGCTGGCCTGCGACGTGTTGGCGGGGGGGGCTTTGTATGCCGCCACCCGGAAAAGCCAGCAGCGTTTCGAGGAGAAGACTGTTCCGCTGACCGGCATCATGTGCGCGTTCGTGTTCGCGGCGCAGATGATCAATTTCCCGGTGGCGGGAGGGACATCGGGGCATTTGCTGGGGGGCGTGCTGACAGCGGTGTTTCTGGGACCGTGGCTGGGCTGCCTGGTGATCTCGCTGGTGTTGATCGTGCAATGTTTTCTGTTTCAGGACGGGGGAGTGGCGGTGCTGGGGGCCAATGTTCTCAACATGGCGGTGACCGGCACGGGGGTGGGGTACTTGCTGTTCGCGCTGGGCAAGAACATCTGGCCCACGCGGCAAGGCTATCTGGCGTCCGTGGCCCTGGGTTCCTGGGTCTCGGTGATGGCCAGCGCCGCGGCCTGCGCGCTGGAAATCGGCTGGTCGGGGACCTATCCCATGTGGCTGACTCTCAAGGCCATGCTGTCGGTGCATGCCGTGATCGGCATCGGGGAAGCGGTCATCACCACTTTCGTTGTGACCACCGTTTTGGTGCTGCGGTCCGATCTCGTCATGACGTATACCGCGGAGTTGAAATCATGAAAACGCCGGAAATCTGGATCGGTTTAGGATTGGCGCTCTTCGTGGGGACCGTGTTGTCGCCGTTCGCCTCGTCCTGGCCGGATGGATTGGAAAAGGTGGCGGAGCACTATGGATTCATCTCCAAGGCGGCGGAGAAACCGTTGACGCCGGAAGTGATTCCCGATTACGCAATGCCCGGGATTGAATCGGAGAGCCTGGCGACTGCCGTGGCCGGATTTTTGGGAACGCTGCTGTTGTATTTCGGCGGGTACGCCCTGGCGCGGGGACTGAGGCGCGCGCCCGGCGTGACGGAGCCGGAGAAGCCCACTCATGAAGCATGAGTTCCTCGACCACCACAGCCTGGGCCATAGTTTCTTCCACCATTTGCATCCCGGCGCCAAGCTGGTGATGGTGTTGGTTTTCATCCTGTCGGTGGTGACCATCGATCCCGGGCGGGAGGCGGGCTTTATCCCCTACGCGTTGTTGCTGCTGGCAGGATTGATTTCCACGCGGGTCCCGCTCCGGCATTCGCTGTTCAAAGGCTTGAAGGTGGTTCCCTTCCTGCTGATTATCATTGTGTTCATCCCGTTTTTGAAACCGGGTGAAACCCTGTGGCAAGGGACGATCGGCTTCCTGCCCATACGGATCACGCGGGAAGGGCTGCAGTTGTTTCTGAATATCCTCATCAAGGGAAGCATCGCCATTTACAGCATGGTGTTTCTCAATCTGACCACGCCGTTCCACCGCCTTCTCAAGGGCCTGCAATCCTTTGGCGCGCCGCGGATCATCACGGACACGCTGGCGGTGGCCTACCGGTATCTTTTCGTGATCACAGACGAAAAGGAACGGATGCTCCTGGCGCGCCGGTCCCGCCTGGCCGCCCCCTCGCTGCCGCTGCAATGGAAAAGCCTTTCGCAGCTGGCGGGGGCGCTTTTTCTGCGTTCGTATGAAAGGGGGGAGCGGATGTACCAGGCCATGTGCGCCCGCGGATTCCATGGGACCATAGTGGATATGAACGAACAGGCGCTGGCCGCGCGGGACATCCTGACCGCGGCGCTGGTGTCGCTCCTGGCGGTGGCGCTTCGCGTTGGGATGGTTTTTCAATAAGATGAAGCCCCCGGCGGCCGGGGAATTTATGTATGATGGTGCATGCATGGGCGCTCCCGCGATTCGAGTCAAGGATCTGCAATTCACGTTTCCCGATGGAACCACCGCCCTGCAGGGTGTCTCCTTTACCGTGGAAGCCGGCGAGAGAGTGGCGGTGACCGGGCCCAACGGGGCGGGAAAATCGACCCTGTTGACCCTGCTCAACGGCCTTCTGGGGGCGGACGGGGCCGTGGAAATCTTCGGCGTTCCGGTGATCCCCGCGAATCTGCCCGGAATCCGCCGCAAGGTGGGATTGGTCTTTCAGGATCCGGACGATCAGCTGTTTTGCCCGACCATCTTCGACGACATCGCCTTCGGGCCCCTGAACATGGGCCTCAAACCGGCGGAGGTGCGCGGCCGGGTATCACGGGCGTTGGAGCAAGTGGGATTGCCCGGTTTTGAAAAGCGCTCGGCGTTTCATCTCAGCGGCGGCGAGAAGAAACGTGTTTCGCTGGCCACCGTGCTTTCGATGGACGTGGACATCCTGGCCATGGACGAACCCAGCAGCAATCTCGATCCCCGGTCCCGCCGGTCGCTGCTTCAATGGTTGCGGGATTGTGATAAGACCCAGATCATCGCGACGCACGATCTCGATTTGGCCTACGAACTCACCGGAAGGACCTTGATTCTGCATGGGGGGAAGATCGTGGCCGACGGGCCGACCAGAAACATCCTGACCGACCAGGCGCTGCTCGAACGGCACGATTTGGAACTGCCGTTTCAATTACAGAAATCATGGTAGCGCGGGCGGGACGCCTTCTCTCCATATTCCTGGATCCCCTCTTTCACGGGGATGACATCCTGGAACGACTTCGGGATAAAGATCAGCCCACAAGGGGAGAGGGGAATGGTCTGAATCAGGATGGTCAGGATGCGCAAGATGACCAGGATGGGGTGGGGAGGCAGATTGAACCATGGATGACGCGGTTGGAAACACGGAGGGTGTGGAGAATGGATTAGGGGACAAAGAGTCCGCGCCAAGGGTTGCTGATTCCCGTGGGCCCCTGCGATCGAAACGCGATATCCTTCTTCCCATTGAGGGGTTTATGCGTTACTCCTTCCTCCCCAGCGCGATGCCGGAGTTGACCGCCACGTCCTGCACGCCCTCCCATGTCAGCCCGGCGGCTTCCATCCATGACCGGATCTCCTCGCGGGTGTAGCAGTTCCCCCCTTCTGTGTTGACCAGCATGTTCACCGCGAACACCGCCGCCCAGGGCGGGGAGGTCCGGTCCGGATCCAGCAGGAAGTCCTTGACGCAAAGCCGGCCGCCCGGCGCGAGCGCCCGCGCGCATTTGGATACCAGCCGCCGGTTTACTTCGCCCGAATAACTGTGCACGAGGTTGGAGAGCAGGATGAAATCGTATTCCCCGCCCAGGTCATCTTCCAACGCGTCGGCGGGATGAAACGCAATCCGGTCCAGCAAGCCTGCTTGTTCGACATGGGTGCGCGCCACCTCCAGGGTTCTGGCGTTGTCGAGGATGGTAATCCGCAGATCCGGATTGCGCCGGCCGAATTCGATGGCGTAGAGTCCCGGCCCGCCGCCGACATCCAGCATGGTCCGCGCACCAGGCAAGGGGATTATCTCCGCGGTTTGCGCCGCGCTGGTCCGCGCCACGTCGGCCATGGCCCGCGCGAAATCGGCGTCATCCTCGATCCATCCGGAGTTGGACGTCCCTTCCGGGGCGGGGCGGCCGGTCTTCACGGTGTCGTACAAATGCCCCCAGCGCTCGTAGAGATGGGCCCCGTGTTTCAAAATCGCGATCTTGGATTTGGGGCTGTCCGGAAGCAGGTATTCCAGAGCCAGATCGCTGTTGTGGTAGAATCCGTCCACCTTGCGCAGCAGACCCAGCGAGGCCAGCGCGTCGCATAAAATGGTCAGCCCCCGCCGGTCCGCGCCGAGCCGTTCGGCCAGTTCCCTGATGGTTAGGCGTCCGCGGCCGATGGCGGGAAAGACGCCCAGGCGGTTGGCGGACATCAGGATTTGGGCGGAGGCGTATCCCCGCGACATTTCGTCGAGGGGATCTGAAAAAGGATTGGGGGATTGGCGCATGAATTTCCCTCCCGGTTGAGTTTCGTTCACTCTATCTCATTGTATTCAAAGCAGTCAGTTAAGCCAAAGAGCCATCGCTCCCGGCCGCCTGGAGGGAGTACTCGAGAGTGAGCTGCGCCGAAGCAAGGCTTTCCTCACCTTGATTTTCTCCCTCCGGCCGAGGATCAGGGTGAAGGAAGTCCTGCCAGGGCGAAACAGGTCAGCCCGGAGCGGCGCCCTTGGAGCGTTTTGCCGGGGCTCACCTTGTCTCCGCCCAAATGATTGGATTAAGGAAGAAGGCAATCGGGGATTGTTCTACAGTTTATCCAGTTCATCCAGCAGCACGGAGGCGGCTTCCTCGATCGTCACTACCCGCACTTTCTCCCCGTTTTTGAACAACATGCCTTTCTGATCGCCGAAGGCGATGCCGATATCCGCCGCCTTGGCTTCCCCCGGACCGTTCACTTCGCAGCCCATGATGGCCACGTCCAGAGGCTTGTCGATCGCGTTCAGGTGGGATTCGATCGAGCGCACCATTTCGGGGAAATCGGTGCGGCAGCGGGCGCAGGTGGGGCATGAAATGATGCGGATGCCCTTGGAGCGCAACTCCAGCGAACGCAGCAGATCGCCGATGGCCGGCAGAGTGTATTTGTACTCGTCATCGGGAAGGATGACGCTCAGTTCCTGCCCGGTCCAGCGGTACAGGATCGGGGATAAATACACGACCAGCCGGGGAAAAGTATTCCCGAAGCCCCGCAGGTCCAGCAGGATCTTCCGGGCGGAGATGGGCTGGTCGTTATGCAGATAGGGCATCAAGTCGTCAAACGAACTCCAGCGCAATTCGTCGATGGGTAGTGAAGCCGGTGAGGGCAGGGATTCGTAGCCATCACATAGCGTGGGAGAAATGTTGCGTTTCAACGCTTCCACCCGCTCCGGTTGGGCGGCCACCTTTAAGTTCACGGAAAACAAGGACATACGTTTTATTTCCTTCTCTATGTCTTACTTATCGAGAATAAAATCGGGAAAATCCCTCCCCGATTCCTTCTTCCTCAGGGAGAGAGCCCGGGTGAGGGAATTTGTAGGGGCGGACCTTGGTGTCCGCCCGGGAAACGCACTTCCCGGATTTACATAACATCGTTTACGCAGCGGATTCCGCTTCCGGCCGGCGGTCCCGTTGCAGCAGGTTGCGTACCCGGTGGCAAGCGGCCCGCAGGTAATTCAACGCCACGGCGGGCGATCCCGCGTTGCGGAACGTCCGCAAAATGTAGTGTGGCCGTAAGTACATTTTCCACAAAGCTCGCCGCCGCCAGCGTTCCAGGGCGTCCGCGCCGAGGCTCTGGGTCGAAACCGCTCCCACCGCGTAACCGCCATGCCGCAGCCGTTCGCGGATAATCAGGCCGTTCCCACTCACCAGGCGGTCCAGTTCCGTCCCCGGCAGGGGAAACGCCACGTTGAAATCGAAGAAGTCCGGATCCAGTCCGGCCGCGAACTCGATCAACGCTCCGATGGATTCGTCCGTGTCCCAAGGGAAACCGAATACAAAGAAGGCATGGGACCGGACTCCGTGCTTCCGGCACAGGCGGATCGCTTCCCGCGCCTGCTTGGCCGTGGCGCTTTTTTTCATCCACTCTAGGTGCTGATCGTTCCCGCTCTCCACGCCGAAACCAATCACCCAGCAGCCGGCCCGCTTCATCCAGATCAGCCGTTCCTCGTCGATCGAATCCACCCGGCTGTTGCAACCCCAGCGAATGGGCAGTTTGCGCTTCACGATCTCTTGGCACAGTTGCACGACCCAGCGTTTGTTGAGAGTAAAGGTATCCGCGTGGAAGAGAAATTCGTGGATGCCGTAGCGGGCGATGCACTCCTCCAACTCGGCCACCACATTCTCTGGAGACCGGTAGCGCACGCTGGTTCCCGTGAGGGCCGGGACCGAGCAAAAGATGCATTGGTATGGGCACCCCAGCGAGGTGACCACCGTGGTCAACGGATTCCGGGTTTCGGGGCTGCGGTAGTGTTGGTTATCGATTAAATGACGGGCCGGGAACGGCAGCATGTCCAGGTCCATCAGTTTCTCTTCCCGGTGGGTACGGATCACGCGGTCCCCCTCCCGGTAGGTTACGGCGGGGAGTTGAGACCAATCGCGCGATTCCACGAAATCCGGGAGATAGGCGTCCGATTCGCCCCGCAGGATGATATCCAACTCCTGGGATTGGAGGATGATATCTTCATCCAGATAGAACAGCGGTTCGCCCTTGGCGGCCGTGATGGCCTGAGGGCAATGCTGCTTGATCAATTCCGCCGCCGAGAGATCGCTCTCCAACGTGGCGATGGTGGCCGTGAAAATCGCCACATCCGGCTGGATTTCGAGGAGATCCCGCTCCAGGTCACGCCTGGAGGAACGCTGGGCGGGATAATCACGCACCCAGACCCGGTGGCCCGCCTTTTCCAACACGGCGGCGGGATACAACAACTCCATCGGCGGGAACACGACGTTGACCGTTTGGTCTTCCACCCGGTTCTGGCACCGGTTGTCCCGCCGGTAGAGTCCGGACGGTGGATTGAACAAAAAAACTTTTTTCATCCGTTTGTAGGTGAAGCCACCGCGGACTCCGCCGCCGGAACGTCCGCCGGGGGGGCGGTATCCGGGGAAAAAGCCGCGGAGGGATCCTCCGCCGCGCCTTCCGGCGGTGCGGCGGGCGGTTCCGCCGGCGCTACGGGGAGCGGGGTTACGGCATCCGGTCCGGCCGCCGCTTTTTTCGCCCGGTCCTGCTCGGTCTTCTCTATGTATTGTAGCATGCCCGCGGCCCGTTGCATGGCGTTGGGCACTTGCGAATAGTTCTGCCGGATCCGCTCGACCGTTTGCTTGGCTTGGTCGAATTTGTCATACCGGATGTACGCGTCCGCGAGTTGGAACAGGGCGACCAGCGGCCGTTCGGGGGTGGAGGGCTCCCGGATGGCTTTTTCGAGCATATCCACCGCCTCGTTGAAGTTCCCCTGCGCCTCATCCGGGGTGGTGTCCCGGACCAGCATGGCGATCGCCAGGCGCGCCTGGATGCCGTAATCCGTCTCGGAGTAATCCTTGACCAGGCGCTGGTTCTCGTGCACCAGGACATTCACTTCCTCGGGGGTATAGGGTGCGTTCCCGTCCTTTTTGAACAAACTCTCCAGGCTTTTGATCTTCCAGACGATCAACTGCGGCTTGACCTCTTCGGTGATCGCGGGATTGGTTTGCAGCTGATCATAGATCGTCGCGGAGGAGATGAAATCGCCCGCCGAAGCCCAGGTGTGCGCCCAGTTGATCAGGGCGTTCTGCCGGTCGGTTTCCAGGCCGACGATCCCCGTCGCGCTGTTCACCACATCCATTTCCTTCTTATAGACTTCCCGCGCCTGTTCGAACTCCCCGCTGGCTTTCATGACTTCGGCCGTGCCCGACAGCGCCATCAGCTGGTACTCGAGCGCCGCCGTGGGATCGGTCACCGCGGAACCGGCGATCTGGAGGATCTTGCCGTAATACTCTTCCGCCGTCGCCGCCTGGGTTTGCTTCGCATAAATGGAAGCCAGGTAACTATAGGCCCGCACCTGGATATGCGGATTGGTGGTGGCCCCGGCGATCTCCTGGAAATGAGTGATGGATTTATCAAAGAAACCCTCATAAAAATACGTGCTGCCGATCTCGAAATCGGACAGTACCTGGATGTTGGGATCGGTGAACTTCTGTTTCATCTCCTGGAACACCTTGCGGGCGTTGGCGAAGTCCCGCAGGTCGTAATAGCACCGGGCCAGCATTTCATAGGCCGCCGTGATGTTCTCGTCCTCGGGAAATTTCTTGATGAAATCCTCGAAATAGAGGGAAGCCCCGATGGGGTCCGATTCCTGGTACGCCCGCACGCCCCGGTTGAACACTGCGTCCGGGGTGTTGCCCCCGCAGCAGGCCAGCCAGATCGTGATGCCTAGAAACACCAACGCCGGCAGAACGGACTTGTAATCTCGTATCATCCTTGTGGTCCTTAAAAGGGGAGTATCAACCGGTTGGATTATGGAACCGGCCGGCCGTCACCCGTTCCCGGGGAAAGTTCTAGACACGGTTTTCCACGCCCCTCGAACCTCAGGCGCGGACAGGGTTTCCATCGGCCTTGACTCTGTTCGTTGTCATTATCCTGGATTCTGTCTGAAACGGAAGCCGTTCGCATGAATCCGCCACGGAAGGGAATGAGGCGGTCTAACTGGGAAATTGCGAATGCGAGGGAGACTGAAGGGCTCCATCTCCGGCCCGAGGTTAATTCCGGATTTGGGGCTCGTTTCTCTTTCCAGTAGTCTACCAAGAAAGTCATCCCTGCCGGGGATCCGTGGCTTTTCCCCTGATCTGGAAGTTCGGACAAGCTCCGCCGGGAGGAGCGGGCGGGATCTCTGGATTGCCTGATTCGCCCCGCCGTGTCATGATGTAAGCAAACAATCGACGAGGCGTTGCCGTTATGTCTGGATTCCTGATCCTGGTAGCGAACCTGATTCAGCTGTATGTGCTGATCATCTTTCTCCGGGTGCTCATTTCTTGGTTGCCGGTCAATCCGTACAATCCGATCGTTCAATTCATCAGTCAAATCACCGATCCCTTGCTGGACGCCATGCGGCGTTCGTTCCCCTTCCTGGCGGCGGGCGGGCTGGATTTCAGCCCCATCGCCGTGATTTTTCTTCTCTACATCACCCAAAGCTACCTCCTGACCATCGCCTCCCGTTTGTCTTGAATCCCCGTTTCCCAATATTCGGCGCCCGCATCACTGTATTACTTTGACGAATCCCGCGGGATACCGTACAATCGGGTGGATTTCATTCAAAACCAGCTAAAGGAGAACTTGATCCCATGAAACGGTTTGGACTTTGGCTTCTGGCCTTGGCGATGACGGCGGGGATGACGATGGGCGCGGCGGAGAAAAACGAAACGGTTCTGCGCGTCATGACGTATAACATCCGGTACAACAATCCAGGGGATGGCGTCAACGCCTGGCCCAACCGCAAGGATCACGTGGCGGAAATGATCGGTACCAAAGCCAACGCGGACCTGGCGGGCCTGCAGGAAGCCCTGCGGGGACAAATCGACGACCTGGCCGCACGTCTGACCGGCTATGCCTGGTTCGGCGCCGGGCGCGACGACGGGAAGGACAAGGGTGAACACACGCCCATCTTTTACCGCCAGGAGCGCTTCGAATTATTGGACCACAACAACTTCTGGCTATCTGAAACGCCCGAGGTTCCCGGCAGCAAATCCTGGGACGCGGCGATCACGCGGATAGTCACGTGGGGGAAGTTCAAGGAAAAAGCCAGTGGCATCGAGTTCTATTATTTCAACACCCATTTCGACCACATCGGCCAGCAGGCCCGGACGGAAAGCGCCAAACTGATCTGGAAGAAAATCCAGGCCATCGCCCAGGGCGCGCCCGTCTTCCTCACCGGCGACTTCAATGTCACCGAAAAATCCGAGGCCTACCGCATCCTCACCGGCAACACGCCCGAAGCCGCCCCGGTCTCGGATCTGCGGGACGCCCGCTACCTCTCGCAATCCGGCCATCAAGGCCCCACCTCCACCTTCGTCAACGCGGATTGGACCCAAATCCGCGAGCCGGAATCGAAGATCGACTTCATTTTCGTCCGCCAGGGGATCCAAGTGCTCAGCCACAAGGTCCTGGACGATCAATATGACGGACGCTTCCCGTCCGATCATCTGCCGGTGGTGGGAGAGTTGAAATTGGTCCAACCATGAGGCGGGAAACCGTATTCCGCTGTTGTTGGAGCCGTGGGGCGGGGTAGCGCGGCGTAATCCATCACGCATTCGAGTAGTGTCCGCGGCTCCCTCATCCCCTCTCCCCCCGGGAGAGGGCCAGGGTGAGGGAAACCCGTAGGGGCGGACCTAGGTGTCCGCCCGGCGAGATGCCGGGGCGCGTTGCATTGTGCCCCTACAGAAATGGTCCTGGATCCCACAAAAACTTGTGAGTTCCCCTCCAACGGAGGATCCGGTGAAAAAACTCAGGACGCGCCGCCGGGCGGTGGCGCATCGCTTTCCGCCGCCGGTTCGCTGGAGCTGCGGAAGCGGGTGAATTCGCGCCGGAATTCGCGGGCGGCTTCCTCGGTCTCGCCGAAGGTGGCGAATTCGGACAGCACGATGAATTCCGGCTGGATCTCCAGGTTGCCCACGAACAGGCCGCCCTTGTTGATTTCCAATCGCTTGCGGGCTACGAGGGAAAGACGGGCCCCGCCTTCGATCACGACGTGAAAGGCGTCGACATGGCCGTCGACAAAACCCCGTTCCACGATCTTCACGAGGTTGTTCGACCGGATGGTCCCGTTGAATACCCCGCCGATCTCGATCCCCTGTTTCAGACTGAGGTTGCCTTCCATCTCCACATCCGGGGCGATGTAGGAACGGACGGTGGATTGTCCCTCCTGGTACGCTTCCTCCGGAACCAGATCCGCATCATCCTCGGCGAAAATATAATCGGCCATGGATAGACTCCACTCGAGATAATATGGCTATATACTCCAACCGGATGGAATCCGTGTCAAGCAAGCGTATCCGGGGGGGTACATGGAGAACCCCGGGATCATCGGCCGGCCGAACACTGCCGCTCCGTGAAATCTGTTCCTCTTGTATAATCGGAGACCGGGGAGGGTCCGGCCGGGGCGCGGAACGGTGTCCGCCTGGTAAGATGCCGGGGCACGTTGCCACGTGCCCCGGCATGAAACGGCGCTGGATTGCCGCTGGTGCGGGGATGACATCCATGCGCGGGATGACATCCCGATGAGTCAATCATGGAAATCCAAACCCAAGAATCCCTCATATTGATCGTCGATGACGAAGAGGCCGTCCATTATTCGTTCAGACGGTTCCTGACCCCCCTGACCAGCCGCGTTCTGACGGCCCGCTCGGGCGAGGAGGCGTTGTCCATCCTGGAAACGGAAATCCCGGACCTGGTGATCATGGACATCAAGATGGGGGGCATGGACGGCCTGACCACGCTGAAGGAAATCTCCCGCCGCTCGCCGCAGATCCCCGTGATCATCATGACCGCCTACTCGACGGCCAACGCGGCCATCGAGGCCACCCGCCTGGGCGCGTTCGAATATGTGATGAAACCTTTCGATCCCCCGCACATGATGGAGGTGATTCAAACGGCGTTGTCGACGCGCCGCCTCATGCAAAAAACCGTGGTGTGGGGCGTGAACGAGGACCAATGGGGCACGGACGACGTGTTGATCGGCGCCTCGCCGGCCATGCGGGAACTGTACAAGTTCATCGGCAAGGTGGCCGACAGCGGCGCTTTGGTGCTGATCACCGGCGAGAGCGGCACGGGCAAGGAACTGGTGGCGCGGGCTATCTACAGCCACAGCCCGCGCATGAAGAACATCTTCCTGCCGGTCAATTGCGCGGCGCTGCCCGACAGCCTGCTGGAAAGCGAACTGTTCGGGCACGAGAAAGGGGCCTTCACCGGGGCGGTCGAAAAGCGCATCGGCAAGTTCGAGCAGGCCCACAAGGGCACGCTCTTTTTGGACGAAATCGGCGAGATGAGCCTGGCCACGCAGGGCAAACTGCTGCGGGTGCTGCAGGATGGAACCTTCCAGCGCGTGGGAGGCAAGGAATTCGTGCGCACCGACGCGCGCATCATCGCCGCCACCAACCGGAACCTGGCCCAGCGGGTCGCGGAGCACACGTTCCGGGAAGATTTGTATTACCGCCTGCAGGTAATGACCATCCACCTGCCGCCCCTGCGCGAACGGCGGGATGACATCCCCCTCCTGGCGCGCTATTTCGCCGCCCGGTCGGGATATCAGAAACTCGCGCTGTCTCCGGAGGCGGAGCAATTCCTGCTCAATCACACCTGGCCGGGCAACGTGCGCGAACTGGAAAACGCCATCCAGCGGGCGCTGATCCTCTCCCGGGGCGCGGTCATCACCGTGGAGCATCTGCGGCCCGGCCCGGCGGTGGACATGGGCGCGGTTTCACCTCCACCCGTTAGGACGGCCCAGCCCGTCCCGGAAGAGTCTGGCCTGGGCCAGGCGCTCGATCAATTATGGGAAAAGATCCTGGCGCGGCAGGCAAAGCAGCCCCTCAAGATGTTCCAATGGCTGGAGGTGGAACTCGCCCGCCGGGCGATGGAACACACCCACGGCAACCAGGTGCAGGCCGCGAAACTGCTGGGCGTCTCCCGCAACACCCTGCGCCAGCGGCTGGGATTGTAGAGCGGAGGAGGAAACAGGACATTCAATCATGGCCAATCCGTTTCGTTTTACACGTTTTCTGGAATCGGCTCAGCTGTCTCCGGGAGCGGTGATTGCGTTTATCATCCATATCCCCAACTTCATCCGGCTCCTTTCACGCCTCTTGAACGATCCCCGGGTTCCCTATCATCTGAAACTCTTTTGTTATTTCGCGATGATCTATTTCATTTTCCCCCTGGATCTCTGGAGGGATTTCCGGCTATTCGGCCTGGGGTATGCCGACGACGTTTTGCTTCTCTTCTTCGCGTTCCGCAAGTTGGTGCGCGATTCGCCGCCGGAAGTCGTGCGCGAGCATGTGGAAGCCATCAGCCAAGGCCGTCCCGCCCCGGAATACAGGAAGGATTAACGGCAAGCGGGAAGGAATCGAACGGCTGGGCGGAAAGGCTGATTCGCAATGCCAGATGCGGCTATTCACTCGATTGCAGAAAAGGGATGAATTTCTCCTTTTCAGGGCTTCTCTCACCCTGGCCCTCTTCCAAAGGGAGAGGGAATCGTTGCGCGTTCCCATCGATACTCGTGGCAAGAACACGGCACCGAGAAAGCACTGCATTCGGATAAATGGTGGATGTCCGTTATTACTCACTTCGCCGGCACGAAAATCCGCAGGCGGGCGCGGGCTTGGGGAAAGAAGCGCTCGTATTCGAGTTTGAACTCCTCCAGAAACGGGACCAACTTGCAGAATTCATGCACGCCGCCGAAAACCGCTTCGAAATTGACAACTTCCCATGGCGCGGTGGATTCGAGCAGCACGATCTTGTTGGACTGGGTGACGTACAGTTCATGGCGCAGGATTTTGAACCGCTCCTCCATCGGCAGATTCCGCACCGATTCGCCCGGGCGGAACAGGAAGAGATGGTTCCAGTAGGTCACGGCCTTATGCCAATCCCGCTGCAGCCGGTCCAGGGATGAAATCATGTAAAAGGTCGCCGCCGGGGGGTTGGCGAGGTCGTGGGTGATGAAAAAAGCGATCCGGTCGGAGGGCTGGAAACGGTCGATCACCGCGCGGATGGGAGTTTCATACACGTTTTGCTGGTTTACCTGCGCCTGCCGGTAGAAGCGGGATTGAAATTGCGTGCAAGCCAGGACCAGGACCGCGATCACGGTTCCGTTGATGATGCCCGCGCCTTTCGGACAACGCCAATACGCCTGAGAAAACAAGGCGCGGACGGCTTCACCCGTAAGAATGAAAAACAATCCCATGGGGATGAATTGAAAACGCTCCATCTTGAACGGGTGATAGACCGCGGCCAGAAAATGGACAAGAAACACTGCCATCATGGGATTGCGGAGTGAAAGCCGTCCCGTCAACGGCCCGCCGATGAACACCAGCGCCAGGGCGGCTACCGCCAGCCAGGGAACCGCGAAATAGGCCTGGGGAATCACCTGCGGATAATAAAACAGGCTGGACAGTCCCCACGGCATGTACGCCGCCGGATTGTTCACCGCGAAATAGATCAGGTTCTCCCACTTGCGGCTGGATTCGGGGATGAACCACAATCCCACCAACACCACCGGCACGCCGAAGAGCACCAGGTTGCTGCGTTTGAACAGGCCGCGCAGTTCATATCCCCCCAGGGCATAGCGGTTCACCAGCAGACCGGCCACAGTCAGGAAGGCGTAGTTATATTTATAGAAAAAAATCAATGCCAGCAGCGTTCCGGGCAGAATCCAGCGGGTCCATTTCGCTTGGGGATCGGAGGGAATCGCGACCAGCGCGGCGAGCACCAAAAACAAGCCGAAGATTTCGCTCATCATGCTCACGGCGTGTTGGACAACGATGGGCGAGGTCGTGTACAGCGCCCAGGCGGTCACGGCGCCCGCCCACGCCCAGGGACTGCGCCGCCGGGTGAACCAAGCCAGGATCATCAAGGCGGTGCCCAGATGCGCGCCGAGCGACAACAAGCGGGCGGAGGCCAGCGAAGGCTGGAATAATACAAACAGAATCCCTGTGATCCACGAATGCAAATACGGCCAGACCACCTGGGCGTTGGTGTGCTTCCAAAAGTGCATCAAATCGAAATGGCGCAGGTCGTACCAGATATGCGAGGCCCAGGCGCAGCGCTCGTATTCGTCCCAGCAGGGCAATCCCCCGTGGCGTACGGAATACACGTAGAGCCAGAGGGTCAGGATTATACTCCAAAATATCAGCGCCCAGCCCAAAATCCGCCACGGCAATCCTAACCGGGGCGGTGAGAAGGCGGGATCTGGGCTGGGATGGGGATTCGAGTCATTCATCGGGATGAAACCAGGCCTCGATATAATTTTGGTTTTACCAATCCGTGTGTGTATGAAGGGAATGACATCAAAAAAGGCATTCCCTCATCCCAACCCTCTCCCAGAGGGAGAGGGAGCAGGCTTGGATTGTCTGCCAAGGTGAATTGACATACCATCGCACTTTTTGAAATGTGTACTTATTTACGGTTCGTCCTTCGTTTTCTCCTTCAGGCAGTTAATTGATAATTCCCGCAAAGTAAAGATGCGCACCCGCGTATGAGTCCAGTGGAATTCCTCTTCATAATTCAATTCACATTCTTCCAGCTGGGGCACCAGCTTCGCCATTTCCGCCACGCCCCCGTAGGCCTGTTCATACGCCGGGCCGGAGAGCGGTTCGAGACAGTCCACAATGGCGATCTGGGTGACTTTCCGGCCTTCCAGCACCCGGCGCAGCTCTTTGATCCTTTCTTCGGGGGAAAGAGATGTCACCGATTCCCGGCTCCGGAACAGAAAAACCAGGTTCCAGCGGTGCTCTCCGGTCCGGACGTCGTATTCCAACTGGTCGAACCGGGTGATGTAGTAATAAAAAATCGAAGGCGGGGGGATGGAATCGTAAGCGAGAAACAGTGCGGTCCGGCCCGACGGATCCACCCGGTCCAGGATGGCTTCCAAGGGAGTGATGAAACTGTTTTCCTGGCGGATTTGCGGCTCGTGGCAACGGTCCGCCCCGTAATCGACGGCAGGCAACAGGATCAGAAGGCATCCGGTCCAGGCTGCCGCGGTGGATTTGATCCGCATGGAAGTAAAAATCCGGGTAAGCACTTCATCCAGTACCTGGCCGGACAATACGAAGAACAATCCCACGGCGATAAATTGAAAGCGGTCCATCTTCATGGGATGGATTTCAGCGGCTAGAAAGTGGACCAAGAAGCAGGCGAACACCGGATTGGTCAGCCGCAGTTTCACCGAAACGGGAAACTCGATCAGCATCAACGTCACGCCGGCGGTGAAAAGGAACGGCAGCGCGAAATAGACCTCGGGGATGTGTTGGGGATAATACAGCAGGCTCGCCAGGCCGAAGGGCGTATAAACCTGGGGATTGTTGAACGCGAAGTCCCAGAAGTTTTTCCATTTATGGGCGGTGTCGGGGATGAACCACAGCGCCAGGCCAAAAATGGGAATACCGAATAAGATCAGGTTGCCGCAACTTGCCGCCTTCCGGAGTGAAAACCGCGCCCTGGCCGACCGGTGAACCAGCAAGGCCGCCCAGGTCAATCCGGCAAAGTTGTATTTGAACATGAAAAGCAACGCGAGCAGGATGCCACTGGGAATGAACCATCCCGGCCGCTCGTCTTTCTCTCGTGGCAAACACGTGATAATAGCCAGCACCAAGAACAAGCCGGACAATTCCGTCATGATGGTGACGGAATTTTGCAGTACGATGGGTGAGGTGGTGAACAGGCCCCAGGCCGCCGCCGCGCCCGCCGGGGCGAACGGCCGCCTTTCCCGCAGGAGGAGCCACACGGTCAGGCACGCCGTCCCCCAAAACGCGAAGAGGGACACTAATGCCGCCGTGGCGAACGACGGGCGGAACAGCACGAACAAGATTCCCGTGATCCACGAATGCAAAAACGGCCAGACCGCCAGACTGTTGGTATGCAGCCAGAAATGGGCGAAATCGAGGTGGCGGATGTCGTACCAGATCCGCGCGGCCGAGGAGACACGCTCGAAGCCATCCCATTCAGGCAAGCCGCCATACCGCGCCGAGTACCAATAGAGCCAAACGGTCAGCACCAGGGTCCACAAACCCAAAAAGCATCCCAGCACTTCATGGGAGAACGAATAGCGGCCGGTATCCGGGAAACCGCCGGGAAATTTGGATTCCATGCTATGCTGCACACCCATCTTTTCGCTAGAACCGCCTCGCGTCACTGTTCGCTCCCCTGGCGGTTATGATACATTACCGTAAAAACAAATCCCAAGCCCCGGCTTTGGAGAGATAGTGATTGCCATTTTGAAAAAACCAAACCCAGGAACCCAGGACTGAAGTCCTGGGCTAGTTTGAATTTCTTCGGATGCTGTAGGGAAAGAACCATGGGATGGATTCGCGCAGCGTAATCCATCCATGTAACCGGCATTTCATCCCCGAGGGGGATGCCGGTGGGGTAGCCGTAGGTTTTAACCTACGGGAAAATCGGCAGGCACTTCGGTTAAGGAGTCCATCATGAACGTGGAAGAACGCACCCGGCAGTTCCGGGAACGGTTCATCCGGCTGCGGGAGGAAATCGGCAAGGTGATCGTCGGCAGCCAGGACATCATCGACGGGGCGCTGATCTGCCTCTTCTCGGGCGGCCATGCCCTGCTGGAAGGTGTTCCCGGCTTGGGCAAAACCCTGCTGGTCCGCACAATGTCCCAGGCGCTGGACCTGAAGTTTTCCCGCGTGCAGTTCACGCCCGACCTGATGCCCGCCGACATCATCGGCACCAACGTCATCGACCAGTCGCCCGACGGCCGCCGCAGCTTCCGCTTCGAGCCCGGCCCGCTCTTCGCCAACGTGGTGCTGGCCGACGAAATCAACCGCGCCACGCCCAAGACCCAATCCGCGCTGCTGGAGGCCATGCAGGAACACCGGATCACCTCCGGCGGCACGACCTATACCCTTGATCCGCCTTTCGTCGTGCTCGCCACGCAGAATCCCCTGGAAATGGAAGGAACCTACCCCCTGCCCGAGGCCCAGCTGGACCGCTTCATGCTCAAACTGATCGTGGAATACCCCACCCGCGACGAACTGACTGAAGTGCTGAAACGCACCACGGACCGCGAAGAGCCCTCGGCGGAGAAGATCATGGACGGCCGCGAGGTCAACGAGCTGCGCGGATTGTGCCGCGAGGTGCCCATCTCCACCCCTGTGCGCGATTACGCCATCCGTTGCGTGTTGGCCACCCACCCCCGCGGCGAATACGCCACCGAGATGACCAACCAGTACGTCCGCTATGGCTCCAGCCCCCGCGGCGCGCAGGCGCTCATCCTGGCCGGAAAAATCAAGGCCCTGCTGGACGGACGCTTCAACGTCAGTTTCGACGACATCCGCTCGGTGCTCAAATCGGCCCTGCGCCACCGGCTGATTCTGAACTTCGAAGGCGAGGCCGAGGGAATTACCAGCGACCGGATTCTCGATGACATCCTGGAAAAGGTGGAAACCGTGGCCAAGACCACGGTCTGACGCGGGGGATTCATGCCGGGGTTCTTCATTACCGTGGAAGGCATCGAGGGGGCGGGCAAAACCACCGTCGCCGAACGCCTGGAAACGTGGCTGCAAGTCCGGGGCCACGCCACCTTCCGCGCGCGCGAACCGGGCGGCACCCCGACGGGCGAGGCGCTGCGCGGACTGATCCTCGATGCCGGGCATCCGTTGGGTGTGGAGGCGGAACTGTTGCTCATCGAGGCGGCCCGCGCCCAACTGATGGACGAGGTGGTCCTGCCCCGTCTGGAATTGGGACAGACCGTGATCCTCGACCGGCATATCGATTCGACCACCGCCTACCAAGGCTACGGCCGTGGGCTGGATCTGGATTGGATCGCCCGGCTGAACCATTTCGCCACCCGCGGCCGCCGCCCCGACCGCACCCTCCTGCTGGACGTGGACGCCGCCGTGGGCCTGGCCCGCGCGCGCGGCAGCAAGCCGGACACCCCCTACGCGGACCGCTTCGAAACCGAGGAACTGGCCTTCATGGAGCGCGTCCGGCAAGGCTTCCTCACGCTCGCCCGCTCCGAGCCTCAACGATTCCATGTCGTGAATGCTGAAGCCGGGGTGGAGGAGGTGTGGCGGAAAGTATGTACAGGGATTGAGAGGGAAGAAGCAAATCATCATCCCCAACGGGATTGATATTTATGGTTCATCCAAGAAGTGCGTACCGGCTGAAGTAACATTGATTTCATTCGCCCCTGGATGAGGGCGGATACCAAGGTCCACCCCTCAAAAATTCCCTCACCCAGTCTCTCTCCCAGAAGGAGAGGAAATTTGGGGGGGGTGTTTTCATCAATTCCCGTGAAGAAACACGAACCAGTCATCTGAAAAAAGTACGCACTTGCCGGAAGAGCCATATTCACATCTCTTTACGTGTTCAAGCCATATCACTCGGATTGTCATCTCTTCATCTATGGCAATCGAATAGATGGCCTCAATAAAATCCATTTTGGTGAAACAAGGAATATTGGTTTCCACGGTTGCCCCTCGCGGCTTTCAACCGTTATCCCGGGAGGCTATGGTACAATAGGCTGCAATTCAATCTGAGAAATGGCATGATCGCGCTATGAGAACCGTTTCCCGTCCGGCTGGCTGGTTGGCATGGTTGATATTCGTGGCGGTGTGCGCCGGAATCCTTCCGGGCGCTGGCTGGGGCGCGAGCGTGGAGAAAGCCGCCGCGTCCGAATGCGATCCCCCCTTTGTGTATTCCCCCATCCGCGTCCTGGAGGCGCGGGATACCGCCAGCCGCGCGCAATGGACCGAGTTGATGATCGACGCCGGGGCGGGCGATCCCTCCCGGCCCGAGAATCAAATCCAGGCGGCGTGCCTGAAGGCCGTGCTGTTCGGCGGGGAGGAGCGCCTGACCCGGGCCGTTCAGACCTTCACCGATTTACTGGGTGAATGGATCGAAGCGGGCCCCGCCGGGGAGCCGTTTCCCCCCCGGGGGGTGACACAACTCGCGCAATCCCTCGACTGGCTGTCGGCCACCCCCGAATGGCTTAAAACCGGCCTGCCGGAGCGGCAGGCGCTGCGGGACCGGTACGCGGAGCGGGTCCGCCCCATTTTTTCATCCGCCCCGGACGG
This sequence comes from bacterium, assembly GCA_041946805.1. Taxonomy (GTDB): domain Bacteria; phylum Hinthialibacterota; class Hinthialibacteria; order Hinthialibacterales; family Hinthialibacteraceae; genus JABLXU01. Next base: position 36,187 of record JBHGBC010000008.1, read on the forward strand.
CTTGGTTGAGGATGCCCGGTATCATTTTCAGGCGGCGAAGCTGTATGCGGGGTTGATCGCGGGCGCGACCGCCTGGGTGGAGGAGAGCCTGCGAGGCAACGAGAAAATCCCGGGGCTGGAGGCCGCCGCCCGCCAGGCGCTGACCAGCGAGGGTCGGCTGGCTTCGGGAACGCTGCAGCGGCATTCGGAAACCGGATGCGATTTTCTCCTGGCCGGGGCGGCCCTGAAATCGTGCTCGCCCGAGGCGTATGCCGCCCTGGAGCCGCTCCTGCAGAAAACGGTCACCGTGCTGACGGCGCTCGCCTATCCTTCCAGCCGTTTCCCGGCGGTGCTGACGCGGGAGAAAACCGGCGGGCAGGAACTGATCCGCTTTCTCGAAATCGGCTACGCGCTGTTTCCCGATCCCAATCTGCGCAACCTCCTGGTGGAGTTATACAAAACGAATCCCCGCCGGCCGGAATCCCTGCTCTTTTCCGAATCCAGCCTATTGGCGGGAGGGCCGCCGGGGGCGGTTCCCTCGATCGCGATGCCGCAAACCGGCGCGGCGGTGATTCATGATGTTTCGGACAAAATCCCCCTGTCGCTGTATCTCGACACCGGTTTGTCGGGACGGACCGGGCCGTCCGCCCTGCTTGCCATCGAATGGATGGGTCCGCCCGCGCCGCGGGTTACGCGAAATGAATCATCTACCGCCGAGTTCAACACGGTGGTGGTTGACCGGATGTCTCAATCCGCCGCGCCCGAGAGTATGGACGCGCCACGCAACGCCTTGCTCGGGTCATGGAAATCCTTCGAGGATGGAACCACCTACGTCAAGGCGGTGGCGGACGGCCACTACACCGAGCGCGCGGCCTATCCCGCGTCCGCGGACGGCGCGCCCGTGACGACGTATGAGCGGACGCTGTATCTCTCGTCGCCCTTCGCGGTGGACCTGTTCCGGGTCCGGGGCGGCCGGATGCACGATTGGATCTACCACGCGCCCGCGCCGCTTGAATCGCTGGCGGGTGGCGAATGGGCGGACTATAAAGCGGAAGCGGAGGATTACGCCTTCGTCCGGGACGCGGCGGGATTCATGCGGACCGCGTCGCCGCAAGGAGTGTACGGTCTCGTGTACAAGCCCGTGGGAGAGAAAAATCTCCGGGAGCGGGTGTGGTTCATCGATCCCGTGGGGACCCAATTGATCACGGGCGAGGCGGGCGGCGGCTCGTTTGTCATCGCCCGCCGGAATATGGAAGGGGACGAAGGCGATCTCTACGCCGTGTTTCATGATTGGTCCGCGGGCGAGGCCCCGGACATCAAGATTACCCAGCTGGCTCTCGATCCGCGGCCCAACCGGCGCGATTTCCAGGCGGTGGCGTTCACGGTTCATTCGGGAAGCGAAACGCATTTATTCCTGTCGTCCACCAATCCCGAGGTTTCATACTCGGCGAATTACCTCAACCAGCGGATCGTCTTCCAGGGCGGCTTCGGGCACATCCGCCTGCAAAACGGCTCGTTCGCCTCCATGCGCCTCCTGGACGGAACCAACCTGCGTTACGGCGCCCATGGCCTCTCCTTCGCTACTCCGCTGACCGTGGGCGTGACGCGGCGGATTAACGAGGCGGAAAGCTGGGTGGAGCTGGACATCCCCGGCCTCTTGCCCTTCGGCCCCGCGGCGCGCAACACTTCCGTGCTGGTGCTGTCGAACGATCCCGCGCCGGTAATGTACCAACCGCTGATTCTCGACCGCATCGACGAGGGCGAACCGCCGCAAAAGGCCCGTTTGCTCCTGTCGCCCAACCTGCTGCATCCGCTCCCCGGCCTCGGCGCGCCCGTGAAGCCCGGGGATCCGGTGATGTACGGCCCCGCGGCGGAACTCACGCGCCTGCATCCCGACGTGTACGCGCTGACGTATACCGCCCCCGCGGACGTCATGGTGGAAGGAGCCACGGACCGGACCCGCGTCTTCTTGCACAAGGCCGAAGTGCTCTATCAAATCCGGGGCGAAGCCAGCGCCGGCGCGATTCATTTTTCCGTGAAGCCGATTGAAAGCCGGGAAGGGCGGATCGAATTCGCCCGGATCCCCTGACGGCGGGAACCTTCATTCTCCCTTGATGAACGCGGGACATCTCGGCCATACTTTGCTATCCAACATGGGAGGGAGAAGCGCGATATGCCGGTTTTGCTTTTGGTGGCGGGACTTTTCTGCGGCCCGGCGCACGGATTTTTCTGGGATTCGGGAATAGGGCCGGCGGCTTGGGAGCCAGCCGCGGGATTCCCTTTCATGGACATGCTGTTTCCTCTACCCCTCGCCGCGCAATCCAGCCCGGCGGAAGGGCCGGACAGCTGGCCATTGGGAGGCCAGAAGAGCGATACGGGCCCCCTGATCGTCTTCGCCGCCGGCATTGCCTTGTTTTTAGTGGCCTATCTGTTTGTCCGGGCGCAGCCTTCATCCAAAAAACGCAAGAAGAAAAAATTCTTCTAGGGAGCGCCCAGAAGCCCAGGGGGTTGTTTGATGCCCGCCATGCCGGTCAAACTCGTCTTTCCATGGGGGATTGTGCTGGCGTTCTCCCTCACGGTGGTGTTTTTTTCCCCAAGCCCCCGGACGGCGCCGCGTTTCAATGATATCCTCCAGCGTGTCCCGACCGTCCCGGCCGCGGCTTTCGATTCTCTCCACCGCGCCGCGGACGACTCTATCCAATTTCAATGGCATGCTTTGAATCCCGCCCCCGGATCGCTGGACGCAAGCCGCATCGCGGAACTGTATTTCCAATTCGGTGAAGCGATTCTGTCCCGGCCGGACACCGGATTCCTCCCGGTGGCGCGGGATCAATTCTTGCAGGCCGCTGCTTTGTACCCCCCGCTGCGGCAAGGATGGGTGTATTTTCAAATCGGCCGCACGCTGGAGTTGATCGGCCCGCCGTTTCTGGATGATGCCCAATCGTATTATTCCCTCGTCTCGATCTACAATCCGGGACGCCTGGCTCTATTGGCCGGCTACCGCATCTCGTTGATCGGCCTCCGCATCCACACGGAACCGCTCGATCCCAAACCGCTTTACCAGTATGTCCGGTTTTACTCGCGGGATGCCGGCAACGACCTCGCACCGTTCGCGGAAGCGACGTTCCCCGGCCGGGAGGAAGGGGAATACCTCAACGCCCTCCTCGCATTCCGGGCCGGTATGATGGAAAAGGCGGCCGCCGCGCTGGAACGGTATCTCGCCCTCCAACCCTCCGATCCCAGCGCCGGGTATTACCGGGACCGGATCACCGGCCGCGCGATGCAAGCGATGTATCCGGCGGACGGGGATTTGCTGGCCTCGTGCTACGCCCCCAAGGCCTATCGCGACGGATTTTTTTATCTGCCCCATGACGGGTACATTTTAATGGATTTGTATGTTCCCGTTCCCGATCCCCACGGGCTGGCCGTCACGCTGCGGCTGGAAAAACCCTGGTCCGGCCCCGCGCGGATTTCGGTCACGCTGAATAACGATGTCCATACGGTGTCGTTCCAACCGGAAGCAAGCCGGAACGGGCAGGATCTCGTTTTCCGTTTCGACTCGGTCCAGGAACGCAATCTCCTGCAATGCCACGTCTTCATGGAGAGGGAAGAAACCGTTTCGCCCCAACCGCCGCTGCTCCATGTGCGGTCGTTGCAAGCCGGCCTGGTTCCCCGGGAGACGGCGCGGTGAGCTCCATCCTGCGGAACTCCATCTTCATGGGCTTGTTCAACCTCTTTGGACGCGCCTCGGGCTTGATCCGTTACTGGCTGCTGGTGGCCTTTTTGTCCAAGGCCGATTTCGCGCTGATCACTTATTCGTTTTATGTGGGACGGCTGGGCCGTCATTTCATGGACGGAGGGCTGGACAATCTGATCTCCCGGGACGGCGCGCGCACGCACGGCAAGATCGCCGATTACCTCTTCCACGGCTTGTTGCTCAAGGCCATTCTGGGGGGGTTGTTCGGCGTGGGGGTGTTCTTTTACCTGGCCTTCACCCGGGAAAAAAGTTGGAGCGAATTGGGAGTGATCTACATCTCGCTGGCGGGCTCGGCCATGCTGTCCCTGACCGGCGTGCTCCGCAGCGGCTTCACCGCCGCCGAGCGGATGGAATACGTCTTTTACACCAACCTGCCCGCCCGGATGATCTCCATATTCCTCTTGTTTCTCACCGTGTATTTCTCCCTGCCCTTGGCGGCGGCCGCGGGAGCGGTGTCCCTGGAAAACTTCATCTGGTTCTACCTGCTGGCCTCGGCCGGATTGCGTTTTTTTTCATTCCTCACGCCGGTTTCGTTTTCCACCATCAAATACATGCTCGCCGAGTCCTGGTCGCTGGCGTTGTACGGATTTTTCAATGTCTTCTATCTCAGCCTGGACGTCATGATGATCGAATACCTCATGGGCGGGGACGAGGCGGTCGCCCCCTACACCTACGCCAGCCTCTTGATCGAGGGCGTGACCATGATGGTCTCGGGCTACCTGATCGCCATCTACCCGGCCTTGTCGCGGTATTATCAAGCAGATGAAGCAGCGTACCGCGCCCTGTTCCGGCAATCGGTGATCGTGCTGCTCTCCATCACGGTCCCCATTTCAGTGCTGCTGGCGGGGTGGTCGTATGGCTGGATGAATTTCATCCGGGAGACGGGCCTGGTCTCCAGCCAGGTCTTGGCGGTGCTGGCGGCCACGTTGAATCTGTCGGTGCTCAATACGCTGATTATCGTGGTCTTCACGTCCCGCCACCGGCAGCGTTGGCTGGTGGCGTTCACCGGCGGAGCGGTGCTGATTTCGTTTTTGACGAACTGGGTCATGATCGTGTGGTACGGGCAGGTGGGCGCAGCCGCCGCGTCGTTCCTGTCGCAACTGATTCTCTTGATCGCCATGGGGTGGATCGCTTGGCGCCTGTTCGCCTTGCCCATTCCAGCCGGCAAGGCGGGTGGGATTCTGCTGGTTTCCCTCCTGGCCGGGGGCATCACCCGCCTGATCCCCGGCCTGCACCTCTTGGCCGTGCCCTTCGTTTACGGGATTTTCCTGTTGGGGCTCGCCCGCCTTCTAGGGGTGATGACGCCGGAGGAAATGTCGAACATCCTCAACACGGTGAGACGGCGTGGAATCGCAAAGTGATTAACGAAGGGCAGGGATAGAAAATCAGGAAGGCTTACGCGCGCATGCGCAGGGATGGCCACTCCGGAAGACTTCAGGTTCCAGAATCAATCCCGTCCAGAAAGGATTTTCGTTATCGCCCGGCCATCAATCTGCCGGATATCGGAGCCGATTTCTAGCGGCTGGCAGGTCAAGGCCTGAGTCCGTTAGATCCGGATGCCATCGAAATGCAACGTTGGAGAGGATTTTTGCATTCCCAGGGGGAAGGGAAAACTCATTTCCGCCGCCGTGAAAAAATCGGCAGGTTCTACAATAAAATCGTAAAGTATGTAAATTTAAAAAATTTGCATATATTTTATGGCGTGTAGCTTACCAATAGAGAAGTTTTTCCCTCTTTGGCAAAATACCGGAAGCATCACACCCATATCCCGATGTATCGCCCCAGGAAGAGCTTCCCATGAACGCCAATGATATGGAAACCCGTATAGCCGAAGTCCGCGAAGGATGCGAGAGCCTGTGTGAGCCGGTCCGGCGGAATACGGAACAGCACGATTCCGGGAGCGTGGCCGGATATCGATTCGACGGGTGGGAGAGAGCCCCCCGAAATCCCCTCTCCCTCTGGGGAGGGAATCGTTGCCTGTTCACATCCCTGCTCATACCGCGAATCAAGCACGGAGAAAGTTCCGCATTCGGATCAAATATGTAAAGCTACTTTGGAAAAATCCAACAGAATCTAAAATCTGGATCATCATAATATGAAAATCACTCCTCTGTTCATTTTTACGGTTCATTCGGGAAGTGCGTACATCATGAGGTAAAATCGATTCCATTCACTCCGGGATGAGGTCGGACACCCAGGTCCGCCCCGGCAAAAATTCCCTCACTCTATCCTTCTCCCAGAGGGAGAGGGAATTTGGGAGGTGGTTTTCATCGATCATATCGAAGAGATGCGCACCGGCGATCGGAAAAAAAGTACGCACTTGACGGATGAGCCATTTTTACTATCCAGTTTGAAACGTTCCCAAGTCCCTTTTTCTCATCACCCTGTTTTGGGATACTGTCCCCAACATCACTCGTGGGAGGTTCACCATGCGCCTGGTTTACCGAAAAGCCGTTGGGATGCTGCTGGGAGTGACCGCCTTGATATTATCCGGAGCGGGTGGGAGTCCGGCGCAACCGATCACCGTTACTGAAAAGCCCAAGACTTGGACGCTGCGTACGGATTCGTCCGTCTATCAATTGGCGGTAGCCAGCGACGGCGTGGTGATTCCCGTCTATTACGGGCCCGCCGCCGATTGGCTGGCCGCCCACGACGCGCCATTGCGAGTGAACAACAAGGTGGGCAGCGAAATCCGCGAAGTCCCCTTCCGGGGCGGATTCGTCAACCAGACTCCCGCCTTGGAAGTGGTTTTCGCCGAGCGCACCCGCGACACCGAACTGGTCTTTGTCCGGGATGAAATCGTGGAACAGGACGGCTATCCCGCATTGCGCCTGGAAATGGAAGACAAGGCTTATGGTTTGCATGTCACGGAATGGATCCGGCTGATCCCCGAATTGGATCTGATCCAAAAGTGGCTCGAACTCCACAACGCCGGGGGGCAGCCCGTCCATGTGGAGAATGCGCAGTCGGGTTCCGTCTGGCTGCAGCCGGACGAATACGATCTCTATCACCTTAGCGGGCGCTGGGGCTGGGAGTGCATGCTGCAGAAAACCCGGCTCACCCCAGGAGTTAAAACCTTGCAGACCCGCACGTTCCGGTTTTATGAGAATCCTCCCTGGTTCGCCGTGGGCCCGGCCGGGGCGGTGAGCGAAACCGAGGGCAACGTCTGGTTCGGCGGGGTGGAGTGGACCGGTGATTTCCGGCTCGATTTCGATAAAAAAATAGCCGGGCAGTTGCAAATCGTGGGCGGGATCAACTTCTGGGACGCCGCCTGGACGCTACGCCCCGGCGAGACCTTCACCACACCCAAGATCCTGTTCGGCTTTTCGCGGGAAGGCCTGGGCGGCGTGTCGCACCGTTTGCACGACTACGCCCGGCAGCATTTGCTGCGCCCCCGGTTCCGGCAGCAGGTCCGGCCCTTGCTCTACAACAGCTGGTACGCCACCACCTTCAACATCACCGAGGCGCAGCAACTGGCGTTGGCCGATGTGGCCAAGGATCTGGGCGTCGAACTCTTTGTGATCGATGACGGCTGGTTCAAGGGCCGCAAGGACGACCTCGCCGGGCTGGGCGACTGGGTGGTGGACCCGGAGAAATTCCCCAACGGCCTGCGGCCCATGATTGAAAAGATCCGCCGGAAAGGCATGGAGTTCGGTATCTGGGTGGAGCCGGAGATGGTCAATCCGGATAGTGATCTCTACCGCGCCCATCCTGATTGGGCGTTCCATTATCCCACCCGGATCCGGCATGAAAGCCGTAACCAGCTGATGCTCAACCTCGCCCGCGAGGACGTGTATCAATACCTGCTCGATTCGCTCTCCACCCTGCTGCGCGAGAATCCCATCTCGTTCATCAAGTGGGACTACAACCGCGACCTGGCCGATCCCGGCTGGCCGGACGCCGATCCGGACACCCAGCGCGAGGTGCGTATCCGCTATTTCTATAACCTGAACCGGTTGGTGCGAGAATTGGAGAACCGTTTCCCTGATGTCTGGTTCGAATGCTGTTCGGGCGGCGGCGGGCGCATCAGCTACGGCTGGCTCAGCCAGATGGACCAGTTCTGGACCAGCGACAACACCGATCCCGCCGACCGGGTGATGATCCAATACGGCTACCTGCACGGCTTCCCCGCCTGCGCCATGGTGGGCTGGATCACCAACGAGGACTGGCACAGCGCCAGGCCCTCGTTGAAGTTCCGCTTTCATTCCTCCATGTGCGGCGTGTTGGGCATCGGCGAGGACCTCACGAAATGGAACGCGGACCAACGGCGGGAAGCCGCCGGATTGGTCCAGTTATACAAGGAGATCCGGCCGGTGGTGCAGTTCGGCGATGTCCACCGGTTGATCTCGCCTTTCGAGACCACCCGCGCGGCGCTGGAATACGTGACAAAGGATGCCTCCGAAGCGGTGGTGTTTCTCTTCAACCTGCAGGAAACCTTGCCCGGGAGCACACCCACCAGCCGCATGTATCAGTCCGTCCGCCTCCGGGGATTGGATCCCCAGGCGGAATATGAAGTCACAGGCGATACTCGAACCTTGAAAGCCACGGGCGAGACGCTCATGAACGCGGGCATCCCCTGGATTCCCCGGGGGAACTACAGCAGCGCCTTGCTCCGGGTAAAAAAGAGGTAATCAGTCCGTGGGGGATGATACCCCCAACCATCCCTGCCGGGGCGGGGGAGGGAAGTGTTTTCAAGTCCATGCGGGAGGGAATTTCGCTTACGCCGGGGGGGCTTTGGGGGATGTCCGGCGTTTACGGGCGGCGAATTCGGGCGCTTCCTTGATGCACTCGCCCAGAATCTTCACCCCCTGCCACAAGAGGCCGCTGGTGGCGCGCACGAAGCCCGCCGGGGCCGGGCCGAGTTCCGTAAAACCGCGCTCATCGGGCGTCAGTTTCTCCCAGTTGTGGAACAGCCGCCCCCATTGGCCCTGTAGAACCTGGTGCACGCGGCGGTTGCCGAACTTGGGATACCAATACATATCGTGATAAAGCACGCTGGCAATGTACGCCCAGGGAGCCATCCAGGTTTTCAGCGACCATTCGATGAAAGACTTGAGCCGGCCCCAGTAGATCTGGTGCTGCATCCGCGCGGCGAAGGTCAGATGCTTGAAGGGGCCTTCGAATTGCCAGTTTTCGTTGGCGGCCTCGAGGTCGCCCACGATTTCGATCTGTTTCGGATCCCCACAGCCCAAACCCAGGTCATGCGCCAGGCGGATGAATTTGATCTGCATCGGATCGAAACCCATCAGCCGGGCGGCCACCGCGTCGATGGCCACCGGATCGGCCGAGGCCAGGATCACGTTCTTTTCATGCGGGACCATGCAACGGGGGCCAGGGCCGTCGCCGGCGAAGGCGCCATCCATCACCGCGAACAGGCCGCGGTGGATCTTCTTCTGGATCATCAGCAGATCCACCAGGGTCTCGTGGATCACCGGGTGGGTCCAATGGCGGCGTTCATTGAGCAGGCCGCCAAAGGCGTTTTTCATTGCCCCGGTGGTGGTGGTGAAGACATGGGTTTTCACCGTGGGCAGGTGGATGATGTTTTCGCCGATGAACCGTTTGGGAATCGAAAAGCCGTTGGGGTAGACCTCGTTGAGGCACAGGAACTTTTGCGTCAGATCGCCCACCGCCTCGCGGATATCGATCCACTCCTCGCCCTCATAGAGGTGGATGTTGCGCAGGTTATGCGCCTCCAGGACGTTGATCTGCTTGTTTTCCCGCTCGCCGAAATGCGCGTCGATCACCACCGTGCGGTTGTGGCAGCCGTGGATGAGTTCCGGCCGGTACCCGTCCTGGAGCATGGCGCGGACCACGCCCTCGAGCTGCCAGGGAGTGGTGGAAGCCGCGGGATAAAAGAAATGCCAACTGATGTTGATCTTGAGCGCGGTGTCGGCGGCCCGATCGATCACGGACTGATAACCGGCTAGATTTAACAGGTTGTGATAATCCTCGAACACCGTGCGCGGTGAGGTTTTGAGAATCGCGACTTTGGACACGATACGATGCTTCCTTCCTGCGTGCTGAAAACGGGACAGGGCAGGTTCGCCACGGGATGCTTCACACCTCCGCGTGAAGCCAACGGGCCCCTGCCCGGTTTGCGGGGGGCGGCAGGCAACCGAGGTTTTTCAATCCAATATCCCACCCTCGATCATCCCATCTGACGCGGAAATCCCCCCCTCTTCCTAGAGTATAGTGAGGCGGGAGGGCAAGACAATGGGCAGGGGGAGGAAGAAGGAACACGAGATCCCTTCCCTCCACCTTTCCGGTGACCGGAGTGCGGTCCGGCCACCGGATAAACTGGAGGGAATCACTCGTTCAGCATCCAGAACACGATGGTCCGGGAATCGTTCCCGGAGGTATTTTTAGTGCTGTGCTTCCCAATCCGCGGGAGTCACATTCGCCGGACCTTCCGACAGATACAAATCGAGTACGGCCCGGCCGGACAGCGCTTCGTTATAAATGCGGGCGTTGTCCAAGTAACCCTTGAACATTTCACCCTCTGCTTTTTCATTGTCTCCACCCATGAACAAGGGTTGAGGGTTATTGAGTTCCAGGGTCTGGGGTTGTGTGCTCACCACCACTCCATTCCGGTAATAGATCAGCAACGGGCCTTTTTTGACGATGACATGATGCACCCACACACCAATGGGGGGGTCCGCGTAATCCAAGTTGTCGGTGCCCAACGTGTTGGCGTGGAATTCAAATTTGGTCGGCGTGAATTTGATGAACTCGCGCGGAGAAAATTCAGCGGCATTAATGTCCTTCCGGTTTCCAAAGATAATATTGTTCCCCGCGTTTCCAGCTTCGACTTTGACCCAGATGGCCCAGGTGAAGTTGGTATCGAATTTCATCGCGGGAACGATGTCCTTGCCCACTTGCACGTACGCGCCGGCCGCGGTCCCGCCGAAACTGATCACGGAGCCCCGCGCGGGATCCTGCGCCCAGACCGAACCGCCTGCGCCCAATCCTTTCGTGGGGTTGACAATGGTTCCATCCTTGCCCTGGCCGCTGGAGTCGGCGGCCTTTTCGCCCGTACCTTCGTCAAATTTCCAAAATCCGATCAAATCGGCCTGCGCGCTCACCGAAAACACCAAGCCACCCAGAACCAATCCAATCACGATCCACGATCCGTTTCTCTTCATTATTGTCTCCTCTACGTTGGAATAAGATTGGATAATTGTATTGATCTAATGGTATTTCAATTGATTCTATGAAAAAAAGAGAGGTCGTCTAGGTTCCTGCCGCATTAGGAGCCTGAATGGGATAAAAAAACAGTTCATCTGAGAATTGCGGACATGAAGAAACAGCATCTTACCCAATCGCCTCAAGATGAGGGTATACACTCAGGTCCGTTCTTACTAGGTTCTGTTGAGTTTTCGTAATGAATGTTGGACTGGAATGCGTACTCGTCTTTTCAGCGCCAACGGCGCGGCATGAGTGTAGCCCAGGGCGTAAGCCCTGGGAAAAGGACGACAAAAGAAATTATTCCCTCTCCCTCTAGGAGAGGGTTAGGGTGAGGGAAGCCCGGAAAGGGCGAAATGTATCCTTTCTCTGCAATCCAGTAAAAAGTTACAAATATTCTAATTGTCAGTGAGATTTTGATTCTCTGGTATGGTTTCTTGAGGTAAAACGTCCTCCATTTCCACGATGTCACCAGAGGCTTCACTTGGTAAATTATTCTTGACAGTTCGTAAGGGACGTACCGAGCCCTTTTTGACCCGGGCCAAGGACGATTTTAGTTGTTCACTTTCCATGATCTCTCGTTTAATCACTTCCTCCGTTAAGCAAGTTTTGATTTCGGCGGTATTGATTGAAACATTGGGTGAAACACGCCGTAATTCTCTGCGGATGAGGTTCAGAATGATGTCGTTCAGAAGGATCGCGGCAATGGTATATTTGTTGGTGGCCTGTTTTTGCAGATGATAACTTTCCAGAGCCGATTTTCCGATTGCCTCCCGAGTCAATAAGAAGAGCAATTCGAGATGTGAGGCCGTCTTATGGCATAAATCCAGTAGGTTCAACTCAAAAATCAGTTCATAGTTAATTGGTTTTAAAAAAATAACTTTATAAATTCTCCAAATGATGCCATTCGTCAGAACCACCCATTCCACGCCTTCGTTGGCCGCGTAATCGATGGCTTGGCGGAGGTGCATGTCTTTCAATTCCAAGCCGACTGCTTTTACTTCGATGAGTAAGCGCAGTTTCCCTTCTACCTGGATGGCTAAATCGACAAAGGTTCCCCGGATTGCGTGTTCGCGAGTGATTTCATTGTATTTATCATAGCCAAACAAGTCGGCCAATACATCAGAAATAAAAGTAACTGTATCGGCTTCATTCACGTCACGATCTCGGAGGATCTGGATAATCGGCTGATATTTTTTCAGATTCTCAGCCAATCGTTCCTCGACTTTTTTGGGAATGGCTGCCATGGAATTGACCTCCTTTGTTTATTCCGGTTGGGCTGCGGATAAAACCCGAAGTGTACGCTCTATGAATGAATCTAAAATATAGTTTTATCTTTGAAAATAAATCCAATTTTAATTATTTCAAATAAAAAATGACTTGTCAATTCATCCATTTTCTATTTTTACCGATTTATGAGAATTGTGACCACGGGAAAATCCGACCCCTGAATCCACATCACCCACCCGAGATGGGTTCCCAGGTCGAACGGTTTTAAAGAAACTACCTTATGTGCGCCGCCGCGTATCCTCGGACCCGTTTCAATACAAATCCCATCCCGGCACGTCCGCGGGAGGCTGGGCGAAGGTATAGACGATGCCGATGTCGTTGGTGGCGGGATCGGGATCGGGCATCCATTCCGCCGAGGTGTAATTCTCGTCCTCGGTCTCGAAAACGAGCACGAAATCGCTATAGGCGGGATCAAAGAGGGGCGTTTCGTCCGGATTGGACAGCCCCGGCTGGCCGTCTTCCATGTTTTTATAGACCAGGTCGCGGCGGATGGCGAATTCCACGTCCGTGACATTGCCTTCCATGGGCGCCACGTCCGCGTACGCGAAGGTGCCCCACAGATTCTCATCGCTGGCCGGATCGATGGTGCAAACCCAGTCTCCGCACCGCTGGTCGAATATCTGCCGTCCCTGGATGTTGAACTCCGAGCCGAAGTTCGCCGGCCAGCGGTGGCCGGTCGTGCTGTCCATGTCGGTGTCGAAGCCCGTGTTCAGGTACCAAAAGAAATCCCCGTAGGGTTGAGGACTGGTAAACTCGATCCGGAAATAAAAAAAGTCCTTGTCGTTGGCCAGGTAGGCCGCGGCGAAATCGTAATGCAATCCGCCGTCGCCGCTGGGATCCTGGCAGGCTGGTCCGATGCCGGTCCAGTCGCTCACATCACCGTCCACTTGAATGGTCCGGTAAACCGGCGTCGCGGTAATGATGCCATAATCGTCCTGCGCCAAACCCGGGAGGCAAGCCAATCCCAGGAACAGGATGAAAATACCCACTTTTCGCCGCATGTTGCCACCTCCAGAAGGATTTCCGCCCGCAGGATTCCGCGCAGGCAGGCGATCATGATTCTCCATGATGCCCGCGGGAGTTGTCAATGGATTGTTGAATATCCGGAGTGAACATCCGGGAGGGCGAGGGGAGGTGAAAAGGCCGGGCGTGGACGCGAAGGATTCCGCGCGGCGCGCTGATCCATCCCAGGGAACCGGCTCATAAGCAATCCCGCTCACGCGTCGTGGTGGATTTCGGATTCCGGTGGCGCCGCCGCCAGGTCTTCCAATCCGGCCGGCGGTTCGTGTCCGGCGATTTCGTCCAAGAAACCGGGAGGGACCGGCTCGACCGACAAGATTTCATACCGCCCCGTGTGCATGGGCAGTTCGACATCGACGATTTCACCCATTTGTCTGCCGTAAAACGTCTGTGCGAAGGGGGCCTGGTAGGAAAGGATGTTCCGGCTGGGATCGGATTCCCACGGCCCCAGCATGATGTACTCTTCCACCTTGTCCGCGCTGGAGGGCGAAACCCGGAAACGGGCGCCGAAGCCGATCCGCCCGGTGTCCACCTCGCCGAGCTCCACCGGCTTGGCCGTGTGCAGGCTTTCCTTGAGTTCCGCCGCCTGCGCGGCGAGGAGTTTCTGTTTGTCCTTGGCCGCGTGATATTCCGCGTTTTCGCGCAAATCCCCGTGTTTGCGGGCGGTCTCGATCTCCCGGACCACCTCGGGGAGTTCCACTTCGATCAGGCGGCGCAGCAAGGCCCGTTTCCGGTCGTAGGTGGCCTTGAGGCAGAGCAGACCCTCGGGCAGGGCCGGGCCTTCCGTGGCGGCCGCGGTGAACAGGTTGGGATACCGCGCCCGGACAATCGTGGTCAAATCCGCCGCGGTCCGCTGGTCGATGCCTTCGTTGGTGAGGGCGCGGCGGTAGATGGACTGCGCCACCGTCTCGTCCGCGTTCTGAATGTGAAGTTTGAAGAGGTTGTAATGGTTCCGGCGGATCAGTTCCCGCGCGTCGCCCGCCACCTTGCGCAAGCGGGCCGCCTCGTCCTTATCCCGCCGTTTGGCCTGGCTGGTCAGGTAATCGACCAGCAGCAGCAAGCGTTCGATCACCACCGCCGGGCTGATTTTCCCCTCGCACCAGTTCGTTCCCTCACCGGTGAGGATCCGGCCCCCCAGCCAAATAAAGGTATGCGGAAAGGTCCGGAAGTTGGCCAGCGCCTGCTCCACGACCTCCAGAATGCAGGCCTGGCATCCCTCTTGCTCCAGGTCGCGGGCCAGTTCGTCACGGACCAACACGTCGGGTTCCAGCAGCAATGCCTGAAAGAGGCCCGGCCACTCGGCGGGATGCGCTTGCTTGATTTCCCGCGCGAAGAGCGCCTGGTGCGATTTGAACCGCAAGTGCTGCATGATGGCGCTCAGCCGGGTGACATCGCGCAAGGCTTCGTCGAGGATCACCCGGTCCACGGATTCGATACCCGGGGCGTAGGCCTTCAGATCCTCGTTGGTGAACCACAATTCCACCCGCTCCGCCCGGCTGCGCCGCGAGGGAGCCATGGCCTGGATTTTCCGGGAAAAATGCTGGACCACGTACTCATGCAGATCGCCCTTCTTGGTGGTGCGCAGGTAGGTATAGATCTGATCGACCTTGTCGTGCGGAGCCTTGGTCTCATCGAAGCGCAGCAATAATTCCTCCTCGTCACTGACTTCCTGTTCCCGCAGGACGTACTTTTTCAACGCCCCGGCGCTCACCGCGATGAACTTTTCCCGCCGCAGCGCCGAACTGGTTTCGGACCACCAGGAAGTCCATTCGCGCACGTTGATCACCGCCGGAACCAGGTGCTCCTTGATTTCCTTGGCGGTCAGGGAGCCGCCATAACTTTTTAGCAGCAGTTTGATCAATCCGACGGGATTTTCGCGGAGCAAGGCCGTCAGTCCGCTGGGATTGATCACCCGTTGCACGCGGAAATCATCGGCGGAAAGCGGTTCGATCACCGTTTGGGCCAGTTCCACGTCCATGGCGTGGTCGCGCTTCTTCTGAAAGTTGATGACCACCCGCCGGTCCAGCATGTTCAGATCCTTGACCAGCCCGATCCCCCAATCCGGATGCCGCACATAGCAACCGGGCAGGAAATTCATGAACAACTCCACTTCCACCAATGCCTCGGGCAGGGGACGGTTGCCGCGGATGCCGGTGTAATCCAAGACCCGCTCCATCGAGCTGGATTCGGGGTGCAACTGCCGCAGGGTTTCGACCAGGGGTTCCCGCAAGGAGGGATCCTTGGGTGTGTACTCGAGGATCCGCCGGAGAAGGCGGAACCGGTTGGGCCAGTCCTTGCGCTCCTCGGTGGAAGGGAGAAGCATTTGCAGCAGCACGGAGGCCCGCTGGCGCTGCTTGATGCCGTTCAGGTGATCGGCGACGCGGAAAAAGAAATTGAGGTTTTGCGGCTCCAGTTCCACCATATCCAGCCACAGTTCCTCGATTTTGTCATACTGCCTTTCGGCGGTGGCGGCTTCGAGAGCGATCTCCAGGTGCCGGACCGCCTCCTTTTCATTCCCCATCTCCATAAAATATTGCGACAACCGTTGCGCGGTCTCCACGACCCGGTCCTTGAGTTCCAACAGACGCTCCAAGGCCCTTTCGTACTCCGCGTCTTTCCGTTGGAGGCGTTCCAAGGCCTGCGCCAACGCCCGCAGGAGGATGGGCGCATCCGGCTCGAATTGGAGACGATCCCGGGCTTTTTCCGCCAGACCACACCAATTTTCGCTCTGGCGCAATTGGTTCAACTCTTCCATAAGGTGATCTAAGTCTTTCATTTCCATTGGTTTAAACCCATGGCCGGATCTCAGATGGTGAAACGGTTTTCAAACATCTTCCCGCCCCACCCAGGGATGAGGCAAAATGACATTTTAGCAGGAACCGGGCGTTCAGGCCACGGGCTTAGGCGCGGGGGTGTTTCCCTGGATTGAAACCTTGGGATGCCGGCAGACCGTTGCCCGAAGGGAGACATGTTTGAATGATTTGGGAGATCTGGAGGTATACCGGAAGATGATTGCGCCCCGAAAAGTCTTTCCCTCACCCTGGCCTTCTCCCGGTGGAGAGGGAAACGGATAGAAAACTAGGGCCAAGGATCTTGGATAATCCAATACAGGATCACATAGAGGCGAATGGGACATTCCTCCCGGATTGTTTCATCCCCCGATTCATGCTATAAGGCGCAATGCGGCTCAGGATGGCGGAAAGGAACATCGCATCGTGCCTGCCCGGCTGACTCACGACTATTTCATGCGGCTGGCCCTCAACCAGGCCCGTATCGCCGCCGCGTATGGAGACATTCCCGTGGGGGCGGTCGTAGTGCTGGATGGAGCCGTCATCGGCCGGGGACGGAACATGCGCGAATGCCGCCAGGATCCCGCCGCGCATGCCGAAATCGAGGCCCTGCGGGACGCGGCCGCTCAAATCGGCCGCTGGCGGCTGAACGCGTGTTCGCTTTATTGCACGATGGAACCGTGCGTCATGTGCGCGGGCGCCCTCGTCCAGGCACAGGTTGGACACCTTTATTACGGCGCGTCCGATCCCAAGGCGGGCGGGGTGGAAAGCCTGTACCAGATTTTGGAAGACACCCGGCTCAATCACCAGGTGCTGGTTCATGCGGGAATCCTCCAGGAAGAATGCGAGCGGTTATTGAAAGATTTTTTTGAACGGTTACGATAAGAGTTCCCGGGCCTGCAAGGGACCGGATGACAAGAAACCTTTTCGGAGGGGTGGCCGAGAGGTCGAAGGCGCCCGCCTCGAAAGCGGGTATACGGGTAACCGTATCGTGGGTTCGAATCCCACCCCCTCCGCCAGGATCTTAATCGCCTTCCTTGTAACCCAACACTTCGATTTCGCGGTCCAGCAGCGCGAACCGCGCCTTGGTGATGAGATTCCGGACCAGGTACAGGCTGTTCATGATGGTGATCCGGGCGCCGGGCCAGACCTTTTCCCGCACGATGACGCCGGCGATGTCCTTTTTGCCTTCCTCGGCCTGCGTACCGCTGATCCGCGCTTCCTCTTGCAATTGCTGAATCTGGGTTTGTATCTGCAGGCCGGCCCGGATGATCTTCAAGCGGATCGCTTCTTTATCTTTGTCCAGTTTTCCCTGATCCCGCAGTTGGTTCAAGCTGGTGACCGCCAGCCGCAGCCGGTTGTAATTTTCCGTCAAGGTCCCGATCTGCATCAGAATCTGGTTCCGCTTTTCCAATTCCTTTTTCAGGTTCGCGCCGACGATCAGTTCGGTTTTCACCCCCAGTTCCGAACCGATCACTCCGGCGGAAATCCGTTTTTCCGCCTGGATCGTTCCCCCGACGATGACCGCCTTGGAGCCTTGCACGATGACCTCCCGCCCCGCCGTCACCGCCGAGTTCGTGATGGCGCCGTTCACGATGACATCGTTTCCCGCTTCTACCCGGGCGTTGCTGATGAACTTGACCACCACATCGCCCCCGGCCTTGATCACCGCCTTCTGGTTTCCCTGGATCCCCCCGTTGATGAAAATGCTCCCCCCCGCTTCCAGTTCCGCTGCTTCCACCAGCCCGTTGATATGCAGATCCTGTCCTGCTTTCACCCGGAAGTCCGGCAGAACGCCGCCGGAAATCACCACGGACTCCCGGCATTCGATATGGCCGGTTTCCAGTGAGACATCACCCTGGACCTTGTAGATGGAGGTCACCGAGATTTTTTCCCCCTCCCGGCTGATCACGCCATCCAGGTTGGAAAAGAGCTCTTTTCCATCTTCACTGACACGGACGCCCTTGCCCGCCGGAAAGCGGGCTTCCTGGCCGGCGCCGGCAGGCAGTTCCTGGCCGTAGACGTTCATGCCCGATTCGCCCACGGTGGGGGGTATCAATCGTGCAAGTAGTTGATTTTCTTCGACTTGCAGAACGTGATGTCTTTCTTTCCAATCCACCCGGCCCTTGCGTTCTTTCAGCTCGGCCCCCTCCAGGATCGACAAATCCACTTGCCAATCCACCCGGCCGTCCAAGCCATGGCAGGGGGATTTGCCCTTGGCCACGGGGAGGGGCTGATTGAAGCATTTCTCCCGGAAAATACGCTCGAGTTGGCTTCGGTCGATGCCAAAAACGACCTTGTTCTGGTGAAGGTAGCGTTCCAGATCCTCGGGCGTGTAACGATCCGCATAGGCAGCGTCCAGCTGCAGACTGGCCGACATCTGGCTGGCGGAAACCTCCAGGCTCAGGCCATCACCCCAGTTGAACACCGGCGGCGCTTTTCCTTGGCTTCGGGCCGAGGATCCGGCCGGAGAGCGGGAAGATCCGCCGTCCTTCCGGTCCGCAGGCAGATGCACATCGTTCATCCGATTTTGGCCCTGAAAATCCCGGATTCGGGAAGATTCACGGGAGGACACAGCTTCCTCCCCCCGGATTCATGTAAATTACAATTCAATCATAGCAATTTAGTGCTTGTATAAACGCAAGGGATTGATATGATATTTATGGCTAATGGAAAGAAATCATCTTATTATTCGATCATATCATACGATAATTCTAGTGTACATACGGGTTCGCAGAAACATCGTGTGACTCCTGGAGATCGGGTCAATGAGGGTCATTTCCACGAGAATCATCCCGGGATTGCTTTGCACCGGCTTCCTTTTCGCTTCCTGCGCCTCCAAGGAAATCACTCAGTTACAGCAATCCGTTCAAAATCTGGAACGCCGGGTGTACCGGTATCAACAAGACGCCAGTCAGGAGACCGCCCAGACGACTTCGACGCTCTCGGAAGTGAACCAGACGATCAACCAATCGTTCCGGGATCTCCGCAACGCCCAGTCCAGCCTGGAGAGCCAGGCGGCCCAAACCGCCGGCCGGGTGGACCGGATGGAACGCGCGATTTCCCGGTTGGAGGAGAAAACCCGGAGCCTGGACACGTTTTCCACCGACAGTTACGCCACGCTGTCCCAGCAACTGACTCAGACTCAGGAAAGCTTGCAGAGCCAATCTCAGCAAGAATTGCGCGCCATGCAAAACGAAGTGGCCGCGCTGGCGGCTGCCGTCAAGGAGCTGCGTTCCGAACAATCCCGGACCCAGGCATCCCTGCGCGGCCTGGAAAATCAAGTTTCCTCCATGGAGGAAGAAAACCGCAAGATTTACCGCCAGATCCTGCAAGAACTGGGCGTCAAAGTCCCCGAGCCGGAAGCCACCACGTCAGGCCAGGCGGCTCCGGCCGGTCCGGTGGAGGATTCGGGGAACACGCATACGATCCAAAAAGGAGAAACGCTGTCCACCATCGCAACCAAGTACGGCGTGAGGGTTCAGGATTTACAGACACTCAACGGGATCCAGGATCCTTCCAAGATCCGGCTGGGCCAACGCCTTAAAATCCCCAAATAGCCATAGCGCCGGAAATGGAGCGTCCCCCCCATCGAGGCGTTACGCGGCGCCCGGATTTTTCGTAGTAATGCATTACGGATGGTCCAAGCCAGGGAGTCCCATGGAGCCGGTGGGAAGGGGGGGACGGCATAATCTCCGTAGCGGCGGCGGATTGCCAACCAGTCATTCACGAGGGAAAGGGGCAAACGACATTGTTCAATGGTTCCATGGTCTCACTGATACTCATCAATCAACGTGGAGGCGTGTTTCAACATCTCATCAATAGTTCGATTCTCGCGCTGGCCATTTACCTGGCCCTCCTGGTCCTTTCCATTCTTTCCTGGGGAATCATGATCAAGAAGTTCGCCGATTTCCGCAAGGAACGCAAGCAATCCCGGGAATTCCGCCGCTTGTTCAACGAATTGGAAGGCAATATCGTGGCTCTGTCCCAGGAGGGCATCCTGCCCGCCAACAGCCCCGCCCGGTTGTTCGTTTCCGCCTACGAGGAATTGCGGTTGTGGGCCACGCTGGACCGCGACCAGAACCGGATCATTGCCGAGCGGCCGGTGGTGCCCGCCCTGGAGCGGACCCTGGACCGGGCCATCGAGATGGAAAAAGACCGCTGGGAGCGGGGAACGACGTTTTTAGCCACCATCGCCAGCGTTTCGCCCCTGTTGGGGCTGTTGGGAACGGTATGGGGAGTGTTCCTCTCGTTCCAGGAGATGGGCGCGGTGGGGGCCACGAGCCTGGAGACCGTCGCGCCGGGGATTTCGGAAGCGTTGTTGACCACGGTGGGCGGGTTGCTGGTGGCCATTCCGGCCGTGTTCGCCCATAACTGGATTCTGCGCGCGGTGCGGAGCATCGAGACGCAATTGGAAACGTTCGCCAGCGAAATCATCAATCACTTTGACCGGCAAATCGTCGTGGGCGCGTTCAGCAACACGACCCGCCTCTCCGCCCCCCGGCCGGTCAGCCGGAGGAGAACCGGTGGCCCTGCGTAAGATTCGGTACCGTAAAGAAGCCCTGGCCGATGTGAACATGACCAACCTCATTGACATCATGATGGTGTTGCTCATCGTATTCATCCTGGTGTCCAATTTTGTCCAAACCGGCTTGAACATCCGCGTCCCCCAGGTCAGCTACGTCGAAGCCATGGGCAAGGAGCAAATCGTCGTCAGCGTGGATCCCAACGGGCGGAAGACGCTCAACGGCCAGCCGGTGAACGAAACCGACCTGCCGGCCAAGCTGACCGAGTTGAAAAACAAATTCCCCGAGGAGGCCTTGTTCATCAACGCGGACAAGCTGACTTCCTTCGGTGACGTGGCCGAGGTGATCGCCGTTTCCGCCAAGGTCGGCTTCCAGTCGGTCAATATTCCAGCCATCTACAAGCCCCGGAGTTGAATTTGCGGAGGAAGTCCGTCACATGAACGACCGGACGGCGTATATCGTCTCCACCATCCTGCACCTCGCGGTATTTCTGTACCTGACGGTCAACCTGCGCTCCCACTATCAATATAGGCCGGGCTCCTACATCTCCATGAACATCGCCCAAGCGCAATCCGCTCCGGGGCGGCTCACGACTCCACCGCCCGCCCCGAAAAAACCGGAGCCCGAACCCGAATCCGAGCCCGAGCCCCCCAAGCCGCAAAAAATTGAGAAGAAACCTCCCAAGCTCACCGAGGACACGATCAGCCAATTGCGGGAAAAATTGAGCAGCACGCCGACCAAAAAGCCCACGGTGAAGCCCACGGACAAGAATACTCCGACCCCCCGGCCGACCCCCCGGCCGACGCCGCCTCCCAAGCGTACGCCGACGCCCCGCCCCGCGGGGGAACAGCCGACCCCCACGCCGGACCTCCCCCGCATCCCCTTGTCGGAAATCGAGTCACAGGTCCCGGCGCCGGCGGACAATGCCGCGGCGCCGGGAGTCAGCGGCGCGCCCATCGGCTCCGGCACGGGTGAGTACATGACCCAGATTTTCGGCGATCCGAATGCCCCGCACGATTTCACCGGCTATGCCATGATACTCAACAAGCAGTTGTACCGGGCCTGGCTGCAGCCAACCATCCGGCCGCCCGAATACCGCGATTTCATCACCGTGGTTTCGTTTGCCGTCTATCAGGACGGCAGCATCAGCGATATCTTCTTGGAAGAGAGTTCCGGATGGCCGGCGCTGGATAAGTCCGTCCTGGAGGCCGTGCAACGCGCCAGCCCCCTGGAACGGCTGCCGATGACATACACCGCTTCCAGCGTGCGCGTGCTGGTGCCTTTTATCATGCCCAAGAAGACCTATTGAGGCGCCGGCGGCGCTCCGGGGGAAATCCCCCGTAAAATACGCCCCGGGACTGCACCGGCAATTGCACCGGTTTACGGTCCCCTGCTACAATGGAACTTGTAAATGACCGCATTCAATCAACTCGATTGCATTTCACCACGACAGAAGGTTGAGGGAAAATGATGAAACGGATCCTGATATTGTGGCTGGCCGTCACTGGTGGTTTCAGCGCCCTGGCCCTGGCTCCGGCCCCCGCCCCGGCCGGGGAATCGACCTTGTCCATCCCCCCGATCATGGGCGGGCTCGAGAAGCCCAAGATGCTGATCGTCCAACCGGCGGTCCGCGAGCCGTTCGCCGGGCAGGAACAAACCGTGCAGGAGCTCAACGAGTTGTTCCTCTTCGATCTGGGCTTTTCCGATGCGTTCCGGGTGTTCGCGGAAACCCCGCCGGCCGCCTTCCTCCAGCGGCAGGACGTGGAACGCAACAACATCTCGTACGAGGATTGGCGGCGCCTCGATGTCAACGGGGTGATGATGGACTACATCGTGAAAAGCGAACTGGTTCCCCGCGGCCCGGGCGTCTTCGAGCTCGACCTGATGGTGTACGATCTGGTTGACGGCGTCCGGGTCATCGGCAGGGCCTACGGCGGGCCGCCCCATGAGCCCTTCGCCCGCAAGAACCTCCGCCGCGCCGGCCACAAGGCCACGGCCGAGATCATCTCCAGCCTGACCCAAGGCCAGGTGAAGCCCATCACCGAAACCCGCTTCGCGTTCGTCAATTCCAACACCGCCAAGAAAATCAAGGAAATCTTCGTGATCGACTACGACGGATGGAAAGACAGCGTCCAGCAGATCACCTTCTTCAACTCCGTGACCAATTTCCCCGACTGGTCCCCCGACGGCAACGAACTGGCCTATATCTCCTTCAAAAACAACTGGCCGGACGTGTTCGTTCACAACTTGGCCCAGGGGAAAGTGGTTCCCGCCGCGCAGTTCAAGGGGACCAACAACACACCCCGCTGGCTGCCGGACGGGCGCAATCTCATCTTCTCCATGTCCGCGTACGGCAATCCCGAGCTGAGCATCATTCCCAAGGAAGGCACCAAACAGCCCCGGCGGCTGACCAACAACAACTGGCCGGAAGTGTCCCCCGACGTGTCGCCGGACGGGGCGCGGGTCGCCTTCGTCTCCAACCGCGTGGGGAGTCCGCAGATTTACATCATGGATATGGACGGATCCAACACGCAGCGCATTTCCTACGTCGAGCGGAAATGCGAATCCCCCTTCTGGTCGCCGGTCCCCGTGGGCGGCGAATACCGGATCGCCTTCTCGGGCTACTATGACAACCTTCAAAGCGACATCTATACCGTCCGCCCGGACGGATCGGACCTGCAGATGCTCACCGAGGGCAAATTCGAGAACCTGAATCCGACCTGGTCGCCCGACGGCCAGTACATCGCTTTTTCATCGAACCGGCTGGGGAAGCACGAGATCTTCATCATGCCCAGCGACCCCACCCGGCTGCTGCCCGACGGAAAGAAGTATTACCGCGTCACCAGCCTGGCGGGAGAGAATGTCGCGCCGTCCTGGTCGCCGAATTAACGCCAATTTAACGAAAGGACCGTTGGAATTCTTGTCATTCCGCGGTTGGGCGGGTACGATATAGGGTGTTGTCAGCATGGTCCGGCATCTTGGGATCGCGAACCGGCCGCGGAGGGAAATCCGCCGCCAAAGCCTCTTCACTCCCCGTTGGACATTGGAATGGTCTCCTTGACGATCGCCCTGGGCTGCCCATGCGGAACACGTGTGATTCAATAGATCTACCGATTTTGTTGATTTTATGCTAAAGAAAGTCTTCTTCATCCGGGCGACAGAAAACATGATGAGCTTCATCCATCTTGTAATTTAAAAAATCGGGAGGTTCTGCTTCATGTCCACGATGACACGCAACACAATCAAGGGAATCACGGTTCTGCTGGCCATGGCTTTGTTGCAGGGCGGCTGCGCGCGCACTCCGAAACAGCCCGCCGGCGCGCATGTGCGGGCGGAAAAAGGGATAGGCCAGCCGGGCACGGGAGGGGATTCAGGTTCCATCACCCGTCCGCCCATGGGCGGTTCGCCGCTGCCTCTTTCGAAGCTGCCGGACGCGGGTGAGTTCCCCGGCCTGTGCGACCGCATCCACTTCGATTACGACAAGTACGAAATCAAGTCCGAATTCACCCAGTGCCTGGATCAGATCGCCGCGTACATGAATCGCCATCCGGAATACGTGTTGCTGATCGAAGGCCACTGCGACGAGCGTGGAACCCCGGAATACAACCTGACGCTGGGTGAGAACCGCGCCCAGGCCGCCGCCCACTACCTGCTGCAACGCGGCTTGCCCGCCGAGCGCGTGGTGACCAAGTCGCTGGGTGAATCGCAACCGCTGGCCATGGGACACGACGAAAGCGCCTGGCGCCTCAACCGCCGCTGCGAATTCTTCGGCGTTCCCAGCGCCGGCCGGTAAGGATCATCTGAAATATCAAGTATGAGTCGAGCGGGCCGGGCCCCGATGCCCGGCCTGTTTTCGTGCGGGTCCCCCTCTCCTGCCTCTCCATCCACTCGCATTAATATATTTTACTTCATCAGTAATTCAATCAATTCAGCCACAATTATTTATGATATAAAAATTTTATTGATTATATAGTGGATTGGGATATAGTAATCCTCCGAAAGGGGTACATCATCACATCGAGAAGATCGTGGGGTGACGCGCCATGAGCCAGTTCATCGGAAGGGCATTGACGGGAATGGCATTATTGATGGTGACGGGTTTTCAGGCATCGGATGCGGCGGAACCGTTGATCAAGGAGTTCGTGGACTTGATCCAGGAATACGGCACGGCGGAATGGGTGGATGCGTATGGGCGGCCGGTGGGATTGGAGGGGCTGGGAAAAGCTGGGTGCAACGGCTCTTAACGATGAATTGAAGGAAGACATCCTTGCCTTCGTCTTGGATTTAAGCGACTGGCGGGAGATGAAGTGCGGATCGTGCTGGCGATAAACGTGGTTCCCGCATATTCGAAAATGGGTGCCGAGGAATCGTGGCCGCCCAACGTGATCCCGGCGCAATGGACTTCGGCGCGGATTGTGGGCAGCGCGGAGACATACATGGGGCAGCCCCTTTCCTCGCTCGGTTCCAAGACGATTTTCACTTTCATGTCATACGCTCCCGCATGGGGGGATTGATTCGCGCATCGAATTCGATGCATGAAATACCGCCGCCGGCCCGCGATCACCTCCTCCCCCCGGGATGGTTTATTGTATCATCGAATAGAGAAAACTTGTTCCGTGCGGCGGGCAATCCCGCGCGGAGGGAAGATGGAACCATACACATGGGAGTGGATCAATCACATGAAGCGGAAAATCTTTTCAACCATTTTCATTTCCTTTTTTCTGGCAACTTGCTTGCTTGATCCCGTGGAACAGCCGGCTTGGCCGCAATCGCCGAATCCATCCCCGTTCACGGAACCAGCCGCGGTGCAATTGACTCAAAACACCGCCATCCTTCCGCTGTATGAAGTCTTCGAAATCACGTTGGCCCAAGACCATCGTTACATGAATCCCTTTTTCGACGTGACCATCACCGTGGATTTCATCTCTCCCGGCGGGCGGAGCATTTCCATCGGCGGATTCTATTACGGCCCCGCGGATCATGCCGAGGGATCGCCGGGGACGGAGACATGGAAAGCCCGGTTCGCCCCCGCCGAGGCGGGTGAGTGGGCCTTCGCCTACCGCTTTGAGGGAAAGGGAGGGATTCACGCTACCGGTTCCGGCAAATTCACCGCGGTGAAAGGGAAAAATCCCCAACCCGGCTTCGTCCGCCGGCATCCAACCAATCCTTTCCGCTGGATCTTCGAGAACGGTGAACCGTACCACCCCATCGGCGTGCAGGATTGTTGGGGTGATAACAATGACAACGGCTCGGTGCTGGACCAGGCCTCCATGGAAGGCCCGTTCCGCCTGGACGCGAAGAAACCCGCTCCTATGCCGCCCGGCCCGTTATTCATCCGCGGCCCCGCCAACAATCCCCAGAACGGCGATGTGTATTTCCGGCAATTCGCGCGCGCCGGCTTCAACCTGTACCGCTTCTCCCAGCAAAATTGCTCGTTTTCCTTGATGGACGGATGGGATCATTATCTCGTCAAGGAAGCCCGCATGGCCGATGAACTGCTGCGCCGCGCGCGGAAATACGGCTTCCGGATTCTTTACGGCTTGTTCGGCTATCAACCCGTCTTCAACGAGAATCCCGGCGATCCGGCCGGCATGGAACAAGTGAAGCGTTTCACGAAATATAGCGTGGACCGCTGGGGCGCTTACGTGGATTTCTGGGAGTTTCTCAATGAACAGAAGGCGAGTGACCAGTGGTACGCCGCGATGGCGCCCTATCTGCGGTCCATCGATCCCTACCGCCATCCCATCACCACCAGCTGGGAACACCCCGAGCTGCCCGGCATCGAGATCAACGCGCCGCATTGGTATCAAAACGAAAACGAATTGGAATCCGACCGGATAATCGCTGACCGGGCCCAGGAGTGGAAGCGCTTCAACAAGCCGGTGATCGTGGATGAACAGGGAAATTACATTGACACCCAACAACCCATCCCTCCCGGTGTGGGCGGCGTTTGGGACGAGCGTTCCGCCTTGCGGATGCGGATCCGCTGCTGGACGGCCTTTTTTAACGAGATCGCCTTTGTGTTTTGGAACACCAGCTACGCCCGCGACGGCCATTTCATGAACATCTGGCTGGGGCCCAAGGAACGGGAGTATGTCCACGCCCTGCAAAGCTTCGCCGGTGCCCTCGGCGGCGATCTCCGCATGGTCCCGGTGACGGTTTCGGCTCCCGGCGCGGCGCGCGCCTACGGCCTGGCTTCCTCGGAGCGGACGGGGGTGTATTTGCATCATTTCGGCAATCACACAGAGCCGCTGAAGGGCTTGAAGATCACCATGGATATTCCCCGGGCGGCCACGGGCTATTGGTACGTTCCCGAAACCGCGGCTATTGCTGGAACCATCGCGGTGGCCACGGGCGCGAACACAATCGATGTGCCGGAATTCATCGTGGACCTCGCGTTGCTGATCACTCCCGGCCCCGCGCCCGACATCGATGGTGACGGTGTCCCCAACGGCCGCGATACGGACAACGATGAAGACGGCATTGCGAACGCGGAGGACGCATTTCCCTTGGAAACCGAGGAATGGGCCGATCAGGACGCCGATTGGATCGGGGACAACCAGGACGCCGACGATAACGGTGACGGGACCGGGGATGACATAAACCGGAACGGAACGCCCGATTTCCAGGAGTTGGACTTCGACGGCGACGGGGTAGACCAGGCGAATGCGATTCCCTGGGACGCGTTTCCCTGGAATCCGGCCGAATGGCGCGATACGGACAGCGACGGAACCGGCGACAACGCCGACCTCGATGACGACGGGGACGGTTGGAGCGACGCCGAGGAACACCGGGCGGGGACCGATCTATTAAATGTATTGAGTTTTCCCGTGAATTCAGGCGTTTCGGATCAATTAAACCTGGTTAAGACTGAACCGCCCAAGCGGTTGTATCCCCAGCCGAAGATCCCCGTGTTTTGGAAATCCACGGTGGAAGATGTGGCCGCCGCGGTGAACGCGGTCCAGCGGGGATCCGGGGAGATCATCGCCTACACTCCCGGCGGCCGCCCGGTGTACAAGGTGTCCTACGGCCAACGCGCCGATTTCCACTCGCAGGCCAACTACAACTCGGCGGCGGGCGCGGGCGATCCCGCCTTCTATGCCCGCAAAGCCGCGGATACCCCGCCGGTGGTGTTTCTCATCGGACCGGTCCATGGTCAGGAGGTCGAAGGCGTCGCCGGCATGGTGAATCTCCTCCGTGTGGCTGAAACCGGCAAGGATTGGCGGGACAAGGCTTGGCCGGACCTGCGCGCGGCCCTGGACCGTTGCCGGGTGGTGATCGTCCCCCTGCCCAATCCCGACGGCCGGGCGCGGTGCCCGTACGACTCGTTCATCGGCCTTTCCGGTGAGGAAATGACCCGCATCGGGCAGGGTACCCGGAAAGACGGCACGCTTTACCGATGGCCAGGGGTGAAAGCGATCCACCCCATGCGGGGCGATGTCGGGTTCCTGGGCGCGTATTTCAACGACGCGGGGATCAACCTGATGCACGACGAGTTCTTCGCGCCCATGGCCGAAGAGACCCGGGCGCTGCTGAATATCGCCCTCGACGAAGCGCCTGATTACATTTTGAACCTACACTCTCATGAATCCCCGCCGGCCGTTCTACCCACCAGCTATGCGCCCTTCTACACCAAGGAAACGATCGCCCGCTTCGGGGAACGGCTGATGGCCCGCTACCGGAACGCCGGCCTGCCCGCCGGCGAGCCGCCGGTTCCCGCCGGGGACGGAAAGCGCTATCCTCCCCCCTCGTTCAATCTCACCTCCGCGCTGCATCACGTGTGCGGGGGAGTCTCCATGACCTTCGAATGCTCCCATGGCGTGCGGGACGCGGGCTATCCCCAGGTCACCCATGATCAAATCCTGGATATCCAATTGATCCTGTACGAGGAATTGCTGGCCTTCGCGCTGGAAACCCCGCGCCCGGTTCTGTCCGAAGCGAACGGGAATTGATGTTGCCTCTGAGCCCTGGATCCCCGCTTTCGCGGGGATGACATCCTGGGATCGGAACATAGGATGGGTTAGCGGGTCGCGCGTAACCCATCCATATCCGAACCGCCCTCTCAGGACTTCCCCGCCTTCTCGGATATGCGCCGGATTTTTTTTGTGTGGATGAAAAAAATCTCTTGACAGGGTCCTCCCTCCCGGTTATTATCATTGCAGATCAGTTTGCAATACAAACTTGTTTGCTTATATCGGAATCGAAACGGAGGCCCTTCCCATGCCGCGCTTCTTGAATCTCGGCGACTTCGAACGCCGCGCCAACCAGGCCCTCTTCCAAGACGGCCTGACCGAAATCTTCGTGGGCTTGTTCCTGCTCCTGGCCGGCGCGCTGCTGTGTGTGCATCCCCTTCTCGTCATCCTGTCCTGGCTGGCCGCGTATGGCTTGGCGCGGCTCATCGAACCGGTCAAGCGCCGCTATATCTACCCCCGCATGGGATTCGCGGCAGTCCCCGCCGAAAAGCAAACCCGGTTCCGTGATATTGTGGGTGTGACGGCTCTCTTACTCCTGCCCTTGGTGGCGTGCATTCCGGCGTTTCGTTGGCTCCTGGGTGCGGAACCAGGCTGGAATTTCTGGTCGAACCGTTTTCTCCCCGTGTTCTTCGGCGGCTTGCTGGCCATCGGCCCTGTGTCGCTGGCCGTGAAGTTCGGCATCCGCCGCTGGTATGGATACGGCGCGGCCGCCGTACTCTCCGGCATCCTTGTGCCCTTCCTGGATCTGGAGTCCTATTTGGACATCCTAGCCATCCAGATCCTCCTGCTGGGCGCGTTATTCCTGCCCGCCGGGCTGACGCTCTTCACCCGCTTTGTTTGGACCCATCCGGCCGAGGGGCGGGATATCCCGGAAGAGGAGGCTCCCCGTGGCCGCGAGTAAAAAACCGAAAGAGACCCGGCCGGAAATCACCGAAATCGACCGCATGGTCCACGAACCGGGCCGCCTGATTATTTTGGCTGTGCTGCACGCGGTGGAAAGCGCGGACTTCCTGTTCGTGATGCGCCAGACCGGCCTGACGCGCGGCAACCTCTCCTCCCACATGAGCAAACTGGAGTCAGCGGGATACATCGAAGTGAAGAAGGAATTCGTAGACAAGATTCCCCGCACCCTGCTGCGCTTGACAACCAAAGGCCGCCAGGCGTTCGAAGCCTATCGCGCCCGGATCCAGGGCCTCCTGCGCCTCGAGGACGCCTGACCGGCGCGTCCGGGAGAAGATCCGTGGCCGTAACGGTTTACCCGAATGCGGAATGTTCTCGATTCTTTGTTCGTAGTGCGAGCATAGAAATCATCGCGAGACGATTTCCTCTCCCTCTGGGAGAGGATCAGGGTGAGGGAAGCCCGGAGAGGGCGGAATTCATCTTTACTCTGCAAACGAGTAAGCAGGTTCTCGAAGCTTTTCCGGAGAAAAGGGAAGCGGAAACCGCTGCCTGAATGAAAACTGGAACCTGGAAGGATCCCATTCCGTATAAGTCAGTGAAGGAGGCCGATGCCCATCATGAGTATCCCTGAAAGAAAACCATCCATCTCATGCCGGCCATTTACGTATCTCATCATGCTGACGTTGTGCGCCGGTATGTTTATGTTGCCACGTGGGGCGCCCGCCCAAACCGCCGTCGCCTTTCCGCCGGACACGCCCGAGAACCAGGGCCTGTCTTCCGCGGCGCTGCATGAACTGGCGGGTGAAATCCAGCAGTACCTGGACGAAGATAGCATTCTGGGGGCGGAATTCCTGGTCATCAAAAACCGCCGGACCGTGTTTCATGAAGTGTTTGGTTGGAAAGACCGGGACGATCAAACACCCATGGAGCGCAACACGCTTTTCAACATCCGGTCCATGACCAAGCCGGTCACCGGCGCGGCGGCGCAGATCCTGATCGATGAAGGCCGCCTGAGCCTCGAGGATCCCGTGTCCACGTATATCCCCGGTTTTCTCAACGGCCGTTCGGCCGAGGCGACGATCGACCAGCTACTCACTCACCGGAGCGGATTGCCCTTGTCGATTTTGACCCGGCTGGACGAATATTCCTCTCTTTATGACATGGCTAACGCCATTGGCGAGAAAGGCCCGCAGTTCAGCCCGGGAACCAAATTCTGGTACAGCGACGCGGGCAGCGAAGCCCTGGGCGCGGTGGGGGAAGTGGCCTCGGGCATGGGCTTGGAAGCCTTCGTGAATCAGCGGCTGCTCGGGCCGTTGGGGATGAGTGATTCGTTTTACCAAATGCCGGCGGACGATCCCCGGTGGGAACGCGTGGCCAGTGATTATGCGAGCAGCCAGGGCGAGTGGATACGCTTCTACAAGCCGGGGGGAAAATCCATGTATCCCTTCGCCTGGGGCTCGCAGAGCCTCTACTCCACGCCCGCGGATTACGCCAAGTTTTTGGCTATGTGGATGGACCGGGGCCTGGCGTTGAACGGGCAACGTATCCTCTCCGCGGACGCCGTCACACGGACCCTCGCGCCCGTGTCCGCCATGACCCAATTGAACTCGAACGCGCCCATGCCCTCGGGTTTCCCCGGCCTGAATGTGTTTTACGGCCGGCTGGCGATCGTGTATATGGAGCGCGCCGCTTCCTCACCCCAAAACCCCATCGTCATCGGCCACAGCGGCTCGGACGGAACCTGGGCGTGGGCTTGGCCGGAGTTGGACCTGATCGTCCTATACTTCACCCAGTCGCGGGGAACGATTTCGGGAATCCGGCTGGAGACCGTGATCGACCAGAAACTCATCCATCCCTCGGGTAGCGGCACGATCCCGAAAGAGCAAAAACCGTACCTGGGAAACTACCTGGCCAACTACGGCCCCTTCCAGAATGCCGAATTCAAGGTCGTCTCCGTGAACGGCTTTCTGATGCTCGACATCCCCACCCAGATCATTTTCGAACTGCGGGAACCCGATTCGCGAGGGGTTTGGAAATTCGTCCTGGATGGCAACATGGGAATCTCCTTTGTTGAAGACAATACGGGAACCGTCACCGGTTTGCGGTTTCAGGAGTATGGCTCCACGGCCTATATGCCCAAAATTCAAGAAACCCCGGTGGCGGATTGGATTCTGCTGGAGTAAGGGGATGCGACCGCCGGTGGAGTGGTCCCGGTGGTTTGGGCATCATTTCTACATGACCTTAGGCATTGATTTGGATTAAGTTAAGTATAGTTCAGCAATCTAGTTTTATCATGTAAAAACTAACATTCGAGACGATAGGTTTTGAAATTGCGAGGACGACTTTTTGCCGGGGCGTCAGCCATACTCTCGCGAGAAACATCAGTTCCTGCGCGTTGAGGCGCAAGTTCTTCACGTGGGATTGCCGGACGTGATAGCGCTTGGTGTTGTACAGAAAGAGCCAGGGCGCGTCTTCCCCCGCAATTTGCTCCGCCTGTTGGTAGAGTTGGTTCCGTTCCTTCTCGTCCGTGGTGGCGATGGCTTGCTCGTGCAGGCGGCCGAATTCAGGATTGGCGTAGGCTGAGTGATTCGGTCCCGCGGGGCAGAGGTCAGGACCGTCGAGCAGGGCCAGGAAATTCTCCGGCTCCGGCCCGTCCGCCACCCAGGTCATGCGGAGCAAGACCGGTTCGTAATGGTCCAGCGATTCCAGGTGCCGGCTCCAGCCGACCATCCGCAGCTGTACAATCACTCCGATTTTACTGAGTTGTTCCCGCACGGCCTCGGCCACGTTTTCGTTCAGGGTTTCCGCGCTGTTCAATTGCCAAGTGACCTCTGCCAATCCCTGCCTGTTGGGTAATCCGCCAGGACCATGAGTTCGTGGGCTTTATCCAGGTCTTACGGACACCCTTCCACCGGATCAGCGAATATTCCACATCGCGGGCGGTGACTTCGCGGCTCTTGCCATCCGGAAAACAGGGATCATCGTGAAAATCCACGCCCTTCCGGATTTTGAAAGTTTATTCCAGGCCATCCGCGGACAGGCGTACGATTCGGCGATGCCGGACCGCGGATTCAGACTGCACAGCGTGCCTTCTTCGTTTGTCCGGAACAGGCCTTCCAGATGAACACCGGAAGGAGTGATTACACCCTGGCATGTGGGATAGTCGAAACATGTCCCTGGACCGCCGCAATTGCTTAACAACGGCAGGCTTCCGAAGATCATGCAGATGACCGGATTCCGCATGCATCGTTTCTCGATCCAATCCGGAACCTGGCATGGATAGAGGCCCTGGCCGGGTTTAAAACAATCAATCGGCGCGTAGCAATGATCACCGTTTTGTCTCAGGAACCGGCATACCGGACGCCTTTGACTTCGGGTTCCGGTTCGAAGCCCGGTTCGATCTCGCCGGTGACCGACCAACCCATCTTGAGGCCCGCCACGAACCAGCCCAGGGCCACCATGCCCACGGTGAAGACGGTATCGCCGATGATTCGCAGCCAACGCAGGAAGTCCATGATTCCGGTCTGCATGAACTCGGCGGAGCGGGCGTACCACATGCCGTGTTCGACGCTGGCCCAGGTTTGGAGCAATCCGCGGGGCAGGTCGGAGAGCAGCACCATGAGGGCCAGGCCGATGTTGATCGACCAGAAGGCGAACGACAACACGCCGGTCCGCCACACGTTGCGGGCGGCCAGTCCCTTGAGGCAGAAGAGGGTGAGGCCAATGCCCAGCATGCCGTACACGCCGAAGAGGGCGGTGTGGCCGTGCACCGGCGTGGTGTTGAGTCCTTGCATGTAATAGAGGGCGATGGGGGGATTGATGAGAAATCCGAAAAGGCCCGCACCCACCAGGTTCCAAAAAGCCACGGCGATAAAGCAGTAGATGGGCCACTTGTAGGCCTGGATCCACTGGCGCGCGCGGCTGAGTTCCAGATTCTCGTACGCCTCGAAGCCGATGAGAACGAGGGGGACGACCTCCAGGGCGCTGAAAGTGGCGCCCAAGGCCAGAATAGGTGTGGGAGTTCCCGTGAAGTAGAGATGATGGAAGGTGCCGATGATACCGCCCGCCAGGAAGACGGAGCAGGAGAACAGCACGGCGGACGTGGCGGTGGCGACGCGCAACAGTCCCATGCGGGTAAAGAGAAAAGCGATGACCACGGTGGCGAAGACTTCGAAGAAACCTTCCACCCAAAGATGGATGACCCACCAGCGCCAGTATTCGATGATTGAGAGATGCGTCTGGCGGCCCCACATCAGCCCAGCGGTGTAGAAGAGGGCGATGGCTGCGCTGGCGATGAAGAACATCACCAGCAAATGGCGGTGTTCCCCGGGCTTTTTGAGGGCGGGCCACAGCGCGCGGCCCATGAGGCCCAGCCACAGGAACAGGCCGATGGTCAAAAAGATCTGCCAGAAGCGGCCGAGGTCCACGTATTCCAGGCCCTGGTGGCCGAACCAGTAATTGGCGGTCAGTCCCAGCCGCTGGCGGGTGCCGAGCCAGGTGCCGAAGAGAGTCCCGGCGACGATGATGACCAGGCAGACGAAGAGAAAATTGACGCCTTGCTTCTGATATTTGGGTTCATAGCCGGAGACGGCGGGCGCCATGAAGAGGCCGGTGGCCAGCCAGGCGGTGGCGATCCAGAAAATGGCCAGTTGCACGTGCCAGGTGCGGCTGACGGCGTACGGCAAAAATTGGGCGAGGGGGAAGCCGTAGAAGCCGGAGCCTTCAACCCCATAGTGGGCCGTGATCGCGCCCATGGTGACCTGCACCAGGATGAGGGCGATTACCACCCAGAAATATTTCAGCGTGGCGTTCATGGATGGCGTGGGCCGCAGCGCCAGCAGGGGATCGCGGTCCGGCAGCGGCGGCTCTTCCCCGGTCTTGGGTTTGCTCACGGCGTAATACCAGGCCAGGGCGCTGATGCCGGCCAGCAGCAACACGAAACTGAGCACCGACCAAACCACGATGGGGCCGGTGGGCTGATTGTCGATCCAGTGTTCGGGAGGCCAGTTCTGCGTGTAGCTGATTTCCTGCCCGGGACGGTTGGTGGCGCAAGCCCAGGCGGTCCAGAAGAAGAAGGCGTTCATCAACCGCTGCCGTTCGGGATCGCGCAGGACAAGCGCGGGGATGGCGTAGGCCTCGCGCAGTCCATCCAAGGCGGGATCCTCGCCGAACAAGGCGGCGTAGTGTTGCCCCACCGCCTCGATGGCCTGGGCGCGGAGATTCGACACCGTGAGAACCCGGGTTTGCGGATCGTAGGTGTTGGTCCGCAATTCGTTCTTCAGCCGGGCCTTGAGTTCAGCCTGTTTTTCCACATCCAGCGCGGCGTACGAATCGGAGTTGTAGTCTTGCTTCGCCCAAGAATTCAGCAGCCATTCGCATTCGCGGTGTAGCCAGTCGGCGGACCAGTCGGGAGCGACATAGGAGCCATGGCCCCAGATGGTTCCCAACTGGTGGCCGCCGGCCGATTGCCAGACATTCTGGCCGTCGCGGATGTCCTGGCCCGTGAACAAGGTCCGGCCGTCCGCGGTGGCCACGCGGTCCGGGATGGGAGGCGCCTCGCGGTAGATGACCCATCCATAGTATCCCAGAACCGCGAATGACAAGGCGATCACCAAAACCAGGGATGTCCAGAGTTTCCAAAAATTCATCGTCCTCTCCTTCCTATGGCGTTAGCTGAAATCAGGGCTATCAACGGAAGACAAAGCATGAATCGATCTCTCCGGACAATCCGGGAGTGATGTGATTTCTCGATAGGGCGGACGGTTCCCGTATGATGCAGGCGGCCGTGCGCGTGAACGGAGGAAACTGCACAGCGGCGTCGGGCCCATCCAAGATACGTTTGAACTCCGGCGTTGAGAAGTAAAAGAACGGCCCCCTGAAAAACCGCGCACAGACGAGAGTGATGCAACACGGAGGAACGGGGGAAGGCCTTATGGCGAATCACCCGAAAATCATCGGAAAATACCACTTCCAGGCCGCAACGGCGGGGGCAAGCGCCGGGATTGTTCCAAGAACTCCGGGCTTCCTGACAGACGGGGCAAGGCCGGCAAAATCCCTCGCCCGGCGGTGGGAACGCCGTGTCAGGCTGCGCGGCGCCGAGGCCTGAAAGACATGTCATAATCGTAGTATCACATTCCTTTATCTAATTTGAGGGAGAGTGTATCCGAGGGAATGAAAAACAACACGGCAGATCTTACCGGCGGATTTTCACGGGTTTGGGTTTTTCCAACAGTTGGGCGATGGTGGTCTGGCTGAGCAGGGCGAGATAGGCGTCCCGCACGGTTTTCCAGCGCTCGTGCATGGCGCAGGGATTCTGTTCGGAACAAGTCTCCCGGCCCAGGATGCAGCCATTCCAGCGGCTGACATGCTCGATCGACTCCACCACGTCGAGAAGGGTGATGGATTGCGGATCGCGGGCCAGGCGGAAGCCGCCGCCGAGCCCCTTTTGCGATTCGAGCAGGCCGTCCCGGGCGAGCAGTTGCAACAGTTTTCCCAGATAATTCTTGGGGGCCTTGATGGCCTGGGCGATGCCTGTGGCGCCGGCATAGGCGCTTTCGGGGAGTTCAGCCAGGGCGATCACGGCGCGGATGGCGTGGATACCAGTTTTAGAGAGCATGACGGCCTTCGGAAACGGGGAGTAATTAATAACTACATGTCATTGTAGGGATATACCGGCCATCGTCAAGCATGGAGGGAACAAAGAGAGGAAGGTCTCCGGTTTTTTTGGGGTAGAACCGGAATCCGGGAACTACGATTCTCAAATAGGTTCATCCGGCAATTGAGTACATGTTGACCGAAAACGCGTATCAATTTCGTTACTCCAAACCGAAGGATAAACAAATTCCTTCCCATGCAATCTTGGAGAGCCAACGGAGGGGATAGGCGTCTTTGCATGGCTTTCCTCAACCCGGCCCTCTCCCAGAGGAAGAAGGAATGTAGGGTGGATCTCTCCAACCAGTCTCATCGAAATCCGGCCACGCGTTCGGAAAAATGTACGCACGTATCGGATGATCCTTTTTTTCTGAGATCCGGAGCTCTGACGAGCTGACAGGTTCATCAATACAGTATCCAGTGTTTGACCGGAACGGGAATTCCCGATTCCTCGGGCCAGGCGCAGTTGCCGGGGCCGCCGTAAGCGCCCATGTCGCCGCGCATCGTTGCCAATCCAGGTGGCCGGCAAGCGTCGTTGAAGGCTGGATCGGGATTGCCTGTATCGATACACGGCGAATCGGGCAGCAGATGCAAGTCCGTGGATTCTCCGTCCCCGAGCTGCACAAAACGTGGATCGGCATCGATGTTTCCCACGCCCGGCCATCCACCCTTGATGCAACTATATGAAACAGGGGCTGTACAGGACGTTACCATCTCGGCTCCTTCATTCCACAAAATGCAGTTGGTTACCGTCGATCTGGAGGAAAGATCACAACCAATACCTGTGTTTCCAACGATGGTGCAATTCATTAAATCAAATGGGTTTCCATCAGACGTGACGGTGGTAGAAATGGCTGAGTTTCTTTGAACTATGCAGTTATAGAGAAAATTTTTTATTGGGGAATTAATTCCCCATGCATTGCCGCTAACAACAGACCATCCGCCTGAGTTCTCGGCAATTATGCAGTTCTTAAGAGTGTATCTTTGGCCCCAAATTCCGCTGCATGGTCCATCCTGAACCGAGTTGCCAACAATCTTGCAATTGACCAGCTGGAATACCCTACCACTCACTCCACCAATCGTCATTCCGGTATTGCCATTGATTGTGCAGTTTTGAATTAGTGGAATTACTGCGTCCGTGGTTTGACCAAAGAGTACATTAACACTTAAGCCCCCAATCCCCCCACGGTTGCCGCGGATGGTGCAATTCTCCATTCGGCCCCCACCTTCTAGAACACAACCGCCCGTCTCACCCATTTCCAACACAACATTCCCAGTAATCGTGCAATCGGTCAGCGTTGATTCACCATAGCAAGACACACCCGCCGCGGCATTGTACCAACACCCATCCGTTTTTTGCGTATTGTCAGCCACGATGCAATCGGTCATGGTGACATTGCGGCCAAGCACCCCGCCCCCACAATTTCCGTAATTTTGGGTGATTTCGCAGTGACTAAATGCTAAATGAGTATCACTCCATGGCGAATTATACACACCGCCTCCCTCGCCGGCGGCATTTCCACTGATTGCGCAGTCGATGAAAATCGCGGATGAATAATCGCCGCAGCGTACCCCTCCGCCTTCGCCACCATGATAACTCTGATCTTTGCACATGTTGTCGTTGATGGATGAATGGGTAAATGCCGCTGAAGTCCAGCCCGCGCAGTACACCCCACCGCCATTGTAATCGGATACATTTCTGGAGATAGCGCAATGATCAAATAGGATGGAAGATCCTTCCGCGCCGTACACCCCGCCGCCGTCATATCCCATGTTCCCGCTGATTGTGCAATTTGCGAGTAGTATGGAAGAATCCTTAGGGCAAAACACTCCCCCGCCATTACCGCTCGGAGATCCACCCGTCACGGTAAATCCGTCCAATACCCCGTGATGGGCGGCCTGGACGGCTGTGGCGTTCAGTCCCGTGGCATCGATGATCGTTTCATTCGCCGCCCAATCTCGTTCCTCCCGGTATGCCTCATTGCCCGAGAAACCTCCATACATGGGAATCAGGTCTTTCATTTCGATGGCCTCTTTGTATCGTCCCGAAGCCACCCAGATTTCATCGGTATCGACTATCTTGCCTTGATACTCTCGTGTCACCGCTTGGGCGATCCCCGCGGTCAGGCTGGTGCAGGCGTTCGCCCAGTTCGATCCACTCCCGTCACCTGTAGCGATAGACGAAACATAAATGACATTACCGGTGGCAGACGGAGTGATGCACAAGATGCACAATAATAGAAACAGATTTGAGTATAGGATGTCTTGCTTGATCATCTTCGTTACGTCCTCTCTTGGATTATGAAGGGCAATCAACGCAGACGGCAGAAATTGGATAAGTCCAAATCAAACAATCAATAGGTATTTATGGTGGTATCTGTTTACCCGTCTTCTGAAAAAAAGTACGTAACTTTTTACTCAACTGCAGAGACAGGATGCATTTCACCCTTTCAGGGCTTCCCTCACCCTAATCCTCTCCCAGAGGGAGAGGGGATTTCGGGTCGCTCTCTCCAATCCGTCTAATCAATGTCCGGTCAGGCTCCAGAAAAAATGTACACACTTATTGGATGAACCTATTTTCCAATTGAACCAATTCGCTTCTCCCTCAGTTAAACAACTCCCAACCCGTAACCGAGGAAGTCAACAGCGTGAGTTCCACCTCCGTGAATGTACACGTGGAATAGAATCCCGGAGAGCCGGAATTACCGATCAGACCGGCGTAAACGGGATCCTTGAACGGGATATCGATCTGGTGATGAAGCGCCCAGGCTTGGGTGCTTATGTCAAAGTAATACATACTCAGAGAATTTCCGCGCCGTTCGATGCGAAACCTCCCATCGCATACACTCGCATTAATGGGAGAGGTGAATTTACCGCCCTCGCCGGTTCCCAGGTCCCATCCGGAGTAACCACCGCCGTGATTGGTTACAATAACGGTATAGGAGGCCGTGTTTGTCGATTGTCCGGCTTCTTCTTGTAGTGCATCAGCCACATGCAGGGCAGCAGGATTCTGCTCAGACCGGTTTTCACCGACAACTTTCGCCTTCAGCGTGAAGTCACCGCTTACCTGCTTGTAAATAAAATGATAGTATCCCACCGCGTGGATCCGGTACTCTCCGGTTTGGGGATCATAGGCAGCCTCGTTGGGATACTCCAGAACTTCCATGATATCCCGGTGATCGTCGAAGAGGCCCAGCGGTTCCGGTTTGGCCAAAGTCTGGGATGCCATCCCGCCGATCGGAGTGGACCCGAGCATTCCGGAATACACCACCGCACCGTTCGCGTCCACGGGCGGAGTAATATGGTATTGAAAGATTTGGGATCCATCGAAGGCGGTAAAATCCCACGTGATGACGCCATTTGCAAATGTCATCCCGGCCTTGGGATTGATCGCCTCGGTTTTCCATCCCACCGGTGGAGTTTCGGCCACGGTGATCGGTCCCGCGTCTCCGGTGACTTCGATGGTTACCAGCTGCTTTTGGTCCGGCCAATACACATTATAGGGCAAGGTCCGTACCGCGGTGACTTGAGCCGAGACATCGAGGACAACTCCAAGTTCCATGAGCAACGCCAATAGAGAGAGAATGAGTGACCGCTGCATTTTTGATACCCCCTGATTGTCAAATTGCCACTATTTACTCGATCGCGGAGAAAGGATGAATTTCGCCCTTTCAGGGCTTCCCTCACCCTAGCCCTCTCCCGGAGGGAGAGGGAATTCAATGCCATGGCGGTAACCATCCCGGGGTCAAAGCTCTGGGCCAGATTAAACGCGCCGTTGGCGCTCCAAAGATGTCCTGCAAACCACTAAATAATTACCCGAATTCTTTTCATAAATCTGGCTAACACCGATTCCTGTTATGAATTTGTAATTGGCACTTTCTGATTTTATTGTTATTGATATGATCGGTTCACCTTTTTTCTTAAATCTTGAATATCCTCCAAACTGATATTTACAAATCTTGAATACCTTTACCAATGAAGGATTCGTTATTCAGGACTTTCTCAACCGCTATGGCCAATTCCTCATGGATGTGTTTTTTGATCAAATACCCGGACGCGCCGGCGGCCAGGGATTCCTCCACAAAGGAGTGCTTGGCGAGCACCGTCACCATGATGACTTTCATCTTAGGAGATTCGCGCAGGATACGGCGCATGGCTTCGATTCCACTCAGCCCGGGCATGGCAATATCCATGAAGATCAGATCGAATGTATGTTTCTTGGCCAGCTGCACGGCACTCTCCCCGTCCCCGGCTTCCAGAATCCGGGAAGCCAGCGGCAGTTTTTCGATCATCGAACGAAAAAGGGCGCGAAACATGGCATGGTCATCCACAATAAGGATATTTGGGCTTTCCATCGTCATTGATCCAATCCAATCGCAGAGACTGTTCTCCGCTCACGCCTATATCGTAGGGAGGGCGGGAGGAGATACAACTCGGGGAATCAC
Organism: bacterium; assembly: GCA_041946805.1. GTDB lineage: Bacteria > Hinthialibacterota > Hinthialibacteria > Hinthialibacterales > Hinthialibacteraceae > JABLXU01. The sequence goes on from JBHGBC010000008.1 coordinate 76,699, forward strand.
CGGATTTAACCTGTGGAAAGTACGGGATTCAAACCTGTGGAAAGTACGAGGCGGGAATGCGGAAATCGGGGATTATTCTGGAAATAACGGCAGGACACGAAAATCAGCCATTAAGATACCTTCACCCTGGCCTTCTTCCAGAGGAAGAGGGGAATAGGGGATGGATCTCCCCGGCCAGCCCGATTGATGAGCGGCCCGGCCAGGTTGATAAAAAGTACACACGTGCCGGATGAACCTTTTGGGGGCGATGATTTACCCTTCTAAATATATGCCGCCACTTCAGGGCTTGGTTTTTTTGTTCCTTGTTCCCAGGGTTTTCGCCCCGGGTCATGCTCATGCCGCGCCTTCAGCGCGAAAAACACTGCATTTCAGATCCGCCATGATGGATTACGCGCTGCGCGCTTATCCATCTACATTTACTTCTCATAAAGAGTAGGATATACCGGTTACACGAATCAGACGGCCGGGAATCCTGCCAGCCCAGGCCGCCAGAAGGGGAGGGTGAAACCGTGAAAATCGAACACATCGAGGCGTATCCCGTCTATTATCCGACGCGGGGGCGGTTCAAGTTCCTGGAGACTCCGGGCGGGGCGCGGACCGGCCGCGCGGCGGTGCTGGTGAAGATCACGGCGGACGACGGCACCGGGGGCTGGGGCGAAAGCGTCCCCATTCCCACCTGGACCTACGAAACCCTGGAATCAGTGACCACCACGATCGAACGGTACTTGAAGCCTGCGTTGCTCGGGCGGGATCCGCGTGACCTGGCGGGGATCCACAAGGCGATGGACGCGGCCATCAAGCCGGGCTACACGTCGGGGATGCCGCTGTGCAAGGCGGGGATCGACATCGCCCTGCATGACCTGTGGGGCAAGGCGCTGGGCGCGCCGCTGGCGCAGCTCTGGGGCCGGACCGGAAAGCCGGAGATCACCCTGAGCTGGACGTTGAATCCCGCCACGCTCGATCAGTTGGACCGGATGATGGAAGAAGGATGGGAGAAGGGATTCCGGAATTTCAACGTAAAGGTCGCACCCGATTTGGCGTATGACATCGAATTATGCAAGCGGGTGCGCGAGCGGATACCCAACGGCTTTTTGTGGGCGGACGCGAATGGGGGCTACGACTTGGCCACCGCGATGCGGGCCGCGCCCCGGCTGGCGGATATCGGTGTGGACGTGCTGGAAGCGCCGCTGCGGCCTAACGATATTTCCGGCTACCAGCAACTCAAGCGGCAGGGGGCGTTGCCGATTCTCATGGACGAAGGCGTGATCACCCCCCGCGATTTGATGGAGTTCATCCGGCTGGACATGCTGGACGGCGTAGCCATGAAACCAGCGCGCTGCGGCGGATTGTGGTCCGCCCGGCGGCAGGTGGAGATTTTGGAAGACGCGGGGCTGATGTTCTTGGGCAGCGGGTTGACCGATCCCGACGTCTCGCTGGCGGCGTCGCTGGCCTTGTTCGGGGCGTATGGGCTGGCGTATCCCGCGGCGCTCAACGGCCCGCAGTTTTTGGCGTACAGCGTGCTGGCTACGCCGTTCGAGCCGGTCCAGGGCCACCTGGCGGTCCCCGCCCGTCCCGGCCTGGGGGTGGAGGTGGACGAAGCGATGATCCAGGAAATCCAAGTCGAGATCTGATCCTCCCCCCGGCGGATGAACATGCGAATTCACCAATATATATAGTGTCGGTTCATTTGGGATTTCTCTTCCTCCAATTGTATACTAAAACAGTCGACTTTATTTATCCATTACCCTCATTCCAAAGGAGACGTAGGCCATGAAAAAGTACCTGTACTCTTCCCTGCTGTTCGTGTTGTGTTTGGGTATCGCGCTGCCCGTGATATCGTCGGAAACCGCCGCCCCCTCGGGGAAAAGCCTTGATGAGGCTATCAAAACCGAACTCCAGCAAGAAAAAGAACGCAAACCGCAGGCCACTTGCCCGATCAGCGGGAAACCGGTTTCCGGCAAGGACAGTACCACCTACATGGGGTATGAGATCAAGACCTGCTGCCCGAACTGCATCGGCGCGGTGAAGAAGGATCCCCTCTCCGCCATTCAGGCCCTCCGCCAAAAGGGGGAAGAGCCTGCCCTGGCCGCCAACCTGAAGCATCAGACCGTCTGCCCCATCTCCGGCAAGCCGGTCAAGGCGGAGCAATTCGCCATTAAAAACAACGTGCTGGTCCAATTTTGCTGCCCGAACTGCCCGGCCGCCTTCCAGAAGGATCCCAAGGGGACCGTCCAGAACATGCTGGACAAGGGCATCGCCCCCATTTTGCTGACCTTCGAGCAAAAGGAATGCCCCATTTCGCACGAACCGGTTTCCGGCAACAGCTCGGTCGTGCATGACGGGAAGGTCATTCAACTGTGCTGCGACGCCTGCAAGGCGCAGGTCCTCGAAAATCCCGAAAAAGTGATCCAGGACCTGGCGGATCTAGGCGTCGTCCTGGCGCACGAAAAATAACAATCCATAACGCTTCAAATCCGTTAACATTTCGCTTCGGCGGATCGTTTAGAAAAGGAGACAGGAAAAAAAACTGTCTCCTTTTTTTCTGGAAAGAGGCTTCTCTCTGGGAAAGGGACGGAACGCGTCAGGCAAGGCGGCCGAATCAATCCTTACGAAACCGGTAAGGGAATAAGAGAGGAATACTTTATTCATTTAATCATCATTTTTAATATAATTGACATATACTATATTTTTTCATACCGTCTTATAGAGATTGGTTTGTGCCATGACGCCCTCCTTGCTTGTTGGGGTGTACAGGGGAGCGCCGAAATGCAACTCACGGTTTTGGTGGTATCCGGCGATCGCCGATTCCGGCGGACTCTGAAAATCCAGGCCGGCGGTGAATTCCACTGCCTCTTCACGCCATCCGCGCGGCGGGCGCGAGCCCTTCTCCGTACTCAGGAGGTCCACATGGCCGTCATCCAGGGGGACCTGCCGGCCGCGGAGGGCCTGAAATTGGCCCGGCACATCCAGAAATACCACTCCTGGATTCCGGTTATTTTGCGGATGGATACCCTTCCCGCGGATCTCTCTGTCCAAAGCCTCGCGTTGGAGTACGGGGTGCGATGGCTTTTCACATCGTCTGTACCGGAGGAAAAGGTGCTGGAGGCCCTGCGCGCTTGCCGGAACCCGGGAGGGACGCATCCGCCGGAAGGGATCGTCCAACCGGCCGCGCCAGGCCGCTCCCGGGATCCGGCGAGGGAATCCGGACGGCTGAACCGGGAAATGCGGCTGGAGGAGATGCGTTCCCTCTTCATGGGACAGCCCCAATTCTGGACCTGCGGCAAGTTGGCCATCCGCTACGGGGTGTCGCGGCAGCAGATCGCCCGGGACGTGGCGAAACTCCGCCGCCGCGGGATTGCCGTCCACGCCACGCAAAAAGGCTATTTTTTCGATTCAGATAAAAAAGTGTCACCTACCGGTGGGTGACAGTAGTTATAATTGGTTTGACACAAACATAAAAAGAATTAATGTGATGATAGGTTAATCCAAATTTTTTAAAGGCTATATAGTGGATGATACATAGCTATGAGGTTAAAAATGAGTATTACCTGTTCTCCCAGCATGAAGAAGAGTTGGTTATTCATATATGCCACATTTTTTATCCTCCAACTACGTTGTGAGCATACCTCCTCTTCTTTTGAGATCATCCCCCCCGCATTAGTATTAAAGGACATTGAAGCCGGATCAACCACGGAATCTGTTTTTCAAATCCGGAATACGGGCCTGGATCCGATCCTTTCCTTGACCGCGGAAGCGGATTGCCACTGTACCATTCCTTCACCTCTTCCAGCTCAATTGAACGGAGAGGCCACGGCGGAATTTTCCATTCGTTTTACCGCGCCCAGCCAGCCCGGACCGTTTCAACATATCGTGCTGATAAAATCAGAGAATGAGCAACAAGCGGTATCCATTATCGGAAACGCAACCAAGACCATTTAAGCATTCCCTCATTATTTGACCATTTCCATCTCTACCGAAGTCAATAATTTCTGCCGGACATTTGAAATCCGCGCGCTCAACCAAAAGAAAATCGCCGCCTCCGAAGTGAAAATAACGCTCTTCGTGACCAATGGCGAAAGGGAGGAACCAGGGAAAAGCACCCCGGGCATCAATCTGGTTTTGTTCTCTCATCCAGATAACCCGAGTATTCTCCAGGGGATTTTCCAAGCCTCCAGAAATGAATTGAATCTGGAACAACCCCTGCACGGAGAAATCGCGAATCGATTACGCATGGAAGACGATACCCGCCACGAGGTGCGAATCCAGTTTCTGGTTTCCGAAAAACCGGCTGC